>CAVUKT010000007.1:0-136932 GCA_963742055.1 uncultured Actinomycetes bacterium | reverse complement strand
GCACAGCCAGGAGACGGTCACCTGCCACGTGTGGACCAGCCGGAACGGCAGTCCCCGGAGCTCGGCGGGGCGTCGGGCGACGGCACATTGCTCTGGATGACCCAGTCCCGGGTGACCCGGCCCAGCCGGGCGCGCACGACCGGCGCCCGCGCGTCAGTCCCGTCGATCGTGCCCGACCGGGCCGCTGACTCGCCCAGCATGACGTCGTGCAGCCGGATCAGGCCGTAGGGGTAAGCGGCCGCGAACGTCCGCGACCCGGCCTGCGGGTAGAGCACGGCGTCACCGGGCCGCTCGTACCGGGCCACGATCTGGTCCAGGCCGCGGATGTTGTCGGTGTGGCCGGACGGGCCCCGCTCACCCAGCTGGGCCGGCAGGGCAAGCAGCACGATCAGGGCCAGCCCGGCGGCCGTGGCCGCCCGCCCCGCCGCGGCCAGGCCGGTGCCGATCAGCAGGGCCGCCGCGGGCATGCAGAACACGATGTAGCGGAACGTGTAGGCCGGCTGGAACTGGGACGCCGCGATCAGCATCAGCGGCGGCACGAGCCAGGGGAGGCCCAGGGCGGGCAGCCGCCCCGGCCAGTCGGCTCCGAGCCGGTGGCCCAGGGCCGCGTAGGCCAGCCCCATCCCGGTCAGCACCACCGCGGCCAGGAGACCCGGTCGAGCCGACCAGGCGCCCGGTGGCCAGGGCGGCCACGGCCCCTGGCGGCCGCAGCCACCCCACCTGGGCCCGTTGCGCCCAGGCCACCGCCATCAGCGGCAGGAGCGCCACGCAGGCGATGGTGGCCGCCGGAACCACCGGCGGGCCAGGGCCTGCCGCGGGTACCGGCCCCGCCAGGCGGCCACAGCCACGGCGTGGGCCGGGATGAGCAGCAGGCCGAACAGGTTCGTGAGGCCCAGGGCCACCAGGCTGGCCGTGTAGCAGCACGCCCAGCGCCCGCGCCCGGCGTCTTCGGCCAGCCGGACCAGGAAGTAACTGGCCGCGGTGGCCGCCGCGGTCTCCAGTGCGAACGGCCGCGCGTCCTGGGCGAACCAGCTCACCGCGGGCAGCGCCGCGAAGGTGAGCCCGGCGGCCAGCCCGGCCCGGCCCGACACGAGCCGCCGGCCGTCATGGTGATCAGGGCCGCCGCCGTGGCCATGGCCAGCGCCGAAGGCAGCCGCAGGGCCAGCCGCTGTCGCCGGCCAGCCGCACCTCCAGCCACATCAGCACGTAGTAGCTCCGTGCACCGCGTCACGTGGCCGAGCATGGCGATCAGGCCGGTGAAGGAACGCTGGGTGGCGGACTGGGTCGCGGCCTCGTCCCGCCAGAAGGACGGCACCTGGATCTGCCACAGGGTGACCGCCAGGGTGACCAGCGCCGCGCAGGCCGGAGCCCAGCGTGGCCGCCCGGCCAGGCGCCGCGCCAGGCGGGCAGGCCCGCCCGCGGGAACCGCCCTGCGGGAGGATGGCCCGTGGTGGGCGGGGGAGGGTCGGCCGGGGCGGGGCTGCGGCCGGGGGCGTGGCGACCACGGGTATCACTAAAGCTGTAGTTACAGGCTGACCCACGGTAAGGACCGTAGGGTCAAGCGAGCGGTCATTGCCAGGATATTGATGGGGTCTTTGCGCAATCCTGGCCTCATGACGACGAGAATTCCCGGCCTGGTGCTGGCGTCCAGCTCACCAGCCCGGCGCCGGCTGCTCAGCGACGCCGGGTTTGCCCCGGTGGTCGACGTGAGCGGCGTGGACGAGAGCTTCGACGCCGCCCTCGACACGGCCAGCGCCGTGTGCGCGCTGGCCGAGCGCAAGGCGTCGGCGGTCGCCGGGCGGCATCCCGATGCCCTGGTGCTGGGCTGTGATTCCCTGCTCGACCTGGACGGCGCCGCGCTGGGCAAGCCCGCATCCCCGCAGGCGGCTGCGGCGCTGTGGCGGCGGATGTCCGGACGGCACGGCACGCTGCACACCGGGCACTGCCTGATCGACACGCGGTCGGGCCAGCGCACCGTCGCGGCCGCCAGCACCCTGGTGCGCTTCGGGACGCCGGGGGAGCACGAGATCGCGGACTACGTGGCCACGGGCGAGCCGGGCCGGATGGCCGGCGCGTTCAGCATCGATGGCCTGGGTGCCCCATTTATCGAGAGCATCGACGGTGACTGGGGCACGGTGGTGGGCCTGTCCCTGCCGTTGCTGCGCCGGATGCTCGCCACGGCCGGGGTGGCCGTCACCGGCCTGTGGCCCCGCCCCGCCGGGCCGCTGATCCGCGACCTCACGACGGGGACCGGGACTGGCTGGCCGAGGTCGTGACCGCGGCCTGGGGCCTGCCGGTCGTCAGCCTGTCCGGGGCGCACGATGTGGTGGCGCTGCCCGGCCTGGTGGCGCAGGAGGAGCCGGGCGGTGCACGGCTCGGCGTGCTGACCTACCGGGCGGAGGGGCGGGGGCTGGAGGTCGTGACCCTGAACAGCCTGGCCGAGGGCCGCGGGATCGGCACGGCCCTGCTGGCCGGGGCCCGGCAGCGGGCCCAGCAGGACGGCCAGCGCCTCTGGCTGACCACCGGGAACGACAACGTCCAGGCGATTGGCTTCTACCAGCGCCGCGGCATGGACATGGTGGCCCTGCACCGCGATTTCGCTGATGAGGTGAGAAAGGTCAAGCCGCTGGCTACCCGAGGAGCCCGGCGGCGGGATCACCTTCCGGCACGCGATCGAGCTGGAGTACCCGGCCCCCGGTGACCCGTGACCCTCAGTGACGCCGGCGCTCACCGAGAGGACAGCACCTCGGCGATCTTCGCGGCGGCCGCGGAAGGATCCTCCGCGTCATGCAGCAGTTCCCCCCAGGACCAGCGGTAGTACCAGCGGAGGCGGCCTTTACCGTCGGTGCCGGGAGTGCAGTCGATGCTCTCCGCGAGCATGGTCGCGCCCGGGATGAAGATGTGCAACGCGGCAGGGTAGGTGGTCTTCACCGACGCGTGCAGGCCCTTGGTATCCAGGGCCGTGGCCAGCCGGTGCAAATGATAACTGCGTGCGTGATCCCGGGTTCCGTCCAGCATCTCCCCTGCCTAGCGTCGGTCGGCACATTGTCGCGGCGCGCGGGGTGGGTTTGTCAACCCTGACGAGAGTGATAGCCGCTATACCCGTCAGGGCGATATGGGTCCTCAGTCTGCCCGCTCCGGTAGCGGGTGTCATCCCTGGTTCCGGGGGTGCGCGGGATAGCCACCCTGGCTCGGGTAGTCCGCCGCGGCGGGTACGCGGGGTCCTGGTACGGGTAGGCGCCCGCCGGTGCCTGCGGCGCCGCCGCGGGCGGGGCCGAGTACCACGTGGTACCCTGCTCGGCCGGCCGTCGGCGGCCGGCGGCCGGCCGTTGGCCGGGTAGCCGCCAGGCCCGGGACGTGCCGTGACCGGGACCGTACGGGTCTGAGTAGGCGGCCGTCGGGCCGGTCGTGTATCCCGGGTAGCTGTTGCCGCCGGCCGGCTGCTGGCCAGGCGGATACGGCGATGCGGGCGGGCGCGGGCGGCGCCGTGCGCGGCGGCCGGAGCCGGGGCGGGCGCCGCGGCCGGCGGGGTCGTGTCCACGTAGCTGCCGTACGGGTTGCCCAGGCCCGCCTGGGCCGAGGGCGCCTCGGCGGCGGCGCCCGGTCACTGCCCCAGCCCGGGGCCGAGGCAGCGGGGCTGGCCGGATAGCCGCGCTGGCGGCATGGCTCGGCGCGGGCTGCGGGGCCTGGCGCCGGGGCCTGGCGGGCCGGGCGGTGCTCTGCGCCGCCGGCCCGGGTGGTCCGGGTGCCCGGTCGGTCCGCGGGGCGCCGGGGTCGGTACGCGGCGCGCCCAGGTCCGGGCGTGACGCGCCCGGGTCGGTGCGGTCAGCCTGGCGGGCCGGGTAGCCGTGCCTGCCGCTGGACGCCGGATAGCCCCGGCCGCCGTCGGGCGTCCCTGGATAGGACTCATAGCCGCCGGACGGGTCGGTTAGCTGTCGCGGGCCTGGCCGGCGTAGCTGTCCCGGCCGTGGGCGGCCCCGCTGCTGCGGGCTGGCCCGCCGGGGTTGGTGACCGGGCCGGTGGCGTCCGCCCGGCTGGCCGGGTAGCCGCCGGAGGCCGGGTAGCCGCCGGGCCGGGTAGCCGCCGGGTCGGCCGGGCGCTGGGGTAGCCGTTCGGCGCGCCTCGGGTAGGCCTGGCCGCCGAACGGTCCTGCCGCGGGCCGGGGTTGCGCCGGGGGTCCGGTAGGAGCGGCTGTCGTCCGCTGCCGCCCGCGCCCGCGCGAAGTGCGGGCTGGTCAGCGGGTCGTCATCGGCCCGGGCCTGGACCGGCTCGGGGGCGGCGGGCAGGTACGGCGCCGGGGCAGGCGGGGCCGGCTCGGCGGCGGGCCGGGCGGCGCGGCCGGCAGCTGCTCCGTGGCCGCCGCGGCCGCAGGCCGCTCGGCCGGGGCCGGGACGCCCAGGGTCGGTGTCCGCGCCATCTGCCCGCCGGGGCGGGCCCTGACGGCCGCCCGTCCGCGCGGGGCGGTCGGCGGGCTGGCGGCTGGCGGCCCGCGCCATCCGGCTCGGCGTCCGGCGCTAGCTGGGGCCGGGATGCGGCGCGCCCGGACGCCGGAGGCGGGGTGGCGGCCCGGGGTGGTTTCGCGGCGCGGCCGCCGGGGCGGGCGCGCTGGGCTGGGCACTGCGGGCCGTGGTCGCGAGCGGCTTGTCGGCGGACAGTTCCGCCCAGTACTGCTCGTCGGAGAGCTTGTCCCACTCCGTGCTCGGCCAGTCATCGTCATCGTCGTCGTGCCGGCCGCGCGACGGCCGCCCGCGCCCCTTGGCCTGGTTCTTCGGCCGCGCCTTGGCCTCGGTCTCCGGGATCTCCGCGCGCACCCGGGGGAACACGTCAGAGTCCGCCAGGTCCGGGTCGGCGCTGATGCGCGTGGCGGTGAGGTCCGCGGCGGAGGGGCCGGTGTCGTAGAGCGCGTTCCCCGGCCCGGTATCGGTTCCTACCGCGCCGCGGCGCGGCGCCGGGGCCGCGCGCGGCGCCCGGGCGCCGACCGGCGTGGCAGGCTCGGGCACGTCCTGGTAACGCCCGCCGCGGCGGGCCGCCGGGATGCGCTCGGTGCGCTGATCGTCGCGGCTGCGGGGGGCACGCTCGCCATAGCCACGCGGTGACGGCTCGTAGCCTCGCGACTGGTCGAACCCGGCTGGCTCGTAACCCCGGCCCGGGCCGCCGTAACCTCGCGGCTCGCCTGCGGGCCGCCGGGACGGCGCAGGCCCGCGCGGCGGCGGGCTTGCGGGCCATCCGCGGGTCGGTGCGCAAACGGCCATCGCGGCCCCGGCTGCTGAGCCGGTCCCGGACGGTTTGCCGCCCGCCTGGCTCGTCATCATCATCGCGGCGCCGTCTGGTCAGGAAAACCCCGACCAGGACCGCGACGATAACGGCGACGAGGCCGATCACGAGCAGAAGCATTGCACCACCCAACAAGCCATGGCCGTATGGGCGGCGCCAGCGAGGCCAACGCGGCCATCACGCGGGCCTTCCCCTGTATCGCTAGCGCCTCGAATCCATCCAAGGCTGAGCTACTGGTCAGTCAGTCTGGCGGACCGTATGGGCGGTGTCATGCGTTTAGGGATTTTTTTGCCAAGTCCGTTTACCCATTGTCATCGGGCGATTACGGACTGGCGGTTGTCTGTAGCCTGCCGCGGGCTATGGCCGCTTGTGCGATGTCGTTCCAGGCGGTTTTCATGGCCACGCCGTTCGGCAGCGAGAGTGTCCTACTAAGGGCGTAGACAGTAAACCGGTACGTGTGCCGCCCATTCACCGGGCAGGGCGGATTATATCGGTCAGTTCCTTTGCTGTTGTCGGCCTGCCGTGCGCCCGGCGGAACCTGGCCCGGCCTGGATGCCCGTTGTCTGCGGGCCGATATCAAACACGATCCAGTAGATATAGGGCCGGATCGGGGCTGAGGCATCGTCCACGAGAAGGGCAAGTGATTTGGTGCCCTGCGGCGCGCCGGACCAGTGCAGCGACGGACTGTGCCCGGGGCCGTGACAGGTGTAGGCGGGCGGGAACAGGTGCGTGTTGAACACCTGGCTGGTCACGGTCATCTGGTTCGGGACGTCCGCCGAGATGGTCGTCGCGCCGCCGACCAGGCCGCACCCGCTGACCAGGGTCAGCGCGGTCAGGACGGCGGCACCGGCCCGGCCGGGCCGCCACGCCCGGCGTCCCGCCCCCCAGTACCCACGTCTTCGCGGTGCACGGCTCACGTTGGCCGATGGTACGCGGTCCTGGCCCCCGCGCGGGCCAGGCGTCACCCGGATCGGCCGGGGTGTTGCGTCAAGGCCATGGACGGCAGCCGCCGGCATATGGGCGGCGATAACGCCTGCCGGGCGCGTGACCCATCCCGGGGACCAAGGCCATCGGTATCGCGGGAGGGGGCAGGCCAGGTCCGGATCGGGATCTGATTCGGACCCGGATTCGCCGCACAAAGGCTCGCGGCCGGCCACCTGCGCCCGGCGTTCCGGGAGCGGCCGGGCGGACTCCTATGTGCGGATGGTGAACAGCGGCCGAATCGGCGCGGGCCGCAGGCTGGCGTCGCGGCCCGTGATCGCCCGGCGCAAATGATTACCCTCGGTGACTTCGGCCTATTACCAGATGATGAATAATCGCCGCCCGCGGTGTCCCGCTGCGGACCCCGATTAGCCCGGCTCAGCTGGCCGCGCGAATCACGGCCGGATAAACCGGGAAATTGGGCGGGCCGGCGGTAAACCGCCGGGTTCGGGCCAGGATAGTAGCCGGAACGGCCAGGCCGGCCTGGATAAATCCAGGCCGGCCACGTTACTCGGGCTGGCGTGACGTGCCGAACATGATTTCATCCCAGGACGGCACGGACGAACGGCGGGACCGGCCTCCGGCGGCCTTGCGGGCCCGGCCGCGCTGCGGCACCGCCGGCTCCTGGCTCTCTGCCTCCGGCGCGGTCTCTGCGACCTCGGCCGCCGGGCGGGCCTCCGCGGCGTGGGCCGGGCGGGCTTCCGCGGCGCGCGGTGAGTGGGCCTCGGCGACGCGTGGTGAGCGTGCCTCGGCGGCGCGCGGCGCCGGTGCCTCCGCGGCTGCGGGCCTGGCGCGTTTCCGCGGCGCGGGCCTGGCGGGCCTCGGCGGTGCGGGCCTGGCTCACCGCGGGCTCGGGTTCGGCCGCCGCCGCTGGCCGCGGGTGCGGGGGCAGGCGGCGGCGCGGCCGCGAGCCGGCTGCCGATAGGAGTGACCGTAGCCCGGACCGGGGCCCGGGAGGCGGGCGCCAGCGCGGCCAGGTCAGCCTCGGGCAGCGAGAGCCGGGCGGCGTCGTCGTCGGCCGGGGTGACGTGCCGGCGCCGTGGGTCGAACACCCACTCCGCCATGAGCGGCCGGCCGCTGATCGTGAACATCAGCTGGACCTGCCAGCTGTTGTCGCCGCGCTTGCGCGAGTCCCACTGGGCCTCCTCGGCAGGCACGCCGAGTTCGGCGAGGCGCTCGGTGACGATGTCACCGAGGCGGGGCCCGGGACCGGAGTCCCCGGGCTGCCGGATGGACGCGCCCTGCGCCTCCTGCGCCCGGTACGCCCGTTCGGCCAGCACCGGGCCCTCGAAGCGGCGAACCCGCTCGATGGGCACGCCCGCGGCGTCAGCGATCTCCTCCGCGGTCTCTCCGGCACGGATCCGGTCCTGGATCTCCTTGGGTCGCAAGGGACTCTCCACTTCGATCTCGTACTGAGCGAGCCGGGAGAACTGCCCGCGGGCGACGATCCGCAGCCGGTCGTCGATCGGCAGCGAAAAGCGCCCGCCGCGCCCCGGTACCGCGAGCACGGCATAACTGCCGTCCTCGCTGACCGCGACGATGCGCAGTTCCTGCATCGGCGTCCCTTCTGCACCCGCCGGCGAGGCCGGCGAGCGTGATGCCGCGCGAGGGCGTAGCTCGGACTTCCCCCGGGGACGAGTCTGTCTGTCGCAGGCCCTCCTGGCCAGTACCGGGCCGGCATGTCCCGCAGATCACCGCACACTATTCGCGGCCGGGCGGGTGGGTGGCCGGAACGCGGATAGTCCGCGCTGGGCACAATGCGCGGTCCCGGCGGGCGGGGCTACCTTGATAGCAGAGCAGGAATCTTTATCTCTAGTTTGTCAGTCGGTATACTCGCTTTCATGCCCTCGCTACTGGGAACTCAGGTGCACTCAGCAGACCTCGCCGACGCGGTCTCCCGGCTCCGCCGGGCCATGCGGCGCGCCGCGCGCGCGGCTGACCCAGGGTCCGGGCTGTCCGTGGCCCAGCTGGAGATGCTGTCCTGCATGGCGGAGAACCCCGGGTCGCGGCCGGGACAGCTGGCCCGGCTGCTCCGGCTCGCGCCCAGTTCGGTGGCCACGCTGTCGAACTCGCTGCGCCAGGCCGGACTGGTGACCCGGACCGGTGGTGAGGGCGACCGGCGTACCGCCAGCCTGGATCTCACGCCGGCCGGTGAGGCGGCGGTGCTGCGCTGGAAGAGCCTGAACGAACGGCTGCTCAGCCTGGCGCTCCGGGAACTCCCGCCGGACAGCCGCGTCACCCTGGTCGACGCGCTCCCCGCGCTCGCCGACCTGGCCGGCGCGGTTGATGCGCTGGCCGACGAGCCCTCGGCCACCGACCCGCTGCCTGGCGAGACATCCCTGGCCGGCGAGACCTCCCGGCGTAGCTCACCCGGGCCCGGCTCAGCTCGGCCCAGCCTCGCCGGCTCAGCCGGCCCGACCGGCGGCCCGGTTCTGCCGGCGCCGGGCGGTCAGTCCGCGGGCTCACGGCGCCAGCGATCCGGCGGCGATCTGGCGGCTGTGTCTTACTGAGCCGCCGGCCGAAGGCTCGCAGCGCCAATATCCGGCCCGGTTCCAGCCCGCCGGGCCCGGGCCGCTGGGGGCGATGTGGCTGGTGGGAATAGCAGTCCTGGCCGCTGGTCAGGGGCCGTTCAAGTAGAGTTTTGCGCCGGGATGCGCATTTAACCGGTGGCCGAGAGGTGGTGATCACGTGCTCAGGCATTGGATTGGAGTCGTGTTCGCGGTCGCCCTGGCCGCGGCGATCTTCTTCGGTGGCGGCTGGGGAGTGGCGCACATGACCCGGCTGGCGGCCCAGAACATCAGCCTGACCAGCATCAGCGGCCTCAGTGCCCTCGGGATCCTGCTGCTCGTCGGGCTGTTCCTGGGCATCCTCATGGTGGCGCCGGTCTCGCCGCTCGCCACGGCGCTGCCCGGACTGGTGATGCTGGCCTGGACCGGGCTGCTCGGGCTGAACGCCCAGCTCGCGACCAGGATCATCCCGCTGCGCGGCGAGGGGTACGGGGCGGGATTCCACACCATGCTGGTCAGCGGCGTGCTGGTCGTGCTGGGCACGCTGATGATCTGCCCGGTGTTCGTCCCGTCCCGGTGGCGGCGCCGCGGCGGTGACGACGCCGAGAGCGCCGACGGCGAGGACGAGGTACCGGGCCGCCCCGCCCAGACCCGCCTGCTCTCCTAACCGCTCCAGCGCCAGTGGCGGGCCAGGCGGCACTGCCTGGCCCGCACGGACTCCGGCGCCACTGCAGGTCAGCGCGACGCGGTGAACTGCTCGCTCTCGGTCGATCCGCTCAGCGCGGTGGTGGACGCCTCCGGGCTGATGGCCGACGTGACCAGGTCGAAGTACCCGGTGCCGACCTCCCGCTGGTGCCGGGTGGCCGTGTACCCGCGCGCTTCCGCGGCGAACTCCGCGTCCTGCACCCGGACGTAGGCGGGCATGCCCTCGGCCGCGTAACCCTGCGCGAGATCGAACATCGAGTAGTTCAGGGCGTGGAAGCCGGCCAGCGTGATGAACTGGAACTTGTAACCCATCTGGCCCAGCTCGCGCTGGAACTTCTCGATCGTGCCGTCATCGAGGTGCCGGTGCCAGTTGAACGACGGCGAGCAGTTGTAGGCCAGCATCTGGTCCGGGTACCTGGCCTTGATCGCCTCGGCGAACTCCCGGGCCTCGTCCAGGTCCGGGGTGGACGTCTCCATCCACAGCAGGTCCGCGTACGGGGCGTAGGCCAGGCCGCGGGCCACGCACGCGGCCATCCCGTTGCGGATCCGGTAGAAGCCCTCGGCGGTCCGGTCGCCGGTGATGAACGGCTGGTCCCGCTCGTCCACGTCGCTGGTGATCAGGGTGGCGGCGTGCGCGTCGGTGCGGGCGATGACCAGGGTGCTCACGTCGGCGACGTCAGCCGCCAGCCGGGCCGCGTTGAGCGTGCGGATGTGCTGCGAGGTCGGGATGAGCACCTTGCCGCCGAGGTGGCCGCACTTCTTCTCGGAAGCCAGCTGGTCCTCCCAGTGCACGCCCGAGGCGCCCGCCGCGATCATCGACTTCATCAGCTCGAAGGCGTTCAGCACACCGCCGAAGCCCGCTTCCGCGTCGGCCACGATCGGCGCGAGCCAGTACTGGCTGTCGGTGCCGCCCGATTCGGCCCAGGTGATCTGGTCCGCGCGCAGCAGGGCGTTATTGATCCGGCGGACCGCCTGGGGGACCGAGTTGACCGGGTACAGGCTCTGGTCCGGGTAGGTCTCGGCGGCCAGGTTCGCGTCCGCCGCGACCTGCCAGCCGGACAGGTAAATGGCCTGCAGGCCGGCCCTGACCTGCTGGACCGCCTGATTCCCGGTAACCGCACCGAGGGCCGCGATGTAGTCCTCCTCGTGCAGCAAGGCCCACAGCCGCTGGGCTCCGAGCCGGGCCAGGGTGCGCTCCTCCTGGACGGATCCGCGCAGCCGGATCACGTCGTCCGCCGAGTAGGTCCGCTGGGTGCCGCGCCAGCGCGGATCGGTGGCCCACTGCTGGGCCAGGCCCGCGGCCTGCTGCTGCGGCCCGCTGACCGGGCTCTTCGGCTGATGGCCGTTGCTGCTGCCGTTCGCTGTGCCCTCGAGGCGACTCTCGTTCACTGGTCCTCCTGACGTTCTGCCGTCCCCTGGGTGGTTAGTCCCGAGCCTGCGGGCCGGGCCCGGGTAAAGCTAGGGCCGATCGACCTGAAGAATGCTGAAATTTCCTCTAGAGTGAAGATGTGACAGAGTTCTTGGAGAAAGAACTGCCAGGTTTTCCATCAAGTGGTCTAGACCTGACAACGTTCGGGCAGCGGCTCCGGCATCTCCGCCGTGCCCGCGGCTACACGCTGGCCGAGCTGGGCACCCGGGTGGGCCGGGCGCCGTCGGCCCTGTCCCTGCTGGAGAACGGCCGCCGCGAGCCCAAGCTGTCCCTGATCGAGTCGCTGGCTACCGCCCTGTCCGTGCCGGCCGAGGAACTGCTGCGCCATCAGCCGCCGAGCCGCCGGGCCCAGCTGGAGATCGCGGTGGAGGAGGCGCAGCGGGACCCGCTCTACGCCGACCTGGGACTGCCGCACCTGAAGGTCGGCGCCCGGGTCCCCAACGACGTACTCGAGCACCTGGTCGCGCTGCAGCGGGAACTCCGCAGGCAGCACACCCGGCCGACCGCGACCCCGGAGGAGGCGCGGGTGGCCAACGCGGGGCTGCGCGACGCGATGCGGGAGCGGGGCAACTACTTCGCCCAGATCGAGCACGCGGCGGCGGAGGCGCTGGAGTCCGTCAGTTACCGGGGCGGCGCGCTGTCCCAGGGCGCGCTGCTGGCGATCGTCGGCCATCACGGCTTCTCGGTCAGGTACGCCCAGGACCTCCCGCGCTCCGTCCGGTCCGTCACCGACCTGCGCCACCGCCGGATCTACCTGAAGCAGGAATCCATGGGCATGCACACGCCCCGGACGATCCTGCTGCAGACCCTCGGCCACTTCGTGCTCGGTCATGCGGCGCCGCGTGACTTCGCGGACTTCCTGCGCCAGCGGGTGGAGGCGAACTACTACGCGGCGGCCGTGCTGGTCCCGGAGCGCTCGGCCTCGCGGTTCCTGCGCGAGGCCAAGGAGGCCAGGGACCTGTCCGTCGAGGACCTCAGGGACGTGTTCTCGGTGTCGTATGAGATGGCGGCGCACCGGTTCACCAACCTCGTTACCCACCATCTGGATCTGACCTGCCACTTCGTCAAGAACGACGAAAGCGGCATCATCTACAAGGCCTACGAGAACGACGGGCTGGTACTGCCCGCCGACCCCACCGGGGCGATCGAGGGGCAGCGGATGTGCCGCAAGTGGTCCGGCCGCCAGGTGTTCGGGTCGGCCGACCGGTACTCGCCGTACTACCAGTACTCCGACACGCCGGCCGGGACCTTCTGGTGCATGGCCCACGTGGACCCGGGCGCGGAGCGCGGCTCCGCCATCACCCTGGGCACCGGCTACGAGAACTCGCGGTGGTTCCGCGGCCGGGACACCACCAAGCGGATGGTGTCACGCTGCCCGGACGGGGACTGCTGCCAGCGGCCGCCGGCCGAGCTGGCCTCCCGCTGGGAGGGGATGGCCTGGCCGTCGGCGCGGGCTCACTCGCACATCCTGTCCGCCCTGCCGACCGGGAGCTTCCCGGGCGTGGACGAGTCCGACGTGTACGAGTTCCTGGACCGCCACGACGCCGAGTAGCCTCCGGCGCTGGCCGGCGGGCCGGCCGGGCCGAGGCCCGGAATCAGGGACGGGCGGTCGGCCCGAGCTGACCGCTACTCGTCGGTAACTTAGCCGTGCTACTCTTCAGTAACATACGGCTCGCGCAGGACCCCCGAGGAGCATGATGACCACTGGACCTGACGCCCCCGGCGGATTCTCCCTCGAGCCCGGGCCCGACCTGCGCGACATGCGGGACTGGGTGCACGGGTTCGCCGCCGACGTGATCAGGCCGCCGGAGCCGAGTGGGATGAGCGGGAAGAGACGCCCTGGCCCATCCTGGAAGAGGCCGCCAAGATCGGCCTCTACTCGCTCGACTTCTTCTCCGCGCAGTGGCTCGAGGCGAGCGGGCTGGGCATCCCGATCGCCTTCGAGGAGCTTTTCTGGGGCGACGCGGGTATCGGGCTGTCCCTGGTCGGCAGCACCCTGGCCGCGGTCGCGGTGGCCAGCAACGGCACCCCCGAGCAGATCGGGGAGTGGCTCCCGGAGATGTTCGGCGGCCCCGGCTCGGTCAAGCTGGGCGCGTTCTGCGCCTCGGAACCAGAGGCGGGCAGCGACGTGGGCGCGATCCGCACCCGCGCCGAGTACCACGAGGCGAGCGACGAATGGATCCTCAACGGGACCAAGTCGTGGGCCACCAACGGCGGGATCGCCGACGTCCACGTGGTGGTGGCCTCGGTGGACCCGTCGCTCGGCGCCCGGGGCCAGGCCAGCTTCGTGATCCCGCCGGGCACCCCAGGACTCAGCCAGGGCCAGAAGTTCCGCAAGCACGGGGTCCGGGCCTCGCACACCGCCGAGGTGGTGCTGGACGGCGTCCGGGTGCCCGGCCGGTGCCTGGTCGGCGGCAAGGACCGGCTGGACGCGCGGCTGGACCGGGTGCGGTCCGGGGGGCGCAGCGGCGAGCAGGCCGCGATGAAGACCTTCGAGGCGTCGAGGCCGAGCGTGGCGGCCATGGCGGTGGGCGTCGGCCGGGCCGCGGTGGAGTTCGCCCGGGACTACGCCACCCAGCGGGTCGCGTTCGGCCGCCCGATCGGGCAGAACCAGGCGGTCGGCTTCATGCTGGCCGACATGCAGGCCGGGGTGGACGCGGCCCGGCTGCTGACCTGGCGGGCGGCCTGGATGGCGCGGCAGGGCCTGGCCCTGGACGGGGCCGAGGGGTCGATGTCCAAGCTGGTCGCGGGGGAGACGGCGGTCCGGGTGACCGAGCAGGCCATCCAGATCCTGGGCGGGAACGGCTACACCCGTGACTTCCCGGTGGAACGCTGGCACCGGGACGCGAAGATCTTCACGATCTTCGAGGGCACGTCCGAGATCCAGCGCATGATCATCGGCCGGGCCCTTACCGGACTGGACGTCCGGTAGCCAGGCAGAGCAGAGCGGACTGGACGTCCGGTAAGGCAAGCCGGAGCCGGCCCGCCCGGACGATCGGGGGCGGGCCCGCCGGTGCCCCTACCCTGGGTACACAATGACCAGCCTGATCGAGCACATACTCAGCCTCAGCGGATGGCTGGCGCTGCTGATCGTCTTTGCGGTCCCGGCCCTGGAGTCCTCGGTGTTCCTGGGCTTCTTCTTCCCGGGCGAGACCGCGCTGATCCTCGGCGGGGTGCTCGCCTCCTACGGCCGGGTGAGCCTGTGGGCGGTCCTGGTCGCGGGGATCTCCGGGGCCATCATCGGCGACTCGGTCGGGTACCTGGTGGGCCGCGAATACGGCCGGCGGCTGCTGGAGACCAGGCCGCTGCGCCGCGTCCTGAAACCCGGGCGCATCGACCGTGGCCAGGAGTACCTGGCCACCCGGGGCGGCCGGGCGGTGTTCTTCGGGCGCTTCACCGCCGCGCTGCGGGTCCTGGTCCCCGGCCTGGCGGGCATGGCGCGGATGCCCTACCGCGTCTTCCTGCCGTTCAACGTGGCCGGCGGCGCGATCTGGGGCACCGGGATGGTGCTGCTCGGCTACCTGGCCGGGGCGAGCTGGAAGCGGGTCGCCCACTACGCGACCCAGGTCGGTATCGCGCTGTTCGCGGTCGTGGTGCTCGCGCTCGTCCTCGGGCACCTGCTGCGGTCGGCACGTGAACCGGACAGCTGGGCGGGGCGGCAGGTCAGCCGGATCTCCCGCAGCCGCCTGGCCCGCTGGCTGGAGCGCCGCTTCCCGAAGCAGCTCGCCTGGCTCGCCGTGCGCTTCCAGCCGGGTGTCCCCACCGGGTTCTCGCTGACCGTGGCCGTGCTCACCCTCGGCGCGTGCGGCTGGTCCTTCGGCTCACTGACGAACAGCGTGCTGCATCACATCAACAGTGCCCGGTTCGATCCGCAGGTCCTGGCGTTCTTTGTCGGCCACCGCGCGCCGTGGCTCACCGGCCTGGCCAAGACGCTCACCTGGCTCGGCTCGGGCTTCGTTCTCTGGCCCGTCGTGATCGCCGCGGGGCTGGCGCTGTGGCGGTGGCGCCGGCAGTGGCTGCCCGCGGTGCTCCCCGCGCTGGCCCTCGCAGGCGCGTGGGGCTGGGCGCTGCTGACGAAGACCCTGGTCGCGCGGCCCCGGCCGCCGGCGGTGGACCGGCTGGCCACGGTCCACGGCTGGTCCTATCCCTCCCAGCATTCGGCCCAGGCCCTCGCCGTCTGGGGCATGCTCGCGCTCATGGTGATGGTCGGCCGCTCCTTCAGGGCCCGCACGCTGCTCATGACCGGCGCGCTCCTGATCGCCCTCGTCGTCGGGCTGTCCCGGATGTACCTTGCCGCGCACTGGATGACCGATGTGCTGGGCGGGTGGGCGCTGGCGGGCGTATGGGGCTGCCTGCTGATCATCCCTTACCTGGTCGCGGAGAAGTGGGCGCCCGCCACCGGATCGAGCCCGCCGTCAGCGCCGCCCGCCACACGCCGCTCGATCAGCGCAACCAGGATGAGCACCGGGATGGTGGCCGCCGCAGACGCGCCGAACAGGTGCTGCCAGTCCCGGCCGGCGCGCCGACGGGCCGGGATGTTACGCAAACTTCACGAGCCGGCCCGGGCAGATCTCCCGGCCGGTCCCGCCACCGGCCGCCTAGACACGCCGGGCTGGCCGGAAATAGCCCACGAAGCCCTGGCTGACCAGTAAGTTCGTGGTAGCTCATCGTCGCAGGCCAGGTGGCGCGGCCAGGCTGGGCCGCTGCGTGAGAGTTGTCGCGAGTGCTCAGATTGACGGGATGCGGCTGATATGGAGTGTTTGCATCCGCTATTGACCGGGATGTTCATCCGGTAACATCTGGTGGCGGTCGCGAGCGGCCGCTTCGTGCACGCTGAGCCCGCCGGGGAACAATGATCCTGGCCCCTGCCCAGAACACAGCTCAGCGCGTTTCACAATTCCAGTGCGATTCATCACTTTCGCAGTGTGGTCATCGGGGCGGCGCTGTGCGCAGGTTGCTGTGGGGTTCAGGCACGTAGGGCTGAGGGAGCTAACCAGCAGTGAGCGGAACGATGGCGAGGCCGGCCGCAGGCGGGCCGCCCGGAGAATCGCGCAGTGATGCGGCAGCAGGCGCAGGACCAGGGCCGGAAAGGCTGGCTGACCCCGATCAGCGTGGCCATCGGGGTCTGCACCCTGCTGGCCCTGGCGCTCCGGCTGCTGCTGCTGTCCCGTCCCGGCTACCTGCTGGGGGTGACCGAGTACGACGACGGGCCCTACTTCGGCAGCGCCGTCAACCTGATCCACGGCTACCTGCCGTACCGCTCGTTCGTCCTGGTGCAGCCGCCCGGGATCACCCTGCTGATGGTGCCGTCCGCGCTGCTGTCCGAGGCCATCGGGACGGCCCACGCGATGGCGACCGGCCGGATCCTGACCACCCTGGCCAGCTCGGCGGGCGTGGTCCTGGTGGGGCTGCTGCTCCGCCACCGCGGCCTGCTCGCCGTGATCGTGGGCTGCGGCATCCTCGCGGTCTACCCGGACAGCGTGTCCACCGCCCGCACCGTGCTGGTCGAGCCGTGGCTGGTGCTGTTCTGCCTGCTCGGGGCCCTGGCCCTGTTCGACCGGGATCGCCTGACCAACAGCAGGAAGCGGCTGCTCTGGGGCGGCGTCGCGTTCGGTTTCGCGGGCTGCATCGAGGTCTGGGCGATCTTCCCGGTCCTCGTGCTCCTGGTCATGCTCCTGCCGCAGATCAGGCGGCTGGCCGTGTACGTGGGCGGGCTGGCGGTCGGCTTCCTGGTCCCCACCCTCCCGTTCGCCGCCCTGGCGCCCAAGCGGTTCTACCAGAGCCTGTACGTCGCCCAGGTCGCCCCGCGGGCCGGGTCGACCCGGGTCCCGCTGCCCGCCCGGCTGAGCCACATGCTGGGCATCAGCACCCTCCGTCCTGCCCGCCCACCCGCGCACGGTCATCCTGGCGGCCACGGCGGTGCTCGTCATCGTGGTGGCCGCGATGATCGCCGTGGCCTGGATCGCGGCTGCGCCAGGCCCCGCCCGCGCTGGACTGGTTCGCGCTGGCCACCACCGCCGTGGTCGTGGTCATGTTCATGTGGCCGGACCAGTTCCACTACCATTTCGCCGCGTTCCTGGCGCCGTTCTTCGCCATGTCCATCGCGCTGCCCCTGTCCCGCCTGCTGGAGGCGCTCGGCCAGGGCGGACCAGCTGGCTGCCCGCGACGACGGGCGGCAGCTGTGGAAGCCCGCCGCGGCGGTGGCCGCCGTGGCGGTCCTGGTGCTGGCCATGTTCCAGGCCAGCTACGAATCCCATCTCCAGCTGCGGCTGGCCCCGGTGGCCGCGCAGATCGAGAAGATCATCCCGAAGGGCGCGTGCGTCGCCACCGACCAGACGTCCTACCTGCTGATGGCCAACCGGTTCAGCCCCGACCAGTCCAACTGCCCGCACATGCTGGACGGGCTCGGCAGCGATCTCGGCTTCTCCAACGGGCTCAAGCCGTCCACCGGCGCGGGCAAGGTCCCGGCCGTGCAGGCCATGTGGTGGGACGAGTTCACCCAGGCCCAGTTCGTCTGGCTGTCCTACAACTCCTACCGCCGGGTCGCCTGGTACCCGCAGCTGCGGGCCTACTTCAAGGCCAACTTCGTGCAGGTCTACAAGCACGGCTGGCACGACACGCTGTGGGCCCGCAAGGGCACGCACACCGGCTGACCAGCGAGGGCCGGCGCCGGCCCGTCGCCGGGCACCTCCCGGTCAGCGCTGCGCGGGTAGCCGGTGTAGTTCTCGGCCAGCGAGGCCGCGGCCGCCCGTGACGTGGTGACGTAGCGGAGCTGGGCCAGCTGGAGCTCGGCGTCCATCGGGTCCGCGCCGGGCGTGGCGTGCAGCATCGTGGTCATCCACCAGGAGAAGTGGGTGCGCCGCCAGACCCGGTCCAGGCAGTCGTCGGAGTAGGAGTCGGCCAGGCGCGGGTCGCCGCGCAGCAGCTCCTCCAGGGCGCCGGCCAGCACCGCGACGTCCCCGAGGGCCAGGTTGAGTCCCTTGGCGCCGGTGGGCGGCACGATGTGCGCGGCGTCCCCGGCCAGGAACAGCCGCCCGTGCCGCATCGGGGCGCTGACGAAGCTGCGCATCGGGGTGATGCCCTTGTCCAGGATCGGGCCTTCCTTGAGCTCCCAGCCGGGCACCGCGAACCGCCGCTGCAGCTCGGCCCAGATCCGGTCGTCGGGCCACGCGCTGATCTCCTCGTCCGGGGCGACCTGCAGGTAGAGCCGGCTGACCAGCGGGCTGCGCAGGCTGTGCAGGGCGAACCCGTCCGGGTGATGGGCGTAGATCAGCTCATCGGTGGACGGCGGGACGTCGGCCAGGATGCCCAGCCAGGCGTACGGGTACTCGCGTTCCCAGACGGTCAGCAGCGCCCGCCGGGACCGCTGGCCGGCAGATCCCGTGGAAGCCGTCGCAGCCCGCGATCGCGTCGCAGCTGACCTCGTGCCGCGTCCCGTCCGCGCTGGTGTACCGGAGCACCGGGTGGCCGGTGTCCAGGTCGTCCACCTCGGTGCCGGTCACGTCGAACTCCAGCGTGGCCGCCGGCCGCCAGCCGGGCCTCGATGAGGTCCTTCACCACCTCGGTCTGCGCGTACACGGTGACGGTCCGCCCGGTCAGGTCGCGGAAGTCGATGTGGTGCCGCTGCGCCGGCGAACTGGAGGTAGATCCCGCCGTGCTCCAGGCCCTCGCGGTCCAGGCGGCCGGCCAGCCCGGCCTCGCGGAGCAGCCGTGACGCTGCCGTCCTCCAGCACGCCGGCCCGCTGCCGGGCCTCGCAGTAGGCCCGGCTCCGGTTCTCGACCAGCACCGAGTCGATGCCGCGCAGCGCCAGCAGATGGGACAGCAGCAGGCCGGCCGGTCCCGCCCCGACGATTCCGACCTGGGTGCGCGTGCGCGCGGGTGCGGCCGGCATCTAGAACGGGTAGGGCGCGATCTCGCTGCGCATCGTGACCCAGCGGGTATCGGTGAACGCGTCGAGGTTGGCGGTGCCGCCGAACCGGGCGCCGGTGCCCGAGGCGCCGATGCCGCCGAACGGGGTGTTCGGCGCGTCGTCCACGGTCTGGTCGTTGATGTGCACGATGCCGGTCGGGATCTTCCGGGCCAGGTCCAGGCCGCGCAGCACGTCCTTGGTCAGGATGCCCAGGGACAGCCCGTACTCGGTGTCCGCGGCGAGCTTGGCCGCCTCGTCGGCGGTGGAGAAGCGGATGACCGGGGCCACCGGCCCGAACACCTCGCTGGCGTAGGCGGGCATGGCGGGCGCGACCTCGGCCAGCACGGTGGGCTGGTAGAACAGGCCCTCGTAGGTGCCGCCCGCGGCCAGCCGGGCGCCCGCGTCCACGCTGGCGGTCACCAGGCCGTGGACCTTGTCCCGCTGCCGCTCGTCGATGATGGGGCCCAGCGCGACCTGGCCGCTGGCCGGATCGCCCACCGGCAGGTGGCTGGCCTTGGCCGGCCAGCGCCGCGACGTAGTCGTCGTAGACCGCGTCCTGGACCAGGTGACGGCCGGTGGTCATGCAGATCTGGCCCTGGTGCAGGAACGAGCCCCACGCGCCGGCCGACGCGGCCGCGTCCAGGTCGGCGTCGTCCAGCACGATCAGGGCGGAGTTGCCGCCCAGTTCCAGGTGCACCCGCTTGAGATGCTGGCCGGCCAGCGCGCCCACGTGGCGGCCCACCGAGGTGGACCCGGTGAACGAGATCACCCGCACCAGCGGGTCGGTGATCAGCGTCTCCCCGGCGTCCGGGCCGCCCGGCAGCACGTGCAGCACCCCCTCGGGCAGCCCGGCCTCCTCGAAGACCCGGGCCAGCACCACGCCGCCGCACACCGCGGTGCGCGGGTCCGGCTTCAGCACCACCGCGTTGCCGAGCGCGAGCGCCGGGGCCACCGAGCGGATGGCCAGGATCTGCGGGAAGTTGAACGGGGAGATGACCCCGACCACCCCGACCGGGACCCGCTCGGCCCAGCTGAGGTGCGGTGACTCGGTGGGCAGCAGCTCGCCGTAGGGACGCGAGGGCAGGGTGGCGGCCTCGTAGATCTCCTCGGTGGCCACGTGCGTCTCGAACTGCGCCGCGGGCCCGATCTTGCCGCCCTCGCGGATGCTCCAGCCCTCGATCTCCTCGGCGTGCGCCTTCCAGATGTCACCCGCCCGGCGCAGGATGGCGGACCGCTCGGTGTGCGGGAGCGCGGCCCAGGCCGGCTGGGCCGCCGCCGCGGCCGTGGCGGCGGCGGCGATGTCGGCGGGCGAGGCGATGCCGACCCGGCCGAGTTCCGCGCCGGTGGCTGGCTCAGTGACCGGGGCCTCGCCTCCGGAGACCGCCGTCCAGCCGCCGCTGAAGGCCTTGCCGCGCCACGTCGCCTCGTCGAGAAATGTCACGGGAACTCCTTGATCGCCGATGACGGGAGTGGCCAGCAGGGCAGGATCCGCCCGGTGGGATGAGTGTGCGCTTTACGAACAGCAGTTCTATCGTCGAACATTGCGAATCTAGGGGATGACGCATCCCAGTGTCAACGAGCCGCCGGCGGGGCCAGCTCGCGCGTTGAGCTGTACGAAGATGGCCGCGCATGCTACCTCTGTCCCATGAGCGACTACGGGCCAGCAGAGCCGGCGGGCGCGGCGGACGATGACGCGGTCACCGCGGTCGTCGAGCGCGCCCACTCCGACCAGGTTTCCCTCGTCCGGTTCCTGTACGCCGATCACGGCGGGATCATCCGCGGCAAGGCCGCGTCGGCGGCCATGCTGCCCGCCCGGCTGCGGACCGGGATCGGGCACACGGTCGCGATGATGGCCATGTCCATGCTGGATTCCCTGCAGCCGGTGGACGGGATGGGGCCGGTCGGGGAGGTCCGCATCATGCCCGACCCGGCCACGTACGTGGCCCTCCCGTACGCGCCCGGAGCCGGGGCGATGCTGGCCGACCTGGTCCAGCCCGGCGGTGAGCCCTGGGACGGCTGCTCGCGCACCTTCCTCAAGCAGGCCATCGCGGAACTGGCCACCGAGGGCTACGCGGTCCACGCGTCGTTCGAGCCCGAGTTCACCCTGGGCCGCCGGGAACCCGACCCGGCGGCGGCCCGGACCGGCTCGTCCCGGTGGACGACAGCCTCTGCTACTCCTCGACCGGGTTCGCGCTGGCCCACGACTTCACCATCGACCTGCTGGCCGCCCTGCAGGAGCAGGGCCTGCGAGGTCGAGAGCTACTACCCCGAACTCGGCCACGGCCAGCAGGAGATGACGATCCGGCACGCTCCCGCGCTGCGCGCGGCCGATAACCACGTGCTGTACCGGGAGACCGTCCGCGGGGTCGCGTTCCGCCGCGGGCTGTGGGCCAGCCTGGCCCCCAAGCCCGTGCCCGACCAGGCCGGCAACGGCACCCACCTGCACGTGTCGCTGACCGACCTCGGGCCGGACGGCCAGCCGGGGGAGCACCCGGTGTTCTACGACCCGGACGACCAGTACCTGCTGTCCGCCACCGGCTATCACTTCATCGGCGGCCTGCTCGCCCACCTGCCCGCCCTGGTCGCGCTGACCTGCGCCAGCGTCAACTCCTACCGCCGCCTGGCCCCGCAGATGTGGAGCAGCGCCTACACCGTCTGGGGCATGGACAACCGCGAGGCCGCGGTGCGCATCTGCTCGCCGATGCTCGGCGACCCGGGCGGCTCGGTGAACCTGGAGCTCAAGCCGTCGGATTCGAGTGCCAACCCCTATCTGGCCCTGGGCGCCGTGATCCACGCGGGCCTGGACGGCATCCGGCGCAAGCTCGACCCCGGCGAGGCCGTGAACGTGGACCCGGCCACCCTCAGCGACGCCGAGCGGCAGGCCGCGGGCGCGCGCCGGCTGCCGGACTCCCTGGATGCGGCGCTGAACGCGCTGGCCGCGGACGACCTGCTGATGGAGGCGCTGGGGCCGCTGCGCCGCACCGCGTACCTGGCGGTGAAGCGCTCCGAGGCCGCCGCGTTCGCCGACGCCGACGTGGCCTGGGAGTGCTTCCAGCACTTCACGAAGATCTGAGCGCGGGTGGCTGACCCCGGCCCGGCCGGGCCGGACCTGCTGGAGTCCGGGATCGGCGCGCTCGCCCTGGTGGACCACCACGTGCACCCGGCGCTGGCGGCCGAGACGGGCGCGGCCGAGTTCGAGGCGCTGCTCACCGAGTCGGACCGGCCGCTGCCGGCCGGGCTGACCCAGTTCGACTCCCAGCTGGGCGTGGCGATCCGCCGCTGGTGCGCGCCGGTCCTGGACCTCGAGCCGTTCGCCGTCGCCCGACGACTACCTGGCCCGGCGGGCCGCGCTGGGCCCGGCCGAGGTCACCCGGCGGCTGCTGCGGGCCAGCGGGACCGGCCATTTCCTGCTCGACACCGGCTACGTGCGGCCGGGCCTGCTCGACGTGGCCGGGATGGCGGAGGCGGCTGGCGTCCCGGCCGGCGAGGTCGTCCGCCTGGAGTCCGTGGCCGAGCAGGCCGTGCTGGCCGGCGACGGCAGCGCGGCCGGGTTCGCGGACCGCTTCGCGGAGGTCCTGGCCCGCCAGGCCGCCGCGGCGGCCGGCCTGAAGAGCATCGTCGGCTACCGCTTCGGCCTCGACTTCGACCCGGAGCCGCCCGCCGCCGGCCGAGGTGACCGCGGCGGCGGGCCGCTGGCTGCGGCAGATCGAGGCGACCGGCCGGGTCCGGGTCGAGGACCCGGTGCTGCTGCGCCACCTGCTGTGGACCGGGCTGGACCTGGGGCTGCCGCTCCAGCTGCACACCGGGTTCGGGGATCCGGACGCCGACCTGCGCCGCTGCGACCCGCTGCTGCTGCGCGGCTTCCTGCAGCGCACCGAGCCCGCCGGGGTGCCGGTCATGCTGCTGCACTGCTACCCGTACCACCGCGGGGCCGGCTACCTGGCCCAGGCGTACCCGCACGTCTACCTGGACGTCGGGCTGGCCATCAACTACACCGGCGCCCGGGCCGCGGCCGTGGTCGCCGAGTCGCTGGAGCTGGCCCCGTTCGGCAAGCTGCTGTTCTCCTCCGACGCCTGGGGACCGGCGGAGCTGCACTACCTGGGCGCGCTGCTGTGGCGCCGGGCCACCGCGCGGGTGCTCGGGGAATGGGTGGCCGACGGCGACTGGAGCCAGGCCGACGCGCTGCGGGTCGCGGAGATGGTCGGCGCGGGCAACGCCCGCCGCGTGTACCGCCTCTAGCCGGCCGGGCGGCTGGCCGCCCAGCCGCGGCGTCGCTACCGGCCGCGATCCGCTGGCCATCTCCGAATCTACTAAGTGAACGCTAAGTGTGACATAAATCACGTTCAGTATGCGTGACTAATAGAGAGCACGGCATCACTGGGAGTGCTCGGCTATGGCAGGGTGAATGGCTGTATGTCTCCTTAGTCAGTTCTGGTGCAGGGGAGGGGCCAGACACAGTGGTGCACGTCAACAACTTCACCTACGGCCCGGTGACGCCGGTGCTCGGCTTCGTGATGTCCAGCCTGGGCTGTTTCCTCGGACTGCGCTGCACCACCCGGGCCCGGGCCTCGCAGGGCGCGCCGCGCGTCCGGTGGCTGCTGCTGGCCACGGTGTCGATCGCGACCACCGGCATCTGGGTCATGCATTTCGTGGCCATGCTCGGGTTCACCATTCCCGGCCAGACCATCACCTACAGCGTGCCGGTCACGGCGGCGTCCATGCTCATCGCGGTGGTCGTGGTGGGCATCGGGCTGCTCATCGTCGGCTTCGGCAGCTCAGCCTGGTGGACGCTGCTGCTCGGCGGGGTGATCATCGGGTTCGGCGTGGCCAGCATGCACTACATCGGGATGGCCGCGATGAAGATGCCGGACACGGTCCGGTACAACAACACCCTGGTCGTGGTCTCGGTGGTCATCGCGGTGGTGGCCGGGACCGCCGCGCTGTGGGCCGCGCTCCGGCTGGCCGCCGTGTGGTCGACCCTGGTCGCGTCGCTGATCATGGGCGTGGCGGTGAGCGGGATGCATTACACCGGCATCGCGGCCATGCACGTCTACGGCACCAGGAGCCCGGGGATGCTGGCGGCGATGTCGGGCGGGGTGAGCGCGCAGGCCTTCCTGCTCCCGCTGATCGTCGGGATCAGCCTGCTCGCGTTCGCCCTCACCGTGATCATCTCGCTGTCGCCGACCGAGGCGGAGATGCGGGAGGACGCGGCCCTGATGGCCAGCCTGGCCGGCCGGCTCGCGCGGCCCCGCCCGCGGGAGCGCACCGGACCGGCCGCCCGGGCGGAAGGCCCCGGCGATGGCGATGCCGGGCGCTGGTTCCGGCCAGGTCACTAGTCTGCAGGCGTGCCTGACCTGAAGCTCCTGGTCCTGAGCGCCCGTGACGTGCGCGAGCTGCTGCCCTACGGGGAGTGCGCCGACCTGGTCGCCGGCGCGCTGGCCGCCCTGGCCCGCGGCGAGGTCTACCAGCCGCTGCGGACCGTGATGCAGCCGCCCGCGCCGGAAGGCTCGCCCGCGCCGGGGCTGATGGCGCTGATGCCGTCGATCCGGACCGGCCCGATCCGGTCGGGCCCGCATCCGGCCTGGCCCGATGCGGTCCGAGAGCGACGCGGCGTACAGCCTCAAGGCGATCTGCATCTTCCCCGGCAACCCGGCCCTCGGCAAGGACGCTCACCAGGGCGTCGTGCTGCTGTCCAGCCCGGACACCGGGGAGCCGCAGGCGCTGATCAACGCGTCCGCGCTGACCGAGATCCGCACCGCGGCGGCCTCCGTGGTCG
The DNA here is from genome assembly GCA_963742055.1 of uncultured Actinomycetes bacterium. Taxonomy (GTDB): domain Bacteria; phylum Actinomycetota; class Actinomycetes; order Streptosporangiales; family Streptosporangiaceae; genus RYN-230. Next base: position 112,350 of record CAVUKT010000007.1, on the reverse strand, counting down.
CCACCCGGCTGCTGGCCCGGGCGGACGCCAGCGAGCTGGCCATCATCGGCACCGGGGTGCAGGCCCGCGCGCACGCGATCGCCCTGGCCCAGGACTACGCGGCCCGGGGCCGGCCGCTGGCCGGGATCCGCATCGCGGGCCGTACCCCGGGCCGCGCGGCCCAGGCGGCGGCGGAGCTCACCGCCGCGGCCGGGGTGCCCGTGACGGCCTGCGGCTCGGCGGCCGAGGCCGTGGCCGGCGCCGGCCTGGTGGTGACCGCCACCTCGTCGGCCACCCCCGTGCTGGAGCGGGCCTGGCTGGCGGAGGGCACGCACATCAACGCGGTGGGCGCGTGCCTGCCGCAGCACCGGGAACTCGACTCCGCCACCATGGCCGCCGCCGCCGTGTTCGCCGACAGCCGGGAATCAGCGCTGGCAGAATCGGGTGACGTGCGGCTGGCCATCGCGGAGCAGGCCGTCCCACCTGTGCATATCCGGGCGGAAATCGGGGAATTGCTGTCCGGGACGGCACCTGGCCGGGCCAGCGACCGGGAGATCACCGTGTTCGAGTCGCTGGGGCTGGCGGCCGAGGACCTGGCGGCGGCCCAGGGGGTGTACCGGAACGCGGCCCGGGCCGGGGCCGGGACCTGGGTGGACTTCTGAGCGCAGCGGGGCGCTCAGGGCCCTGCCCGCCACCCGGGGCGGTGCCGGCTGCGGGGCGACGAGCCGCCGCGCTTAACTTCGTCCCAAGCCGGGCAGGCCAGCTGAATGGGGGACGTCTGGTGACAACGGTGATCGCGGTGGTCGCCGCCTTGCTCGCGGCGTTCTGCTTCGCCGTGGCCGCCCTCGTCCAGCAGACCGTGGCCCGGGCGACCGGGGCGGACGAGGCCATGCACCCCCGGCTGCTGCTGGACCTGGCGCGGCGGCCCCGCTGGCTGGCCGGGATCGGCCTGGACGCGCTGTCGTTCCTCATCCTGGCCCTGGCCCTGGCGTTCGGGCCGCTGGCCCTGGTCCAGCCGCTGGCCTCGCTGGACGTGCTGTTCGCGCTGCCGCTCATCGCCCGCCTGCAGGGACGCCGGCTCACCCTGGGGGACGGGATCGGCGCGGTCGACCGTGGCGGGCGGGATCGTGATCTTCCTGGCGGTGGCCCCGCCCACCGGCGGGATCAAGGCACCGGGCCTGACCGCCTGGGCCCCGGTATTCGTGGCCGCCGGGGCGCTCAGCGCGGTGACGGCCCTGGCCGGGCTGCGGGTCACCGGGAAGGCCCGGGTCATCTGGCTGGCCCTGGCCGCGGGGTCGGTCTACGGGGTGCTGGCCGCGCTGACCAAGGCCACCGTGGACGTGGTGGCCGTCCGCGGGGCGGGGGTCCTGCTCACCTGGGAACCGTGGGCGCTGCTGCTGTGCGGGATCCTCGGCGCCCTGCTCGGGCAGAGCGCCTACAGCTCCGGGGCGCTGTCCCTCAGCCTGCCGGTGCTGGACACCCTGGCGCCGATCGTCGCCGTGGTCATCGCGGCCACGGTGTTCGACGAGAAGCTCGCCTCCTCCGCCTGGCAGCTCGGCGTGCAGCTGGCTGGCGGCGCGCTCGCGGTGGCCGGCATCGCCATGCTCAGCCGCTCGTCGATCGTGGCCGCCGAGACCGCCGGTGGCCGGGACCGCGCGCTGGCCCGGATGGGTGCCGCGGCGCTAGAGGGGGACTGATTACGCATACCGGGCCGTGCACGCGTAAGAATGAGCTCATGAGCAAGCAGTCGCAGCCGCCGCCCCCGGGGACAAGCCGACGCCCACGGCGCCGCCCGCCTCCGCCTGGCTGGCGGCACTGGCTCTGGCCGCTCGCCCTGCTCGCGGCCCTGGTGCTGTTCCTGTTCCTGCCCCGGTTCGGCGGGATCACCACGGTCAACCTGAGCTACTCCACGTTCATCAGCGACGTCCAGGCGCACCAGGTCAAGACGTTCACGCTGGACAACAGCACCGGGTCCACCGCCCCGGCCACCGGCACGCTGAAGAACGGCAAGAACTACACCACGGTCATCCCGCTGCCGTTCGCCGGCACGCCGCTGGAGACCACGCTGCAGACCGCGAAGGTGGAGATCAACGCGGCCGCGCCGAGCAGCGGGCTGGGCACTGAGCTGCTCTACTGGATCATCCTGCTGGCCCCGTTCATCGTCGTGTTCTGGCTGGTCCGGCGGATGTCCCGGGCCGGCGCGGCGGCTGGCCCGCTGGGCGGGATCATGGGCGTGGGCCGGGCCCGGGCCAAGGTTTTCGATGCCGAGCGCCCGCAGACCAAGTTCTCCGACGTGGCGGGCTACGAATCCGCGAAACGCGAGATCAGCGAGGTCGTCGACTTCCTGAAGCACCCGGAGCGGTACCGCCGCCTGGGCGCGGTCACCCCCCGCGGCGTGCTGATGGTCGGGCCGCCCGGAACGGGCAAGACGCTGATGGCCCGGGCGGTGGCCGGCGAGGCCGAGGTGCCGTTCATCTCGGTGACCGGGTCCAGCTTCGTGGAGCTGTTCGTCGGGGTCGGCGCGGCCCGGGTCCGCGACCTGTTCGCCGAAGCCCGCAAACGCGCCCCCTGCATCATCTTCATCGACGAGATCGACGCGATCGGCCAGCGCCGGGCGGGCTCCGGCGCCGTGGTCTCCAACGATGAGCGGGAGCAGACGCTCAACCAGCTGCTCGCCGAGATGGACGGCTTCGACGAGGCCCAGGGCATCGTGGTGCTCGGCGCCACCAACCGCCCCGAGGTCCTGGACCCGGCGCTGCTGCGGCCGGGCCGGTTCGACCGGCAGATCACCATCCCGCTGCCCAACCTCGCCGAGCGCGCGGCCATCCTGGCGGTGCACTGCCGGGGTAAGAGCCTGGACCCCGACGTCGACCTGGACGTGGTGGCCCGGGGCACCCCCGGCTTCTCCGGCGCCGACCTGGCCAACCTGGTCAACGAGGCGGCCATCAACGCGGTCCGGGCCGGCCAGAACAACATCACGATGACCAACTTCAACGACGCCCGCGACCGGATCATCCTGGGCAGCCGGGGCGACTCCAACCTGCTGCTGCCCGAGGAGAAGCGGGCGGTGGCCATCCACGAGTCCGGGCACGCCCTGGTCGCGGCGCTGTCCCCGCACGCGGATCCGGTGGCCAAGGTCACCATCCTGCCTTCCGGGCAGGCGCTGGGCGTCACCGAGCAACTGCCGCTGGTCGAGCACCACCTGTACGGGGAGGACTACCTGAACGAGTCGCTGGCCGTCCGGCTGGGCGGGCGGGCCGCCGAGCTGGTTGTCCTGGGCCAGGGCTCCACCGGCGCCGCCAGCGACCTGGCCTCGGCCACCGAGCTCGCGATCAAGATGGTCCGGGAGTTCGGGTTGTCCAGCAAGCTCGGGCCGGTCGGTTACCCCGAAGGGGGATCGGTCTTCCTCGGCGGAGGCGGCGGTAACGGGCTGTCCAGCCGGCCGTTCTCCGAATCCACCCAGGCCGTCATCGACGGCGAGGTCTCCCGGCTGGTCCGGGAAGCGGAGCAGACCGCGGTCACGCTCATCCGCACCCACCAGGGTGATCTGGACCGGCTGGCTGACCTGCTGGTGGAGAAGGAGACGGTGGACGGCGCGGAGGTGTACCGGCTGCTCGGCCTGGCCGTGCCGGAACACCAGCCGGAGGGCCAGGCCATCGCCCCGGGCCGGGCGGCCGCTGCCACTGCGGTGCCCGCCGCCAGCACCGCAGCACCGGCACGCACCGCGACCAAGCACCGGGGCCCATAACGCCGGGACGCAAGGCAGCGCCGGGACGCAAAGCGCCGGGACGCACAGCGCCGGGACGCACAGCGCGAGCGCGGCGCCGAACAGCGGCCGGCCCGCCACCCCGCCTGACCAGCCCCCGCCGGGACGCGGCGGGGTGAGTGCTGGCGCGTGGCCGGCTGACCCGCTAGAGTCGCGGTCATGCGATCCAGCAACGCACCCCGCCAGTGGTGGCGCCGCCGTTAGGCGGTTGCTGGTTCGCGCGTTCAGATAGCCAGAAGCGACCGTCCGGTAACGGCGGTCGCTTCGTGCGTTCGCCTGGTTCCGGCCCAAGACCCATGAGAAAGCAGGCGACCCAGGTGGATCCGCAGCGAGCCCAGCGGACGACATTCGTTACCGCAGGTGGCATCCACGTCACCCGCACCGCCGAGCCGTTCGACCCGGACATCCTCGACGGCCTGACCAGCAGCGTCGATCAGCGGCGCGGCGGAGTGCTGAGTTCAGGCATGGAGTACCCGGGCCGGTACAGCCGCTGGCACCTGGCCTACGTGGACCCGTGCGCGGAGATCGTGGCCCGGGGCCGCCGGATCGCGGTCCGGGCCCTGAACGCCCGGGGCGAGGTGCTCCTCCCGGTGCTCGGCGACGGCGCTGCGCCGGGCGGGCCAGCCGGTCCCGGGCGCTGCGGCCCGGGACCCGCGGGAGATCGAGGTGGTCATCCCGCAGCCCTCCGGGCTGGTCGCCGAGGAGGACCGGAGCCGCCGCCCGACCGTGTTCACGGCGCTGCGTGAGGTGATCGCCGCGTTCGCTGGTGACGATCCGCATCTTGGCCTGTACGGGGCGTTCGGTTACGACCTGGCCTTCCAGTTCGAGCCGGTCCGGTTCCGCCGGGACCGTCCCGCGGACCAGCGGGACCTGGTCCTGCACCTCCCGGACGAGTTGTACGCGCTGGACCGCAAGCGCGAATCGGCGATGGTCTACCGCTACGAGTTCTCGGCCGGGGGGATCAGCACCGAGGGGCTGCCCCGCCAGACGGCTCCGTCGCCGGTCCGGGTGACCAGCCCGGCGCCGGGTTTCGTTGCGGAAAAGAATTTCCGGGCCAAGCCGCAGCCGGGCGCGTTCGCGCAGGTCGTGGCGCAGGCCAAGGAGCGCTTCGCGCGCGGCGATCTGTTCGAGGTGGTGCCCAGCCACGTGTTCCGTGGCGAGTGCGACTCCCCGGCCGCCTTTTACGAGACACTCCGGCAGGTAAATCCCGCCCCGTATGAGTTCTTCTTCAACCTGGGGGAAGGGGAGAGCCTGGTCGGCGCCTCGCCGGAGATGTATGTGCGGGTCAGCGGGGACCGGGTTGAGACGTGCCCGATCTCCGGCACGATCCGGCGTGGCGCCGACCCCCTGGGTGACGCCGAGAATATCCGCACGCTGCTCAACTCGGCCAAGGAAGAGTCCGAGCTGACCATGTGCACCGACGTGGACCGCAACGACAAGTCGCGGGTGTGCGTGCCAGGCAGCGTCACCGTGATCGGCCGCCGCCAGATCGAGATGTACAGCCGCCTGATCCATACCGTGGACCACATCGAGGGGCGGCTGCGGCCCGGCCTGGACGCGCTGGACGCGTTCTTGTCGCACATGTGGGCGGTCACCGTGACCGGGGCGCCCAAGACCTGGGCCATGCAGTTCATCGAGGACCACGAAGACGCCCCGCGCTGCTGGTACGGCGGTGCGGTGGGGGTGATCGGCTTCGACGGCAGCATGAACACCGGCCTTACCCTGCGCACCGCCCACATCCGTGACGGCGTGGCGGCGGTCCGGGCGGGCGCGACCCTGCTGTTCGAGTGCGACCCGGAGGCGGAGGAGCGGGAGACCGAGCTGAAGTCGCGGGCGCTGCTGGAGACGCTCGCCCAGGCTCAGGCGGCGGTGCGGGCCGGGGACGCGGCGGTGGCGGAGCCGGCCCGCCCGGCGGCCCGGCAGGCCGAGCGCACCCTGGCCGGGCCCGGCCAGGGCCTGCGGGTCCTGCTGGTGGATCACCAGGACTCGTTCGTGCACACCCTGGCCAGCTACTTCCGGCAGGAAGGCGCCGAGGTGATCACGCTGCGGGCCGGATTCCCGCCGTCCATGCTCGATGATTACCGGCCCGACCTGGTGGTGCTGTCACCCGGCCCGGGGCAGCCCAGCGACTTCGGCTGCGACGCCCTGCTCGGCGAGCTTGATGCGCGGGGACTGCCCGCGTTCGGTGTCTGCCTCGGGCTGCAGGCCATGGTGGAGCACGCCGGGGGAGAGCTGGGCCTGCTCGCCGAGCCCGCGCACGGCAAGCCAGGCCAGATCCGGCGGACCGGGCCGGGCGGCCCGGGACTGCTCGCCGGGCTTCCGGACGAGTTCACCGCGGGCCGCTACCACTCCCTGCACGCGGTCCCCGGGCAGGTCAAGGGCGGCTTCGAGGTCACCGCCGTCACCCCGGACGGCGTGGTCATGGCCATCGAGGATGAACAGGCGGGCCGGTGGGCGGTGCAGTTCCACCCGGAGTCGATCCTGTCGGCCTCGGGCCGCGCGGGCCATCAGGTCATCGCTAACCTGCTCCGGCTCTGCCAGGCCCGCCGCGAGGCAGCCGGCGGCGCGGCCACCCGCGCGGCGGCTGGTGTTCCCGGCTAACCCGCGGCCTGGGCGGCCTGCTGCGCGGCCATCCGGCTGAGGTACCGGCGCTCAGGCACGCTGGTGGCCCGCCGCGCCGCCTCCCGGTAGGCCGACGCGGCCGGGCCGTGCTGGCCGGCCAGGCCGAGCAGGTGCCCGCGGGTGGCGAGCAGCCGGTGGTAGCCAGCCACCCGGCGGTCGGACTCCAGCTCGCCCAGCGCGTCGAGCCCGGCGTCCGGCCCGTGCACCCGGGCCACCGCGACCACCCGGCTCAGGCTGCTCACCGGGTTCGGCGCGACCCGGTCCAGCAGGTCGTACAGGGCGAGGATCTGCGGCCAGTCGGTCGCGTCCACGTCCTTCGCCTCGTCGTGGACCGCGGCGATGGCGGCCTGCAGCTGGTAAGGCCCGACCGCCTTCCCCCCGGCGGCCAGCGCCCCGGTGACCAGCGCCACCCCCTCGGCGATCAGGGCCTGATCCCAGCGGCTGCGATCCTGCTCGGCGAGGGGGACCAGTTCCCCGCCCGGGCTGGTGCGCGCGGGACGCCGGGCCTCGGTCAGCAGCATCAGCGCGAGCAGCCCGGCCACCTCGGGATCACCGGGCAGCAGCCGGCCCAGCCAGCGGGCCAGCCGGATCGCCTCACCGGACAGGTCCGGGCGGGTCAGCTGGTCACCCTGGGTCGCCGCGTACCCCTCGTTGAAGATCAGGTACAGCACATGCAGCACCGCGCGGAGCCGGTCGCCGCGCTCCGCTCGCCGCCGGCCCGCTGGCTGGGCGCACCGACAGCGGCACGTCGCTGGCCTTGATGGCCTGCTTGGCCCGGCTGATCCGCTGGGCCATGGTCGCCTCGGGGACCAGGAACGCCGCCGCGATCTGCGCGGTGGTCAGCCCGCCGACCGCGCGCAGGGTCAGCGCGATCTGGCTGGGCGCGGACAGGGCCGGGTGACAGCAGCCGAACAGCAGGGCCAGCGAGTCGTCGCGGTCGCGCCCCGGATCCGCGTCAGCGGCCGGGCTGAGCAGCTCGGACTGGGGAGTCGCCACCGCGACCTGGTCCTCCCGCCGGCGCCGGGACTGCTCGCTGCGCGCGGCGTCCATCAGCCGCCGGGCGGCCACGGTGATCAGCCAGCCCCGCGGGTTGTCCGGGGTCCCGTCCCGGGGCCACTGCAGCGCGGCGGCCAGCAGGGCCTCCTGGGTCGCGTCCTCGCAGAGGTCGAAGTGCCCGAACCGGCGCAGCAGCGCCCCGAGGACCTGCGGCGCCAGTTCGCGCAGCAGGTCCCCGGGGTCACGGTCCGCGGTCATTCTGGGCTCCGGCATCAGGGCTCCGGGCTGGGCGCCGTCAGGGGTTCGTGGGCGACTCGTGCAGGATCGGCCAGACCTCGGTCGGCTCCTGGTCGGCCCAGGGCATGTCCGCTGCGATCTGCTCGGCCCGCTCGGCGTTCTCGCAGTCCACCAGGTAGAAGCTGGCGATGTACTCCTTGGTCTCCAGGTACGGCCCGTCGGTGACCGCGGGCGCGCCGTCCTGCCGCCGGACCAGCCGGGCATTCACCGCGTCGGCCAGGCCGTAGGCGCCGATCAGCTCGCCCGTGCCGGAGTACTTGCGGTTGAACGCCTCCTGCTTGGCGACTTCCTCGGGCCAGTCCTCGCCGAGGATCGAATCCCACTTCTCCTGGTTCCCGTAGATCAGCATCAGGTATTTCATCGTGGACATCCTTCCGGTCCGCGCACCCTGCTGGCGCGCTCTCATCGGTCAGTCGGAGCCGCCGCCGCGTCCTCTACATCGCCGTCCTCATCTTTCCCATCCTGGTGGGGGGCTGCCCCGGTGTCGGCAGGCACCGCTAGGGTGCGGAGCCATGAGAAGTGTCGAGCCTCAGGTGTTCCTCGTCGCGCAGCCCGCCATCGACTACGACCAGCTTGCCGCGTATCTGCGTGAGGTGGGCGGTGAGCAGTGGCTGGAGCGGCTCGACCGGGGTGAGCTAGCCAGTGGCGAGCAGGCCAGCGACGCGCAGAACCTGGCCGAGTTCGCGGGCAAGATGTGCTACCGGGCCTGGGAGCCGGGGCTGAACCCGAACGTCCGCCGGGTCCGCAACGACCACGAGGCCTACCTGCAGAACATCCTCAAGCAGCAGCACGGGTCGGTGCTGGAGCACGCCAGCTTCACGTTCGTGCTGCACAACGTGAGCAGAGTAATGACCCATGAAATTGTTAGGCACCGGCCCGGGACGGCGGTTTCGCAGGAGTCGCTGCGGTTCGTCCGGCTGGACGAGATCCCGTTCTGGTTCCCGGACTGGGCCCGGGAGGACCCGGAGCTGATGAAGCGGGCCACCGCGCTGCTCGGCCAGATGGAGGAGTTCCAGCGCTGGATGGCGGAGCATTTCGGGCTGGACGAGGAGGGCGTGCCGTTCCACGAGAAGAAGGAGAAGACCTCGTTCATGCGGCGGTTCGCGCCGGACGGGGTGGCCACCGGCATCGTCTGGACGGCGAACATCCGCACCCTGCGGCACACGATCGAGGCCCGGACCGACCCGGGGGCCGAGGAGGAGATCCGCCTCGTGTTCGGGAAGATCGCCGAGATCATGCGGGCCGAGGCGCCCGCCCTGTTCGCTGACTACGAGGTCCAGGACGGAGCCTGGGTGCCGAAATGGCGGAAGGTCTGAGCTTGCGGCAAGTCTGAGTTAGCGGCAGGCCTGGGCCGCCCGCGACCCGCTACCGGGTCTCGGCGTCGTCGGGCGGGTCGCAGTACAGGTGCTCGCCTGACGTCCGGTGGGCCAGCACCCGCAAGGTGGCCCGGACCATGGCCGGCGGCCCGCTGACGAACACGTCGCAGTCCTGCCAGCTGGCCTGATGCCGGACCACGGTGTGCACCGGGCCATCCGCGGCCGTGCACGCCGCCGGCCTGCGGATCATCGGACAGTGCGGTGACCACCTCCAGCTGCGCGCACGCCGCCTCCAGCCGGGCCAGGTCAGGCAGGTCGTACAGGTCCGGCCGGCGCCGGGCCCCGGCGAACAGCCGGATCCGCCGGGCGGCCTGACCGCCCGGCTGGGCGGCCAGGCCCTTCGATGATCGCCTTCATCGGCGCGAAGCCGGTGCCGCCGGCGATGCACAGGATGTCGCGGGCCGAGCTGTGATCGACGACCATGCCGCCCCGGGCCGGCCCGAGCAGCACGGCGTCGCCCGCCCCCGTGTCGTGCACCAGGGCCGTGCTGACCTGCCCGCCCGGAATGGCGCGGATATGCAGGTCCAGCGTGCCGTCGGCCCGGGGGGCGTTGGCGATGGAGTACTTCCGCCAGACCCGTGGCCAGCGCAGGACCTGCACGCTCAGGTATTGGCCGGGCTGGTAGGCGAATGGCTGGCCGGGCCGGACGGTCAGCACGGCCAGATCGGGGCAGCGCCGTTCGTGCCGGATCACCTCCGCGACCCACCAGGGCGGCTCGGCCGCCGCGTCCTGGGCGGCCGCGGCCATCAGCGAGCAGACGTGGCCAATGGCCGTGTGCCAGGCGGCCGCGGTTTCGTGACTCCAGGACGGCCCGTTGAGCAGGCGCAGCGCGGTGGACAGCGTCTCGCCGAAGACCTGGTAGTGCTTTTCCTGAACGCCGTACTTCCGGTGGTCGCGGCCCAGCTGGGCCAGGTACTCGTGCAGCGACTGCGGGTTGTCCATGCTCCACACGCACCGGGCCAGCGCCGCGCTGAGCGCCCTCCGCTGCTCATCCATGGCCAGCGGGAACATGGCGCGCAGTTCCGGGTTGGCCGTGAAGAGAAGGCTATAGAAATAAGCCATCTCCCTATCGGCGGCTGGGCCGGCGTCCGTCAGATGTTTGTTTCAGGATTGTGTAATCAGGCATATCTGGCCGGCCCCCGAATTCGGGGATTTCTTTTCCGGTGTGAGGCGCTGACGTCGCGGCCGGAGGAGCCGGGGCTGGGCTGGCAGGGGCGGCGATCTCGCGGCTGACAGGAGGTTTGCCTGGAGGTGGGCGGCGGCCGGACCGGGTTCGCCCCGCCCACCGTGGGCGGCCCGGTTATGCCGGTGGCGCGATCTTGCGCTGGTTTCTCATCGGGAATGTCCCCTCCTGATGTAATCGCCACGCCCTGGATTGTGGCATCCGCACATGCTATCGACAAGTCATTCCGGTAAGCCCGGATCGGCCCGGCGCCGGTCGCTTAATCGGTGTTGCTAACTACTAAATGACTTAGTTAAAGGGGAGGCTGGGACACCGGTCATTCCCAGGGCCCAGGCCCGCGCGGCCACCCTCCCGGCCCAGGCGGGCACCCAGCCGCCATCAGAACAGACCTGGCCGGCCCCGGGGGTGTTTACTGATCTGGTGGCTGATGAGGCCGAGCGGGTGCCGGTCGCCTTGGTGGCGGGCGCTACCCGGGGCGCGGGCCGGGCGATCGCCATCGAGCTGGCGCGGGCCGGATTCTTCGTCTATGCGACAGGCCGCAGCGGCCGGGCTGCCGGCCCTTCCGAGCTCGGCAGGCCGGAGACGATCGAGGAAACCGGTGAGCTGGTCCGTGCCGCCGGCGGGGCCGGGGCGGCACGAGTGGTTGATCACGAGGATCCCGGCCAGGTAGCCGCTCTGGTCGCAGCCATTGATGACGAGCGCGGCCGCCTCGACGTGCTGGTGAACGACATCTTCGGGGGCGACCGGTATATGCAGTGGGACAAGCCGTTGTGGGAGCACGACTGGCAGGGCGGCCTGCGGATGCTGCAAATGGGTGTGCATACCCACCTGATCACCTGCCAGGCCTCCATCCCGCTGATGCTGCGTACCGCGGCTCCGGATGGCTCCCGCAGCCTGGTGGTTGAGATGACCGACGGGACCTCGCAGGCCAACGCCGAGTTCCGCCGCAACGTCGGTTTCTACTACGACCTGGTGAAGGCCAGCGTCGAGCGGATCGTGAAAGGGCTGGCCGCCGAACTTGAGGACCTGCCGGTGACGGCAGTCGGCGTGACCCCGGGCTGGCTGCGCTCGGAGAAGATGCTGGAGAATTTCGGTGTCACCGAGGCCAGCTGGCGTGATGCCTGCGTGACCACACCAGGTTTCGCGATCTCCGAGTCGCCGGCTTACGTGGCCCGGGGTGTCGCCGCGCTGGCCGCAGCGGGCGATGCCGAGCGCTGGGCTGGCACGATCGTCAGCTCCCGCCAGCTCGCCGACACCTACGGCATCACCGATACCGATGGCAGTAAGCCGGACTGCTGGGGCTACCTGGCGGCCTACGGCTGGGAACGGGAGGACGGCGAGGGCATTGACCGGTTCCGCTGATCCAGGCACCGCGGATAGCGGGAGCAGGCCAGCGTGAGGAGGCCAGCGTGAGCACCGTCGTGCACAAGCCCGGGCGCGAGCTCGACGACCCGAAAGAACTGCTGCTGGGCTTCCTGGACTATTACCGCGTCAGTCATCATCCGCAAGATCGAGGGCTTGACGGACGAGGATCTGCGGGCGAGCCGCCTGCCGTCCGGCTGGACTCCGCTCGAGCTGCTCAAGCACCTGGCCTACATGGAGCGGCGGTGGCTGCGCTGGGGATTCCGCGCCGAGCAGCTCCCTGATCCGCACGGCGACGAGGACCAGGCCGGGCGCTGGCACGCCGCGCCTGCCGACACCGCCGCCAGCCTCATCGCCGCGCTCCAGGCCGCCGGCGAGCAAACGCGGGCCATCTGCCTCCGCAGCCGAGCTGACCGACATCAGCACTCCCGGCGGCCGGTTCCGCGACAACGACCCCCGGCCGCTGCCGACGCTGGCCTGGATCCTCACTTACGTGCTGCAGGAATATGCCCGCCACGCCGGGCACCTGGACGTCGCGCGGGAAGTGATAGACGGCACAACCGGGGAGTTACCCGGCGTCGCCTGCGCGTCACCAGCCGGGGCTGGCCCGGTCTGGACCTGGCTTTCCCGGATCATGATCACAGAGCGAAGCAGAATGGCCCGCATCGTGGAGATGGGTGACGTGGCCCGGCTGGCCGAGGGCCTGGCGGGTGTCCGCCGCACCGCGCCGGAAGGGCTGGCTGAGTGGCGATACCACGGCAGGCTGGTAGCGCGGCAGCTTGACGACGCGCACGTGGTGATCCGCGCCGATTTCGACTACCGCGCCTGGCTGCTGCGGCAGTTTCCCGAGACCTTCAGCGTCCCGGCCCGGTACACCAGGCACATGATGGTTGTCGCCGATCTTGCTAGCGGCGATCCTGGTCCTGTCGAGGATGCCCCCGAGGCAGCGTGGCAGCTTCAGCGGAGCGCCGGCTGACAGTCCGGCCTCTAGGGTCAGGGCGCGGGCGCACCGGGGGTCCTGCCGACGGTCCGGCGCGCGGGCCCGCAGGCCGTCCGGGGGCGCGGGAAACCGGCCGACCGGGCATCGGGCCGGGAGTGCGCCAGTCCTACGATGATGCGATGACGTCAGCCGGGTACCTCCGCTTTCCCCATCTTCACGGTGACCTGCTCGCTTTCGTAGCCGAGGACGATGTGTGGCTGGCGCCGCTGGATGGCGGCCGGGCGTGGCGGCTGTCCGCGGACCGGGCCGAGGCGGCCAATCCGCGGTTTTCCCGCGATGGCAGCTGGGTGGCCTGGACCAGCTGGCGGGATGGGCCGGCCGAGGTCTACCTGGCCGGGGTGGATGGCGAGCGGGCCCGCCGGCTCGACCTACTGGGGTGATCAGCTCGCCAGGGTGTGCGGCTGGACGCCAGGCGGCGAGGTGCTCGCGCTCAGCGCGAGCGGCCAGGCCTTCGAGCGGCAGGGCTGGGCGCACGCAGGTCCCGGTGCATGGCGGCGCGCCGCAGCGGCTGCCGTTCGGCCCGGTCGCCGACCTGGCCCTGGAGGAAACTGGCCGGGCCTTGCTGAACGGCACCTGGGGCCGCGACCCGGCCTACTGGAAGCGGTACCGGGGCGGCACCGCGGGCCGGTTGTGGACCTCGGCGGAGGGCGCCCCCTTCGAGCGCATCCTGGCCGGGGTCAGCGGGCAGTTCGCCAGCCCGATGCTGGTCGGTGACCGGCTGGCGTTCCTGTCCGATCACGAGGGCACCGGGAACGTGTACTCCTGCCGGCTGGACGGATCCGGCCTGCTCCGGCACACCGACCATGACGGCGGGTACGCCCGGCAGGCCAGCACCGACGGCACCCGGGTGATCTACCAGTGCCGCGGTGAGCTGTGGCTGCTGGATGACCTCACCCCGGACAGCACGCCCCGGCCGCTCAGCGTCAGCCTGGGGTCCGCGTCCACCGCGCTGGCCCCCCGCCTGCTGTCGGCCGCGGACCACCTGGGCGACCTGTCCTGCGACTACACCGGCCTGGCCAGCGTGATCGAGGTCCGGGGCACGGTGCACTGGCTCACTCACCGCGACGGCCCGGCCCGGGCCCTGGCGGTCGACCCGGAGGTGCGCGCCCGGATGCCCCGGGTGCTGGGCCGCGACGGCCAGGTGGTGTGGGTCAGCGACGCCGGCGGCGTGGACGGCCTCGTGGTCGCCGCGGCCGAGGGCGCTGAGCCTGCCGTGGGGCCTGCCACCGAGGTGGCCACCGATGAGGGCGCCGTGGAGGCCGAACCGGCCGCCGGGCCGCGGCGGCTCGCCGCCAGGGAGTTGGGCCTGGTCAATGAGCTGGCCGCCGCTCCCGACGGGTCCACGGTCGCGGTGGCCGCCCGGGACGGGCGGCTGCTGGTGGTGGACATCGACTCCGGTGCGGTGCGCGAGCTGGCCCAGTCCCCGGACGGGGCCATGTCCGGGCTGGCCTACTCCCCGGACTCGGCCTGGCTGGCCTGGTCTCACCCCGGCCCGGAGCCGCTCAGCCGGATCCGGCTCGCCCGGCTGGCCGACGACGAGATCGCGGACGTGACCGACGGCCGGTTCGTCGACTCCGAGCCGGTCTTCACCGCCGACGGGAAGTACCTGGCGTTCTTGTCGGCGCGCATCTTCGACCCGGTGTATGACGCGCATTTCTTCGACCTCTCGTTCCCGTTCGGGGCGCGCCCGTACCTGGTACCGCTGGCCGCGGACACGCCATCCCCGTTCGCGCCGCTGCCCCAGGGGCGGCCGGTGGGGAACGGGCCGGACAGGAACGATCCGGACAAGAACGGCGCCGCGGGCCAGGCCAGAGGCGGTGAGCAGGCTGATCGCGCGCCGGGAGACCACGACAGCGAGCACGATGGCCAGGCCGGCGACGAGGACGACGCGCCAGCACCGGTGCAGGTGGACGTGGAAGGCCTGGCCACCCGGGTGGTCAGCCTGCCGGTGGCCGAGTCGCGCTACGCCTCGCTGCGCGCGGTGACCGGCGGCTTCGCCTGGCTCAAGGAGCCGGTCATCGGGGTGCTCGGCGAGGGGGCCGCGGTCCCGGACGCCAAGCGGCCGCGGTCCGTGCTGGAACGCTTCGATCTGAGCCGCCGGAAGACGACGGAGCTGATCTCCGGACTGGACTGGTTCGAGGTCAGCGGCGACGGTGAGTGGCTGGTGGTCCGCGACAGCGGAGAGCTGCGGGTGGTGCCCGTCACAGCGCAAGGCGGATCCGGACGGGGGCGACAGCGTCCAGGTCGACCTGTCCCGGGCCCGGTTCATAGCCGATCCAGTCGCCCTCTGGCGGCACGCGTTCACCGAGGTCGGCCGGTTCATGCAGCACGACTTCTGGGTCCCGGACATGGCCGGGGTGGACTGGCCCGGCGTGCTGGATTCCTACCAGCCGGTGCTGGACCGGATCGGCACCGTCTCGGAGTTCACCGACCTGCTCTGGGAGGTCGTCGGCGAGCTGGGCACCTCCCACGCCTACATCCGGCCCCGGGCCACCCCGGGCAGCGGCGGCAAGGGCCAGGTGGGCCTGCTCGGCGCGGACCTGTCCCCGGCGCCAGACGGCCGCTGGCGGATCGACCGGGTGCTGCCCGGCGAGTCCTCCGGACCCGCGGGCGCGGGCTCCGCTGGCCGCGCCGGGCGTGACGGTCCGGCCCGGCGACGTGCTGGTGGCGGTGGACGGGCGGCCGGTGGACCCGGCGGTCGGCCCGGGGCCGCTGCTGGTCGGCACCGCGGGCCGGCCGGTGGAGCTCACCGTGGCCGGCGACGGCGAGCCGCCCCGGCGGTTCGCGGTGACCCCGCTCAGCAGCGACCGCCGGCTGCGCTATCAGGACTGGGTGGCCGAGAAGCGGCAGCGGGTCCGCGAGCTGACCGGCGGCCGGGCCGGGTACCTGCACATCCCGGACATGATGGGGGAGGGCTGGGCCCACTTCCACCGGGACCTGCGGGTGGAGATGGCCCAGGCGGCCCTGATCGTCGATGTCCGGTCCAACCGGGGCGGTCATGTGTCCGAGCTGGTGATCGAGAAGCTGGCCCGCCGCATCGTGGGCTGGGACATCCCGCGCTGGATGACCCCGTCCCCTTACCCCCGGGACGCGCCGCGCGGGCCGGTGGTGGCGCTGGCCGACGAGAACGCCGGGTCGGACGGCGACATCGTGACCGCCGCCATCCGCATCCTCGGCCTCGGCCCGGTGGTGGGCGCCCGCACCTGGGGCGGGGTCATCGGGATCGAGGCGCCGTTCACCCTGGTGGACGGGACCGCGATGACGGTGCCGCGGTACGCCATCTGGCTGGAGGGTTTCGGCTGGGGCGTCGAGAACCACGGCGTGGACCCCGACGTCGAGGTGCTTATCTCCCCCGAGGACTGGGCCGAGGGCCGGGATGTGCAGCTGGAGACCGCCGTGCGGCTGGCCATGGAGGCTCTCGAATCCCGCCCGGCCGCCACCTCGCCGGACGTCTCCACCCGTCCCTCCAAGCAGCGCCCGCCGCTGCCGCCCCGGCCGCGAGGCTAGCCAGTCAGGGTAGCCATCAGGGCCCAGCCTGTCGCATCATGGATGGTGACGGCGCAGGGCGCTGGCTTCCGCCTCCGCCTGGGCGCTGACGTGGCGAAAGAAGCTGAGCCTCATGCCCACTGACGCGCAGTTCCAGCTGAAAGCCGAATACCCCGCCAACCTGGACCGCTGCCGGCGGTGCGGTACCCCGCGCATGCTGCACTGGGGCGACGGGAGCTGCCGGCCCTCATTCTCCCTGGGCGGCAAGGTCCTGGCCCTGCTGGTAACGCTCTCCGCCCTGGTCGCCGTGCTCGCCCTGGCGGCCTGGCTGCTGGCCACCGCGCCCGCGATCAACCTGGCCTCGGTGCTCGCCTTCGCCTGCCTGGTCGCCCTCATCCTCGCCGGGGGCGCCGCGGCCGTGGCCACCACCAGCACGGCCCTCCGCGCCGCCATAGACGATGCCAGTCAGGACGGTGGCGCAGGGTCGGCGTAGCCGTGCGTGCAGCGGGGGGTTGCCGTCTGCTCATCTGGCCCGGCCCACGGGCTGCCAATGACGTTGGCCGGGCCGGGGCTATCTGATGCGGGTGCCGGCCACGAATATCGCGGTCGGCTGGCCGAGCACCGCCGGATCGTCCCGCGGGTCGCTGCCGTAGCTGACCAGGTCGGCGGGTTCGCCTTCGTGCAGGCTGGTGAAGCCCAGGAACTGGCGCGCGGAGGTGCTGGCCGCCGCGAGCGCCGCGCGGGGCGGCAGCCCGAGTTCGGCCAGCAGCGCAACCTCGCGGGGGATGCTCCCGACCACGTCGGTTCCGGTCATGATCGTCAGACCGCATTCTGCTGCCTTCGGCAGCAGGTAACGCAGGCGCTCCCGGAGTTCGAGGCGCGCTGCCTGCCGCGCTGGTGTGTCGTCACTGCCGCGACGGCCGGTCGTGGCGCACAGCGTCGGTGTCCACGCCCCGCCGCGGGCGGCCAGCGACTCGATGCCGGCCTCGTCCAGGGCCGTGCCATGCTCGACCGAATCGATCCCGGCGGCGATCAGCTCCGTGACATACCCGGTCGTGGAATGCGCCGCGACGCGGGCGCCGGCCTCATGAACCGCCTCGACCAGGCGCCGGATGTCGTTCAGCGGATAGGTGGGCGCCGGCGCCGGGGACTGCTCACCCGGGCCGAGGAACGGGAAGTCGGCGATCACTTTAATCCAGGCCGCCCCGTCACCGACCTCGGCCAGGGCCGCGGGCACCAGCTGGTCCGGCGGGACCGGCACGTGCAGGCCGGGGTAGTACCGGCCCTCGGGAGCAAGGAACCGCCCGCACGCCTGCAGTCCCGCGCCCGGGCCGGTCGCGAGCACCCGCAACGTGAGGCTGCCCGGGCTGCCGGTATCCCGGATCGCGGTTATCCCGGCGGCGTGGGCATTCCTCAGGTTGGCCGCCGCCTCCTCCGGCTCCAGGGCGACCGGCGTGCCGTTCCCGGTCTGCCCGACACTGAGGTGGCAGTGGGCGTCGACCAGGCCGGGAAGGATGAACCGCCCGGGGAGTTCCGCCGCCCCAGCCGGGGGCTGCCAGGTCCACTGGCCACGTTCGGTGATCCCCGCGTCCACCAGGTCCCCATCCGGGAGCAAGGAGGCACGTATCCGCCAGGCCGTCACGGACCTGACTGTAGGACATCCCTGACCGGAGGCGGCCCCAGCCGTCCGGGAGTCATGATCATGGGCTTGCTGGGGTCCTGGCCCCAGCGATCCCATGATCACGATCGAGGCCCCCAGCCCCGGAGCGGTGACTAGGGCGTAGTCCCGTGAACTTGGCTTGGTCGTTTCCGCTTAGGATTTGCGGCGTGGATAAGGACCGGCTGAAGCGGCATGACCTGCTCTGATGTGGAGTGGGCAACGGCTGGAGCCGCTGCTGCCTGGTCATCCGCGGCAGGGGCACCGGTGGAATGATCACCGGCTGGTGATCGACGGGATTTTCTTCCGGACCCGGGCGGGATGCCCGTGGCGGGATCTGCCGGGGCGGTTCGGGAACTGGAAGACGGTCTATAACCGGCACCTCAGCTCGTCGCGGGGATGGGACCTGGGAAAAGATCCTGGACCGGCTGCGTACTGGATGCGATGAGTCGCATGGCAAGGCGTGGACGGTGGCGGTGGACGCGACGGTGGTCCGGGCGCACCAGCACGCGGCCGGCGCTCGGCGTCAGCCACCGGCCGACGTGGATCCGGCGCGGCTGGCGGTGGCGGCACTGAGTGCCCCGGTGCGCATCAGGGGCTGAAGCGAATTACAAGGACCGGGAGGCGTTGGGCCGCTCCCGGGGCGGGCTGACCAGCAAGATTCACCTGCTCGCTGACTCCGGCTGCCTGCCGCTGGCCCGGGTGACCAGCTCCGGGCAGCGCCACGACTCGCTGGCCTTTCTCCCGCTCATGGACCGGCTCCGCATCGCGCGCCGTGGCCCAGACGGTCCAGGACCCGCCCGCCGTGCTGGGCGACAAGGCGTACTCCAATACCGCGATCCGCGCTCACTTGCGCCGCCGCGGGATCACCGCGATCATCTCCGAACCCTCCGACCAGGCCCGCAACCGGCTGCGGCGCGGCAGCCAGGTCGCCGGCCACCCGCCTTCGACCCGGCCGCCTATAAGGAGCGCAACACCGTCAGCGGCCTTCGCCAGCTCCGCCAGCAGCGGCGGCGCAGGTCCAGCCGCGCTCGCGGGAGCAGACGCCCAGAGGCTCCGGACTAGAGCGGCGACTGGTAGCTGGCCAGCCAGTGGGTCTTGAGCCAGACGATGGCGGCGGTCCAGGCGCCGCTCACCTCGAGGATGCCGACCAGGACCAGCAGGCCGCCGCCGATCCGGGCGATCAGCACGGCGTGCCGCCGGGCGAACTGGAACGCGGTCATGCCGCGCTGGAAGGCGAGGGCCACGATGATGAACGGGATGCCCAGGCCGAGGCCGTAGATGAACGCGAGCACGGCGCCGCGCACCGCGGTGCCCGAGGTCAGGGCCAGTGACAGCACGACGGACAGGGTGGGGCCGACGCACGGGGTCCAGCTCACCGCGAACAGCACCCCGAGCAGCGGGGCGCCGATCAGCCCGGCCCGGGGCCGGATCGAGGGCCGGGCGATCCGCCCGGTGATCGGGAAAGCGGTCGAACACCCCGGCGAACATCAGGCCCAGCACGATCGTGACCGCGCCCAGGACCTGGGTCACGCCCGCCTGGTGGCGCACCAGCACCAGCCCCAGGCCGCCGAAGGCCAGGCCCTCGGTGGCGAACACGAGCGAGAAACCGAGCACGAACAGCGTGGTGCCGAGCAGGGTCCGGCCCCGGGTGGCTCCCGCGGGCCCGCCGGGCCGCGCGGCGGCGGCGACCGCGGCCGGCGTCCCGCGGCGGACGGGCCACGCCCGCGCCGGCCGGAGTCCCGCTGGCCGCGGCGCCCACGGGCACGCTGGTCCCGTCGGGGGTCACCGCCACCCGCTCGGCCGCGGCCGCCTCGGCCCGCTGCGCGTCCGTCCCGGACATGCCGGTCACGTAGGACAGGTAGCCGGGGACCAGCGGCAGGCACGCAGGGGGACAGGAAGGTCAGCGCGCCGGCCGCCGCCGCGATCGGGCGCAGCCAGGATCAGCGGCCCGGCCTGGACCAGGTGCTGGATCCCGCCACTCATCGGCGCGCCTCCTGTTCGCGCACCAAGCTACCGCTTCGCCGCCGGCCGCCGGTTGCCTGGGCCGCCGTCGCGGGGCCCATTGCCGCGCGGCACCCCCGGATCTACTGTTCGGGTGAGTTCGGCTGTTGGTTTGCGGAGAACTGTGTGCGATCGCGTCCGGTCGTGCGCAGCCACGGCAGGCCGCTGGCCTGCGGACTCATCCCGGCGGGGCCGGGCACGCGCCCCGCCACCCTGCGCAGAACGGAGATCATCATGGACGATGTGTCCCGCCGGGCCGTCTCCCGTCTGGCCATCCGGCTGCGGGGCGGGTTAAGCCGCCCCGGGCTGAACAGGCACCGTGCGCTCACCGCGGCCCCGGCCCTGCTGGTCCTGCCGCTGATGGCCGGTCTGTCCGGCTCGGCGGTGTCGCCGCAGGCCGGCGATCCGGGCCCGCAGAGCGTCCCCACCGTCAACTGGGCGCTGTCCGGGCAGGCCAGCGCCGACTCCACCGAGTCGGGGAACCCGGCGTCGAACGCGATCGACGGCGACGCCGGCACCGACTGGTGCACCGGGTCGTGGACCGGGAGCCTGGTGGTCAACCTGGGCCAGGCTCGCGCGCTCAGCGACCTCGGCATCACGCTCGACGCCAGCAGCCCGTCGGCCAGCGCGACCATCAAGATCGCCACCCAGGCGGGTGACTGGCAGGCCGTGCCCGCCGCCCGCAACGTGGCGCTGGACCCCGGGAACCCGATGTACGTGCCGCTGCCCCGCGGCACCCAGGCGCGGTACGCCCAGCTCACCGTGTACAGCGACACCGGCGCGGACGTCTGCGTGGGGGAGTTCCGGGCCTACGGACCCGACCCCGCGGCGGCGGGCCTGGACCTCGGCGCTGACCTGTCCTTCACCCCGCAGGAACTCGCGGCCGGGGCCCAGTTCACCTACCACGGCCAGCAGCAGAGCCCGGTCACGATCATGAGGGAGAACGGCGCCAACTACGTCCGGATGCGGCTGTGGGTGAACCCGCCCGCGGGCTACAGCGACCTGGCCACCGACCTGGCCCTGGCCCGTCAGGTGCACGCGGCCGGGATGAAGATCTACCTGGACATCATGTACTCCGACTTCTGGGCCGACCCGACCAAGCAGAACATCCCCGCCGCGTGGCAGGGCCAGGACCTGGCCCAGCTCACCGCGACCGTGCAGTCCTACACCCAGCAGGTGATCGGCGCGTTCGCGAAGCAGGGCACGCCGGTGGACATGGTGTCGATCGGCAACGAGATCCGCAACGGCATCCTGTGGCCGGTCGGCGAGGTGAACGACCCCTCGGTGCCCGGCGGACTACGACAACCTGGCCACGCTGCTCAAGGCGGGCGTGGCCGGGGCCCGGGCCGCGAACCCGCCGGGTCACCAGCTGCTGATCATGATGCATTACGACCAGGGCGGCAACAACAGCCTCAGCCAGGCCTTCTTCGGCAACCTGGTGGCCCAGGGCGTGCCGTTCGACGTGATCGGCCTGTCCTATTACCCGTTCTTCCACGGCACGATTTCGGCCATGCGGCAGAACGTGGACGCGCTGGCCACCCAGTTCCACAAGAAGATCGTCATCGCGGAGACCCAGTACCCGTGGACGCTGGCCAACGGCAACAGCCCGATCGGCGACAGCACCGGCAACTTCGTGTGGGAGCCCAGCCAGCTGTCACCCGGCTATCCGGCCAGCCCCGGCGGCCAGCTGTCCTTCGTGACGGACGAGCTGTCGATCCTGGCCCAGGTGCCCGGACGGGCTGGGCGCGGGGCTGTTCTACTGGGCGCCGGACTGGATCCCCGGCGTGCCGTGGGAGCCCGGGACGGGCATCGGCACCCCGAACGCCAACCTCACGCTGTTCAACTCCCAGGGCGTGGCCCTTCCGTCGGTCGGGATCTTCCGGAACCCGGCCGCCGTGTGCCAGAGCTATGACCCCTGGGACGTCCCGTGCGTCGTAGGCGGGTGAGCGAGGCGGGCGGCTGAGCGCGGTCGGGCGTATGCGAGGAGCAGGCGGCTGACCAGCCAGGCCGGTGGTCCGGCGGCCGGGTGCGCCGCCGGGCCACCAGCCGCCGGCCGCGATCAGCGGCCGGGCGGCTCAGGCTGCTGCGGTAGGGGCGCCCAGCCGGAACAAGTTGATCACCTGGCAGAGCAGGGCCACCGCGGTGAGCAGGCCCATGCCCAGGGACGCGCCGTCCTGGCCCGGAGTTCACGAACGCCGCCCCGGCGCCCGCCGCGCCGAGCACGGCGAGCAGGCTGACCACCGAGGTGACCACGAAGAAGCCGCTCCGGTCCGCCACCGCCCGGACCACCAGGACGATCGAGCCCAGCAGCAGGACCAGGCCGAGCCCGGCGTGCACCGCCAGCGCGGCCGGCCCGTTCGCCAGGGCCCGGCCGGCCGCCGCGAGTAGGCCGCCCCCCTGGTCACGGGCGGGCACCGTGACGTACAGGTTCAGCCACAGGCCCAGGGCGTACTGGACGAGCAGCGCGGCCGAGACGCCGAGGCTGGACCGGCGGACGGCTTCGCGGCGGCCGGCTTCCGGCCGGGCTGCCGGGGCGCCGGGCCGCGGAAATCCCGGACGGGCCAGCGGTCTCGCGCACCATGATTCACCACTCTCGGGGCTCAGATGATTGCGCTCTCAGATAGTTTCTAGCAGAGATGATTATCGGTCACAAGTATTTTACCGGCTGATAGTCTGCCCGCGTGGAAGAGGTCGCGCGGGGCCCCGCGGCGGGGGCCGCAAGCCGGGAATCCGGCAGCCGGCCGGCCGCCCGGCGGCCGCAGGCGCCCGGTGATCCCGGACGATCACCTGTCCTTCCTGCTCGTCCAGCTGGGCCTGCACGGGGCCCGGCGGTTCGGTGAGCGGCTGGCCCCGCTGGGCCTGGAGCAGCGGGACGCCGGGATGCTCATCCGGCTGGCCGCGAACGAGGGCCAGTCCCAGCAGGCGCTGGCCGAGATGATCGGGGTGAATGCGACCCGGATGGTCTTCCTGGTGGATGAGCTGGAAAAGCTCGGCCTGGTCGAGCGCAGGCGCAACCCCGCCGACCGCCGCTCGCACGCGCTCTACCTGACCGACCGGGGCCGGGCCACGGTTGGTCAGGTCCGGGCGGTCACCGCCGAGCACGAGGCGGAGCTGGGCGCCGGGCTGACCGGGGCGCAGCGGGCCCAGCTGGTCAGCCTGCTCCGCATGGTCGCGCACGAGCAGGGCCTGCACCCCCGGGGGATGCCGGGCTTGCCCCCGGACCCGGCCGCCCCGCCCGGCTGACCTCGCCTGCCACGGGATGAGGGCCCCAGCCAGCGGGTCCGGATTCGCCCCGGACGTGGCGGCCGCGCCGGCCAGCCTGCTGCCCGGATTCACCCGGTTAGCAGCCGGGCCAGCCTCAGTGCCGCTGCTCATGGGCCAGCTCCGGCAGCGCCGCCTCGATAGTCCGGCGGAACGTGGGTAAGCGTAGATCATGCCCCGCAACGCCGGACCGCTGCGGGGTCCGCGGATCCGGCCGGGTGGAATTGCAGCGAGCGAGACGGGGTTTCCTACTACGTGCCTGGCGCAACCGACACGGACGGGGTAATCGATGACTTCTGAGCGTGCCAACGCTGACCGCTCGTCTGGCCCACCGCTTACCGAAGACGACGCGGAGGCGCAGGCGCACGGGATCGCCTTCAAGACCGGCCCGCCCGGACAGGTCGGGGTGGAGCTGGAATGGCTGGTCTGTGACGGCCGTGATCCCGCTCTCCCTGTGGACCAGCGGCGAGTGGCCGCCGCCCTCGCCCGCCTGGACGAGCCCGGGGCGCTCCCTGGCCGGGGCCGGCTCACCACCGAGCCCGGCGGCCAGGTCGAGCTGAGTTCCGCGCCCGCCTCCGGCCTGGGCGGCTGCGTGGCGGCGGCCCGCAGCGACCTTACGGCCGTTCGCCAGGCCATCGCGCCGGCGGGCCTCAGCCTCGCCGGGCACGGCCTCGATCCCCTCAGACCCCCGCGCCGCGTCCTGGACCTTCCGCGCTACGCGGCGATGGAAGAATTTTTCGACCGCAGCGGCCCCTGGGGCCGGGTCATGATGTGCAGCACCGCCTCCGTCCAGGTGTGCGTGGACGCCGGGCAGGAGCAGGGCGGCCCCTCGGGCTTCCGGTGGCGCTGGCATCTCCTGCACGGGCTGAGCCCGGTGCTGGTGGCCTCATTCGCGAATTCCCCGTTCCAGGACGGCCGGATGTCCGGCTGGAAGTCGACCCGGCAGGCGGTGTGGTCCCGGCTCGATCCCAGCCGGACCCGGGCCCCTGAGGAGGCGGAACCGGGGCCAGCCGACCGCGGGCCGGACTGGCCGGAGGACACCGATCCCGCGGGCCGCGTGGGTGAGCTACGTGCTCGACGCCCAGGTCATGGTGCTGCGTGATCCCGGATCCCGGCGCTGGACCGCGCCGTCCGGCCTCACGTTCCGCGACTGGGTGCGCGGCGCCGTCGGGCCGCCGCCCACCGCCGACGACCTCGACTATCACATGTCCACCCTGTTCCCGCCGGTCCGGCCGCGCGGGCACCTGGAGCTCCGGGTGATCGACGCCCAGCCGGGCGACGGCTGGATCGTGCCGACCGCGGTGGTGTCCGCCCTGCTCGATGACCCGGTCGCCGCGCAGGCCGCGATGGCCGCGGTGGAGCCGCTGCAGAAGGACGGCCGCCCCGGCGACCTGCTGCTGCGCGCGGCCCGCCTCGGCCAGGACGACCCGCAGCTGGCCGCGGCCAGCCGGGAATGCTTCGCCGCGGCCGACTCGGCGCTCGGCCGGCTCGGCGCCCCCGCCGCGATCCGCGACGCGGTCGGCCGCGTTCGCCGACCGTTACGTGCTGCGCGGCCGGTGCCCCGCGGACGACCGGCTCGACGAGGCCCGCGCCGCGGCCCGCTACCCGTATGACCGCCTCCCGTATATCCCCCGCAACCCCGACGCCTGTCTGGAGGACTCCCCATGACATCAACGCCCGCCACCCCCGCACCGCGCCCGCTGGCCGGCGGCGGAGCGGAGGAGCTGCGGGAGGTGATCGCCGGGAACCTGCTCACGGCCCGGGAGCGCACCCGGCTGCTCACCGAGTCCGTGGACGACACCGACCTGGTCCGCCAGCACTCCCCGCTGATGTCCCCGCTGGTCTGGGACCTGGCGCACATCGCCAACCAGGAAGAGCTCTGGCTGCTGCGCAACGTGGGCGGCCGGGAGCCGATGCACCCCGAGATCGACCCGCTCTACGACGCGTTCGAGCACCCGCGGGCCGCGCGGCCCACGCTGCCGCTGCTGCCGCCCGCCGAAGCCCGCGCGTACGCCCGTGAGGTCCGCGGCCGGGTCATGGACCTGCTGGAGTCGGCCAGGTTCTCCGGCGCCCCGCTGCTCACCGACGGCTTCGCGTACGGCATGGTGGCCCAGCACGAGCAGCAGCACGACGAGACCATGCTGATCACCCACCAGCTGCGCCGGGGCGTGGCCGCGCTCACCGCGGCACCGCCCGGGCCGCCGCCGCCGGACGCCCTGCGGCTGCCGCGCGAGGTGCTCGTGGCCGGCGGCGCGTTCACCATGGGCACCTCCACCGAGCCGTGGTCCCTGGACAACGAGCGGCCCGCGCACCAGGTCGTCGTGCCCTCCTTCTACCTGGACACCGCGCCGGTCAGCAACGCCGCCTACACCGAGTTCATCGCCGACGGCGGGTACGACGACCCGCGCTGGTGGACCCCGGAGGGCTGGGATCACCGGCAGCGGGCCGGCCTGACCGCGCCGCTGTACTGGCGCCGCGATGCGGCCGGCTGGATCCGCGACCGGTTCGGGGTCACCGAGCCGGTGCCGCCCGCCGAGCCGGTGATGCACGTGTGCTGGTTCGAGGCGGATGCCTACGCCCGCTGGGCCGGGCGGCGGCTGCCGACCGAGGCGGAGTGGGAGAAGGCGGCCCGGTTCGACCCGGCCACCGGGCGGTCCCGGCGGTTCCCCTGGGGCGACGAGGACCCGTCCGCGGACCGGGCCAACCTGGGCCAGCAGCTACCTCCAGCCCGCCCCGGCGGGCAGCTATCCCGGGGGCGCCGCCCCGTGCGGCGCGCGGCAGCTCATCGGGGACGTGTGGGAGTGGACGAGCAGCGACTTCCTGCCCTACCCGGGCTTTCGCGCGTGGCCGTACCGCGAGTACTCCGAGGTCTTCTTCGGGCCGCGAGTACAAGGTGATGCGCGGCGGCTCGTTCGCGGTGGGGCCGGTGGCCTGCCGGGGCACGTTCCGGAACTGGGACTACCCGATCCGGCGGCAGATCTTCGCCGGCTTCCGGACCGCCCGGGACGGCGGCCTCGAGGACGGCGTCCCGCCGAGGCCGGCGCGGCCGGGGCCGCGGCGGACCATCCGGGTGGGGAGTGACGCCCCGGATGTGCCGCCATCTCGCCTACCTGGGGCCGCAGGCCACCCTGCGGTCAGTGCTCACCGACCCGCCGTACGGGCTGCTCCGGCAGTCCTGGGCGCCCCGCCAGCAGAAACACGGCACGGTCAACGCCGACGGATTCGGGGTGGGCTGGTACGCCGACGATGACCCGGTGCCGGCCCGCTACCGGCGCGCGGTACCGATGTGGGGCGACGCGTCGTTCGCCGACCTGGTCCGGGTGACCAGGACCCGGGCGCTGCTGGCCGCGGTCCGCTCGGCGACGGACGGCACGGCCCAGGTCGAGGCGGCCGCCGCGCCGTACGCCGCGGGACCGTGGCTGTTCAGCCACAACGGCACGCTTGACGGCTGGCCCGACGCGACGGCCGGGCTGGCCGCCACCCTGCCCGCCGCGGAGCTCCTCGCCCTCGAGGCGCGCGCCGATTCGGCGCTGGCCTGGGCGCTGGTGCTGCACCGGCTGCGGGCCGGGGAGAGCCCGGCTGACGCGCTGGCCGGCACGGTCGGCGACCTCGACGCCGCCGGGATCACCGGCCGGTTCAACTTCCTGCTCACCGACGGGACGATGATCGCCGCCACCGCCGCCGGCGACACGCTCTGCTACCGGACCAGGCCAGGCCAGGTCGTGGTGGCCTCCGAACCCTTTGATGACGAGCCGGGCTGGAGCACCGTGCCGGACCGCACGGTGCTGACCGCGCGGCCTGGCGTGGTGGACGCCAGCCCGCTCAAGCCGCCGGCTGAGCACCGCCCAGGCCCCGGCCACTGGCCCTCACGAGCCCTGCACGGGCCCGCACACCCAGACACCCGCACACCGGCCATGACGGAACTGGCCCAGGACGGACCAGGGAAGGGACTCCGATCATGAACCAGCTGCCATGTCGAGAGGTGCCTGCCGGACGGCTTCCTGGCCGACGCGCTGCGCGCGGACGCCCGGGCGGGCCTCACCGCGGTGCCGAAGACCCTCCCGCCCAAGTGGTTCTATGACGAGCGGGGCAGCGAGCTGTTCGAGAAGATCACCCTGCTGCCGGAGTACTACCCGACCCGGGCCGAGCGCTCGATCCTGGCCGCCGTGGCCCCCGAGATCGCGGCGGCGACCGGGGCCAGCGCCCTGGTGGAACTGGGCTCCGGCTCCTCGGAGAAGACCCGGCTGCTGCTCGACGCGCTGCGCGAGGCGGGCTCGCTGCGCAGCTACGTCCCGGTGGACGTCAGCGAGAGCGCGCTGGTCGGGGCCGCGCACCGGGTCCTGGCCAGCTACCCGGGGCTGACCGTGGACGCGGTGGTCTCGGACTTCGAGGCCCGGCTGGGCCTGCCCGCGCCGGACGGGCCCCGCCTGGTCGCCTTCCTCGGCAGCACCATCGGCAACCTGCTGCCCCCGGAGCGGGCCGCGTTCCTGGCCCGGCTGCGCGCGGGCCTGCGCGACGGCGACGCCCTGCTGCTCGGCACCGACCTGGTCAAGGACCCGGCGGTGCTGCTGGACGCCTACGACGACGCCGCCGGGGTGACCGCCGCGTTCAACAAGAACGTGCTGTCCGTGCTCAACGCGGAGCTGGGCGCGGACTTCGACCCGGACGCCTTCGACCACATGGCCGTGTGGGATCCGCAGGCCGAGTGGATCGAGATGCGGCTGCGCTCCGCGGAGGACCAGGTGGTGCAGCTGCCCGGCATCGGGCTGACCGTGCGCGTTCGAGGCGGGGGAGCAGCTGCGGACCGAGGTGTCGGCCAAGTTCCGGCGGGCCGGGGTGGCGGCCGAGCTGGCCGCCGCGGGATTCGCGATGCGGTCGTGGTGGACCGACCCGCAGGGCCGGTTCGCGCTGTCCCTGTCGGTTCCGGCACGCCGTTCCGGAGAAATAGCACTAATGCGCAATTCGGGAAGATCACGTGGTCGGGGCCGGGCGCGGTATGGTTCACGCCAGGAACCTTGGCCCGCGCGGGGTATTCGGATTCGAGGCGGCAGGCATCACCATGGAGAAACGTCATCCGGCGGCCCGCCGTGAGCTTCGTGGCGGGAGCGGCTGATGCTCACGGTTCCGTCCGCGGGAAGTGCGGACGTGTGGTGGCTCGATATCACCTCAGTCAGCGTGGGCCGCGCCGAGCTGGCCGAGCTCAGCCTGGAGGAGCACAAGCGGGCGGCGGCGTTCGCGTTCCGCGCTGACCGGCGCCGGTACACCGCGGCCCACGTCATGCTGCGCCGGGTGCTGTCCGGCTACCTGGACTTCCCCCCGTCGAGCCTGGTCTTCCACCGTGAGCCGTGCCCGCGGTGCGGCAAGCAGACCGGCCGCCCGGCGCTGCCGCTGCGTTTCGGGGTGCATTTCTCCCTCGCGCACAGCGGGGACGCGGTGCTGATCGCCGTGGCCAGCCAGCAGGTGGGCGTGGACGTGGAGCAGCAGCCGACCGGATGCGTCTGCTCGATGTCGGCGGACATGAACGCGGCGGACGCGGAATGGGGCCGGTCGCTCAGCGAGGCCGGCCGGCACGACCTGGTCATCCGGTGGTGGGTGCGGTCCGAGGCGGTGCTCAAGTGCACCGGGGAAGGCATCGGCCACGAGGTCGGCGAGTTCCCGGTCCTCGGCCGGCCCGGCGCCCCGAACGGCCTGGCCGGGCCGGGCGGCCCGGATCAGCTGGTGCCCGCCACCCCGGTGCACGGCACCTCGCTCATCTCGCTGCCGGCGCCCGCCTGGCTACCAGGCCGCGCTGGCGCTGGCCGGGAGCAGCCACGGCCATCCGGCTGAGCGTCCAGGCGCCCTGGGCGCCCGCGGCCCGCGCGGCCAGCCGGGGCGCCCCGGTCCGCTGAGCACGTGACCTCGGAGGACTCCAGTGGCAGCGGCTTACGACCCGGGCCAGTGGCATGACTTCGGCACCTCGTTCGCCGCCGCGGCGGGTGCCCTGCTGGGCCTGGCCTTCGTGGCCATCTCCTTCAACCTCGATCCGATCCTCAAGGTCAAGGCGCTGCCCGACCGGGCCATCGAGACGCTGGCGTTCTTCGCCTACGCCCTGGCCGCGAGCCTGCTGATCCAGCTTCCCGGGCCTGTCGGACATGGGCCTCGGCATCGGCCAGGCGATCCTCGCCGCCGGGGTCGTCGTGCTGGTGGTCAGGAACGTCCCGCGGTGGAAGCAGGAACGGGAGGACCCGCTCAGCTGGCGCCTCACGCACTTCAGCCCCGCGGCCCTGACCGCCTTGCTGGCCCTCGTGGGGGCCGTGGCCACGATGACCACCAGCGCGGGCGGCCTGTACTGGCTCGCCGCCGCCATGACCGTCGCCACCGCGTCCGGGCTGATCAACAGCTGGGTCCTGCTCGTCGAGATCAGGCGCTGACCTCTGGGCCACCGTTCCGTCCGACTGCACGGGGATCCGCCACTCTTCGCGTCGCTGTGGGAGAAGCACCGCGCTGCCTGGGACCAGTTCGTGGATCTGGGGGACCTCGGCGGGCGGTCGCCGAGCGGGTCGAGATCCCGTACCGACCACGACCTTGCCCGGGTTTTCTTCCGTTCCGGCGCGGCTGTGAGCCGCGGCGGACGCTGATCTTCGCCGGCGCGTGGCTCTGTCGCCGTGCGTGGCCGCGGTGCCGCCGCGCTCGCGGGGCTGGCGCGTGACCTTCGTGGCCCCGGCGGCGCGGCGCTCGTGCGGCGGGCCTGCCGTTCCGCCGCTGGAGAGGTCGTCCGCCGGTCGTCGCTGTCCTCTCGCCGGCGGCGTGCCGGGCGGCTGCGCTGCTCGGGTCAGCCGCCGTTACGGGTGCCCCGGCGCTGCTTTCGGCACCGCTCGCGGACGCGGCGGCCACCCGCCGTGAGGTGCGCGATACGGATATCTGTGCGCTGCGCGGGTAGCCTCGGAAGGGACTTCAGCGACGCGGGCAGAGGGCAGGGTGGCAGACATGACGGCAGTGTTCGCGGTAGACGCGTGCCGGACCCCGGTGGGCAAGATCAAGGGCTCGCTGGCCTCGGTCCGGCCCGACCACCTGACCGCTGAGGTGATCAAGGCCCTGCTGGCCCGCAACGAGTGGCTCGACCCGGCCCGGATCGACGACGTGTACTGGGGCGCGGCCAACCAGGCCGGCGAGGACAACCGGAACGTGGCCCGGATGGGCGTGCTGCTGGCCGGCCTCCCGGTCGAGGTGCCCGGCGCGACCGTCAACCGGCTCTGCGGATCCGGCCTGGAGGCCATCGCCAGCGCGGCGCGGGCCATCGCGGCGGGGGAGGCCGACATCATGCTGGCCGGCGGGGCCGAGTCGATGACCCGGGCGCCGTTCGTGCTGCCCCGGGCCAGCGACCCGTTTCCCCGCGAAGCCGGGGTCGCCGACACCCGGCTGGGCTGGCGGCTGGTCAGCCCGCTGATGCAGGAGCTCTACCCGCCGATCACCCTGGGCGAGACGGCGGAGAACGTGGCCGAGCGGTACGGGGTGAGCCGGGAGCGGCAGGACGAGTTCGCGCTGCGCAGCCACCAGCGGGCCGGCGCGGCCCGGGAGGCCGGGCGGTTCGACGACGAGATCGTGCCGGTGCCGACCGCGGCGGGCCCGGTCGGGCAGGACGAGGGCATCCGGCCCGGGCTGACCCTGGAGGAGCTCGCGGCCAAGCGGCCCGCGTTCCGCAAGGGCGGCACGGTGACCGGGGGCAACTCCTCACCGCTGAACGACGGCGCGGCGGGCGTGCTGCTGGTGTCGGAGCGGGTCCTGGCCGGCGGGGTGACGCCCGCTGGCCCGGTACGAGGGCACCGCGGCCGCCGGGGTCCACCCGGACTACATGGGCATCGGGCCGGTGCCGGCCATGGGCAAGGTCCTCGGCCGGGCTGGCTGGGACGTGCGCAGCCTCGACCTGGTCGAGCTCAACGAGGCGTTCGCGGCCCAGGCGGTGGCCGTGGCGGACGAGCTCAAGCTCGACCCGGAGCGGGTCAACGTGAACGGCGGCGCGATCGCCATCGGCCACCCGCTGGGCTGCTCCGGGGCGCGGATCACCACCACGCTGCTGCACGAGCTACGGCGCAGTGGCGGGTCCCGGGGCGCCGCCGCCATGTGCATCGGGGTCGGGCAGGGCATCGCGACCCTCTGGCAGGCGCCCTGAGGCCGGCGGCGGCAGCCCGTCGCTCGCCGCGAGTTCGCCGCCTGCCTGGCTGGCCGGGCCCTGCCCGGCTGCCCTCGGCGGCCTCGGCCTGCTGCTCGCCGCGGTCCTGCTCGCGCGCGGCCGCTGCCCCGGCCCAGGGCCACCGCGATGGGCGGGTAGATCAGCACCGACAGCACCCCCGCGCCGACCAGGGCGGCGGAGGTGGAAGGCAGCATGACCCCGTCGCGTTTGCCGATCTCGGCCAGCGCGATGAGCAGGGGCATCGTGGTGGCGGTGATGAACGTCATCTGGGCCCGCTGGCGCAAGGACAGAACCCGCCGGTAGATGAGCAGTGACGGCAGGCCCCGGACCACCAGCAGCAGCACGAAGAAGAGAACTACCCGCAACGGATCGTGGCTGATGGCCTTCAGATCCAGGGTCATTCCCGAGGCGACGAAAAAGATCGGGATGAAGATGCCGTAACCCACCGCGTCGAACTTGTTCTCGAGCCCGGTGGTGTCCATGTTCATCTGGCGGGTCCAGCCGCGCAGCACGATGCCGGCCATCAGCGCCCCGAGCACCACGTCCAGGCCGAACCGGCTGGCGATCGTGAGCAGCAGGAACAGCAGCACCGTGGTCCAGCGCAGGGTGGTCTGGCCGGTCGAGTCCTGGCCCTCGCTGATGATGCCGCGCAGCCGCCGGTACCTGGTCACCCGGGGCACGAAGCTCAGGCCGAGGGCCAGCACCCCGACCAGGGCCGACCGAGGCCAGCGCGGCGAAATGATCATGCTGGGTGAGGAACACCGAGATCGCGATCGTGGGCAGCAGTTCCCCCACCGCCCCGGCGGCCAGCACGTAGGCACCGAACTTCCCGCCCAGCATGTGGTTGTCCTGCAGGATCGGCAGCAGGGTGCCGAGCGCGGTGGTGGTGAGGGCCAGCCCGACCGGCACGAAGTCATGGATGTACCCGGTCGAGCCCAGCGCGGCCACCACCCCGACGGCCAGCACCGCCGTCACCGCCCAGCCGGCCAGCGCCAGCCGTCCCGGCCGCTGCCGCAGCAGCCGCGGATCCAGCTCGTACCCGGCCAGCAGGAACAGGAAGCCGAGGCCGATGTTGGACAGCAGGGTGATGCTGGCCGTGTTAGCCAGGCCGAGGCCGTGCGGGCCGATGAGCACCCCGCCGAGCAGGAAGATGACCACCTGCGGGATGCGCGGCCCGGGCAGCAGCGCCACCACGAGCGGCGCCAGCGCCGCCACCAGCGCCACGACGAACAGAGTCTCGAGTCCCCTGGTGACGCCCACAGCCCCCGCCGCTTCCCCCGGACGCCCCCGCGGGCGTCGGCAGGGGAGTCCATTCCCAGGCCAAACCGCCGCTAAGCCACGCCTGACGAGCGCTCAGCCGGCTACCCGGAAACCAGGACAGCCCGCAGGTCCCGGCGAGCGCCGGGACCGCGGGCTGTCCGTCAGCGCGGCGGGGCAGGCTGCGCCCCCCGCGCAGTGCTCAGACGGCCTGCTCCGCGAGGGTGAAGGCCACCGTCCCCTCGTCATCGACCTGAGCGTCGAGTGACTTGTCGTCCAGGGCCACCGCAGCGCCTGGCTCCAGGAAGACGCGGGCTCCCTCGGTCTCTATGACCTGGTCGCCGTCTACCGGGTTTTCGGCCAGGGTCACCTGGAACGCCGGGCCGCCCTCGTCCTGCGACATGATGCGCAGGCCGGTCTCGTCCGGAAGTTCAGGCTGTGCGGTGAGGTTGCGGATCGCCGTCACGGCACTGTCGGTCAGTGTGAGCATCATCTGCTCCTCTGTATCGGGCATGTGCAGTTGGGCGTCCACTACCCCCTCCTCGCTGAATCACTCACGGCTGCGCCGACTAACCGCAGCGGGCGGCCGGAGCCAGGTCGAGAAACCGGCGCCAGCTCCGTCACCAGGCTGAGGCGCTATCGTGGCGCCCCCTGACCAGGGAGGATGAACTGATGCGATTCATGCTGCTGCAGAACTACGGGCCGGTGGAGTCGGACTGCCCGCCGATGACGGAGTGGTCACCCGCGGACATCCGGGCGCACATCGAGTTCCAGCAGGTGCTCAACCGTGAGCTCGTCGAGCGGGGTGAGCTGGTGGACGCCCAGGGGCTGGCGGGTCCCGAGCAGGCCCAGCGGGTCGTGTCGCGACGGGGCCGGGGCGCCGGTGATCACCGACGGGCCGTTCCCGGAGTCCAAGGAACTGCTGGCCGGGTACCGGCTGGTGGACGTGGAGACGGCCGGGCGGGCCATCGAGATCGCGGCCCAGGCCTCCGCCGCGCCGGGCCCGGGCGGGGTGCCGATCCGGCAGCCCATCGAGGTCCGCCAGGTGCTCAGCGCCCCCGACCCGGAGATGTGAGCCCGGTGAGGCGGACGGTGCGCGGATGAGCGGCGGCACGGGCCGCACCGAGAGCCTGCTGCGCGAGCTGGCGCCGCAGGCCCTCGGGGCCGTGGCCCGCCGCTCCGGGGACTTCGCCGCCGCCGAGGACGCCGTCCAGGAAGCGCTGCTGGCCGCGGCCACCCACTGGCCCGCGGACGGGACGCCGGACAACCCGCTCGGCTGGCTGATCCGGGTGGCCGCGCGGCGGATGACCGACCAGTACCGCAGCGAGGACGCCCGGCGCCGCCGGGAGGCGCTGGCCGCCTCGTGGTCGCTGGCCAGCCCGGCGGGCCCGGTGCCGGGGAGGACGACGACGCCCGGGACGACACGCTGATCCTCATGTTCATGTGCTGCCACCCGTCGCTCACCCCGGCGCTCGGCCATCCCGCTCACGCTGCGCGCGGTCGGCGGCCTGACCACCCGGGAGATCGCCGCCGCGTTCCTGGTGCCGGAGCCGACCATGGCCCAGCGGATCAGCCGGGCCAAGGCCACCCTGAAAGCCTCCGGCGAGCCGTTCACGCTGCCGCCGCCGGACCAGCGGGCCGGACCGGCTCCGGTCCGGTGCTGCACGTCCTCTACCTGCTGTTCAACGAGGGGTACGCCAGCAGCAGCGGCCCCGACCTGGCCCGCAGCGACCTGTCCGGCGAGGCGATCCGGCTGGCCCGGGCGCTGCACGCCAGCCTGCCCGGCGATCCCGAGGTGACCGGGCTGCTGGCGCTGATGCTGCTCACCGACGCGCGGCGGCCCGCCCGGACCGGCCCCGGCGGCGAGCTGATCCCGCTGGCCGAGCAGCAGCGCGGCCGGTGGGACCGGGCGCTCATCACCGAGGGGACGTCGCCTCATCACCGGGGCGCTCCGGCAGGGCCAGCGGGACGGAGAGCCGGGGGAGTACCAGCTGCAGGCCGCGATCGCCGCCGTGCACGACCAGGCGCCCAGCCACGCCGAGACCGGCTGGCCGCAGATCCTGTCCCTCTACGGCCGGCTGGAGCGGATGACCGGGAACCCGATGGTGACGCTCAACCGGGCGGTGGCCGCGGCCATGGCGCAAGGCCCGGCGGCCGGCCTGGCCCTGCTCGACGGGGTCGGCGGCCGGCTCGGCGGCCATCACCGGTTCCACGCGGTCCGCGGCCACCTGCTCGAGCTGGCCGGGGACGGCGCCGGCGCGGCCGCCGAGTTCCGGGCCGCGGCCGCGGGCACCGCGAACCTGCGCGAACAGCACTACCTGACGGCCAAGGCGGCCAGCCTGGCCGCGGGCGGGGCGGACGGTTCCGGGTAGGGTCGGCCACGGGTGTGCACCACGAACAAGGGGGCCCGCGCCGTGGTCGGTAACAGCAGTGCCCCGAACAGCAGTGCCCGCGAACAGCAGTGCCCGGACGCTGCGGCGGAGGGGAACGCGGCCGCGACGTTCCTGCCGCGGGCGTTACCACGCGGCCGCCAGACCCGGACCGGCTGCCGGACCGGATCTGGACCGTGCCGAACGTGATCAGCATCGCGCGGCTGCTCGGTGTCCCGGTGTTCCTCTGGCTGGTGCTCGGCCCGCACGCGGACGGCTGGGCCGTCATCCTGCTGATCGCGCGCGGCGGCGTCGGACTGGCTGGACGGGAAGCTGGCCCGGGCCCTGCACCAGGAGAGCCGGCTGGGGCAGGTGCTCGACCCCACCGCGGACCGGCTGTACATCGGCGTCGATGCTCATCGGGCTGGCCATCCGCGCCCTGATCCCGTGGTGGCTGGTGGGGGTGCTGGTCGGCCGGGAACTGGTGCTCGCCGTGGCCCTGCTCCGGCTGCGCGCCCGGGGCTGGGAGCCGCTGCAGGTCAGCTTCGTGGGCAAGGCCGCCACGCTGTGCCTGTTCTACGCGTTCCCGCTGCTCCTGCTGGGCGCGTACGCCGGCGACGCCGCCCAGGTGGCCAAGGTGGTCGGCTGGGCGTTCGTGGCCTGGGGCACCGCGCTGTACTGGTGCGCGGCCGGCGGTGTACCTGATCCAGGCCTGGCGGCTCACCGCCGGTGGCGGTGAGGTGGCCGAACCGGAACAACCGGATGGCTAACCAGGTAGCGGCGTTGGCCGGCCGCGAGCCGCCCGTCATGATGGAGGAACGCTTGCTATAACCACTGGGCTCGGACCACTGGGCCAATCCGCAGGCCGGAATGGACGCGGGGACGAGGGGAATCTCGCCCGGACAATGGTGAAGGAGGCCCGCCACCGGTGAAGGCCGTCGTGATGGCCGGCGGAGAGGGCACCCGGCTGCGCCCGATGACCGCCAATCAGCCCAAGCCGCTGCTGCCCGTGTGCAACAAGCCGATCATGGAACACGTGCTGCGGCTGCTGAAGCGGCACGGCTTCGACGAGACGGTGGTCACCGTCCAGTTCCTGGCCTCGCTGGTGCGCAACTACTTCGGCGACGGCGAGGACGTGGGGATGAGCCTCCAGTACGCCACGGAGGAGGCCCCGCTCGGCACCGCGGGCAGCGTGAAGAACGCCGAGGACGCACTGCGGGACGAGCCGTTCCTGGTGATCTCCGGGGATGCGCTGACCGATATCGACCTGACCGCCATGGTCCGCGCGCACAAGGAAAACGGTGCCCTGGTCACCGTGGGGCTCACCCGGGTGCCCAACCCGCTGGAGTTCGGCATCGTCATCGTCGGCGAGGACGGCCGGATCCAGCGGTTCCTGGAGAAGCCCACCTGGGGGCAGGTGTTCTCGGACACGGTCAACACCGGGATCTACGTGATGGAGCCCGAGGTGCTGGCCGAGGTGGCGCCCGGGGAGTCGGTGGACTGGTCCGGTGACGTGTTCCCGGCCCTGCTCAAGCGCGGGGCGCCGCTGTTCGGCTGGATCGCGGACGGCTACTGGGAGGACGTCGGCACGCACGAGAGCTACCTCAAGGCCCAGGCCGACGTGCTGTCCGGCCGGGTGGACACCGAGATCGACGGGTTCGAGGTGTCACCGGGGGTCTGGGTGGCCGAGGGCGCCGAGGTGGACCCGGAGGCCCTGCTGTCCGGCCCGCTCTGCATCGGTGACTACGCCAAGGTCGAGGCGGGCGCGGAACTGCGCGAGTTCACCGTGCTGGGCAGCAACGTGGTGGTCAAGGAGGGCGCGTTCCTGCACCGCGCCGTGGTGCACAACAACGTCTACGTAGGCCAGGGCGTCACCCTGCGCGGCTGCGTCATCGGCAAGAACACCGACGTGATGCCCTCCGCGCGGATCGAGGAAGGCGCCGTGGTCGGCGACGAGTGCGTGATCGAGCCGGAGGCCTACCTCTCCGCGGGCGTCAAGGTCTACCCGTTCAAGACCATCGAGGCCGGCGCGGTGGTGAACACCAGCGTCATCTGGGAATCCCGCGGCCAGCGCACCCTGTTCGGGCCGCGCGGCGTGTCCGGCCTGGTCAACGTGGAGATCACCCCGGAGCTGTGCGTGCGGCTGACCAGCGCCTACGCGACCACGCTGAAGAAGGGGTCGATGGTCACCACCTCGCGTGACGTGTCGCGCGCCGCGCGGGCGCTCAAGCGGGCGGTGCAGTGCGCGCTGAACGCCAGCGCCATCAACGTGGTGGACCTGGAGGCGCAGCCGCTGCCGGTGGCCCGGTTCCAGACCGCCCGCAGCGTCGTGCAGCGGGGGAGTCGCGCTGCGCACCACCTCCGGTGACCCGCAGTCCATCGACATCGTGTTCCTGGACGAGCGCGGCGCGGAACTGTCCCAGACGGCCGCGCGCAAGCTGGAGCGGGTTTTCTCCCGGCAGGAGTACCGGCGGGCCTTCCCCGGCGAGATCGCCGAGCTCACCTACCCGTCCCGGGTCGTCGAGTCCTACACGCAGGAACTGGCGCGCAGCGTCGACCTGACCGGGGTGCGCGAGGCGGGGCTGAAGGTCGTGGTGGACTGCGCGGGCGGCACGGTGTCGCTGGTCCTGCCCAGCCTGCTCGGCCGGCTGGGGGTGGAGGCGCTCACCGTGAACAACCGGCTGGACGAGGCCACCCCGACGCAGAGCCTGGCCCAGGTCCGGGCGGGCATGCAGCGGCTGTCCGAGCTGGTCGCCTCGTCCCGGGCGGCGTTCGGGGTGCGGTTCGACCAGGTCGGCGAGCGGATCATGCTGGTGGACGACAAGGGCGCGATGATCAGCGACGACCGGGCCCTGCTGGTCGCGCTGGACCTCATCGCCGCGGAGCGGCGGTCCGGCCGGGTGGCGCTGCCGGTGACCACCACCCGGGTGGCCGAGCAGGTCTGCCGGTTCCACGGCGTGCACGTGGACTGGACCCCGACCTCGCTGCACGGCCTGACCGAGGCCACCGCGGGTGACGATGTGATTTTCGGCGGCGACGGCCGGGGCGGGTTCGTGGTGCCGGAATTCAGCCGGACCCTGGACGGCATCGCGGCGTTCGCCCGGCTGCTCGGGCTGGTCGCCCGGACCCGGCTGTCGCTCAGCCAGATCGACGCCCGGATCCCGGCCGCGCACCTGCTGCGGCGCTCCATGCCCACGCCGTGGGCGGCCAAGGGCAGCGTGATGCGCACGGTCGTGGAGGCCGCAGGCGACCGGACCGTGGACACCACCGACGGGGTCCGGATCGTCGAGCCGGATGGCGGCTGGGTCCTGGTGCTGCCCGACCCGGCGGACGCGGTGACCCACCTGTGGGCCGAGGGCGCGGACGCGGACACCGCGCAGGCGCTGCTAGACGAGTGGGCCGCCGTCGCGGAGCGAGCGGGCAGCTAGTCGCGAGCCGTAGCGGAGCGACCTGGGCCAGTCGCGACGTGCCGGATGGCGCGGGCGTAGCCGGCAGCTGCCAGCGGCACGATCAGGCAATTAGCCAGTCAGCGGTCGGTCGGGGCGTTAAGCTGGCCAGCTCAGTGTCCAGCGAGGGCATCGCCACCCATGAGACAATCCACCTCATCGGAGCGTGCACTAGTCGTGCGTCGGAGGTGCGGCCAGAATGTGGCGGAGACGTCGCGAAAGCACCCCGGGCGGGTCCGGCGGGGCCGAGTCAGCCCCCGGGCCAGGACGGCGCCGGGGGTGGCGGGCGCGGTTCACCCCCGCGGGACGACGCGCGTGGCGCATGGACCGGCCGGGCGCGGCCCAGGTAGCGTGGACCGCGTCCACGGAGCATGCAACGTCCGAGCACCGGGAACGGGCCAGGTCTGACGTAGTCCCCGCCCCGAGCCCATGGCCAGCAGAGGAGAGGCTGGGCCTCGACATGCCGAGCATCTACTGCACACGCTGCGGTCAGGCAAATCCTGACGACGCGCGTTTTTGCCTGCATTGCGGGACGATGCTGGCGCGCGGCGGGGCCGAGCGCCCCGGCGAAACCACGTCCACCATCTCGCTGGGCGGTGACGCAGGCCGAGCCCGACTACGACGAGTTCACCGACCAGGCCGCCCCGGAGCAGCTACCCCCGGGCACCGCGCTGCTGGTGGTCAGGCGCGGCCCGAACGCGGGCAGCCGGTTCCTGCTCGACCACGACATCACCACGGCCGGCCGGCACCGGGACAGCGACATCTTCCTCGACGACGTGACGGTCTCGCGCAGGCACGCCGAGTTCTACCGCCATGGCGACCGTTTCAGCGTGCGCGACGTCGGCAGCCTCAACGGCACCTACGTCAACCAGGAGCGGATCGAGGAGGCGCCGCTGAACGGCGGCGACGAGGTGCAGGTCGGCAAGTTCCGGCTGGTGTTCCTGACCGGGCGGCGGCCCCAGTACGAGCGTGGCGGCGGGGGCGCCCAGGTAGGGGCATGAACGCTCAGCCCGCCCGGGCTTCTTTCGGCATCGGTGAGGTGCTGGCCCAGCTCCGGGGCGAGTTCCCGGATGTCAGCGTGTCCAAGATCCGGTTCCTGGAGTCCGAGGGGCTGATCCAGCCCGCCCGGTCGCCGTCCAAGTACCGGCGGTTCAGCCCCGCCGACGTGGAACGGCTGCGCTACATCCTGACCGCCCAGCGCGACGAGTACCTCCCGCTGCGGGTGATCAAGGACCGGCTGGCCGCCGCCGAGGACGACGCCGAGGAAGACCGCGACGGGCCGCCGCACCGGCGCCGGCCGCTGAGCCGCCGGGAACTGCTCGACGCGGCCGGGATCGACGAGGGTTACCTGACCGAACTGGAAGACTTCGGCCTGGTCCGGCCCTCAGGACGGCAGTACGGGCCGGAGGCCCTGGATGCCGCGCGGATCATCGTCGCGCTCGGCCGCTACGGGGTCCAGGCCCGGCACCTGCGCGCGGTCCGGGCCGCCGTGGAGCGCGAGACTTCACTGATCGAGCAGGTGGTGGCGCCCACGCGGCGGCAGCGCAACCCCGGGTCACGCGAGCGGGCCGGGCAGATCGCCCAGGAAATCGCGGCGCTGTCGCTGCAGTTGCACGGCTCGCTGATGGGCAGTGCCCTGGCCGACGCCGGCCTGGAGACGGACGGGCTGGCCCAGGCGGCCCAGGCCACGGGGGCGGCGGGGGCCGCCCGGGCCCCGGGAACCGCCCGGCCGGCGGGGGCGCTCATGCCGCCCAGGCCGAGGCCAGGCTGGGAGGTGCGGGGTATGACGAGCCAGGATTCGCCGGCCCGGCCGCGGCCAGGTCCGGGGCGTGACCGGGCCTGGCCGGGAGCTGATTCCCGCCGCCCGCCGCCGGCCTGCCGGGCCGGCCGCCACCGCACTTTCGGCCGGCACGGGTGTACGTTGGCTAGGGAGTGCCCACCGCAGGGCCCACGCATGAGGCAGCGCGTCAGGCGCGTATGAGGACGGAGCCGCCGTGAGGAAGATGGAGGTCGTCGGCGTCCGGGTCGAGATGCCCACGAACCAGCCCATCGTCCTGCTGAAGGAGACGCAGGGGGACCGTTACCTGCCGATCTGGATCGGGCCGGTCGAGGCAACCGCGATCGCTTTTGCCCAGCAGGGCATGGTCCCGGCGCGCCCGCTCACCCATGACCTGTTCCGGGATGTGCTGGAAGCCCTCGAAGTCCAGCTGCAGACCGTGAACATCACGGCGCTGCGGGACGGCATCTTCTTCGCGGACCTGATCTTCTCGAACGGGAAGGAAGTCAGCGCCAGGCCGTCAGATTCCATCGCCCTCGCCCTGCGCACCGGCGCGGCCATCTACGCCAGCGAGGAAGTCCTCGACGAGGCGGGCGTGGCCATCCCGGACGAGCAGGAAGACGAGGTCGAGAAGTTCCGCGAGTTCCTCGACACGATCACCCCCGAGGACTTCGGCCGCGCAACCTGATCGGGGCCGATGGCCGCAGGCCGAGCTGCAGTTAGGGCGGCCACGGCATCTGCGGCGAGGCCGGCCCGCCGGAGGCGGGTCGGCCGAGGCGCGGATCGGGGGGTCCAGGGGGTCCCCCCGGACTGTACGACGCGCCGTCGGCGATCGTTGACGCACCAGGCGCTGGCGGCCTACCGTGCGAGACAAGTACCCAGGGTGGCAAACTCCCGGGTGGAGGCAGGCGTGGCGGTAACCAAAGGTAACAGCGATTCACCGGAAGTCCGCGGTGCGGCGATCCGGCAGGCTGGGGAGCAGGGACTGCTGTTCGGCGACGACGTCGCCGCCCGGCCGGAGGGAATCGGCTACCGCGGTCCCACCGCGTGCTCGGCCGCGGGCATCACCTACCGCCAGCTCGACTACTGGGCCCGGACCGGCCTGGTCGAGCCCAGCGTGCGGGCCGCCCAGGGATCAGGCTCCGCGCGGCTCTACAGCTTCCGGGACATCCTCGTGCTCAAGGTCGTGAAGCGGCTGCTGGACACGGGGATCTCCCTGCAGCAGATCCGCGCGGCCGTGGCCCACCTGCACAGCCGGGGCACCGACGACCTGGCCAAGGTCACCCTGATGAGCGACGGGGTCAGCGTGTACGAGTGCACCTCCTCCGACGAGGTGGTGGACCTGCTGCAGGGCGGGCAGGGCGTGTTCGGCATCGCGCTGGGCCGCATCTGGCAGGAAGTCGACGGGACCCTGGCTGAACTGCCCGCCGAGCAGGCTGACGCAGGCCGCGGACGGGGCGGAGACCGCCTCCGGCAGCACGCACGCGGACGAACTGGCCCGGCGGCGGGCCCGCCGGACGGGCTGACCGCCGACGGCTGATCCCCGGGCCGGCTGACCTCGGGACCAGGCGATCCAGCCGGCGGGTCAGCAGGCGGCCGGAGCAGGCTCGGGTAAGCTCGATACTGCTGATCACACCGTCCGGGAGAGATCCCGAGCAGCCAGCGCGGGACGCCGAAGGGGCAACCTCCCCGGAACCTCTCAGGCACCCAGGACCGGACGGGACAGGCATCTCTGGAGTTCACGCGCTGGCCCAGCGTCCTGCGACCGGGCTGGCGGCGACAGAGGGGGAGGACCAGCCAGGCATGGACGTGCCTGGCGGCTCCCCTCTGGAGGCTCCGATGACCTTTGAAGCACAGGCCTCTGACGCCGACAGGCCCTGGAGTCGCTGAACTTTGAGTCACGTCACATCGGGCCGTCCCCGGCCGAGCAGGAGCGGATGCTCGCGGCCACCGGCCACGCCTCGCTCGACGAGCTGACCCAGGCCGCCCTGCCGCCCGGGTATCGGGGACCCGCGGCCGCTGAGCCTGCCGCCCGCGCTGTCCGAGGCGGAGGCGCTGGCCGAGCTGCGCCGCCTGGCGGGCCGGAACACGGTCGCCCGTTCCATGATCGGGCTGGGCTACTACGGCACGCACACCCCGCCGGTGATCCGCCGCAACGTGCTGGAGAACCCGGCCTGGTACACCGCCTACACCCCGTACCAGCCGGAGATCTCCCAGGGCCGGCTGGAGGCCCTGCTCACCTTCCAGACCCTGGTCGAGGACCTGACCGCGCTGCCGGTCGCCGGTGCGTCCCTGCTGGATGAGGCGACCGCGGCCGCCGAGGCGATGACGCTGGCCCGGCGGGCGGCCCGGCGGGGCCGCATCTTCCTGGCCGACGCGGACTGCCTGCCGCAGACCCTGGCCGTGCTGGCCACCCGGGCCGAGCCGCTCGGCATCGAGCTGGTGGTCGCCCCGGTCACCCCGGAGGTGATCGCGGCGCAGCCCGAGCGACGAGCTGTTCGGCGTCCTGCTGCAGTACCCCGGGGCCAGCGGCGAGATCCGCGACCTGCGCCCGGTCATCGACGCCGCGCACGGCCGCGGCGCGCTCGCCGCGGTCGCCGCCGACCTGCTGGCCCTGACCCTGCTGATGCCGCCCGGGGAGCTGGGCGCCGACATCGCGGTGGGCAGCACCCAGCGGTTCGGCGTGCCGATGGGCTACGGCGGCCCGCACGCGGCCTACATGTCGGTCCGCGACGAGCTGCGCCGGCAGCTGCCCGGGCCGCCTGGTCGGCGTCTCCCTCGACGCGGACGGCAGGCCGGCCTACCGGCTCGCGCTGCAGGCCCGCGAGCAGCACATCCGCCGGGAAAAGGCGACCAGCAACATCTGCACCGCGCAGGTGCTGCTGGCCGTGATGGCGGCCATGTACGCGGTGTACCACGGCCCGGACGGGCTGGCCGGGATCGCGGCCAGCGTGCACCGGCGGGCGGCCCGGCTGGCCGCCACGCTGCGGGCCAGCGGCCTGGACGCGCCCGTGGACGGGTTCTTCGACACGATCCGGGTGCGCCTGGCGGGCGGCGCGGCCGAGGCCGTGGCCCGGGCCCGTGAGGCCGGCTACACCCTGTTCCTGGCCGACGCCGACACGGTCGGCATCGCCTGCGACGAGACCACCACGGACGCCGAGCTGCTCGAGGTGGCCGCGGTGCTGGCCGCCGGGCAGCCGGGCGCCACGGTGCCGGTCCAGCTCGCCGAGTCCGGCCCGGTGCTCCCGGCCGGCCTGGCCCGCAGCTCGGGGTTCCTCGGCCACCCGGTCTTCCACGAGCACCGCAGTGAGACGGCCATGCTGCGCTACCTGCGCCGCCTGGCCGACTTCGACATCGCGCTGGACCGCTCGATGATCCCGCTCGGCTCGTGCACGATGAAGCTGAACGCGGCCGCCGAGATGGAGGCGGTGACCTGGCCGGAGTTCGCCGACCTGCACCCGTTCGGGCCGGCCGGGCAGGCCGCCGGGTACGCACGAGCTGATCACCGACCTGGAACGCTGGCTGGCCGAGATCACCGGGTACGACGCGGTGTCGGTGCAGCCGAACGCGGGATCGCAGGGTGAGCTGGCCGGACTGCTGGCCATCCGGGGCTACCACAGCCTCCCGCGGCGACGCCGGCCGGGACATCTGCCTGATCCCCGAGTCGGCGCACGGCACCAACGCGGCCAGCGCGGTCCTGGCGGGCCTGCGGGTCGTGGTGGTCAAGTGCGGCCCCGACGGCGCGATCGACCTCGCCGACCTGCACGCCAAGCTGGAGTCCCGGGGCGGGCAGATCGCCGCGATCATGCTGACCTACCCGTCCACCAACGGGGTGTTCGAGGAGACCGTGACGCAGGTCTGCGAGGCGGTCCACGCGGCGGGCGGCCAGGTGTACGTGGACGGCGCGAACCTGAACGCCCTGGTCGGCCTGGCCCGGCCGGGGTGGTTCGGCGCGGACGTGTCGCACCTGAACCTGCACAAGACGTTCTGCATCCCGCACGGCGGCGGCGGCCCCGGCGTCGGCCCGGTGGCGGCCCGGGCCCACCTCGCCCCGTTCCTGCCGCAGCGGGCGACGCCAGGCGTCAACCCACGCCCACCAGGTAGCGGCGGCGCCGTACGGGTCGGCGGGGATCCTGCCGATCTCCTGGGCCTACATCGCGATGATGGGACCCGACGGGCTGCGCCGGGCCACCCAGGTGGCCATCCTCGCCGCCAACTACGTGGCCGCCCGGCTGGCCCCGCACTACCCGGTGCTCTACACCGGCCAGGGCGGCCTCGTCGCGCACGAATGCCATCCTGGACATCCGGCCCATCACCCGGGAGACCGGGGTGACGCGTCGAGGACGTGGCCAAGCGCCTCATCGACTATGGATTTCACGCGCCGACCATGTCGTTCCCGGTCGCGGGCACGCTCATGATCGAGCCCACCGAGAGCGAGGACCTGGCCGAGCTGGACCGGTTCTGCGACGCCATGATCGCGATCCGCCGTGAGATCGAGATGGTCGCCTCCGGCGAGTACGACAGCCAGGACAACCCGCTGCGGAACGCCCCGCACACCGCGTCCATGCTGCTCGAGGCCGACTGGAAGCACCCGTACGAGCGGGCCGAGGCGGCCTACCCGATGGCCGGTGACCGGCGGGCCAAGTACTGGCCCCCGGTGCGCCGCATCGACCAGGCGTACGGCGACCGGAACCTGGTCTGCGCCTGCCCGCCGGCCGAGGCGTTCGCGGAATGAGACGGCGGCCCGGCGCACGGCGCCGGTGCGCTGGACCGGCGTCTGTAGCCCAGGGCTCATAGGCGCTACGCTGCCGCCAGGACACTGGCAGGAAAGGCTCAGGATGGGTAACTCGTCCCCAGTCGTTCATCGTCGGCCTGGACAACGGCGGCACCATGAACAACGCCACGGTGCTGGACCCGTCGGGCCAGTTCCTGGTGGAGCACATGCT
Source organism: uncultured Actinomycetes bacterium (assembly GCA_963742055.1). Lineage (GTDB taxonomy): Bacteria > Actinomycetota > Actinomycetes > Streptosporangiales > Streptosporangiaceae > RYN-230. The sequence goes on along the minus strand of CAVUKT010000007.1, from coordinate 67,396 downwards.
GGAGCGGCCCAGCCGGGTCCGCGAGGGGCCGGACCTGGCCATCGAGTCGCTGGCCGCCTCCTTCGATCAGGTGCTGGAGGTCACCGGCGTGGACCGGGCCGCGGTGGCCGCGGTCGGGCCTGGACACCCCCGGCCCGGCCAGCGCGGACGGCATCCTGTCCTCCAGGGGCGGCACCAACTTCGGCCATCCCGGCTGGGGCGGCTTCAACATCCGCGCCGCCCTGGAGGAGCGGCTCGGCCTGCCCGTCGTGTACACCAACGACGCCAACGCGGCCACGCTGTACGCCCACTACGCGCGGTTCGGCGACGACGCGCCGCAGCACTCCTCGGTGGCGGTCATCGTCGGCACCGGGCTGGGCGGCGGCCTGGTCGAGGCGGGCCAGGTGGTGAGCGGGGCGGCCGGCATGGCGGGTGAACTGGGCCACGTCCAGATCCCGCTGGAGGGGCTGCTGGAAGCGGGCCAGCCGGTGCCGGTCTGCAACTGCGGGCTGCGCGGCGACGTCGAGAGCTTCGCCTCCCTGTCCGGGATCGAGCAGAACCTGCTGCCGTACTGGCTGACCCGCTACCCGGGGCACGGGCTCGCCGACGTCCAGCCGCTGTCCCGGGCGGCCAAGCTGGTCCGGGGCTACGGCGAGGCCGGTGACCCGCTGGCGCGGAAGATCTTCGAGCAGCAGGCGGCGGCGCTGGGCCGGCTCTTCTCCATCGCGGCCATGTTCACCGACCCGGGCACCTATTTCGTCGGGGGCGGTGTCGTGGAAGCCGACCCCGCGTTCAGCGAATGGTTCCTCGAGCCGGATCCGGGAGCACACCACGCTGCGTGCCGAACAGGCCAAGCTGGTCGATTTCGTCCTGGTGCCCGATCTGGACCGGGCGGGCGCGCGGGGTGCCGCGCTCGCCGCACGCTCAGCCATGGGCGACCGCGAATAGAGTTACTGGGTGGCAGATCCGCAGTCCTACCGGCCAGCGCCAGGGTCGATCCCCGAGTCGCCGGGCGTGTACCGGTTCTCGGATGCGCACGGCCGGGTCATCTACGTCGGAAAGGCGAAGAACCTCCGGCAGCGGCTGAATTCCTATTTCGCGGATTTCGCCAGCCTGCACCCGCGGACCCAGACCATGGTGCGCACCGCGGCCAAGGTCGACTGGACCGTGGTGGCCACCGAGGTCGAGGCGCTCCAGCTGGAGTACTCCTGGATCAAGGAGTTCGACCCGCGGTTCAACGTCCGCTACCGCGACGACAAGAGCTATCCGTACCTGGCCGTCACCATGGGTGAGGACTTCCCGCGGGTCATGGTGATGCGCGGGGCCAAGCGGCGCGGGGTTCGTTATTTCGGGCCCTACTCGCACGCGTGGGCAATCCGCGAAACGGTGGACGCGCTGCTGCGGGTGTTCCCGGTCCGCACCTGCTCGGCCGGGGTGTTCAAGCGGGCCGGGCAGATCGGGCGGCCCTGCCTGCTCGGCTACATCGGCAAGTGCTCGGCGCCGTGCGTGGGCCGGGTCAGCGAGGCCGAGCACCGGCTGCTCGCCGAGGAATTCTGCGACTTCATGGCCGGGCAGACCGACCGGTTCATCCGCCGCCTGGAAGCCGAGATGCGCGAGGCCGCCCGGGCCGAGGAGTTCGAGCGGGCCGCGCGGCTGCGCGACGACATCAAGGCGCTGCAGCGGGCCCTGGAGAAGCAGACCGTGGTCCTGGGCGACGGCACCGACTGCGACGTCATCGCGCTCACCGAGGACCAGCTGGAAGCGGCGGTCCAGGTCTTCTACGTGCGGGACGGCCGGGTCCGCGGGCAGCGCGGCTGGGTGGTGGACAAGGTCGAGGACGTGACCACGGGCGAGCTGGTCGAGCAGTTCCTCGGCCAGGTCTACAGCGACGACGCGGTGGCCAGCCCGGCGCCGGGCACGCGGTCCCGGACGGCGACGAGGCGCCGGGGCGCGGCCTGGGGCAGAAGGGAACGCCCGCCCGGCCGCCCGGCCGGCGGCCATCCCGCGCGAGGTGCTGGTCCCGGAACTGCCGCCGGACGCCGCCGGCGGTCGAGGAGTGGCTGGCGGCCGGCGCGGCAGCCCGGTCCGGCTCCGGGTGCCCCTGCGCGGGCACAAGAAGGCGCTGCTGGAGACCGTGGCCCGCAACGCCGCCGAGTCGCTGGCCCTGCACAAGACCCGGCGGGCCAGCGACCTGACCACCCGCAGCCGGGCCCTGCACGAGATCCAGGAGGCGCTCGGGCTGGACGAGGCGCCGCTGCGCATCGAGTGCTACGACGTCTCCAACCTGCAGGGCACGCACGTGGTCGCGTCCATGGTCGTGTTCGAGGACGGCCTGGCCCGCAAGGGGGAGTACCGCCGGTTCAGCATCCGGGGCCTGGACGGGACCGACGACGTCGCCGCGATCCACGAGGTCATCACGCGCCGGTTCCGCCGCTACCTGGACGAGCGGGAGGCCACCGGCGAGCTCGACTCGCTCGGCGACCCCGAGGTCTCCGCCGAGGCCGCGCGGCAGCGCAAGTTCGCCTACCCGCCCAACCTGGTCGTGATCGACGGCGGCCCGGCCCAGGTGGCCGCCGCGGCCCGCGCGCTCGGCGAGCTCGGCATCGACGACGTCGCCGCGTGCGGCCTGGCCAAGCGGCTGGAGGAGGTCTGGCTGCCCGGCGAGGACTCCCCGGTGATCCTGCCCCGGACCAGCGAGGGCCTGTACCTGCTGCAGCGGGTCCGGGACGAGGCGCACCGCTTCGCGATCACATACCACCGGGCAAAACGGTCAAAGGCCCTCGCCGTCAGCGAGCTTGACTCGGTCCCGGGACTAGGCCCGGCGCGGCGGGCTACGCTGCTACGGCACTTCGGCTCGGTGCGCAGGCTCGCCAGCGCCTCTGAGGAGGAGATCGCCGGGCTGCCCGGCATCGGCCCGCGGGTCGCGAGCGCGGTGCTCGCCGCGCTGCGGCCAGAGCCACCCACGGAGCCGGCCGCAGACCAGACGGGGAACAGGAACAGCGCGCAGAATGGCATTGACCGCGGGGAGCAGGACGGCCATGACCACGGCCAGGGGCTGGCCAGGAGCATGACCAGGGCGCAGAAGGGGGGCGCCGTGAGGCGCGCAGCTGACCCGGCGGGGACGCCGGCGAACGGGCCGGGCCGCCGGTGAGCGCGCACGACGAGCGCGCGCGAGGCGGCACCCGGCCCGGACATCGTGATCATCACCGGGATGTCCGGCGCGGGGCGCAGCACCGCGGCCAAGTCGCTGGAGGACCTCGACTGGTTCGTGGCCGACAACATTCCGCCCGGCCTGCTGCCGACCATGATCGAGCTGGCCCGCCGGGCGGTGGGCGCGGTGCCGCGGATCGCCGCCGTGATGGACGTGCGCAGCCGGGCGTTCTCCACCGACCTGCAGTCGGCCATCGGCGAGCTGGCCGCCCGGGGAGTCCGGCCGCGGGTGGTGTTCCTGGAGGCCAGCCGACGACACCCTGGTCCGCCGGTTCGAGAGCGTCCGCCGCCCGCATCCGCTCCAGGAGGACGGCCGGGTGGTGGACGGCATCGCCGCCGAGCGGGAGCTGCTCCGCGGCGTCCGGGAAGAAGCCGACCTGGTCATCGACACCTCGGCGCTGAACGTCCACGAGCTGCGGGCCCGGATGCACGACGCGTTCGGCGCCGACGCCCCGGCCACGCTGCGGGTGAACGTGGTGTCCTTCGGCTACAAGTACGGCCTGCCGGTCGACGCCGACATCGTGGCCGACTGCCGGTTCCTGCCCAACCCGCGCTGGGTCGCCGACCTGGCCCCGCTCACCGGGCAGGACGAGCGGGTCCGCGACTACGTGCTCAGCCAGCCCGGCGCCGCGGAGTTCCTGGACTCCTACCTGTCCGCGCTGCGGGTGGTGCTGGCCGGGTACGAGCGGGAGGGCAAGCGGTTCGTCACGCTGGCCATCGGCTGCACCGGCGGCAAGCACCGCAGCGTGGCGGTCGCCGAGCAGATCGCCAGCCAGCTGGAGCGGCAAGGGCCCGGCCGTCCAGGTCGTGCACCGGGATCTGGGGCGCGAATGACGGCTGGCCCCGCTGACCCCGGCGCCCGCAGCTCCAGTCCCGCCACCACGGGCCAGGCCGCGTGGCTGGCCCCCTCCGTCCGGCCGCTGAACCCCAAGGTGGCCGCGCTCGGCGGCGGCCACGGCCTGTTCGCCGCCGCTGTCCGCGCTGCGCCGGGTGACCCGGCAGCTCAGCGCGATCGTGACGGTGGCCGACGACGGCGGCTCCAGCGGCAGGCTGCGCCGCCAGTACGGCGTGCTGCCGCCCGGTGACCTGCGGATGGCGCTCGCCGCGCTGTGCGGCGACGATGCCTGGGGCACCACCTGGAGCCGGGTGGTCCAGCACCGGTTCACCGGGGCAGAGGCCGAGCTGGGCGGGCACGCGGTCGGCAACGTGCTGATCGTGGCGCTGTGGGAGCTGCTCGGCGACACCGTGCAGGGGCTGGACTGGGTGGGCCGCCTGCTCGGCGCGTACGGCCGGGTGCTGCCCATGGCGTCCGTCCCGCTCGACCTGGTGGCCGAGGTGCAGGGGGCCGACCCGGAGCGCCCGCTCGCGCTGAGCACGGTCCGCGGCCAGGTCGCCTGCGCGTCCACCACCGGCCGGGTCCGCTCGGTGTCGCTGATCCCGGAGGACCCGCCCGCCTGCCCGGAGGCGGTCACCGCGATCCTGGACGCCGACTGGGTGGTGCTCGGGCCCGGGTCCTGGTTCACCAGCGTCCTGCCCCACCTGATGGTTCCCGAGCTGGCCCAGGCCCTGGTCAGCACGCCGGCCCGGCGGATCGTGGCGCTGAACCTGGTCGCCGCAGCCCGGCGAGACCGAGGGGTTCTCCCCGCAGACCCACCTGGAGGTGCTGGCCGACCACGCACCACAGACTGAAAATTGACATCGTGCTCGCCGACCGGGGCGGCCGCGGGGGGCGCGGCCGCCGAGCTGGAGAAGGCGGCGGGCCTGCTCGGTGGCAGGCTGGTCCTGGCCGACCTGGCCATGCGCGACGGGACGCCGCGCCACGATCCGCGGCAGCTGGCCGGGGCGTTCGCGGAAATCTTCGAGGGGGAGTGATGCCGATGGCGATGACCGGCCTGGTCAAAGACGAGCTGAGCCGCGTGACGGTGCTCAAGCCGTGCTGCCGCAAGGCGGAGGTGTCCGCGCTGCTGCGCTTCGCCGGGGGACTGCACCTGGCCAGCGGGCGCATCGTGGTGGAGGCCGAACTGGACACCGGCGCGGCCGCCCGGCGGCTGCGCAAGGACATCGCCGAGGTGTTCGGCCATTCCTCGGACCTGATCGTGCTGGCCCCGAGCGGGCTGCGCAAGGGCAACCGGTACGTGGTCCGGGTGCGCAAGGACGGGGACAGCCTGGCCCGGCAGACCGGCCTGGTGGACAACTACGGCCGGCCGGTCCGCGGCCTGCCCCGGCAGGTGGTGTCCGGCACCACGTGCGACTGCGAGGCCGCCTGGCGCGGCGCCTTCCTGGCCCACGGCTCGCTGACCGGGCCGGGCCGGTCGATGTCGCTGGAGATCACCTGCCCCGGCCCGGAGGCGGCGCTGGCGCTGGTCGGCGCGGCCCGGCGGCTGAAGATCCACGCCAAGGCCCGCGAGGTGCGCGGGGTGGACCGGGTCGTGGTCCGGGACGGCGACGCGATCAGCGCGCTGCTGACCCGGCTGGGCGCGCACGACAGCGTGCTGGCCTGGGAGGAGCGCCGGATGCGGCGCGAGGTCCGGGCCACCGCCAACCGGCTGGCCAACTTCGACGACGCCAACCTGCGGCGCAGCGCCCGGGCCGCGGTCGCGGCCGGGCGCCCGGGTCGAGCGGGCCCTGGAGATCCTGGGCACCGACGCGCCCGAGCACCTGACCGTGGCCGGCCGGCTGCGGATCGAGCACCGGCAGGCCAGCCTGGAGGAACTGGGCCAGCTGGCCAGCCCGCCGCTGACCAAGGACGCGATCGCCGGGCGGATCCGCCGGCTGCTGGCCATGGCCGACAAGCGGGCCCGCGACCTCGGCGTCCCCGACACCGAGTCCAGCCTCACCCCGGAGATGCTGACCCAGTAGCGCCCGCGCTGGGCGCGCTCGGGCGGGCGCCGGCGTCCGATAGGGTCGGAGCCGGGAAAGCACGCGCTCCGCTGGGTGCAGACCAGCGCGCATGAGCCGGGACGAAAGCTAAGGACGAGGAGAGGCGCAGCCGTGACTATCCGCGTGGGCATCAACGGATTCGGCCGCATCGGGCGGAACTACTGGCGGGCCGTGCACGCCGCATCGGCCGCGGGGCACGGTGGCGCCGAGCAGATCGAGATCGTCGCCGCGAACGACCTGACCGACACCGCGACGCTGGCGCACCTGCTCAAATACGACACGGTGCTGGGCACCCTGGCGCAGGACGTGAGCGTGGACGGCGACGCGATCCTGGTCGGCGACACGAAGGTCAGCGTGCTCGCCGAGCGGGACCCCGCCGCGCTGCCCTGGCGCGACCTCGGGCGTCGACGTGGTCATCGAGTCCACCGGGCGGTTCACCAAGGCCGGGGACGCGCGCAAGCACCTCGAGGCCGGCGCCAAGAAGGTCATCATCTCCGCGCCCGCCTCCGACGAGGACATCACGATCGTGATGGGCGTGAACGACAGCGCCTACGACCCCGCGCAGCACAACATCATCTCGAACGCCTCGTGCACCACGAACTGCGTGGCCCCGATGGCCAAGGTGCTCAATGACAACTTCGGTGTCGTCAAGGGCCTGATGACCACGATCCACGCCTACACCAACGACCAGGTGATCCTGGACTTCCCGCACAAGGACCTGCGCCGGGCCCGGGCCGCGGCGCAGAACATCATCCCGACCAGCAGCGGTGCGGCCAAGGCCACGGCCCTGGTCCTGCCGGAGCTGAAGGGCAAGTTCGACGGGATGGCCATGCGGGTCCCGGTACCGGACGGGTCCGTGACCGACCTGGTGGTCCAGCTGTCCCGGGAGGTCACCAAGGACGAGGTCAACGCGGCGTTCAAGGCGGCCGCCGAGGGCACGCTCAAGGGCTACCTGCACTACACGGCGGACCAGATCGTGTCCTCCGACATCGTCGGCACCCCGTGGTCGTGCACCTTCGACTCGTCGCTCACGATGAGCTTCGGTGACCAGGTCAAGATCATCGGCTGGTACGACAACGAGTGGGGCTACTCCAACCGCCTGGCCGACCTCACCGCGCTCGTGGGCGCCCAGCTCTGATGAAGCGGATCGACGACCTCGACGTGGCCGGGCAGGTCGTCCTGCTCCGGGCCGACCTGAACGTCCCGCTGGACGGCGACGTGATCACCGATGACGGCCGGATCCGGGCCAGCCTGCCCACCATCAGGGCGCTCACCAGCCGCGGCGCGCGGGTGATCATCTGCGCTCACCTGGGCCGCCCCAAGGGAGACACGTACGCCGCCCGGGCCGCGGGCGGCCCGTCCCTGCGGCCGGTCGCCGCGCGGCTCAGCGAGCTGCTCGGCCAGCCCGTCCCGCTGGCGGAGGACGTGGCGGGCGAGTCCGCCGCCGCGGTCGCGGCCGGCCTGGGCGACGGCGACGTCGGCCTGCTGGAGAACGTCCGGTTCGAGCCGGCCGAGACGAGCAAGATCGACGCCGAGCGCACCGGGCTGGCGGCCCGGCTCGCCGCGCTGGCCACCCGCTACGTCGGCGACGGCTTCGGGGCCCTGCACCGCAAGCACGCCAGCGTGTACGACGTGCCCGCGCTGCTCCCGCACGCCGCCGGGGACCTGGTCATCGCCGAGATCGCGGTGCTCCGCCAGCTCACCTCCGACCCGCCCCGGCCGTACGTGGTGGTGCTCGGCGGGGCCAAGCCGTCGGACAAGCTGGCGGTCATCAGCAACCTGCTCGGCCGGGCCGACCGCCTGATCATCTGCGGCGGGATGTCCTACACGTTCCTCGCGGCCCAGGGCTACGAGGTAGGCAAGTCTCTCCTGGAGGCCGACCAGATCCCGCAGGTCACCGAGCTGCTGGCCGAGGCGGCCCGGCGGGGGGTGGAGGTCGTCCTGCCGGTGGACCTGGTCGCCGCCGACCGGTTCGCCCCGGACGCGGACCACCGGGTGGTGCCGGTCAGCGAGTTCCCGGCCGACCGGGAGAGCCTCGACATGGGCCCGCAGACCCGGGCCCTGTTCGCCCAGAAGCTCTCCGACGCGAAGACCGTGTTCTGGAACGGCCCGGCTGGCGTGTTCGAGTTCCCGGCCTTCGCCGCCGGAACCCGGGCCCTGGCCGAGGCGATCAGCCGCGTCAGCGGGCTGACCGTGGTCGGCGGCGGCGACTCCGCGGCGGCCGTCCGCCAGCTGGGCTTCCCCGAGGACGCGTTCACCCACATCTCCACGGGCGGCGGGGCGAGCCTGGAGTACCTGGAGGGCCGGACCCTGCCCGGGCTCAGCGCGCTCGGGGTGCAGGGATGACCGCCGGCTCTGCCGCGCGCAAGCCGCTCATCGCCGGCAACTGGAAGATGAACAACACGCACTTCGAGGGGCTGGCGCTGGTCCAGAAGCTCGCCTTCACGCTCACCGCCGCCGACTACGACGCCGCCGACGTGGTGGTCCTGCCGCCGTTCACCGCGCTGCGCAGCGTGCAGACCCTGGTGGCCGGGGACAAGCTGCGGATCGGCTACGGGGCCCAGGACCTGTCCCCGCACGACAAGGGCGCCTACACCGGTGACGTGTCCGGCCCGATGCTGGCCAAGCTGGGCTGCAGTTACGTGCTGGCCGGGCACTCCGAGCGCCGCCAGTACCACGGCGAGGACGACGCGCTGGTCAACGCCAAGGTGAAGGCCGCGCTCCGCAACGAGCTGACCCCCATCCTGTGCGTCGGCGAGCACCTGGACGTCCGGCAGGCGGGGGAGCAGCTTGGCCCACTGCTTCGGCCAGCTCGACGGGGGCCTGGCCGGCCTCTCACCGGAGCAGGCGGCGGGGCTGGTGGTGGCGTACGAGCCGGTGTGGGCCATCGGCACCGGAGAGGTGGCGTCACCCGCGGACGCGCAGGAGGTCTGCGGGGCGATCCGCGGCCCGCGTTTCCGAGGGTCACGGCGCCGAAGCAGCCGCAAGTGTGCGTATCCTGTATGGCGGGTCGGTGAAAGCCGACAACATCGCTGCGATAATGACGCAGCCTGACATTGACGGTGCGCTGGTCGGCGGGGCAAGCCTGGATGCCGGTGAGTTCGCCACGATATGCCGGTACCGCAAGCTAGCAGTCAACGCCTGACCCGCGACACAGGTCCAGCGCAGCGCTGGTCGAGACAGTGCTGGTTGAGTTCGTACAGGTCACGGCAGGCACTCGGAGGGACGAGACAGGGCAGTGGTTATCGCAATCTCGGTCGTCCTCATCATCACCAGCCTGCTCATGATCCTGCTGGTGCTGCTGCATAAGGGCAAGGGCGGCGGCCTGTCGGACCTATTCGGTGGCGGGGTCTCCTCTACGCTGGGATCATCGTCCGTAGTTGAGCGGAACCTGGACCGCCTCACGATTTTCACTGGCATCCTCTGGTTCCTGTGCATCATCGGGCTGAATCTGCTGCTGAACAAATGATGCGGGCGCCCGGGGGTCGCCGGGTAGGCCAAGAGCGGACGTAGCAAGGGGTGAGCTGTGAGTAGTGGCAACGCGATCAGGGGAAGCCGGGTAGGGGCTGGCCCGATGGGTGAAGCGGAGCGCGGTGAGGCGGCGCCCCGGATCAGGGTCTCCTTCTGGTGCTCGAACAAGCACGAGACCCGGCCCAGCTTCGCCTGCGATGCCGCGGTGCCCGAGACCTGGGACTGCCCCCGCTGCGGGTACCCCGCCGGGCGGGACGAGCACAACCCGCCCGGGCCGCCGCACAACGAGCCTTACAAGACGCACCTGGCTTACGTGAAGGAACGGCGCACGGATACGGACGGTGCCGCGATTCTGCGCGAGGCACTGGACCGGCTGCGCAGGAACGCCTGACCGCTGGCCCTGGCCCGGCTGGCCCGCCCATCGAGCGGGCCAGCCGGGTCTTTGCTGCGGCTGGGCCTCAGTGCGCCGTGATCAGTGCGCGAACGACTGCCGCTTGTCCGGCGGAGCCAGCGGCACGTGCGTCCGCGGGTACGCGGCCAGCATCCGGACATGCCGCTGGATGTCGCTGAGCAGCAGGTCGGCGAGATCCTTGCTGAACCCGTTGCGCACCACGATCCGGAGCACCGCGACGTGCTCCAGGTTGGCCGGGAAGGTGTAGGCCGGGACCAGCCAGCCCCGGGTACGCAGCCGCTCGGACAGGTCGAACACGGTGAAGCCCGCCAATTCGTCGCGGATCCGGAACGCGAAGACGGGCAGCTCGCTGCCGTCGGACAGCAACTCGAACGGCTCCATCTCGGCGATCTTGCCGGACAGGTGCATCGCCACGTCCTGGCAGGCCTGCTGGACGTGCTGGTAGCCCTGGAAGCCCAGGCGCAGGAAGTTGTAGTACTGCGCGGCGACATTGGCCCCGGAACGGGAGAAGTTCAGCGCGAACGTGGGCATTTCCCCGCCCAGGTAGTTCACCCGGAAGACCAGGTCGTCGGGCAGCGCGTCCGGGCTGCGCCAGACCACCCAGCCCACCCCGGGGTAGACCAGCCCGTACTTGTGCCCCGACGAGTTGATCGAGGCCACCCGGGGGAGCTGGAAGTCCCAGACCAGATCGGGCTGGATGAAGGGCGCCACGAATCCGCCCGAGGCGGCGTCCACGTGAATCGGGACATCGGGGCCGCCGGTGGCCGCGAGCCGGTCCAGTTCGGCGCTGATCTCCGCGACCGGCTCGTAGCTTCCGTCCATGGTGGAGCCGAGTATCGCGACCACGCCGATGGTGTTCTCGTCGCACTGGGCGGCGGCCTGGGGGCCGCGCAGGTGCAGCCGGTCCGGCTCCATCGGCACCAGCCTCGGCTCGACGTCCCAGTAGCGGCAGAACTTCTCCCAGCAGACCTGGACGTTCGCGCCCATCACCAGGTTGGGCCGGGTGGTGTCCGCGCCCGCCGCGCGGCGGCGGGCGCGCCAGCGCCACAGCAGCGCCATGCCGCCGAGCATGCAGGCCTCGCTGGACCCGGTCGTGGAGCAGCCGGTCGCCGCCCCGTGCTCCGGCGCGTGCCACAGCGTGGCCAGGATGTTCACGCACCGCGATTCCAGCTCCGCGGTCTGCGGGTACTCGTCTTTGTCGATCATGTTCTTGCTGAGGCATTCGGTCATCAGCTGTACCGCCTGGGGCTCCATCCAGGTGGTCACGAACGTGGCCAGGTTGAGCCGGGCGTTGCCGTCCAGGGTGAGCTCGTCCCGCACGGCCTGCAGCGCCGTGTCGGGCAGCAGCCCGTGCTGCGCCAGCCGGTGCCGGGGCACAGCGAAGTGCATTTCGCGGACGTAGACGGGGTTGATCTCCATTTCGTCGTCCTGCTGCTCGACTTGCCGGTGCAGTGCCATGCGGCTCCCTCGCTCGCCAGATCCTCGCTGAGGACAAGCTATCCCGGCCCCTGCGGCCTCATCCGCCTAGTTGATGGCGTGTTGACCTCGGCGGCTGATCTGGCGAGTGGCCTGGCCGGACGTCCGCCGCGGACCGCCTGCCAGGCAGGATGGGGTCATGCACCTTCCGGTTAATCCGCCGGTCGCGCCGATGCTGGCCCGCCCGGTACCGCAGATACCCGATGGCCCGTTCAGCTTCGAACCTAAGTGGGACGGTTTCCGGTCGATCGTCTTCCGCGACGGGGATGAGGTGGAGATCGGCAGCCGCAACGAGCGCCCGATGACCCGGTACTTCCCGGAACTGGTCGAGGCCTTCACCGCGAACCTCCCGCCGCGGTGCGTGGTGGACGGGGAGATCGTGATCCCGGACGCGTCCGGCCGGCGGCTGGACTTCGAGGCCCTGCTGCAGCGGATCCACCCCGCGGCCAGCCGGGTCGCCCTCCTCGCCGAGCAGACCCCGGCCCACTTCATCGCCTTCGACCTGCTCGCGCTGGACGACACCGACCTGTGCGCGGAGCCGTTCGCGCAGCGCCGCAGCGCCCTGGAGGAGGCCCTGGCCCAGATCCGGTCCCCGCTTCACCTAACGCCCGCTACTACCGACCGTGACCTGGCCGGGCAGTGGTTCGATCAGTTCGAGGGGGCCGGGCTGGACGGGCTGATCGCCAAGCCGCTGGATGGGACCTACCAGCCGGACAAGCGGGTCATGTTCAAGATCAAGCACGAGCGCACCGCGGACTGCGTGGTGGCCGGGTACCGGCCGCACAAGAGCAGCCCGGAAGCGGTCGGCTCGCTGCTGCTCGGGCTGTACACCGACGCCGGTGACCTGGCCAGCGTGGGTGTGGTGGGCGCGTTCCCGATGGCCCGCCGCCGGGAGCTGTTCGCTGAGTTGCAGCCCCTGGTCACCACGTTCGACGGTCATCCGTGGCGCTGGGGCGGCGCGGAGCAGGCCGCGGCCGCGGCGGGCGGCGCCCCGGCCGCCCGCAACCCCCGGTCCTCGGAGACGAGCCGCTGGAACGCGGGAAAGGACCTGTCCTTCGTGCCGCTGCGGCCAGAACGGGTGGTCGAGGTCCGCTATGACCACATGGAGGGCCGCAGGTTCCGGCATACCACCCAGTTCGCCCGCTGGCGCCCGGACCGGGAGCCGGGCTCGTGCACCTACGCCCAGCTGGAGGAGCCGGTGAAGTACGACCTCGGGGAGATTCTCGGGCCCTAGCCGGTCAGCCGCCCGGCCGGGCTAGCGGCCGGCCGGTCAGCCGCCCGCCGGCGATATAGCGGCACAGCAGGTAGCCGTCGTCGTCCGCCAGCACATGCGCCAGGACCAGCCGGCTGGCCGCCGGGGATCCGGGGCCCTGGATGATCCGCCCGGCCGGGCCGCCCGCCAGGACCGGGCTGATGGTCACGCACAGCTCGTCGATCAGGCCCGCCGCGGCGAGCTGGCCGAGCAGCCGCGGGCCGCCCTCGGCGAGGATCTCCCGGTAGCCCCGGCCGGCCAGCGCGCTGACCGCGGCCGCAGCGGTCACCTCGTGCTCGCCGCCGATGATCACGTCGGCGCGCCGGGCTATCCGCGCGCGCTGGTCCGCAGGCGCGGATTCCGAGGTGATCACGATGGTGCGGGCCCCGGCCGGGGCCCCGGCCAGCAGCGGGCCCTCGGGGTCCAGGTCCAGCCGCGCGCTCAGCACCGCGATGGGCGGGGTGTCCGGGCGGCCCGCGCGCAGCGCGGCCCAGCGCGGCGCTACCCGGGCCGGGCGGTACTTCTCGGCCCGGGCGGTACCCGCGCCGACCAGGATCACGCCGGCGAGCGCCCGCAGCAGGCCGAAGATCTCATGGTCCGCGGAGCCGCCCAGGCCGCCGGAGAGGCCGTCCACCGCCGCGGCCCCGTCGGCGCTCTCGATCATGTTGGCCCGGACCCACGGCCCGCGCCGCCAGGCCGCCCGCGCCGCCGGGCATCGCCCGGACCGCGGTCCGGGTAGGCGTAGAGCCGGGCGAGATCCGGCTGGCCGGCGCCGGCCGGGGCGGGATAGATCAGCTGCACGGTACCGGGCGCATGGGACGGCTCACCCGGCCGCGGCGGGGTCGTCGATCCGCCGCAGCACCATCATGGAGCGGCCCGCCAGCATCACCGTCGACCGGGCCTGGTGCTCGCGGGGCTCCAGCTGGGCCGCGACCGCCGCCTCGGATCCGGGCAGCGCCGGGTGCGGCAGCCCGTTGCCGGAGATCGCCGAGGGGGAGCGGGCCCCCTCGGACGGGCCCGCCGCGCCGGTGTCGAGCACCACTTCCCAGCCGTGGCCGAAGTCCTCCGCGGGGAGCGTGAACCAGGCCGGCTGGCTGTCCGCGCTGAACAGCAGCAAGAACGTTTCATCACGGACCCGCTCGCCCCGGGGGTCGGGCTCGGTGATGGCGTCACCGTTCAGGAAGACCCCCATCGCTTTCGCGTAGCCGGTCTTCCAGTCGGCGTCGGTCATCTCCCGGCCGGACGGGGTGAACCAGGCGATGTCCCCGGGCCGGCCCGCGGCGCCGTCCGCGGGCCCGGTGAAGAAGCGGCGCCTGCGGAACACCGGGTGATTGCGGCGCAGTTCGGCGACCCCCCGGGCGAACTCCAGCAGGCTGCTCTCGTCCTCGGCCATGTGCCAGTCCACCCAGGACGTCTCGTTGTCCTGGCAGTAGGCGTTGTTGTTGCCGCGCTGGGTCCGGCCGAGCTCATCCCCGGCGAGCAGCATCGGGACGCCCTGCGAGCACAGCAGGGTGGCGAGGAAGTTCAGCCGCTGCCGGGTCCTCAGCTCGCGCACCGCCGGGTCGCTGGTCGGCCCTTCGGCGCCGCAGTTCCACGAGCGGTTGTCGTTGGTGCCGTCCGCGCCGTCCTCGCCGTTCGCGTCGTTGTGCTTGCGGTTGTAGGAGACCAGGTCGGTCAGGGTAAATCCGTCGTGGCAGGTGACGAAGTTGATGGAGGCCACCGGCCGGCGGCCGCTGGTCTCGTACAGGTCGCTCGACCCGGTCAGCCGGGAGGCGAACTCGGCCAGCGTGTACGGCTGGCCGCGCCAGAAGTCCCGGACGGTGTCCCGGTACTTGCCGTTCCACTCGCTCCACAACGGCGGGAAGTTGCCGACCTGGTAGCCGCCCTCGCCCACGTCCCAGGGTTCGGCGATGAGCTTGACCTGTGACACCACCGGGTCCTGCTGGACCAGGTCGAAGAACGCCGACAGCCGGTCCACGTCGTGCAGTTCCCGGGCCAGCGCGGACGCCAGGTCGAACCGGAACCCGTCCACGTGCATTTCCAGGATCCAGTACCGCAGCGAGTCCAGGATCAGCTGGAGCGCGTGCGGGTGCCGGACGTTCAGGCTGTTGCCGCAGCCCGTGTAGTCCACGTAGTAGCGCGGGTCGTCGTCGCGGAGCCGGTAGTAGGCGGCGTTGTCGATGCCGCGGAAGGACAGGGTCGGCCCCCGGTGGTCGGACTCGGCGGTGTGGTTGTACACGACATCGAGGATCACCTCGATCCCGGCCGCGTGCAGCGCCTTGACCATCGCCTTGAACTCGCCGACCTGGCCGCCGCGCTGCTGCGACGACGAGTAGGCCTTGTGCGGGGCGAGGAACCCGATCGTGTTGTAACCCCAGTAGTTGGTCAGCCCGCGGGCCTGCAGGTTGTGCTCGGGCACGAACTGGTGCACCGGCATCAGCTCGACCGCGGTGACGCCCAGCCGGGTCAGGTGCTCGATGACCGCCGGATGGGCGATCCCGGCGTACGTGCCCCGCTGCTCGGCCGGCACGTCCGGGTGACGGAGGGTCAGGCCGCGGACGTGCGCCTCGTAGATGACCGTCTCGTGGTAGGGGATCCGCGGGGCCCGGTCGTCCCCCCAGTCGAAGAACGGGTTGATGACCACGTTCGTCGGCATGTACGGCGCGCTGTCCACGGTGTTCCGCGCGGCCGGGTCGCTGAAGCGGTAGCTGAACAGCGCCTCGTTCCACCGCACCTCGCCGTTGATGGCCTTGCCGTACGGGTCGAGCAGCAGCTTGGCCGGGTTGCAGCGGTGCCCGCGCGCGGGGTCGTAGGGGCCGTGCACCCGGTATCCGTACCGCTGGCCCGGGGCCACATCAGGCAGGTAGCCGTGCCAGACGAACGCGTCGACCTCGGTCAGCGCGACACGCGTCTCGGAGAGCCCGTCCGGCTCGTCCCCGTCCTGCAGGCACAGTTCAACCTGCTCGGCAGCCTCGGAGAACAACGCGAAGTTCGTTCCCGTGCCATCCCACGTTGCTCCGAGCGGATAGGGAGCTCCTGGCCAAACGCGCACCAGCCGACCCTACCCGGGTACCGGCGTGGCCCGGCCCAGGACGTCGGCCAGCGGGCAGCCCGTCAGGCAGTGTCCCGAACGGAACCCCGGGTCCGGCCAGCGTCCCCAGGCCGGGGCAGGAGCCCAGGCGCGACGCGCAGAACGCGTCCGCGACCGCGCCGGGGGCGTGCCGGACCAGCAGGGCGGCCTGGAGGGTGACGGTGATCGCGCCGGCCAGGCGGCGCGCCGCGAACTGCGCCTCGGGGCCGGCCCGGGTGGCCAGGTCCCGCAGCGTCCGGCTCAGCCCGCTGATGGCCGCGTCGAGCCGCGGGTCCCCGCCCGCGGCCAGGCTCAGCTCGGCCGCCAGGGCGTCAGCCGCTCCCTGCTGGCGCTGGAGCCCGCGGAGCAGGTCCAGGGCGGTCACGTTGCCGGAGCCCTCCCAGATCGAGTTCAGCGGCGCCTCGCGGTACAGCCGGGGCATGCCGGACTCCTCGACGTAGCCGTTGCCGCCCAGGCACTCCAGCGCCTCGGCGGCGTGCAGCGGTGCGCGTTTGCAGACCCAGTGCTTGGCGGCGGGCAGCGCGACCCGCAGCAGGGCGGCCTCCGCCTCGTCCCCGCGGGCCGCCCGGTCAGCCGCGCCCGCCAGCCGCAGCGCCAGCGTGGTCGCGGCCTCGGATTCCAGCACGAGGTCAGCCAGGACGGAGGCCATCAGCGGCTGGGAGATCAGGCTCGCGCCGAAGGCGCGCCGGTGCGTGGCGTAGTGCACGGCGGTGACGCAGCCCAGGCGCATGCCCGCCGCGCTGCCCAGCACGCAGTCCAGCCGGGTCGCGCTGACCATCTCGATGATGGTGGGCACGCCGCGCCCGGCCTCGCCCACCTGCCAGGCGAGCGCGGCGTCGAACTCCACCTCGGCGGAGGCGTTCGACCGGTTGCCCAGCTTGTCCTTGAGCCGCTGCAGCCGGACGGCGTTGCGGGTCCCGTCGGGCCGCACCCGGGGGAGCAGGAAGCAGGTCAGCCCGTCCGGCGCCTGGGCCAGGACCAGGAACAGGTCGCTCATGGGCGCGGAGCAGAACCACTTGTGCCCGGTGAGCAGATGGGCGCCCGGCCCGTCCCCGGGCGCCGGCTCGGCCCGGGTCGTGTTCGCGCGCACATCCGAGCCGCCCTGCTTCTCGGTCATGGCCATCCCGGCCAGCAGCGCCGCCTTGCCCTCCGGCGCGCGCAGCCCCGGATCGTAGTCCCGGGCGGTGAGCAACGGCGCGAACCGGCGGGCCAGGTCCGGGGCGTGGCGCAGCGGCGGGAGCGCCGCATAGGTCATCGAGACCGGGCAGCCGTGGCCCGCCTCGGCCTGCGACCAGACGAGGAACTTGGCCGCCCGGGCGACGTGCGCGCCCGGGGCGGGGTCGGCCCAGGGCGCCGCGTGCAGCCCGTGCCGCACCGCGGTGCCCAGCAGCACGTGCCAGGACGGGTGGAACTCCACCTCGTCGATGCGGTGGCCCCGCGCGTCGTGGGTGCGCAGCACCGGCGGATGCTCGTTGGCCAGCCGGGCGTGCTCCTGGGTCTCCCGGGCCCCGGCCAGCTCGCCCAGCTCGTGCAGTTCGGCCTCGGCCCAGCCGGCGCCTTCCCGGCCGGCCGCCGCCAGCAGCGCCGGATCGTCCGCGACGTCGTAGCCGGCCAGCAGCGGGACCTGGTTGAGCACATCGTGGGTGAGATGCGGCCCGGCGGCGGACTGCAGAGGCGTCATGAGGTGACGATAACGTGCTGGCCACCACCCGGAAACCCG
Organism: uncultured Actinomycetes bacterium; assembly: GCA_963742055.1. GTDB lineage: Bacteria > Actinomycetota > Actinomycetes > Streptosporangiales > Streptosporangiaceae > RYN-230. The sequence continues at coordinate 49,905 of CAVUKT010000007.1, read as the reverse complement.
CCCCGATGGTGCGCTTTACCGGGCGGAAACGCGCGAGTCACGGCGCTGGCCAGCGTCCGCCTGCGCGAGCCCGCCCGCCGCGGCCTGCAGGTAGCGGTCGAGCAGCACGTCGGCCACTTCCGGCGCGGCCCCGAGCGGCGCCGAGACGGCCGCCGCCCCGGCGGCCAGGGATGATTCGCGGATCCGGTCAGCGAACAGGCCGGGGGCGAGCAGGTAGCTGGCCACCACGACCCGCCCCGCCCCGCCGCGGAGCAGATCCGCCACCGCCTCGGCCGGGGTCGGCGAGGCGGCGGACGCGTACGCGGGCCGCACCGCGAGCCAGCCGCGGCCGGCCTGCCAGCCGGACGCCATCCGGGCGATCGCCGCGTTGGCCGACGGCTGGCTCGACCCGGCGGAGGCGAGCACCACCGCCGTCCCGGACCGGTCGCCGCCGGGATCCTGGCCGGCCTCGGCGAGGCGCCGTTCCGAGCGCCCGCACCAGTCCCGGATGCGGGCCCAGCGGCTCGCCGTAGCGGATCCGGAGCCCGGGCAGGCCGGCCGTGGCCTCAGCCAGCACCCCGGGTATGTCCGTTCCGCTGTGGTAGGCCGCGGTGAGCAGCAGCGGGAGCACCACCACGTCACGCTGCCCGCCGGCGTCGCCGGCCAGCGCGGTGAGCACCTGCAGCGGGGCGGGCGGGGCGTGCCCCAGGAAGGCCCCGCGGACCTCAAGCCCGGCCAGCCCGCGCGCGGCCGCCCGGGCCCGGGCCGCCGCGAGCAGTTCCGCGATGGTCGCCCCGGCCCGCGGGTCCCTGCTGCCGTGCGCGATCGCGACCAGAGACGGGGTCAGGTGTGGATGCCGCATTCGGTCTTGCCCGTCCCGGTCCACCGTCCGCTGCGCGGGTCCGCCCCGGGAGCCACCTTCATCGTGCAGGTGGCGCAGCCGATGGAGGGATACCCGTCGTAGACGAGCGGGTTCACCAGCACGCCCTGCTCGGCGATGTAGGCGTCCACCTGGTCCTGGGTCCAGGCCACGATGGGATTGACCTTGACCATCTGCCGCCTGGGGTCCCACTGGACCGCCTTGGTGTCGCTGCGGGCGTTGGTCTCCTCCCGGCGCACGCCGGTGATCCACGCGTCGTACGGGTCGAGGGCCCGCTCCAGCGGCACGACCTTGCGGAAGTAGCAGCAGAGGTCGGGGTTGCGCCCGTAGAGCCGGGGGCCGAGCTCGGCGTCCTGCTCGGCCACCGTCCGGGACGGGGTCACGTTGATGACGTTGACCGGGTAGACGGCGGACACCGCGTCCCTGGTGCCGATGGTCTCCGGGAAGTGGTACCCGGTGTCCAGGAAGATCACGTCCAGCCCGCTCTTGACCTTCGAGGCGAGGTGGATGATGACCGCGTCGGTCATGGACGACGTGATGCAGAGGCGGGACCCGAACGTGTCCACCGCCCAGCGGACGATCTCTTCTGCGGGCGCGTCGGCGAGCTCCTCCGCCGCCTGGGCTGCGAGCCTCTCCATGCGGATTGGTTCCTCCCGAGCTTCAGGATCGGAGACTTACAGGGACTGCCTGACCTGGATAGGTGCGTTTCGTCACGTTGGTACTCACAGGATCACTCCCGTTCCAGCAAATCGTAGCTGGAAGGACCTGATGCAGCTGCGACACCGCCAGCTGCCGTCCTGTTCCTGTGGCTCTAGATCCTCTTCGCCACAATAGGGGCAGTAAAACGGGATTGCACGTTCTGTCCCAGATGAGCGGAATGTCATGCGAAGTCCTCCTCGCTGGCCCGGCTGGCCCACGCGGCGAAGGTCTCGCCGGTGTCCCGGCCCGCCTGGAAGCGGCGCAGGACCCGCTCCAGGTAGTCGGGCAGGTCGTCCGCGGTGGTCTTCAGCCCCCTGATCTTCCGGCCGAATCCTGAGCTCTCACCGTCTCCTCCGGCCAGGCTGCCCCCCAGGTGGATCTGGAATCCCTCAGTCTGCCGTCCGTCCGGCCCGATGACCAGCGATCCCTTGAGCCCGATGTCGGCCGTCTGGATCCGGGCGCACGAGTTCGGGCACCCGTTCACGTTGATCGTCACCGGCTCGGTGAAGCCAGGCAGGCGCCGCTCGAGCTCGGCGATGGCCTGCGTGGCCCGCGCCTTGGTCTCCACGATCGCCAGCTTGCAGAACTCGATGCCGGTGCAGGCCATCGTGTGCCGCCGGAAGACGCTCGGCGTGGCGGGCAGGTCCGCCTGCGTCGAGTTCCGCGGTGAGCCCGGCCACGCTGGCCTCGGGCACGTCGAGGATCACCATCTTCTGCTCGGTCGTGGTCCGGACCCGCCCGCTGCCGTACCGGGCGGCCAGGTCGGCCACCCGGGCCAGCGAGCTGCCGGACATCCGGCCGACCCGCGGCGCGAATCCCACGTAGTAGCGCCCGTCCCGCTGGCGGTGCACGCCGACATGGTCCCGCCGGCCGTCGCCGGGCGGGGGCGGCGGCGGCCCGTCCGGGAGCGCGTAAGCCCAGGTATTCCTTCTCCAGCACCTCACGGAACTTCTCCGGGCCCCAGTCGGCGATGAGGAACTTCAGCCGGGCCCGGTGCCGCAGCCGGCGGTAGCCGTAGTCACGGAACACCGAGGTCATCCCGGCCCACACCTCGGCGACCTGGTCGGGCTGGACGAACGCGCCCGAGGCGCTTGGCGATCATCGGATTGGTGGACAGCCCGCCGCCCACCCACAGGTCGTAGCCGGGCTCGCCGTCCGGGCCGATCACGCCGACGAAGGCCACGTCGTTGATCTCGTGCACGGTGCACTGCGCGGTGCACCCGCTCATCACCGACTTGTACTTGCGGGGCAGGTTGGAGAAGGTCGGGTCGCCCACGTAGCGGGCGGTGGTCTCCTCGATCTGCGGGGTGGCGTCGATCACCTCGTCCGCGTCGATCCCGGCCAGCGGGCAGCCCAGCACCACCCGGGGGGTGTCCCCGCAGGCTTCCGTGGTGGACAGGCCGACCGCCTCGAGGGCCTCCCAGATGGCCGGGACATCCTCGATCCTGATCCAGTGCAGCTGCACGTTCTGCCGGTCGGTGAGGTCGGCGGTGCCCCGGGCGTACCGCTCGGAGATGTCGGCGATGGTGCGCAGCTGGTCGTTGCTCAGCTGGCCGCCGTCGATGCGGATGCGCAGCATGAAGTAGCTGTCATCGAGCTCCTCGGGCTCGAGCGTGGCGGTCTTGCCGCCGTCGATGCCCGGCCGGCGCTGCGTGTACAGGCCGTACCAGCGCATCCGGCCCCGCAGGTCAGCCGGGTCGATGGAGTCGAATCCCTGCCGGGAGTAGATGTCGATGATCCGCTGGCGGACGTTGAGCCCGTCGTCGTTCTTCTTGTTTTCCTCGTTCTTGTTCAGCGGCTCGCGGTATCCGAGCGCCCACTGGCCTTGGCCTCGGTGTCGGTGGGCTGACGGCATCTGGCGCGTCCCTTCTTGTCCTGCTCGGTCGGGCCCGCTGCTGCGGGTCTGGCTGGGGCGGGACGTGTGACGCGGCAGGCAGCCTCGGTCGGCTGCGCCGGCGATCCTGCTGGCCTGGTCTGGTGAGCTGATCCGCGATTCAGGCACGCGGGAGGCAGGCCGCCAGGGCTGCAGGGTACCGGCCGCGGCACACGCCCTCGATCGGGGCAGTGTCAGCGGCCGTGTCAACAGGCGGCGCTGCGCACCCGGAGCAGGTCGACATGCCTGCGGGCGACGAGGAGGGGATCTGCAGCGCTCACACCATGAGCATCACACGAAAGAGCACGACATGTCGAGATAACTTCGCGTTCCGAACTAAATCGCTGTCCCGGCGGCCGGACGGCCCGCGCGCTCAGTGTGCCCACGGATGGTGCCAACCCCGGCGCCGGCCGCCCCTATTCCGCCCGGCGCCGGTCAGCCCTGAGCAAAGTGTCTGGTCAGCCTGGTCCGGCCGGTCAGCCCGGTCCGGTCAGCCCTGGCGGACCCAGCTGAGCGAGCGCCGGTCCCGCGGCGGCTCCGGCAGCGCGGAAAGCGGGCAGATGCTGGCAATCGCACCAGGTGCCTCCCGGGCAGTCCTTGTGGTGCTGGCGGCGGCAGGACAAGCAGACCATCTACCTATTGTGGCCGGCCGCGGCGTCTGCCGCGGCCGGCCACAATGCTTCTGGTCGCTAATTTGCCAGCTATCCGTGCCAGCTGGTCTGGCCAGCCGGTCCGTGCCAGCCAGATCAGGCCGCGTTCGCGCGGCGCATCCGGCGGCGGCGCTCCGAGGCGCGCTCGTCCTCGTTCAGGCCGCCCCAGGTGCCGTACTTCTCCGGCCGCGAGATCGCGTAATCCAGGCACTCGGTGCGGACCGGGCAACTGGCGCACATCGCCTTGGCCTTCCGCTCCCGGATCTCCCGCTCCGGCTGCCGTTCGCCGTCGGGACCGAAGAAGAGCACGACATCCGTGCCGCGGCACGCGGCGGCATCTTGCCAGCCCCAGTTCGGCCGGGGAGGCAGGGTAACCTGCCGCCGTACCTCAGACATGACTAGATCTCCTCAACAAGCGTTAGTGTGTATTCCGCGTCCAGCCGACCCTCTGGTTCCGTCGGACATAGGTTCGCCCTGTGCGGCTTTTGCCCCGTCGTAGGTATGCAACGCACTGCATCACCTGCGTGTTCCCGGGAGCTGGGCAGCCTCAAGGCGCCCGTGACCGCCACGGGAGTAGCTAGAGGAGCAACCCTGCCGGATGAGCAGCGGCAACCGGCGTGCCGCCCACTCTGACGAAACCAGTCCTGTCCAGCGGACCGATGATCAATGATGCCATCCGCGGGGGCAGTTTCGCAGGCAGGATCGCGAATCCGCGGCAGAGAAGTTGGGGCCAGCGTGCCCGCGCCATCCCGATGGGCGTACCCCCAGCATAGAGGCGGTGCCGGCCACTCCGGTCCTTACCATAGTGCCGGGTTAATTGGACAAACCCGTTGGTTCAGCGCCACCATGGGCTCCATGTCAGCGTCGGACGCAGCCCCGTTGCCCCGGCTCGGTGAGGTGTTCTTCGACGTACGAGGCAACTCCCGCAGCATGCGGCTGAGCTGGTACGCCGACACGGGCGTGGCGGTTTTCAGCATCTGGCAGGGCGGTACGTGCACGGGCACGTTCCGGCTGCCCATGGATGACCTGGCCCGGATGATCGAGTCACTGCGCCGCGGCCCGCAGGGCCAGCGCGCGGGCCGCCGCGAGGCACCGGGCGAGGCAGGCCGTGACGGCCGGGCCGCCCGGCGAGCGGGCGGGCCCGGCGGGCCGGGGCCCCGACGAGGGCCAGGCGACCATGGCCATGCGGATGCCTGCCGGGTCCGGCGCGCCCTCGGGCCAGCGCCCGGACAGCTCCCGGCCGGACTGCAGCGCCGGACGGCCCGCGCCCGGAGCCCGGCTACCGGCCGGGGGCCAGCGGACTACGGGACGGGCCCGGAGCGGGCTACGGGGGACTCCGGCAGTTACCCCATCGACCCGCTCGACCCGGCCTATCCGGTCCCGGCGGCCAGGTACCCGGACGAGCCGGCCACCGGGTCCTACCGCCGCCCGGCCCAGGAGTACGGCCCGGCGGCGGGTTATCCCGCTGACCCCGGATACACCGGCAGCCCGGCCACCGGCGACTACCGGCGCGCCGGGGCGCCCGGCTACCACGATCTGCCCGCCACCGGCGACTACCGCAGCGGCCAGTCCGGCAGCCACCGCCGCGACCCGGGCGACTTTCCCGAGCGATCCCCGCGGGCCCAGGTACGGGACAGACGCCGCCGAGGCGGGGTATCACGAGGAGGACGACCACGGCGGATACCACGACCCCGGCTACCCGGACGTGCCGGGCACGGGCGACTACCGCACCGTCCAGTCCGGGAGCCACCGCCGCCCGGCGGGCGGGTACCCGGGTGACCCCTCTTTCCATCCCTATTCCGGCCAGCCGGGCAATGCGGATTATCCCGGCGAAGCGGCCGCCGACGACTCGGGGGCTTATCCGGCCGGGCCGGATTATGGCGAGGGCGACGAGTGGGATGACACGGCCGACCACTCCCTGGAGGGCTACGACAGTGAGCCCGAGGAATCCTTCCCCTATGGGCCGTCCGCCCGGCAATCGCGACCCCCGGGAACGGGGACGCTATCCCGGCCGTCATTGACGGATAGCCGTCCCGGCCCGGGCGGCGGCCCGCGCCGCCGGGCATCGGCCCCCCGAATGGCGGCCTCCCCGGTTGACGCTCTGCCCTTCTTTGGGTGTCGTTATGGTTGGGGCGCCCGTGGCGGGATATATTTGCCACCAGAGGAAGGGGGGCCTCAAGTGGCACAGAAGGTTTCCGTCACTTTTGCCTGTGACTACGACCAGAAACTGATTCCTGAGGGCCAGCATCACGCACGCCGGTTCAGCCTGGATGGCCGGGACTATGAGATCGACCTGTGCGCCAAGCACAGCCAAAAGTTTGACGATGTGGTCAGCCGTTACGCGCAGCGCGCCCGCCGGGCGTCGGCCCGGGTCAACCGGACCAAGCGGCGGACGACAGCTCACCGGCAGCACAGTGCCGCGATACGGACCTGGGCCAAGGACAGCGGGATTGAGGTCAGCGATCGCGGCCGCATCCCGGCCGATGTCGTGGCCAGGTACGAGGCGAAGCACCACTAGGTGAACCAGCACTAGATGAACCAGCACCGGATGAACCAGCACTGGGCCGGGGCATCATGGCGATCCGTACGGCGGCCCGCCGTACGGCGGGTCGCCATGATCCGGCTTGGCTGGCCCGAGGGCCGGGACCGGGGTCCCGGGCACCTGGCCCGGCCACTGGCCACCGGCCCTGATTCCCTGGGCCGGGGCGGCGTGAGAGGCCCCACCGCGGCCGCGAGGACCTGGGAATTAGGCAGATGCAGGGTGCCGTCCTCGGTGTCCAGGCGCAAGTAGGTAATGCCGATCTCGGCCACGAGGCCGTCGGTGACGCCACCCAGCGCCCCGGATTTGAGCCGGATATAGTCCCCCACCATGAAGGGCCGGGACAGCAGCAGCACGAGGCCCGCGAAAATGTTGGACAGGGACTGCTGACCGGCGATGCCGAGCAGGATCGTGGTGACCGCCCCGCCGACGAGGAGTTGCCCGATCGGGACCTTCATCAGGCTCACGCCCAGGAACAGCACGGTCAGCCCGCCGATGAGGAGTATGGCGTACCGGACCACGGCGGCGTGCGACGAGCCAACGGCGGGAGTGAGTACGTCCCTGGTCTTTCCGGCCAGCGCCGAGCACGGCCATGGCACCGAAGACGAAGAACGCCGCGATGCACGCCGCGGCCACTATCTTGTAGATGTAATTGCCGTGGCCGGTCCAGTCCTTGAAACCCTGGGCCGCCTGGCTGGCTACCGCGCCCGCGATGACGGCCAGGACCGTCGCGATGATGGCCCGCCACGGACGGGCGTGCGCCTTGGCCCTGGCCACGTGCTGGTTCACCTTGGCCATGTGCTCGGCCAGGTCGAGCTGCCGCTTCTCGTGCAGATCCACGCGCCCAATCCTGCCCGGGGCCTAGAACGCGTGATCCCGGGGGGCCCTGGTCTGGCTCCCCGGGATCAGCTCGTGTGCTACCTGCTAGTCCGGCGCCCGGCCCCGCGGCGCGGGCGGGCGGCCCCGCTCAGACGCGCGGGGCGAGGAGCGGCCGGCCGACGGGAAGGCTGAGCCGGCCTCCCATCCCGTTGGCGACCCCGGCCGCCGAGGCGTACCAGGCGCAAATCGCGGTGAGTATGCCCACGTACCCGCCGAACTTGACGGTGCCGCTGCTGCCCGAGAAGTTGCCGATGAACAGGATGATCTCGGTGAGTTCCAGGGTGAGGAACACCGCGAACACCGCCGCGTTCACCTGCGTGCTCCAGATCAGCATGTAGGTGTTGAAGATGGCGAAGGCCAGCAGGATCCAGCCGACGTCCTTGCTGAACTCGTGCGCCAGCAGGGGGTGGGCGAGCAGGTTGTTCCCGACCAGCACGAAGTAGAGGCCGAGACCGATCCAGAAGCCACCGTAACTAGAGAACGCGGTGGCGCCGAAGACGTTGCGGTTCCGGAACTCCCACATGCCGGCCAGCAACTGGCCCAGGCCGCCGTAGGCGAACGCGTACCCGAGCCAGGCCAGGCCGCTCGCCGTGGTCATCCAGCCGGCGTTGAACGCCGACAGCAGGAACGTGGTCAGGGCGAAGGCGGCCAGCCCCAGCGGTGCGGGGTCGGCTATCCCCGACCCCAGTGCGGCCACCGGAGCTGCCGGAGCTGCAGGAGATGCAGGCAGGTCATCGTTGACGCTCAAGTGAATCCTCCTGATGAGGCGGTGCGCTGCCCGGCCACGGGGGCAGGTAGCCCGGATGGCCGGGACGGCGCGTGGATTGGCTGAAGATCCCGGCGGCGGCTACCGGGCAGGCTGAAGTGCCCGGCGCCTGGACCGCGGCCGACGTCCCCGGAACGGCGCGGAAAAACCGGATAGAACGAACCATTTGGGACCTTCTTCCGTCTTCACAAGCGGCTCAGCAGAACCACACGGAAGATCTGCCCTGAGCGTAACGCCGGATTCCTGCCTGGGGGAGACCCAGGTTTTGGCTTACGCAGGCGCGACCGCGCCGCCGCTCTGGCTGCGCGCCAGTACCCCGCTCAGCCCGGTGCGCGTGGCCAGGACGTAGATCCGGTCCTGCGGGGCGATCAGGTAATCGGGGCGCGGTGACCAGTCGACGGCGCCGCCCGCGGCGGGACTGACCGCGATGACCCGGACCGCGCCGCCGCGGTTGACGTTTTCCACCGGCTGGCCCGCCAGCTCTGACCCGGCCCCGACCCTGACGTCCGCGATGAGCAGCACGTGCCGCCCGACCGGGATGGTGCGCAGCACCTGGTGCTCCAGCATGGCGGCGGCGAAGGCCGGGGCCGCGAGGTAGGGGACGCTGCGCGAGATCGCGTTGCCGACCGTCTTCTGCACCCGCTCGGCCAGGTCGTCGTCGGACAGCCGCAGGACCAGGCGCACGTCGGCGGCCAGGGCCCGGGCGTGCAGGGCCGTCTCCAGGTTCACGATGTCGCTGTTGGTCACCGAGACCAGGGCCTGGCTGGTGCGGATGTCCGCGGCTGCGCAGGGTCTCCTCGCGGGTGGTTTCACCGATCACCACGCGCAGCCCCAGCTGGCGGGCCAGGCGGATCCCGGCCGCGTTCTCGTCCCGGTCCACGCAGACGACGTCGACGCCCAGGTCGTGCAGCTGGCCGGCGATGCGGCTGCCGACGTTGCCCAGCCCGGCCACGATGACATGGCCGCTCAGCGGCCGTTCCTTGCCGCGCACTGACCCGGTGAGCCGGGCCCCGACGACGGCCGCGGTGACCACCGGCAGGAACGCCATCCCGTCAAAGGTGAGCATGAACTGGGCGACCTTCTCCGGGGCGCTCAGCCGGGAATTGGTGACCGCCGCGCCCGCCGCGTCGAGGAAGGTCAGGTACAGCGCGTTGGCGGGGGAGTAGCCGCCGGCGGTGGCGAGCAGCACGAAACCGGCCACCAGGACGCCGAACAGGGCCAGGAACACCAGCCCCAGCTTGTACCCGAACAGGAGCCGGGGCAGGTCCGCGACAGCCCGCAGGGGCCGCCGGCGCGGCCTGGTCAGCGGGTTGCGCGGGGTGCCGTCGGCCACGGCGAGCACCAGGTCGGCCAGGTCCTGGTCCGGCGGAAGCAGCTCGGGGCTGGCCGGGCGCCCCGGTCGTGGCCAGCCCGCAGACGAGGTGCGCGGCGTCGGCCTCGCCGGGACGCGCCACGAACAGGGTGCGCCCGGCCAGCCGGACATGGCTGGGGGCTGGCTCGCCCAGCGCGGCGGCCACGAACGAGGGGGCGGCCATCGCGGAGCTCGACAGCACCGCGCAATCGGGGAAGAAACTGCGCATCCGCTCGCCCAGCCCGGTGTTGAAGATCCGCATCACCAGCCTGAGGCCCGGGCTGACGTCCTGGGCGCGGAGCGCGGCGTGGAAGTTGGCCAGGTCGTCCCGGCCCATCAGGGCGATCGCCCGGGCCGACTGGGCTCCCGCGTCCGCGAAGGCGGAGCCGTCCAGTTCCGGCCGCTCGATGACCCGGACGCCCGGCAGCCGGGCGATCCGCGGGCCGTGACCGCGGGACCGTGCGCTGAGCAGCACGGTCACCCGCTCGCCATAGTTGGTGGTGAGCTCCTCGACGACCCGGTAGGCCAGCGCGTCGTCCCCGCACACGATCAGGTGGTTCCGGTCCTGGGTGAGTCGGCGGGGTACCGGGGGCACGGCGAGATCTAACCATAGCGGGGCACATGCCGGCTATCTGGGCACCCCGGCCGGGGTCTGCCGTGACCGGTCCGGGGTATCCTCCGGATGAAAGGGGCGAATGAATGCCAGGGTCTCGGGGAGGTCCGGAGATGACGGATGACGGCGGTATCCGCGCCTCGGACGCCGACCGCGAGCACGTCGTCGAGATCTTGCGCGAAGCCTACAGCGCGGGACGCCTGACCCTGGAAGAGTTCGACGAGCGGACCACGAGCGCCTTCGCCGCGAAGACCTGGGGCGGCCTCCGGACGCTCACCCGTGATCTTCCCCAGCAGGCCAGGCTGGAGGTTCCCCGGCCGGAGCCCGGGGTCAAGCCGGCCCAGGACAAGCCGCTGCCGGTCGCGGCCGGGCCGCCGCGGCGCCGGGTCAGCCCCATGCTGCCCATCCTGGTCATCTGGCTGGGCATCGCGCTGACCGCCCGGGAACCCTTCGCGTTCATCCCGGTCCTGGTCATCCTGTTCATGCTGCTCCGGCTGGCCACCCGGCCGACCCGCAGTAACCGGTGGGGGCCGCACGGACGGCCCGGTGACCACGACTCAGGGCACGGCGACGGGTCCAGCCATCACCCGGACTAGGCGCTCCCAGCTGGCCACTCAGGCCTGGGCACCCGGACTAGGGCGAGGCGATCCGGTTCAGCTGCGGCGGCAGCTGGCTCGCCGCGCTGCGGTCCAGGAGAAACAGCGTGCGCTGCTGGCCGCGGGCGCCCGCGGCCGGAACCTGCACGGGCCCGGCGTCGGACAGGGCCAGCCGGACCGCTCCGGCCTTCTCCTGGCCGGCCGCGAGTATCCACACCTCACGGGCCCTCTGGATGGCCGGCAGCGTCAGGGTGATCCTGGTCGGCGGCGGCTTGGGTGCGCCGCGGACCGCGACGACCGGCCGCTCGTCGTACAGCGCCGGCAGGCCCGGAAACAGCGAGGCCACGTGCCCTTCCGGCCCGATCCCGAGCATCAGCACGTCGAACGCGGGCACCGGGCCGTGGTCCTGCGGCTGGGCCGCCTGCCGGAGTTCGGCCGCGTAGCGCGCGGCCGCCGCTTCCGGGTCGTTACCGTCCGGGCCGTCGCTGGCTGGCATCTGGTGCACCCGGGCCGGGTCCGCGTCCACGTGGCTCAGCAGGGCCTGCTGGGCCTGCGTCTCGTTGCGCTCGGGATCACCGGAGGGCAGGAACCGCTCGTCGCCCCACCAGATGTCCAGCCGCCGCCAGTCCACCGCGTCGAGGGCCGGCGCGGCCGCCAGTTCCGCCAGCACCGCGGTGCCGATGCCGCCGCCGGTCAGCACCAGGTCGGCCGCGCCCGTACTGGCCTGCGCGTCCACCAGCCTGGTCACCAGCCGGGCCGCCGCCGCCTTGGCCAGCAGGCCCGCGTCGTGGTGCACCAGCACCTCGGGCGTGCTCACCGCGCGCGGTCTTTGCGGGGCGCCTCCGCCTCTTTGCGCGGCGCATCCGCGCTGGCGGTGACCCGCCTGCGGCTGCTGCCGCCGTTCCGCTTCGCCTCGGCCGGGGCCGCGGGGCGACGAACGGGGCGATGGTTTCCGCGTACACCTCATCCGGGTCCAGCCGGCGCAGCTCCTCGGACAGCAGTTCCGCGGTGTCCCGGCGGTGCAGCGCCACCCTGCGCTCCGGCTCGCCGGGCCGGCGCAGCACCGCCACCCGGCCATCGGGGCGGGTCAGCGTCATCTCCCCGTCGCTGGTGTCGAAGATGACCGCGGTGACCCCGGGCCCGCCGGACACCCGGTTCTCGAACGGGACCCCCAGCCGCACGGACAGCCAGGAGGCGATCAGGTCCGCGCTCGGGTTGCCCCGCTCGGCCTCGACCCGGCCCCCGCTGATGGTGCCGTGCGGCTGGTCCAGCGTGGCCGCGAGCAGCGAGCGCCAGGGCGTGGCCCGGGTCCAGCTCAGGTCGGTGTCCCCGGGCGTGTAGTGCGACGCCAGGCTGGCCAGGCAGTCGTGCGGCGCCGCGGCCGCGGCCGCGTCGGTGATCCGGCGCTGGGCCAGGGCGCCGAGCGGGCTGCGGAACGGGACGTCCGGGGGAGTCCCGGGCCACCAGGTCACCACCGGGGTGTCCGGCATCAGCAGCGGGGTGACCACCGAGTCGGCGTGCTCGCCCAGCGGGCCGTACATCCGCAGCAGCACCACCTCGCCCGGCCCCGACTCGCCGACCCGGATCTCCGCGTCCAGCCGGGATCCGGCCTCGGGCCGCCGGGTGATCACCGCGAGCACCCGCATCGGGTGCTCCCGGGCCGCCTCGCTGGCCGACCGCACGGCGTCGTACTGGGCGGCCTCGTCGGTCACGATGACCAGCGTCAGCACCATCCCGCTGGCCGGGCCGCCGAGCCGCTGCCGGGCCTGCCGGATGGCCTCGTGGATCCGGTCGGTCGTCGTCTCGGCCAGGTCGATCATCATCGGAGGCAGTCCTTTCCGGCCGCGCTGCTCAGGCCCGTGCTGGTCAGACCCGTGCTGCCCAGGCCCGTGCTGCTCACAGCCGTCTCCAGGCCCGTCCGTCGCGGGCCATCATCTCGTCCGCGGACGGCGGCCCGGCCGAGCCGGCCGGGTAGGGTTCCGGCCTGCCGTGGGTGGCCCAGAATTCCTCGATCGGGTCGAGGACCATCCAGGACAGCTCCACCTCGCGATGCCGGGGGAACAGCGGCGGATCGCCGATCAGCACGTCGAGCAGCAGCCGCTCGTAGGCTTCCGGGCTGCTCTCGGTGAACGACTCGCCGTAGGCGAAGTCCATGTTCACGTCGCGCACTTCCATCGCCGAGCCGGGAACCTTGGAGCCGAACCTGACCGTGACCCCCTCGTCCGGCTGGACCCGGATGACGAGGGCGTTCTGCCCGAGTTCCTCGGTGTCGGTGGCCGCGAACGGCAGGTGCGGGGCGCGCTGGAACATCATCGCGATCTCCGACATCCGGCGCGGCAGCCGCTTCCCGGTGCGCAGGTAGAACGGGACCCCGGCCCACCGCCTGGTATCCACCTTCAGCTTGACCGCGGCGTAGGTCTCGGTCCGCGAGTCGGGCGCCATGCCGTCTTCTTCCAGGAAGCCCGGCACCGGGATGCCGCCCTGCCAGCCGGCCGCGTACTGCCCGCGCGCGGTGGTGGCCGCGAGGTCCTCGTGCAGCTGGACCGCGGACAGCACCTTCTCCTTCTCCGCCCGCAGCGCGTCCGCGTCGAACGAGACGGGCTCCTCCATCGCGGTCAGCGCCAGCAGCTGCATCAGGTGGTTCTGGATCACGTCCCGGGCCGCGCCGATGCCGTCGTAGTACCCGGCCCGGCCGCCCACGCCGATGTCCTCGGCCATGGTGATCTGCACGTGGTCCACGTAGCCGCGGTTCCAGATCGGCTCGTACAGCGTGTTGGCGAAGCGCAGGGCCAGGATGTTCTGGACCGTCTCCTTGCCCAGGTAGTGGTCGATGCGGAACACCGATTCGGGCGGGAACACCGCGCTGAGCGTCTCGTTCAGCTCGCGGGCACTCTTCAGGTCATGACCGAACGGCTTCTCGATAACGACCCGGCGCCAGGGCCGCGGATGCCCCGGGGCCGGCGGCGGCGGGGTGGACAGCCCGGACCGCTTCAGCTGGGTGACCACCAGCTCGAAGAACTTGGGCGGGACGGACAGGTAGAAGGCGTAGTTGCCGCCGGTGCCGCGCTCGCGGTCCAGCTCGGCCACGCACTTGGCCAGCCGGTCGAACGCCTCCGTCGTCGGTGAACTCGCCCGGCACGAACCTGACCCCCTCGGACACCTGCCGCCAGACCGTGTCCCGGAACGGGGTCCGCGCGTGCTCCTTGACCGCCTCGTAGGTGACCTGGGCGAAGTCCTCGTCCTCCCAGTCGCGGCGGGCGAACCCGACCAGCGAGAAGCCGGGCGGGAGCAGCCCGCGGTTGGCCAGGTCGTAGATGGCCGGCATGAGCTTCTTGCGGGCCAGGTCCCCGGTGACGCCGAAGATGACCAGGACGCACGGGCCCGCGACCCGCGGGATCCGCCGGTCCCGCGGGTCGCGCAGCGGGTTGGCCGCCGGGCCGCTGATGACCTGCATCAGCCCGGACGGGTCGGCCAGCGCCTCCTGCTCGGCCTGGCTGATGGCCGGGGCAGCGCGCTGCTCCGCATCCGGCTCCGGGCCGGCCACCTGGGTCCCGTCCTGGGCTGCGGTCGCCGAATCAGTCATCACTGCGCTCCGTCTGCTGTTGCCAGGCGGCCCAGCGGTCATGGCTTGGCCACCGCGGCCATGTTCGACTCGATCGTGCCCAGGAACTCGTTCCAGGAGGCGGCGAACTTCTGCACGCCCTCGTCCTCGAGCACGCGGACCACGTCGTCGTAGGAGATACCGAGCTTCTCCAGGTCGGCGAAGACCTTCCGGGACTCGTCGTAGGTGCCGCGGATCGTGTCCCCGCGCAGCTTGGCGTGGTCCGCGGTGGCGCGCAGCGTCGCCTCCGGCATCGTGTTGACCGTGTCCGGGGCGACCAGTTCGACCACGTACATGGTGTCCTCGAAGGCGGGGTCCTTGGTGCTGGTGGACGCCCACAGCGGGCGCTGCACCTTGGCCCCGGCCTCGCGCAGCGCCTGCCACCGGGGGGTGGCGATCCGCTGCTCGTAGAGCTCGTAGGCGAGCCGGGCGTTGGCGATCGCCGCCTTGCCGCGCAGCGCGGCCGCCTCCGGAGTGCCGATCTTGTCGAGCCTGCTGTCCACCTCGGTGTCCACCCGGCTGACGAAGAAGGACGCCACCGAGGCGAGCGTGGAGATGTCCCGGCCGGCCGCCAGGGCCTGCTCCAGGCCGGCCATGAACGCGTCGATGACCTGGCCGTACCGCTCCAGGGAGAAGATCAGCGTGACGTTGACGCTGATGCCCTCGGCCAGGGCGGCGGTGATCGCGGGCAGGCCCTCGAGGGTGGCCGGGATCTTGATGAACAGGTTGGGCCGGTCCACCAGCCACCACAGCGCCCGGGCCTCGGCGATCGTCTTGGCGGTGTCCTTGGCGATCCGCGGGTCCACCTCGATAGACACCCGGCCGTCCACGCCGTCGGTGACGTCGTACACCGGGCGGAACACGTCGCAGCCCCAGCGGATGTCGTAGGTGGCGATCAGACCGCGCCGCCTCCTCCAGCTTCACCTCGCGGATGGCCAGATCCTTGAGCTGCTGGTCGTAGGCGTCGCCGTGGGCCACCGCGCTGGCGAAGATCGTCGGGTTGGAGGTCACGCCGGTGACGGCCCAGTCCCGGATCAGCTCGGCGAGGTTGCCGGTCCGCAGCCGTTCCCGGCTGATGTCGTCGAGCCAGATGGATACGCCGGCGGCGGTCAGCTCGCCGAGGATCGGGTGGGCCTGTGGGGTGTGTGGCACGGAGGTCATGACTCCTCGCTTCTCGCGTTCGCTGCGGTGCTCAGCCGGGCCAGGCTGGAGCGGGCGGCCGCTGCCACGTGCTCCGCTGTGAACCCGAACTCCTCGTACAGCTTCATGTACGAGGCGGATGCCCCGAAATGCTCCAGGCTCACGCACTCACCGAAGTCGCCGGTGAACACGTGCCAGGGCTGCGCGACGCCGGCCTCGACGCTGACGCGCGCCCGGATATGCGGTGGCAGTACCTCCTCCTGATAGGAAGCATCCTGCCCGGTAAACCATTCCACGCACGGCATGGAAACAACTCGTGTCGGGATTCCCTCATCCTGGAGAATGTCCCGTGCCGCCAGCGCGATCTGCACCTCGCTGCCGGTCGCCATCACGATCACCGTCGGCTCACCGCCCGCCCCTTCGGCGAGGATGTACCCGCCACGGGCCGCCCCATCCGCGCTGGCCAGGCCGGTGCCCTCGCGAGCGGTCCAGGACGGGCAGGTTCTGGCGGCTCAGGGCACAGCCCGGCCGGCCGGTCGGTGTGCTCCAGCACGGCCCGCCAGGCCACGCTGGTCTCGTTCGCGTCGCCCGGCCGGACCACGTCGAGCCCGGGGATGGCGCGCAGCGCGGCCAGGTGCTCGACCGGCTGGTGGGTCGGCCCGTCCTCGCCCAGCCCGATCGAGTCGTGCGTCCACACGTAGGTCACCGGCAGCCCCATCAGCGCGGCGAGCCGGACCGACCCCCGCATGTAGTCGCTGAAGACCAGGAACGTGCCGCCGTAGGGCCGGGTGAGCCCGTCCAGCGCGATGCCGTTGAGGATCCCGCCCATGGCGTGCTCGCGGATCCCGAAGTGCAGGGTGCGGCCGTACACGTTGCCGGGGAACATCTCGGTCTGGCGCTCGGCCGGGAGGAACGACGGCTCGCCCTTCATCGTGGTGTTGTTGCTGCCGGCCAGGTCGGCCGAGCCGCCCCACAGCTCGGGCAGGACCGGGGCGAGGGCGTTCAGCACCTCGCCGGACGCCTTGCGGGTGGCCATGCCCTTCTGGTCCGGCGGGAAGGAGGGCAGCGCCTTGGCCCAGCCGTCCGGCAGCCGCCGGGCCCGGAGCCGGTCCAGCAGCGCGGCGCTGCTCCGGGTTGGCCCCGGCCCACGCGTCGAAGGTCTCGTCCCACTCGGCGTGCAGCCGCTTGCCCCGCTCGCCCACCTTCCGGGCGTGCGCGACCAGCGCGTCCTCGGCGGGGAAGTTCACCGCGGGGTCGAAGCCGAGGACTTCGCTTGGTCGGCCGCGACCTCGTCCTCGCCGAGCGCCGCGCCGTGCGCCTCGCCGGTGTTCTGCGCGTGCGGGGCCGGCCAGGCGATGATCGTCGTCAGCACGATGATCGACGGCTTGTCGGTATGGGCCCTGGCCTCCAGCAGCGCCTGGTACAGGCCGGCCGGGTCCTCGCGGTAGCCGTTCGGGTGCCGCCAGTCCAGCCGCTGCACGTGCCAGCCGTAGGCCTCGTACCGGGCGGCCACGTCCTCGGACTTCGCGATCTGCGTGTTGTCCTCGATGGAGATCCGGTTGTCGTCGTAGACCACGACCAGGTTGCCCAGGTCCTGGACCGCGGCCAGCGAGGACGCCTCGTGGCTGATGCCCTCCTCGATGTCGCCGTCCGAGGCGAACACGTAGACGTGGTGGTCGAAGGGGCTGTCGCCCTCGGGTGCGTCCGGGTCGAGCAGGCCACGCTCCCGGCGGGCGGCCATGGCCATGCCGACCGCGTTGGCCAGGCCCTGGCCGAGCGGCCCGGTGGTGGTCTCCACGCCCGGGGTGAGGCCGTGTTCCGGGTGCCCCGGGGTCAGGCTGCCCCACTCCCGGTAGCGCTTCAGGTCGTCCAGGGTCAGCCCGTACCCGGACAGGTAGAGCTGGATGTACAGGGTCAGGCTGGAATGCCCGCAGGACAGGACGAAACGGTCCCGGCCGAGCCAGTTCGGGTCGGCCGGGTCGTGCCGGAGCACGTGCTGGTAGAGCAGGTAGGCGACGGGGGCCAGGCTCATCGCCGTGCCCGGGTGGCCGGAGCCCGCTTTCTGCACGGCGTCCATGGCCAGGACCCGGATCAGGTCGACGGCGCGCTGGTCGGCCTCGGTCCACTCCAGCGTGGCGGAGCCGGTGCTTGCTGCCTGGGTGTTTGGTGCACTGCGAGATGGGCTGCTCACCGCGGGATCAGGGCTCCTCTCGTGGCCGGCGCCTGGCCGCCCCTGGGCCAGGCAAACGAAACCCTATCCCCAGTTTGACCTACTTCCCGGACCGACCCCGCGATGCCCGGACGGCGGCCGCGGCCATGCTCAGGGCCACGGGCTTGCGGTGCCGGCTGTCCGGGCGGTTCCCGGTACGCTCCCTGCCATGGCGACCCCGATGCCCGGCTTCGACCCGCGGGCCGTGATCGAGGGCCGGCCCCCGGGCAGGCCGCGGATCGGGCTGATCCTGGGGATCATCGCCGCCATCGGCTGCGCGATCGTCGTGCTCGGCACGGACGCCCTGCAGAGCGTGGACGCGGCCGGGCACAGCGTCGCGCCCTTCCTCATCGCGCTGCCGCTTCGCCCTGCTCCCGGTGCCCTTCCTGGTGGGCTGCGTGCTGCTGCTCGACCGGCTGGAGCCCGAGCCCCGGGCCAACCTGGTGCTCGCCTTCGCCTGGGGCGCCGGGGTGGCCGCCCTGCTCGCGGCGGTGATCAACACCGCCGGCCTGGTCTTCATCACCCAGCCGGCGCTGGGCCAGCAACACGGGGGAGTACGTGTCCGCCACCTTCGGGGCCCCGGTGGTGGAGGAAAGCCTCAAGGGGCTCATCCTGATCATCCTGCTCTGGCGGCGGCGCCAGGAACTGGACGGCCCCACCGACGGCATCATCTACGCGGCCATGGTGGGCCTCGGCTTCGCGATGATGGAGAACATCGGGTACTACATCGGCGCCCTGGTCCGTCCCGAGGTGGGCGGGGTCAAGCTGCTCGGCGCCACGTTCGTGCTGCGCGGTGTGCTGTCCCCGCTGGCGCATCCCATCTTCACGTCCATGACCGGCCTCGGGGTGGCCTACGCGGCCACCCACCGGCACGCCCGCTGGGCGGTGCCGCTGGGCCTGCTGGCCGCCATGGTGCTGCACGGGACGTGGAACGGGCTGACCGCGTTCGGCCTGCACGGGCTGGCCCTCGCGTACGCCATCCTGGCCTGCGTGCTGGGCGTCCTGGCCGGGGTGATCGTCGCCGACCGGCGCCGGATCGTCCGGCTGATCTGGCGGTTCCTGCCCGTGTACGAGGCCATCGGCGTGGTCACCGAGGCGGACCTGAAGATGCTGAGCACGCTGCGCGAGCGGCGGGCCGCCCGGCTGTGGGCGCGGCGCACCGGGGGCCGGGCCGCGGCCCGGGCCATGGAGGACTACCAGCTGGCCGCCACCGAGCTGGCCCTGGTCCATCTGCGGGCCCAGCGCCAGATCATCGCCCCGGACCAGTTCGAGCAGCGGCGCCGGGACCTGCTGCGGCTGATGGCCATGGCCCGCAGCGCGTTCTTCCAGCGCCAGCCGGAGCCCCCGCAGCCGCCCTGGGCGCCGAGCGCCGCGTCAGGTTTTGGCCGGCACCGTCACGGTCCCGCCCACGCTCCCTAGCTCGCCAGCTCGCTGCGCCGGCGGATTCCGGTCCGGCCGGCGGCAGCCACCGGGCCCCGGTCCCGGGTGGCGAACATCAGCCGCAGGGCGGCGATCCAGATCAGCACCGACCCGCTGACGTGGACCCAGACCAGCCCGGCCGGGCAGGCCGCTGAAGTACTGGGCGTAGCCGATGACGCCCTGCAGCCCGACCAGCCCGAGCAGCAGCCAGCCCAGCCTGCGCACCCGCCGGGGCGCGCCGGTCAGCTGCAGGCACACCGCCAGCACGGCGACCAGGGTGCCCAGCATCCAGCCGATGTCCGCGTGCAGCTGGGTCACGCCCTCCAGCGGCAGGTGGTAGCGCGGCACGTAGGAGGGCCGGCCCCCGGCGTGCGGCACGAACGTTGACCCGGCCAGCGGCCCGGTGCCGGTGACCACGGTGCCCGCCGCGAGCATCAGCGCCACCACCGGCACGAGGGCCACCGACAGCACCCGCAGGTCCGCCCGGACCAGCCTGGTCGCAGGCCCGTCCCCCTCGGCGCAGCGGGACCAGAGCGTCACGGCCAGCGCCAGGATCGTGCTGGACAGCAGGAAGTGGAGCGAGACGGCGGCCGGGTTGAGGTCGGTGAGCACCACGATCCCGCCCAGCACCGCCTGGGCCACCACGCCGAGCGGCTGGGCGGCGGCCAGCCAGATCAGGCCGCGCCGCCGGGCCCCGGCCGGGCGGAACCGCCAGGCCGTGATCATGACCAGCACGGCCACCACCATGACGGCGAAGGTCAGCATCCGGTTGGTGAACTCGATGTAGGTGTGGACCATCGGGTCACCGCGGGTGTGCGCCGCGACCAGGCTGCTGGAGGTGCAGTCCGGCCAGTCGGGGCAGCCGAGGCCGGACGCGCTCAGCCGGACCGCGGCGCCGGTCATGATGATCCCGGCGTTCGCCACCACCCCGGCCAGCGCGACCCGGCGCATCGAGGTGGGGGTGGGAAAGAGGAAGGCCGCGGCCGCCCAGCGCCCGGCAGCATCGGCTGGCGCGGACCCGGTGGTGACGGCGGCGTGCGGCAGGCCCGGTGGTGCATCCGGGTGAGATCGGCTGGCACGGACCCATGGTAGGAGCGTGGCCCGGTGTGCACCCGGTGGCCCCGGTTAGCGGTCAGCTGCGGCTACCTGGCCGAAAGCGCGGCGCCGGCGGAGGCGACCGTGACGCACCCGATGGCGGCCCACTCGGCCAGGCTGAGGC
This sequence comes from uncultured Actinomycetes bacterium, assembly GCA_963742055.1. Taxonomy (GTDB): domain Bacteria; phylum Actinomycetota; class Actinomycetes; order Streptosporangiales; family Streptosporangiaceae; genus RYN-230. Next base: position 29,492 of record CAVUKT010000007.1, on the reverse strand, counting down.
TCTGGCCGAGCATGACCAGCCCGACCAGGGCGGCGACCGCGGGCTCCACGCTCATCCAGATGCCGAACACCTTGGCCGGGACCCGGCGCAGGGTCTCCAGTTCCAGCGAGTACGGGATGATCGAGGACAGCAGCCCGATGGCCGCCCCGGTGGCGAGCACCCCCGGGCCGCAGCAGGGAGCGGCCGCCCGCCAGCAGGCCCGCCGGGGTCACGGCCAGCGCGGCCACGGCCATGGCCACCGTCAGCCCGGACGACCCGGGGAAGCGCCGTCCGGTGGCCGCGCTGAGCAGGATGTAGATGGCCCACGAAGCCGCCGCGGCCAGCGCGAACGCCAGCCCGGCCAGGTTGAGCCCGGCCAGGCTGGCGCCCCCCGGGTCATGCACGGCGGCCGCCGGCGCCGTGCCACCCGCCTGGCTGAGCAGCGCGACCCCGGCGCCCGCCAGTCCCACCCAGGCCAGGTCGAGGAGGCGCCGCGACGCGGCCACCGCCACGGCGAGCGGCCCGAGGAACTCCACCGTGACCGCGATGCCCAGGGGGATCCGGGCGAACGCCTGGTAGATGGAGTAGTTCATGACGGCCAGGGTGAGCCCGAACGCCACGACCACGGCCGCGTCCGGCCAGGCGCGCCTGCGGATCAGCCCGGTGATCTCCCGGCGCAGCCCGCGGGCGCCCAGCACCGCGAGCAGCAGCGCCGCCGTCCACAGCCGCAGCCCGGTCACCGCGGCCGGCGGCACCTGGCTGAACAGCCGGGCCGCCAGGCCCGCGCCGACCTGCACCGAGACCACGCCGGTCAGCACGAGAATCGCCGGCGGCGTGGCCCCGAGTGCGGCCTGCGACCTGGCCTGGGTCACGGCGGCGTTACTCCCAGCGGAACACCCGGGCGGTCACGCCGATCGTGACGGCGGCCCAGGCCAGCAGCACGACCAGGTCGCGCACGGGCAGCCCGCCCGCGTGCTGCAGCACCGAGTGCAGGCCGTCGGACAGCGCCCCGGACGGCAGCAGCCGCAGCACCGGCTGGACGCCGGCCGGGAACTTGCTCAGCGGGAAGATCACCCCGCCGACGCCGAGCAGCACCAGGTAGACCAGGTTGGCCGCGGCCAGCGTGGCCTCGGCCCGCAGGGTGCCCGCCAGCAGCAGGGCCAGGCCGCTGAACGCGGCGGTGCCCGCCAGCAGCAGCAGCACCACCCAGACCGCCGCGGCCGGGCGCGCGTCCGGCCGCCAGCCCAGGGCCAGCCCCACCGCGAGGATCACGACCACCTGGCCCAGTTCGACGACGAGCACGGTCGCGGTCTTCGCGGCGATCAGGCCGTCCCGCCCCAGCGGGGTCGAGCCGAGCCGCTTGAGCACGCCATAACGCCGCTCGAAGCCGGTCGCGATGGCCTGGCTGGTGAAGGCGGTGGACATGACCGCGAGCGCCAGGATGCCCGGCACCAGGAAGTCGATCCGGGGCCCGGACCCGGTCTTGATCAGCGGCTCCAGGCTGAACCCGGCCAGCAGGGCGACGGGGATGATCAGGGTGAGCAGCAGCTGCTCGCCGTTGCGGATCAGGATGCGCAGCTCCAGCCCGGCCTGCGCGGCGATCATCCGGGCCCGGGGGGCGCTCCCGGGATCCGGGGCCGGCCAGCTGGCGGCCGCGCCCGCGGTGCGGACTACCCGGGCCTGACTACCTCACTCACGAGCGCAGCTCCCGCCCGGTCAGCTCGAGGAACACGTCCTCCAGGGTGCGGCTCTCGATGCGCAGGTCCCGGGCCAGCACGCCGTGCTCGGCGCACCACGCGGTCACCGCCGCCAGGAGCTGCGGGTCCACCTGGTCGTGCACCTCCACGATGTAGTGGCCGGCCGGGGACTCCTTGGCCGCGCTGCCCGGCGGCAGGGCGGAGATCAGCCCGTCGGTGTCCAGCCCTGGCTCGGCCCGGAACCGCAGCTGCCCGGCGGTGCCGGTCAGGTCGGCCGGCGAGCCCTCAGCGACCAGCCGCCCGTGGTCCACCACGGCGACCTGGTCGGCCAGCCGCTGGGCCTCATCCATGTTGTGCGTGGTCAGGATGACCGCCGCGCCCGCCGCGCGCAGGCCGGCTGATCAGCTCCCAGGTGGCCAGCCGGGCCTGCGGGTCCAGGCCCGCGGTGGGCTCGTCCAGGAAGACCAGTTCCGGGCGCCCGATCACCGCGGCGGCCAGGGCGAGCCGCTGCTGCTGGCCGCCCGACAGCCGCCGGAACGGGGTACGCAGGGTCGCCGCCCAGGCCGAGCCGGTCCAGCAGCATGGCCGGGTCGAGCGGGTGGGCGTAGAACGCGGCCACCACCCGGAGGTACTCGGCGGGCCGCGCGGCCGGGGGGATGCCGCCCGACTGGAGCATCACGCCCACCTGCGGGCGCAGCTCCCGCGCGTCGCGGGCCGGGTCCAGGCCGAGCACCCGGACCTCGCCGTCGTCGGGCCGCCGGTAGCCCTCGCAGATCTCGATCGTGGTGGTCTTCCCGGCCCCGTTCGGGCCGAGGATGGCGGTCACCGCGGCCCGCGCGGCCCGCAGCGAGAGCCCGTTCACCGCGGTGACCCGGCCATATCTCTTGACCAGGCTGGTGATCTCGACTGCGAGTCCGGTACTCACGCACGCGAGTCTAGAGGCTGCGCGGCGCCGGCCTTCCCGGCGCCCGCCTTCGCGACCAATGCCTCGAAAAGCCGCAGATCGTCTCCGGCTTCGGGGTGCCACTGCACCGCGAGCAGGAACCCGGTCGCCCCGTTGCTGCCGGGGTCAGGCTCCACCGCCTCGATGGTGCCGTCGTCCGCCCAGGCGGTCGCGACCAGGCCCGGGCCGAGCCGGCCGATGGCCTGATGGTGTGAGGTGGGCACGTCCGCGCGCACCTGCCCGTCCGCCCCGGGCGGCCCGAGGATCCGGCCGAGCGCACTGTCCGCCGCGATCCGCACCGGGTGCGAGCCGTACGTCCCGGCCGCGGAACCGTGATCGTGGTGGCCCACCTCGTCGGGCAGGTGCTGGCGCAGCGTGCCGCCGCGGGACACGTTGACGATCTGCAGGCCGCGGCAGATGGCCAGGACCGGTATCCCGGCGGCCAGGGCCGCGGCCAGCAGGGCACGCTCGGCCCGGTCCCGGCCGGGATACACGCGCTCGGTGAGCGGGTGGGGGTCGGCGCCGTAGGCGGCCGGGTCGATGTCCCCGCCGCCGGACAGCACGAGCGCGTCGAGCCTGCTGATCGCTTCCTCGATCCCGGGCAGCGGGGGGAGCAGGACCGGGACGCCCCCGGCCGCGGCCACCGCCTCCGGGTAGCTCATCGGCACCAGCGCCGCGGGCCGGTCCCAGGGGCCCCAGCGGGCGGGCTCCCCGTAGGCGCTGATGCCGACGTGCGGGGTGATGGCGCGGGAGCTCACAGCGGCGTCACGTACGCGCCGGAGATGCCGCCGTCCACCAGGAAGTTGGCGGCGGTGATGAAGGACGCGTCGTCGCTGGCCAGGAACGCGACCGCGGCCGCGATCTCGTCGGCCTCGGCGAACCGGCCCATCGGCACGTGCACCAGGCGCCGGGCGGCCCGCTCCGGGTCCTTGGCGAAGAGCTCGCGCAGCAGCGGCGTGTTCACCGGGCCGGGGGACAGCGCGTTGACCCGGATGCCCTCCCGGGCGAACTGCACGCCGAGCTCCCTGGTCATCGCCAGCACGCCGCCCTTGGACGCGGTGTAGGAGATCTGCGAGGTGGCCGCGCCCAGCGTGGCCACGAACGACGCGGTGTTGATGACCGACCCGCCGGGCCCGCCCGCCGCGACCTGGCGCTGCATGTGCGGGATGACGTACTTGCAGCACAGGAACACCGAGGTCAGGTTGACCTCCTGGACCCGGCGCCAGGCGTCGATGCCGGTGCTCAGGATGGAATCGTCGTCGGGCGGCGAGATGCCGGCGTTGTTGAACGCGACGTGCACCGCCCCGTAGGCGTCCACCACCTGCTGGTACATCTCGCGCACGGCGTCGGCGTCGGTGACGTCGGCGTGCACGAACAGGCCGCCGACCTCCTCGGCGGCGCGCTTGCCCGCCGCCTCGTCCACGTCGACCGCCACCACGGTGGCTCCCTCGGCGGCGAGCCGGCGCGTGCTGGCCAGCCCGATTCCGCTGCCCGCGCCGGTGATCACCGCGATCCGGTCCTGCAGCCGCTGCATGTACCTGCCTCTCACTCGGTGGCGATGAAGACGTTCTTGACCTCGGTGAAGGCGTCCAGCGCGTCCGGCCCGAGCTCGCGGCCCAGCCCGGACTGCTTGAACCCGCCGAACGGGGTCCAGTACCGGACTGAGGCGTGCGAGTTCACCGACAGGTTGCCGGTCTCCACCGCCCGGGCCACCCGCAGGGCCCGCCCGATGTTCTCGGTCCAGATGGACCCGGACAGCCCGTACGGGGTGTCGTTCGCGACCGCGATGGCCTCCGCCTCGTCCTCGACCGGGACGACGGCCACGACCGGCCCGAACACCTCCTCGGTGAACGCGGGGTCGTCCGCGGCCACCGGGGCGAGGACGGTGGGCGGGAACCAGAAACCCGGGCCGGCCGGGGCGCTGCCGCGGAACGCCACCGGGGCGCCCTGCGGGACGTACGACGCGACCCGGGCGCGGTGCTCGGCCGTGATCAGCGGGCCCATCTCGGTGGCGGAGTCCGCGGGATCACCCACCACCACGCTCTTCACCGCGGGCTCCAGGAGCTCCATGAACCGGTCGAACACGCTGCGCTGGACCAGGATCCGGGACCGCGCGCAGCAGTCCTGCCCGGCGTTGTCGAAGACGGCGTACGGCGCGGTGGCCGCGGCCCGTTCCAGGTCGGCGTCGGCGAACACGATGTTGGCGCTCTTGCCGCCCAGTTCCAGGGTGACCCGCTTCACCTGGCGGGCGCAGTCCGCCATCAGCTTGCTGCCCACCTCGGTCGACCCGGTAAAGACGATCTTGCGGACCAGTTCGTGGTCCACCAGCCGCTGGCCCACCACCGAGCCCTTGCCCGGCAGCACCTGGAAGACGCCCTCGGGCAGGCCGGCCTCCAGGGCCAGCTCGCCGATCCGGATCGCGGTGAGCGGGGTGCGCTCCGCCGGCTTGGCGATCACGGGGTTCCCGGCGGCCAGGGCGGGCGCCAGCCCCCAGCCCAGGATCGGCATGGGGAAGTTCCACGGCACGATCAGCCCGACGATGCCGACCGGCTCCTTGAACGTGACGTCGAGGCCGCCCGGCACCGGGATCTGCTGGCCGGTCAGCCGCTCCGGGGCGGCGGAGTAGTAGCGCAGCACGTCGCGGACGTTGCCCGCCTCCCAGCGGGCCTGGCCGACCGGGTGGCCCGAGCAGGCCACCTCCAGCCGGGCGAGTTCCTCGATGTGGGAGTCCACCACGTCGGCGAAGCGGCGCAGCAGGGTGGCCCGGTCCCCGGGGGTCACGGCCCGCCAGGCGGCCTGCGCGGCGGCCGCCCGGGCGATGGCCTCGTCGGCCTGCTCCGCCGAGCACGACGGCACGGTGGCCACCGTCTCCTCGGTGGCCGGGTTCAGCACGGTGAACGTGGACATGCCCGCTTCCAGTCTCCTTCGCCCGTGGTTCGGATCGCTGCGGTTCCGGCCCGGCCCTACATCCGTTCGAAGCCCCGGTGCAGTTCCCAGTCGGTCACCGCGGCGTCGTACGCCGCGATCTCCACCCGGGCCGCGTTGGCGTAGTGCTCGACCACGTCGTTCCCGAAGGCCTCGCGGGCCAGCTCGCTCTTGAGCCACAGATCCAGCGCGTCGCGCAGCGTGGACGGCACCCGGCTGCCCTCGGCCAGTGTAGGCGTTCCCCGCCAGCGCCTCCTCCAGCGGCAGTTCACGGTCCACGCCGTGCAGCCCGGCGGCGATCATGGCCGCGACGGCCAGGTAGGGGTTCACGTCGCCGCCCGGGACCCGGTTCTCCACCCGCAGCCCGGCCCCGTGCCCGACCAGCCGCATCGCGCAGGTCCGGTTGTCCACGCCCCACCGGACCGCGGTGGGCGCGAAGCTGCCCGGCACGTAGCGCTTGTAGGAGTTGATGTTCGGCGCGTGCCACAGCACCAGCTCGGACAGCAGCGCGAGCTGGCCCGCGATGAAGTGCTCGCCGAAGGCGGACAGCCCGTGCGGCCTGTCCCCGGCCATCACCGGCGTCCCGTCGTCCGCCGCGGACCGAGAGGTGAATGTGGCAGGAGTTGCCTTCCCGGGCGTTGGGCTTGGCCATGAACGTGATGCTCATGCCCTCGGCGTCGGCGATCTCCTTGGACCCGGTCTTGTAGATGGAGTGGTTGTCGCAGGTCGTCACGGCCTCCGCGTAGCGGAAGGCGATCTCGTGCTGGCCCAGGTTGCACTCGCCCTTGGCCGACTCCACCTGCAGGCCCGCCCCGGCCATGCCGTTGCGGAGCTTGCGCAGCAGCGGCTCGATCCGGGCGGTGCCCAGGATCGAGTAGTCCACGTTGTAGGAGTTGGCCGGGGTGAGGTTGCGGTACCCGGCGGCCTGCGCGGCGGCGTAGGAGTCGGCGTAGACCACGAACTCCAGCTCGGTGCCGGCCATGGCCTGCAGGCCGCGCTCGGCGAGCCGGTCGGTCTGGGCCTTCAGGATCTGCCTGGGCGAGGCCACCACGGGTGAGCCGTCGTGCCAGGTGAGGTCGGCGATGACCATCGCGGTGGCTTCCTGCCAGGGCACCCGGCGCAGCGTGCTCATGTCCGGCGCCATCACGAAGTCGCCGTAGCCGGTCTGCCAGGACGACATCGCGTACCCGTCCACGGTGTTCATCTCCACGTCCACCGCGAGCAGGTAGTTGCAGCCCTCGATGACGCTGCCTACCACGTCGTCGAGGAAGAACTCCGCGGCGAGCCGCTTGCCCTGCAGCCGTCCCTGCATGTCGGTGAAGGCGACCACGACGGTGTCGATGTTGCCCTCGCTCACCTCCACGCGGAGCTGCTCGAGGGTGAGCATCCCGCGGCGCCGGGTGTGCGGGGTCGCACCGCGCTGCTTCTCCATGGGCCTCCAGTCCGAGAGTCGGTCTGCCTACGGTGCTACCCGGTCCGATTTGATCCAGTCCGCCGGGCCAGGAGGGCACCCCGGCCCGGCGGTGACGAGTAGGGCGGCGCTGGGTACGCCGCGCGTCAGCCGGCCAGTTCCTGCTCGATCGCGGCCAGTTCCTCCGGCGTGCCCTGGACCCGCGGGCCGGTGAACCAGTTCCGCGCGGAGGCCAGCCAGTAGATGCCGGCGAAGCCGATCACCGCGACGACGGCGAACACCGCGTAGTTGAACGTGGTCCAGGTGATCGGGCCGACCTGCGGCAGCATGAACAGGATCGTGATGATCACCACCCAGGTCACCGCGATGATCCCGACCGGCTTGCTCCACCGGCCCAGGTGCCAGGGGCCGCGCTGGAAGCTGTCGCCCTGGCGCAGCCGCAGGAAGGTCGGTATCACGTAGGCGATGTAGAGGCCGATGACCGCGATGGAGGTGACCGCCGCGTACGCGGTGGCGTTCCACAGGTACGGCAGCCCGAGGATGAGGGCGCCGACCGCGGCCAGCCAGATGGCGTTGGTAGGCGTCCGGGTCCGCTTGTTCACCCGGTGCCAGAACGCGGAGCCCGGCAGGGCGCCGTCCCGGGAGAACGCGTAGATCATCCGGGAGTTGGCGGTGACCGAGGACATGCCGCAGAACAGCTGGGCGCCGATCACCACCAGCAGCAGGAACTTGGCCCAGGCCGTCCCGGCGGCGTCGATGAAGATCTGCGCGGGCGGCACCCCGATGGCCGAGGTGCGCTCCGCTTCGTAGTGCTGGATGGCGAAGGTGATCCCGATCAGCAGCACCCAGCCCGCGGCCAGCGAGACCAGGATCGACATCACGATGCCGCGCGGGCCGCTGCGGGCGGCGCTGTGCGTCTCCTCGGTCATGTGCGCGGAGGCGTCGTAGCCGGTGAACGTGTACTGGGCCAGCAGCAGGCCGATCAGCACGATGTAGATCGGGGAGACGTGCAGCCCGGTGTCGTTGACGAAGTGCCCGAACACGAAGCTGGCCGACTGGTGGTGCGACGGCACGAAGACGAGCACCGCGACGATGAGCAGCACGCCGATGATGTGCCACCACACGCTGACGTCGTTCAGCAGCGCGACCAGCCGGATGCCGAACTGGTTCAGCAGGCCGTGGACCAGCAGCACGATCGCGTAGATCAGGATCGTCACCGAGTGCGCGGTGCTCCAGCCCCACACCAGCGCGCCGAACGCGTTGATGAAGAACGCCGCGCCGAAGTCGATGCCCGCGGTCACCGCGACCTGGCCGAGGAAGTTGAACCAGCCGGTGAACCAGGACCAGGCCGGACCGTGCCGCGGCGCCAGCTTGGCTGACCAGTAGTACAGGCCGCCCGCGGTCGGGAAGCTGGAGCAGACCTCGGCCATGGCCAGGCCGACGAACAGGGTCATGATGCCGACGAACAGCCAGCCCCAGACGATGACGGCCGGGCCGCCGGTGGCCATGCCGAACCCGTACAGGGTGAGGCAGCCGGACAGGATCGAGATGATCGTGAACGAGACGGCGAAGTTGGAGAACCCGGACATCCGCCGCCGTAGTTCCTGCGCGTAGCCCATCTGGTGCAGGGCTTGCTCGTCCTCGCTGAGCGGTGCCGCTTGCTCGTTGACCGCCATGACTGCTCCTGAATGCTGACGGGGCCCGGTTCGGGCCCGTTACCTGGGCTTAGGTGGACCGGGAACCATAGAGGCCGGGAGCGGAGCGGACGCTGATCTGCCACCGGTGGAGCGAATGGTTTAATATCAGACCATTGATGGATAGCGAGCGGCCGATGTCAAGACCCAGCACCGGATTTCCGCGCCCTGACCAGCCGGCTTTCCCGGGCCGGCGGCGACGCGTCGTCCGCCGTGGACCGCGATCCGCGCGCGCGGTGTGGACCTGGCCGCCGTGCTCGGCCCGGTCCGGTCGCAGAACGCGTTCGAGGAGACCGTCGAGCGGCTGCTGGCCGTCATCAAGCTGGGCGTGGTCGGCCCCGGTGAGCGCTTCCCGGCCGAGCGGGAACTCGCGGCCCTGCTCGGCGTCAGCCGGATCACGCTGCGCGAGGCCATCGGGGACCTGCGGAACGCGGGCTACGTGGAGTCGCGGCGGGGCCGGTTCGGCGGCACGTTCGTCACCTACACCCCGCCCGCGCCGAGCCGGGTCGAGCTGCGGCGGATCGCGGTCGAGGACGCCGACAAGATCAACGACGCGCTCACCTTCCGGATGGCGGTGGAAACCGGGGCCGCCCAGATCCTGGCCCAGGCGGGCGGCAGCGGCGGGGACGGCCGCCGCGGCGGCGACGAGCGGGTCCGTGACGTGCTGCTGGCCCGGCTGACCGCGGTGAACCAGGCCGGTCCCGGGGACTACCGGCGGATGGACTCGCTGTTCCACCTGTCCATCGCGGAGCTCACCGGGTCCAGCCTCCTCGCGTCGGCCTGCGCCGAGGCCCGGGTGCGCCTCAACGACCTGCTGAACGCGATCCCGCTGCTGCAGCGCAACATCGACCACACCGCGGCCCAGCACACCGCGATCGTGGAGGCGATCCTGGCCGGGGACACCCGGCGGGCCCAGCGGGCCGTGGCCGAGCACCTGGACGGCACCGCCGCCCTGCTCCGCGGCTTCCTCGAGTGACCGTCAGGCCGGGTGCGACGGGCGAGCGGCGGCCACGATGGCTGATCGCAGCCGCCTGACCGCGTCGCTTCGTGCCCCGGCCAGGGATGGCTGGTCGGTGAGCTCGGCGGCCCGGACGGGCACGTGCCGGGGGAGGCGGGCGAAGGCCGACGAGATGGCCTCCATGACGGCCGGGTGACGGCCCCAGGAGCCGCCGATGATGACCAGTCCGGGGTCCGCGAGCGCGACGATGGCCGCGAGGACTCCGCTGATGGCCTGGCCGAGGGCGTGCCGCGTGCCCTCGGCCTGAGCGTCCTGGCCGGCGGCCACGCCGAGCAGGCGGCTCGACGTCGATGGCCGTCGAGCCGGCCTGACGCAGGCTGAGCTCGCCGAATACCTCGATCAAGCGGGTGGCCTGCCCCTGCGGGCCGACGGTGACCAGGTGCGCGATCTCGCCAGCCAGCCCGGCGTGCCCCCGGCTGACCTCGCCATCGCTGACGATGGCGCAGCCCAGTCCTTCCCCCAGGAAGACATAGGCGAAGTCATCCAGGCGGCCTGCGCTGCCGTGCTCGCGCTCGGCCCGCGCGGCCCAGTTCACGTCATTGTCCACGATGACCGGGCCCTCGACCTGCGGCGCCAGAACCTCGGCCGGATTCAGTTCCCCGAGCAGGAACGGGGAGTCGGAGAGATGGACCAGCCGGCCGCTGCCGCGCTCCACCGGATCGGCGGCGCTCACCACGGCGAGCCGCGTGGTCTGCCCGGCCTGGCGCTGGGCCTGCGCGGCGGCGCCCAGCAGCGCCGCGGTGACCTGCGCGGGCCGGGCCGGCCGGCTGATGGCCTCCCGGGCGCTCGCCACCGTGTCGCCGAAGGCGTCCACGGACTCCGCCACCACGCCGTCCGGGGCGATGCTGGCCACGAGCGCCGAGCCGACGGTCCCGGCCAGGGCGTAGTACGAGCCGACCCGGCCGCGGCCGCGGCCGCCGGGGGTCCGTTCGCCGGTGTCGAGCAGCAGCCCGGCCGCCGTCAGCCGGCGCACGCTCTCGCCGACCGTCGGCTTCGACAGCCCCGTCCGGGTGGCCAGGTCGGCCCTGGTCAGCCGGCGGGCCTGCATGAGCGCCCGGAGCACATGCTCATCGGTCAGCGAACGGAGCAGCTCCAGCGAGGGCTTCGCGGGCGGTGCGGCGGAAGGAGTAGGCCTGAGTCACGGTGCCACTCTAGTCAGGACTCTTGCCTAGAAAGTGGCAGACCCTTAGAGTCTTCTAGTAAGAAGACATTACTAGAAGGAGCTGACGTGTCCGTGCCCCCCGCCGCCCTGGCCACCGCGCCACTTCCCCCGCTTCCGCACTGGGAATCGGTGCCGGCCGACCTGCCCGGTGCCATCCGGCAGGTCAAGGCCGCCCTCCGGGCCCGCATCGCCGCCTCGGGCCGCACGCGTTGACGACGTCTTCAGCGTGGTCGAACAGCGGGTCAGGGCCGAGGTGGACGAGATCCTCGCCGCCCGCCGACCGCGGCGAGGCCATCTGGCCGGTCATCGACTACGCCGATATCGAGGCCGGAACCGTTCCGGCGGACGCGCTGGCCAAGCTGCGCCGGCGCGGGTGCCTCGTCGTCCGCGGGCACTTCGACCGTGGCCAGGCCCTGGGCTGGGACAGCGAGCTGGTCGACTACGTCGAGAGCAACGCGTTCTTCGAGAACTACCGCGGTCCCGGTGACGACTTCTTCGCCGCCGTGGGCTCCAGGCCGGAGATCTACCCGATCTACTGGTCCGCCCCCCAGATGCAGGCCCGCCAGAGCGACCGGATGGCCCGGGTCCAGGCTTTCCTCAACCGCCAGTGGAAGCACGACTCCGAGGGCGCTGCGTGGTTCGACCCGGACCGCGACTCGCTGTACCCGGACCGCATCCGGCGCCGGCCGCCGGGCGCCGACTCTGGCGGACTCGGGACCCATCTCGACCCCGGCACCCTCGAACTGTGGATGACCCAGGCGTACCAGAAGGCGTTCCGGCACCTCTTCGACGGGACGGTCGAGCAGTACGACCCGTGGGACGCCGCCTACCGCACCGCCGGGCCGCAGTACCCCGGCACGACCATGTGCTCGGCCTTCCGTACCTTCCAGGGCTGGACCGCCCTGTCGGATATGGACCACGACCAGGGAGTCCTGCACACCGTCCCGATTCCCGCGGCCATGGCCTACCTCATGCTGCGGCCGCTGCTGGCCGACGTCCCCGAGGACGACATGTGCGGCGTCACGGTCAACCAGGTCTTCCCGGCCAGCGAGACCTGGCACCCGCTCCTCATGCGGGCCCTCAGCGGTATCCCCGACGTCCGGGCGGGTGACTCGGTCTGGTGGCACTGCGACATGGTCCACAGCGTGGCGCCCGTCCGTAACCAGCAGGGCTGGGGCAACGTGATGTACATTCCGGCCGCCCCCTGGTGCCCCCGCAACCGCCAGTACGCGGCCAGCGTCCGGGAGGCCTTCCTGCACCGGGTCCAGCCCCGCTGATTTTCCCGAAGAGCACTACGAGCGCGGCTGGGCCGGCCGGTTCGCGGCCAGCGACCTCAACGCCACCGGGCGGCGCGGGCTCGGCCTTCCTGGCTAAATGGAAGAACACCATGCGATATCTGCAGACCACCGGCAGGTCCGCCGCCAGCGTGATCCGCGCCGACCCCGGGCCCCTGCCTGACGGTCATGTCCGGGTCGCCGTCGCCTACGCCGGCGTGTGCCACACTGACCTCGCCGCCGTCGCCGAGGGTGACGGGCCTTTCCCCCGCCGCCTCGGGCACGAGGTGTCAGGCGTCGTCACCGAGACCGCCGCCGGCGGCCGTCCCGTCGGCACCCGCGTCGTGGCGTACGCCGACGACGGATATGCCTCTGAGACTGTCATCCCTGCCCAGCGCACGGTCCCTCTGCATCCCGGCTGCTCGCTGCTGGATGGAGCCCTCGCCGAGCCGGTCGGCTGTGTCATCGGCGGCCTGGAGATGCTCTCATTCCGCGAGCATGCGCAGGTCGTCCTGGTGGGCGCGGGGTTTATGGGTCTGCTCGCGCTGCGCTACCTGGCCGCCATCGGCCATCGCGTGTTCGTCATTGAACCGCGCGCGGCCGCCCAGGAACTCGCGCGCTCCTGGGGTGCAGACACGGTCGCCCACCCCGATGAGGTGCCGGGCGGGATGCGCCTGAGCTGCCCGGTGGTCATCGAGGCCACTGGTGCGGCAGCGGGCCTGCAGCTGGCCACTGACCTCGTTCCATCGACGGCACGCTCGGCATCCTGGGTTACCACCAGTCCAACGGTGGCCGCCGCGTGATCGACATGCAGGGCTGGAATTTCCGCGCCATGCGCGTCGTCAGCCTGCACAACCGCAGCCCAGAGAACGCCCTGACCTGGATCGACCGTGCTCAGCGCTCCGCCGCCCTGGGATTTATCTCCCCGGGCCAGCTCGTCAACGCCGAGGTCGATCTCGATGAGCTGGCCGGCCTCTTTCTGCCCCGCCCGGCCATGACGCCATCAAAACGGTCCTGCGCCTGGACGAGCCCTAGCCGCCCTGGCCCACGTACTCCGCGAAGACCACGACATTGCCGAGGTACGGCCCGGTGTGGCGGGCTCGGAACGCGGCCCGACCGCAGGTGACCAGCCGCAGCGTGGGCCACCGGGTGTACGCCGTAGCACGCGCCGCGACGGGAAGTGCGTCTTCGGGTACAGGCCGGACGCCGTACACGCGGAATACCGCGGTGCGCCGGTCTCGCGAGCGATGACGTCGAACCTCGGTCGCGGGTCCGCAGCCGTCCCAGGTCGTAGAAGACTGGCCGCTGCCGATCGCGGACGAATCCACTGTGCGCGAAGATCGACCGCCGCGCCAGGCGGTCCCCGGGGTGGGTTCAGGGTCATACCAGCTGGTTCACGAACGAGGCTGGCCAGCGGCGGGACGCGGGGGAGCCGGTCCGGCTGCAGGCCGAGTGGGACGATCTTCGCCCGGATCCCGATGCGCGGGATGGCCGAGCGACAGCGGCACCGACCGCGCCATCGGCTCCAGCGGGCCGCGCCCGGCTGAGGCCACGGCTGCCCGCGGGCGGCGAGCCAGGCAGGGCCGCGCCGGCAGCGCCTCCGAGCGGGGCGGCAGCGGAGGCCGTGACCAGCGCAGGGTGTGGCTGCCGACGAAGGCCAGGACGACGCCGGTGGCCATGGACGCCGCGATCAGCGCGACGCAGAGCCTGCGCACGATGCCCACCACGGCCGCCGGGCTGATGCCGGATCAGGTCCGGGCTGCGGAAGCGGCGCCGGGTGACGAGCAGGCGCCGGACAGCGCACCGAGGCCGAGCAGGGCCAGCCCGGTCGTGGTCAGCCGCTCGTCGGGGCGGTCGCGGTCGTCCCGTCCCGGTGGCGGGGGCGACCGCGGGCACCGCCGTCGACGGTGAGCGCGGCGCTGGCCGTCACGCCGTTGGAGCAGTCGATCATCGGGCTGGTACGTGCCCGCCTTGATGATCGCCGGCAGGGTCACGCTGGTCACGAATTCGTCGGCGTGCGTGCTCGCCTGCACGGGATGATCGAGACCCGCACGGCCCGCCGCCCCGCCAGCCGGGGGCGTGGCCGCCCGGCCAAGCTGTTCGCGATCACCGATGTGGGCCGGAGCGCGTTCGAGCACGCCTACGACGATCTGGCCACCAGCGCGCTGCGCTTCCTGGCCGAGGCCGCCGGCCCGGACGCGGTCGCCGAGTTCGCCCGCCGCCAGGTCGCGGACCTGGAGCGGCGGTACGGCCCGGTGGTCCAGGGCGCCACACCCCGCGACCGGGTCGCGGCCCTGGCCGAGGCGCTGTCCGCGGACGGCTACGCCGCCTCGGCGAGCGGCGCTCCCTCCCCGGGCGAGGACGTGGACCGGGGACAGCAGCTCTGCCAGCACCACTGCCCGGTGGCGCACGTGGCCGCCGAATTCCCGCAGCTGTGCGAGGCGGAGACGGAGGCCTTCGCCCGGCTGCTCGGCACTCCCGTGCAGCGCCTGGCCACCATCGCGCACGGCGATGGCATCTGCACCACCCACATCACCGCACCAGCTCTCCTGAACACCCGCAGCACACCACAACCGCACCCAATCGGAGGCATCTCCGTATGACCGCAACCGCGCACCCCGAGCTCGAGGGCCTCGACCGATACAAGTTCGGCTGGGCTGACTCGGACGTGGCGGGCACGGGCGCCCGCCGCGGCCTGTCCGAAGAGGTCGTCCGCAACATCTCGGGCTTGAAGAACGAGCCGCAGTGGATGCTCGACCTGCGGCTGAAGGGCCTGAAGCTGTTCCACCGCAAGCCCATGCCGAACTGGGGCGCAGACCTGTCCGGCATCGACTTCGAGAACATCAAGTACTTCGTCCGGTCCACCGAGAAGCAGGCCGCGACCTGGGACGACCTGCCCGCCGACATCAAGAACACCTACGACAAGCTGGGCATCCCCGAGGCCGAGAAGCAGCGGCTGATCGGCGGGGTCGCGGCCCAGTACGAGTCCGAGGTGGTCTACCACAAGATCCGTGAGGACCTGGAGGAGAAGGGCGTCATCTTCCAGGACACCGACACGGCGCTGCGCGAGCACCCGGAGCTGTTCCAGGAGTACTTCGCCACGGTCATCCCGCCGGGCGACAACAAGTTCGCCGCGCTGAACACGTCCGTGTGGTCCGGCGGCAGCTTCATCTACGTGCCGAAGAACGTGCACGTGGACATCCCGCTGCAGGCCTACTTCCGGATCAACACCGAGAACATGGGCCAGTTCGAGCGGACGCTGATCATCGTGGACGAGGGTGCCTACGTGCACTACGTCGAGGGCTGCACCGCGCCGATCTACAAGTCCGACTCGCTGCACTCCGCCGTGGTCGAGATCGTCGTCAAGGCCGGGGCGCGCTGCCGCTACACCACGATCCAGAACTGGTCCGCCAACGTCTACAACCTGGTCACCAAGCGGGCCGTGTGCAGCGCCGGGGCGACCATGGAGTGGATCGACGGGAACCTCGGGTCCAAGGTCACGATGAAGTACCCGGCCGTCTACCTGATGGGCGAGCACGCCCGGGGCGAGACCCTGTCGGTGGCGTTCGCCGGCGAGGGCCAGCACCAGGACGCCGGGGCCAAGATGGTCCACTGCGCCCCGAACACCTCGTCCAACATCGTGTCCAAGTCGGTGGCCCGCGGCGGCGGCCGGACCTCCTACCGCGGCCTGGTCCAGGTCCAGGAGGGCGCCGGGCACTCCAGGTCCACGGTGAAGTGCGACGCGCTGCTGGTGGACAGCGATCAGCCGGTCGGACACCTACCCGTACGTGGACGTCCGCGAGGACGACGTCGAGATGGGCCACGAGGCCAGCGTCTCCAAGATCTCCGAGGACCAGCTGTTCTACCTGATGAGCCGGGGCATGACCGAGGACGAGGCGGCGGCCACCATCGTGCGCGGCTTCATCGAGCCGATCGCCCGCGAGCTGCCCATGGAGTACGCGCTCGAGCTGAACCGGCTGATCGAGCTCCAGATGGAGGGGGCGGTCGGCTGATGGCAGGGCTTCAGGGGGCGGTGGAGTCCGCCGCCCCGGTTTCACGGCTGCACGAGCACCACTCGGCGGACCTGGCTGATTTCCCGGTGCCGACCGGGCGGGAGGAGGAGTGGCGGTTCACGCCGCTCCGCCGCCTGCGCGGGCTGCACGGCGACAGCCAGCTGGCGGCCGGGAAGGTGACGGTCGAGGTGGACACCGCGCCCGGGGTCTCCGCGGAGCGCCCGCAGCGCGGGGACTCCAGGTTCGGGACCACGTTCATGCCTGGCCGACCGGGTCAGCGCGCGGGCGTTCGCGTCGTTCGAGCAGGGCACGGTGATCACCGTGCCGCCGGACACCGACGTCAGCGAGCCGACCGTGGTGTCGGTCCGGGGCGAGGACGCGGGCGGCGCGGCGTTCGGCCACACCGCTCATCGAGGTGGGGCGGCACGCGCGGGCCGTGGTCGTGCTCGATCACGCGGGGTCCGCGACCTACGCGGACAACGTCGAGTTCGTGCGTGGGCGACGGGGCCTCGCTGTCGGTGGTCAGCGTGCAGGACTGGGCCGCCGACGCCGTGCACCTGAGCCAGCACCAGGCGCGGGTGGGCCGGGACGCCACGTTCCAGCACACCGTGGTCAGCCTGGGCGGCGGGGTGGTCCGGCTGGCCCCCTCGGTCAGCTACGCCGGTCCCGGCGGGGACGCCGAACTGCTCGGCCTGTACTTCGCCGACCCGGGGCAGCACCTGGAACACCGGCTGTTCGTGGACCACAACCAGCCGCACTGCCGCAGCCGGGTGGACTACAAGGGCGCCCTGCAGGGCGACAGCGCGCACTCGGTGTGGATCGGCGACGTGCTGATCCGGCCCGAGGCGATCGCCACCGACACCTACGAGCGGAACCGGAACCTCCTGCTCACCGAGGGGGCCCGGGCCGACTCCGTGCCGAACCTGGAGATCCTCACCGGCGAGGTGGTCGGGGCGGGCCACGCCAGCACCAGCGGGCGGCTGGAAGACGAGCACCTGTTCTACCTGATGGCCCGGGGCATCCCGCTGGACGAGGCGCGCCGCCTGGTCATCCGGGGATTCTTCGGCCAGCTGATCGCCAAGATCGAGGTGGCCGAGCTGCGGGAGCGGATCACCGCCGCGATCGAGAACGAGCTGGCCCGGCTGCCCGGACTGCAGGGATCCCCGGCATGAGCGAGACGAACACCTCCGGGACCACGGGCACCTTCGTCCGGGTCTGCGCGCTGGCCGACGTCCCCGAGCAGGGCGCCATCGGCGTGGAAGTCGGTGACCTGCCGGTCGCCATCGTGCGGGCTGAGGGCGAGGTGTTCGCGCTGCGCGACGAGTGCTCGCACGAGGAAGTGCCGCTGTCCGAGGGCGAGGTCTACGACCACACCGTCGAATGCTGGCTGCACGGCTCCTGCTTCGACCTGCGCACCGGCGCCCCCACCGGCCCCCCGGCCACCAAGCCAGTCCCGACCTACCCGGTCAAGGTCGACGGCGGCGACGTGTACGTCGCCGTCCCGGCCACGCCCGGTTTCTAACCATCAACATGAGCTGGAGATAGAGATAGCGATGGCCACTCTGGAAATCCGCGACCTGCACGTCAGCGTGGTGGATGCGGCCGATCAGAGCCGCGAGATCCTGCGCGGCGTCGACCTGACCGTGAAAGACGGCGAGATCCACGCCATCATGGGCCCGAACGGCTCGGGCAAGTCCACGCTGGCCTACGCGATCGCCGGGCACCCCAAGTACCAGGTCACCCAGGGCAGCGTGACCCTGGACGGCGAGGACGTGCTGTCCATGAGCGTGGACGCGCGGGCCCGGGCCGGGCTGTTCCTGGCCATGCAGTACCCGGTGGAAGTGCCCGGGGTGACCGTGTCCAACTTCCTGCGCACCGCGGTCACCGCCGTGCGCGGCGAGGCGCCGAAGCTCCGCGTGTTCCTCAAGGAGATGCGCGAGGCCATGGCCGCCCTGTCCATCGAGCCCCAGTTCGCCGAGCGCAACCTGAACGAGGGCTTCTCCGGCGGGGAGAAGAAGCGGCACGAGATCCTGCAGCTCGAGCTGCTCAACCCCAAGTTCGCGATCCTGGACGAGACCGACTCCGGGCTGGACATCGACGCGCTCCGGGTGGTGTCCGAGGGCGTCAACCGGTTCAGCGCCCAGCCCGGGCACGGCGTCCTGCTGATCACCCACTACACCCGGATCCTGCGCTACGTGAAGCCGGACTTCGTGCACGTGTTCGTCGGCGGCCGGATCGTCGACGAGGGCGGCCCCGAGCTGGCCGAGACCCTCGAGGCCGAAGGCTACGAGAAGTGGATCAAGGCCGCCGCGGGGGCCGTCGCATGACCCTGGACGTGGCGCGGATCCGCAAGGATTTCCCGATCCTGGACCGGCAGGTCCGGGACGGGCAGCCGCTGGTCTACCTGGACAGCGCCAACACGTCGCAGAAGCCGCGCCAGGTCATCGAGCGGCTGGACGAGTTCTACGAGCGGCACAACGCCAACATCCACCGGGCCAGCCACCAGCTCGGTGAGGAGGCCACGGCCGCGTACGAGGGCGCCCGGATCAAGGCGGCCGGCTTCATCGGCGCCCGGGACGAGACCGAGGTGGTGTTCACCAAGAACATCTCCGAGGGCATCAACCTGGTGGCCTACGCGATGGGCAACGCCACCGCCGGCCAGTCGGCGGGCGGCTCCGGGCGGTTCCGCCTCGGCCCCGGCGACGAGATCGTCATCACCGAGATGGAGCACCACTCCAACATCGTCCCGTGGCAGCTGCTCTGCGAGCGCACCGGCGCCACGCTGCGCTGGTTCGGGGTGACCGACGACGGCCAGCTCGACCTGTCCCAGGCCGACGACCTCATCAACGAGCGGACCAAGCTGGTCGCCCTGGCCCACCAGTCCAACGTGCTCGGCACCATCAACCCGGTCCGCGAGATCGCCGACGCCGCGCACGCGGCCGGGGCGCTGGTGCTGGTGGACGCGGCCCAGTCGGTCCCGCACATGCCGGTGGACGTGCAGGAGCTGGGCGCCGACTTCCTCGGCTTCACCAGCCACAAGATGTGCGGCCCGACCGGCATCGGGGTGCTCTGGGGCCGCCGCGAGCTGCTCGAGGAGATGCCCCCGTTCCTGGGCGGCGGCGAGATGATCGAGAGCGTCTGGATGGACCACTCGACGTTCGCGCCCCCGCCGCACAAGTTCGAGGCCGGGACCATGCCCATCGCCGAGGCGGCCGGGCTGGACGCGGCCATCGACTACCTCACCGACGTGGGCCTGGACGCGATCCGGGCGCACGAGCAGGACCTGATCGGCTACGCGCTGGACGCGCTGGGCACCGTGCCGGGCCTGCGGGTCCTCGGCCCCGCGGACCCGGCCGACCGCGGCGCGGCGATCTCGTTCACCCTGGAGGACGTGCACCCGCACGACATCAGCCAGGTGCTCGACGAGCACGGCGTGGCCGTCCGGGCCGGGCACCACTGCGCGTGGCCGCTGCACCGCCGTTACGGCATCCAGGCCAGCACCCGGGCCTCGTTCTACCTGTACAACACGACCGCCGAGGTGGACGCGCTGGTCCACGGGATCCGGCAGGCTCAGCGGTTCTTCGGCGGTGCCTGATGCGGCTGGAGTCGCTGTACCAGGAAGTCATCCTGGACCACTACCGGCACCCGCACCACAAGGGGCTGCGGGAGCCGTACGACGCCGAGGTGCACCACGTGAACCCGCTGTGCGGGGACGAGGTGACGCTGCGGGTCACGCTCAAGGACGCGACCGGGGAGCCGGTCGTGGCCGACGTGTCCTACGACGCGCTGGGCTGCTCGATCAGCCAGGCCAGCGCCTCGGTGATGAGCGAGCTGATCATCGGCAAGACCGTGCCCGAGGCGATGAGCCTGGCCGAGGAGTTCCTCCGCCTGATGCAGTCCAAGGGCCAGACGGAGCCGGACGAGGACATCCTCGGCGACGGCGTGGCGTTCGCCGGAGTAGCGAAGTACCCGGCCCGGATCAAGTGCGCCCTGCTCGGCTGGATGGCCTGGAAGGACGCGACCGCGCAAGCGCTGGAGGAACAGAATGACTGACGACACTGAGGCCAGCGGGCCCCTGCTGCAGATCACCGAGGAGACCGAGGACCTGGTCGAGGCGCTCCGCGACGTGGTCGACCCCGAGCTGGGCGTGAACGTGGTCGACCTCGGGCTCATCTACGGGGTGACGCTGGGCGAGGACAAGACGCTGACCATCGACATGACGCTGACCAGCGCGGCCTGCCCGCTCACCGACGTGATCGAGGACCAGGCCCGGTCGGCCCTCGACGGGCTGGTCAGCGACTTCAGGATCAACTGGGTCTGGCTGCCGCCGTGGGGCCCGGACAAGATCACCGACGACGGCCGCGAGCAGCTCCGCGCGCTCGGCTTCAACGTCTGACCCACAGGCCGAGCCCGGCCGGGTTAGGCCAGGTCCAGGTCGAGTTCCGGGGCATAGCGGCCTTCCATGGCCGCGACGTTCATCGCGACCCGGTGGCGCCAGCGCCCGCTGGCCCGCCGCCCACTGGCCGGCCTGGCCGCCCCAGGTGGCCAGCGCCGGCCCGGTCAGGGCCCGGCCGAAGGCAAACGTCAGCGGCCAGATATGCGGCACGGACTGCATCGCCGCCAGGATCTCGGTGGCCCGCTCGGGACGCTGGCTGTCTCCCGGCGAAGGCCACTCCGGCCAGCGTGAGCGGGACGCGCGGCCAGGGTCCGCACGGTCGCCTCGGCGCTTTCTCCGGCGCTGGCCCGCGCGCCCGGACCACCGTCCCGGCAGCGTCATGGTCGGCTTGAGGATCACCGCCGCCGGGTCCACCTCGTAGTCCGTCCAGCTCGCTCATCACCGCCAGCAGCACCAGCGACATCACGGTCTCGCTCTGGGCCAGTGAATACCGCGCCGCCGAGTGCGGGCCGCCCCCGTCCAGGTGCGGCGCCACCACCGGGACGAGCCCGGCCGCCTGGCAGGCGGCCGCGTACCGCCCCAGGGCCTGCGCGTTGGCCCGGACCGCCACCGGCGACGGGGTGCCCGGCCCGATCCGCAGCACGGCCCGCCAGGTCGCGAACACCGCGCCGCGCCGGGCCCACCCTCCAGCCGGGCCGGCAGTCCGTCCAGGCCCTCGGTGATCGTCTCGCCGCGGGTGCCGGGCAGCGGGTGCCGGCCCGCGTTCGCCCGGACCCCGGTCATCAGGCCGGCCGCGCCGATCGCCTCCGGCAGCGGCTGCCCAGCCGCACGACCGCTGGTCCATGCCCTCGGCGTCCAGGATCACCCCGGTGAGGCCGGTCCGCAGGCCGGGCGCGGTGACCAGCAGCTCGCGGAAGGCCCGGCGGTTCTCCCCGGTGGGCGGCACCCCGGCGGCCGCTAGCCGGCCGGACATGGCCGCGCCGCCCGGCCCGGTGGCGAGGATCCCCTTCGGGGGTGCCACCAGCGCCGAGGCCCGCGCCGCCAGTGCGTCCATCCGCCGACCGTAGGCCGGGGCCCAGCCGGGCACATCCCCCGCGGGGGTGGACCGGGCGGGGGAGTCACGGCCAGCAGTTACCCCCGGACTCCCCGGCTGGGGGGAGGCCGGGCGGATCGGCCCCGCCTAGGGTGGAAAGTCCAGTTCAGGCCGGATCGCGGTGCTCGCTGCGGTGCGCGCCGGCGGCAGGCGGGAGGCGATCAGGCTGATGCCCGACAAGCTCATGCGGCTGCGCCGGAGCGAGTCGGCGCCGGAGCCGCCCCGCCCCGTCATGCTGGCCATCGCCGGCGACAGCGCCGCGGGCAAGACCACCCTGACCCGGGGCATCGCCGCCGCGCTGGGCGCGGACCGGGCCACCGCGCTGTGCGTGGACGACTACCACCGCTACGACCGGGTGGAACGGCGCTCGGTCCCGTTCACCGTGCTCAACCCCGAATGCAACTACATGGACGTGATGGAGCAGCACCTCCAGCTGCTCGCGCTCGGGCGTCCCATCCTCAAGCCGGTCTACGACCATTCGACCGGGCAGCTGGTCCGGCCGGTGCTGGTCGAGCCCCGGGAGTTCGTGATCGTCGAGGGGCTGCTGCCGCTGCACACCAGGCTGTCCCGGGCCTGCTTCGACATCGCCGTGTACCTGGACCCGCCCGAGGACATCCGGCGGAGAGTGGAAGCTCAAGCGGGACTGCGCCGAGCGCGGGTACACGCCGCGCGCAGGTCCTCGCCGAGCTGGAGCGGCGCGAGCCGGAATCGGCCGCGTTCATCCGGCCCCAGCGGCAGCAGGCCGACATCTCCCTCCGGTTCGCCCCGGTCGCCGGGCACGACGCCGCCGGCCGGGACCCCGCTGTCCGCGGAGATCCTGCTCCGGCCGACCATCCAGCATCCGGAGCTGTCCCACGTGCTCACCGACGACGACCGGCGGACCGTGCACCTCAAGCTGATCAGGGACGGCGACGGCCGCCCGGTGGACGCCCTGCACGTCCACGGGTACGCGCCGCGGGAGGACAGCCGGATCGTGGAGAAGGCGATCTGGGAGCAGCTGTCGTTCGCGCCCGGCCACAGGCGGCCCTGCCGGACAAGCTGGGCGAGTACGCCCCGGGAAAGCGCAGCGAGCCGCTGGCCATCGCCCAGCTTCTGCTGCTCTGGCACCTGCTCGAAGCGCGGACGTGACCGCCAGGTGGGTACCGTTCCGGACATGGACCAGCTGACGCCAGACGGTCTGCCCGTGACCGGTGACCGTGGTGATCGTCGACGACCACCAGATGGTCCTGGACGGCCTGAAGGCCATGCTGGCGCCCTACCGGGACCAGGTGGAGATCGTCGGCGAGTCCAGCGACCCCGCGAGGCGGTCCGCCTGGCCGGGGAGCTGAAACCGGACGTGGTGCTGCTCGACGTCCGGCTGCGCGGGGCCAGCGGCCTGGATCTGTGCGCCGAGATCCTCCGCGTCACCCCGGGCTGCAAGGTCGTCTTCCTGACCGTCTACGACGACGAGCAGTACCTCTACCAGGCCCTCCGGGTCGGCGCGGCGGGCTTCCTGCTGAAGCGGATCCGGGGCAGCGAGCTGGTGGACTACCTGCGCCGGATCTTCGACGGCGAGGTGCTCATCGACCCCAGCCTGGCCGGCCGGGTCGCGCTGTCCGCGGCCCGGCTGCGCAGCGGCGAGTTCTGGCCCGGCGCCCACCTGGGCCTGACCCAGCGGGAGAGCGAGGTGCTGTCGCTCCTGGTCGGCGGGCTGTCCAACCGGGCCATCGCGATGCGGCTGGTGGTCAGCGAGGAGACGGTGAAGACGCACTCCCGGGGCATCTACCGCAAGCTCGGCGTGTCCGACCGGGCGGGCGCGGTCGCGGTCGCGCTGCGCGAGGGGGTCTTCCATTGATCCCCGGCCTGGGCGCTGGCGACGGCTCGGGCCGGCTCGGGTCGCCGACGCGGAGCGGGAGGCGCAGCTCCTGTCCAGGGTCGTCGAGACCATCTCGGCCGGGCTGGACCTGGACCGGATCCTGCAGGGCGTCGCCCAGCTGGTCACCGAGACCACCGAGACCGACGTCTGCTTCGTGCACCTGCTCGACGAGCGGGGCCGCAAGCTCCAGCTGCGCGGGGCGACACCGCCGTTCGACACCATGGTCGGGACCGTCGAGCTGGCGCTGGGCGAGGGGGTGGCCGGCTGGGTGGCCGACCACGGCCAGCCCGCCGTCATCGTGGACAACAAGGCGGCCGACCCCCGGTACCGCTACATCCCGGCGCTGCGCGGCGAGGAGTTCACCTCCATGCTGTCGGTGCCGGTGGTCACCCCCATGGGGCACCTGGTCGGCGTGCTCAACGTGCACACCCGGCTGCGCCGCGAGTTCACCCCGGCCGACGTGGAACTGCTCCGCTCGGTGGCGGGCCTGGTGGCCGGGGCGATCGAGAACGCCCGGCTGCACCGCCGGCTGGCCGAGCGGGAGGAGGCGCTGGAGCGGTTCGCCGAGCGGATGGTGGAATGGCAGGAACACGAGCGGCGGCGGATGGCCGGGGAGATCCACGACGGCATCAGCCAGCGCATCGTCAGCCTGTTCTTCCACCTGTCGGCCGCGGCCGACGCGATCCCGGGCTCGCCGGCGATCGCCGCCGAGCAGGTGGCCCGGGCCCAGGAACTGGCCGCGGCCGCCCTGGACGAGACCCGGTCCGCGATCGCCGGGCTGCGCCCCCCGGTGCTGGACGACCTCGGCCTGGCGGCCAGCCTGGAGAGCCTGGGCCACTGGTTCCCCACGCTGGACGTGCGGGTCGACGCGGCCGCGCTCAGCATGGCCGAGCATGCCGAGACCGCGGTCTACCGGACCGCCCAGGAAGCGATGCAGAACGCGGCCAAGCACGCCAGCGCCCGGTCGGTCCGGGTCCGGCTGTACCGGCAGAAGGACCGGGCCGTGCTGGAGGTCACCGACGACGGCAGCGGCTTCGACCCCGCCGCCGCCCCGGCCGGCGGGCGCGTCCGGCCGGGCCCACGGGCTTCGGCCTGTCCGGGATGCGGGAGCGGGCGGAACTGCTCGGCGGCCGGCTCGAGCTGACCAGCGCGCCGGGCCGCGGCACCACCGTCCGCCTGTCTATCCCGTACCTGCCCGCCGCCCAGTGCTAGCTAATCCAGTGCTAGTTAATCCGGTGCTAGTTAATCCGGTGCTAGTTAAATCCAGTGCTAGCTAATCCAGGGCTAGCCCCTTGGTCCTCCTGGGGGTGTCCGCGTAGTCCTTGCGGCGTACGTGGCGGCTGAGGTTGTAGCCGTCTGGCCGATGCCTCGCGGGCGGCGGGTCCCTAGCGTTGGTGGGGCTATGACGGCCTACCTCACGCACCTGGTCCAGTCCTACGGCTACTACGCGGTCTTCGCCCTCATCGCCCTGGAGAGCATGGGGGTTCCGCTGCCAGGTGAGACCGGGCTCATCGCCGCCGCGATCTACGCGGGGTCGACCCACCAGCTCAACGTGGTGGTGCTGGCGGCCGTCGCGGCGTCCGCCGCCATCATCGGCGACAACGCCGGGTACTGGATCGGCCGGACGGGCGGCCAGCGCCTGGCTGAACGCTACGGCCGTTACGTGCGCCTGAACGCCGACCAAACTCAAGGTCGGGCGCTACCTGTTCGCCCGGCACGGGGTGAAGGTGGTCTCCATCGGGCGGTTCATCGCCGTGCTCCGGACCTATGCCGCGCTCTTCGCCGGGATCGCCGCGATGCGCTGGTCCCGCTTCCTGGTCGCGAACGCGGCTGGCGGCCTGCTGTGGTCGTGCTTTTACGCCTTCGGTGCCTACGCGCTGGGCAGCGCCGCCTCGGGCGTCTCAGGCACGCTCTCCATCGCCGGCTACGTGCTGGCCAGCGTGGTGACAGTGGCCACGATCGTGATGGTGCGAGTGACGCTGCGGCGGCTCGAGCGCCGGGCGGAGGCTGCTTTCCCTGACCCGGAGCCGCCGGTGCAGGCTCCGCCGCAGCCCCAGGTCATGGCCCGGTAGCTGGCGCGGGCTGGTCGGCGAAGACGCGGCTGGCGCGCACGTCGGCCTCGCTGATCTCATGAGTGAGGTCCGGCCGATGGTGCCGCCCGCCGCAACCAGCCGCCGGGCCTGGCGCAGCCGCATCCGGTCGATGGCGTTGCGGATGCTGCGCGCGTTGGCGAACCGGGGCTGCGTCATCCGCAGCGCCACGTACTCGCGCGAACGCCGCCTGAGCAGGCCCGGACAGCTCGTACTGCTCCCGGTCCAGCATCAGCCCGGCGATCTGCATCAGCTCGTCCAGGGTGAAGTCGGGGAAGTCGATGTGGTGCGCGACCCGCGAGGCCATCCCCGGGTTGGACCGGAAGAACACGTCCATCCGGTCGGCGTAGCCGGCCAGGATGACCACCAGGTCCTCCCGGTGCGCCTCCATGAACTGGAGCAGGATCTCGATGGCCTCCTGGCCGTAGTCCCGCTCGTTCTCCGGCCGGTACAGGTAGTAGGCCTCGTCGATGAGCAGCACGCCGCCCATCGCCCGCTTGAGGACCTCCTTGGTCTTGGGCGCGGTGTGCCCGACGTACTGGCCGACCAGGTCGTCGCGGGTCACGCTGACCAGCTGCCCCTTGCGGAGGTAGCCGAGCTCGCGGAGCATCTCGCCCATGTGCGTGGCCACCGTTGTCTTGCCCGTCCCCGGGCTGCCGGTGAAGCACATGTGCAAGCTGGGCCGCGACGAGGTCAGCCCGTACCGCTGCCGGAGCCGGTCGATCAGCAGCAGCGCGGCGATCTCCCGGACCCGGGCCTTCACCGGGGCCAGCCCGACGAACTCCCGGTCGAACTCATCCAGCATCGTTGACAGGCGCTGGGCCTGCTGCTCCTCGCCCAGCTCGACGGTATCGCCGGGCGACAGCGGCGTAATCGCCGCGGCCTCCGTGCCGCCTGGGTCCGCGGGCCTGCCCGGGGCCGCCGGCCCGGTCCCGTCCGGGTGCGCCTGGCCCGGGGCGGGCCGGGGCATGGCGAATCCGCTCGCGGCCGGGCCCGGCTCGCCGTTCATCCGCCGGCGGTCCCGGGGTCACCGGCACCGTGACGGTGTTCGTTGCGGCCATACCGCTCGCCCGCCGGGCGAGCCGCCGCGTAAGCCTGCAGCGAGTACCGCACCTGCCGGTCGCTGCCCTCCTGACGGTCCAGCCGGAAGCCGGGTTCGCTGTCCGGGCGGTTCACGATGAAGCTGAGCGCCGTGGTCTGCCGCCCCAGGCTTGCGTCGTAGGCGCAGACCCGGACGTAGTAGTCCGGGTAGGCGTCCCGGCAGGCGCGGACCTCGTGCATGCCCGCGGCCGCGTCGGCGATGTCGAACATCGGCAGTCCCCACATGTCCCACAGGTAGTTGCGCGGGTGCGGGTCGTCGGTGAACTCCACCGCGACCGACCAGCCCTGGTCCACCGCGTACTGAAGCTGCGCGGCGATCTCATCGTCGGTGAGGTCGGGCAGGTAGGAGAATGTGCCCTGGGTGATCCGCATAGCTGCTCCGGTCCGGTCAGGAGGTGGGGGTGGCCACGACGTCGGGTGTGTCGGTGGACTCGTAGTTGAACGTGATGTCACCCCAGGTATCCAGGGCCATCTGCAGCGGCTGGCAGGTCTTGGCCGCCTCGGCCAGGATGGTCTCGCCCTCGGCGGCGAAGTCGCGGCCCTCGTTGCGGGCCTTGATCATGGCCTCGACCGCGACCCGGTTGGCGGTGGCGCCGGCCGCGACGCCCATCGGGTGGCCGATGGTGCCCCCGCCGAACTGCAGCACCACGTCCTCGCCCAGGTAACCGAGCAGCTGGTGCATCTGGCCGGCGTGGATGCCGCCGGACGCTACCGGCATGGTGCCCGGCATCGAGCCCCACTCCTGCTCGAAGTAGATGCCCTGCCCCAGGTCCAGCGGGACGGTCGCCAGGCGCAGCGTGTCGTAGTAGCCGCGGACCATGGACGGGTCGCCCTCCAGCTTGCCCACCACGGTGCCCGCGTGAATGTGGTCCACCCCGATCAGCCGGCACCACTTGGCGATGACCCGGAAGCTGACCCCGTGATTCTTCTGCCGGGTGTAGGTGCCGTGCCCGGCCCGGTGCAGGTGCAGGATGACCCCGTTGCGCCGGGCCCAGCGTGACATGGACTGCAGCGCGGTGTAGCCCACGGTCAGGTCGGCCATGACGATCACGCTGCCGAGTTCCTTCGCGAACTCGGCCCGCTCGTACATGTCCTCCATGGTCGCCGCGGTCACGTTCAGGTAGTGGCCCTTGATCTCGCCGGTCTGCTCGGCGGCCCGGTTCACCGCCTCCATGGTGAACAGGTAGCGGTCGCGCCAGCGCATGAACGGCTGGGAGTTGATGTTCTCGTCGTCCTTGGTGAAGTCCAGCCCGCCGCGCAGGGCCTCGTACACCACCCGGCCGTAATTGCGGGCCGACAGCCCCAGCTTGGGCTTGGTGGTCGCGCCGAGCAGCGGCCGGCCGTACTTGTTCAGGTACTCGCGCTCCATCACGATGCCGTGCGGCGGGCCCTGGAACGTCTTCACGTAGGCCAGCGGGATCCGCATGTCCTCCAGCCGGAGGGCCCTGCAGCGCCTTGAAGCCGAACACGTTGCCGATGATCGACGAGGTCAGGTTGGCGATCGAGCCTTCCTCGAACAGGTCGATGTCGTAGGCGATGTAGGCGATGTACTCGCCGTCGCGGCCCGGCACCGGGTCCACCCGGTAGCACTTGGCCTGGTAGTGCTCATGGGCGGTGAGCCGGTCGGTCCACACCACGGTCCAGGTGGCGGTGGAGGACTCGCCGGCCACCGCCGCGCCCGCCTCCTCCGGCGGCACGCCCGGCTGCGGGGAGATCCGGAACGCGGCCAGCACGTCGGTCGGCTTAGGCACGTAGTCAGGCTCGTAGTAGCCCATCTGCGCGTACGGGAGCACGCCCGCGTTCCAGCGGTCTGCGGTCATGATTCCTCCGATGAGTGGGCGGCGCTGTCCTCCCTGCCACCCTGCCCCGCAACTCATCGACTGTCTATTGAGAGTTTCGCGCCCACTCTCAAGTCAGTCCTTATGAGTCTAGCCGGTGCCCGCATGGCGGGATTCGGCCGGCTGGAAGCCGCCGTCGGCGAGGACGTGAGCGACGAGGCGCCCGGCTGCCGGGGGAGTGAGCCGGGCGGGCCGGCCAGGGCGACCAGATACCAGTCCCGGTGCATCGGGGTGGCTGGCACCGGCAGCGCGACGAGCCGCCCGTCAGCCAGCTCGGCCTCGACCGCGTCGCGCGAGATCAGGGTGACCCCCAGGCCCACCGTGGCGGACTCTCGGATCGCGCCGTTGGATCCCACCATCAAGGTGAGCGGGGCGATGTCGAGCTCGGCCAGCAGCGCGCCGGTGGCGGCCCGGGTGCCCGATCCTGGTTCGCGCAGCAGCCAGGCCTGGCGGGCCAGCCAGGCCACCAGGCCGGCCTCGCCGGGCGGCCTCGGTTCCCGCGGTGGCGGCCAGGCCGGGCGCGGCCACCACGACCAGCTGGTGCGCCCGGACCGCGAGCACCCGGACGTCCCAGCCCGGCTCGGGACGGCCGCCGAGCACCAGGTCCACCTGGTGCCGGTCGAGCAGGCCCCGGACCCGGTCCCGGTTCCCCGCCTCCAGCCGCACCCCCAGCTGCGGGTACCGGGTCCGGAACCCGCTGAGCAGCCCGGGCAGGATCTGCTCGGCCGCGGTGGTCACCGCCGCGATGCGCAGTTCCCCGCGCTCCGGGTCCGCCGCGGCCGCCGCCGCCCGCCCGGCCTCGTCCAGCAGGCCCAGGACGCGGCGGACATAGCCTGCGTAGGCCTGCCCGGCCGCGGTCAGCCGCAGGCCGCGGCCGTCCGGCTCGAGGAGCGCCACGCCCAGCGACTTCTGCAGCGCGGCGAGCGAGGCGGAGACCGCCGCCTGGGTCACCACCAGGTCCTCCGCCGCGGCGCGCACCGAGCCGGTCTCGGCGACCGCGAGG
>CAVUKT010000006.1:0-12936 GCA_963742055.1 uncultured Actinomycetes bacterium | reverse complement strand
GCCACCGAAGACTGGCGCGGGTTATCCACGGGGATTGGCGCGGCTTCGGCCACCTCTCGCGAAGAGCGGCGGCCTCTACCGGCAGTGAGCGCTGCGGTTAGCCGTCGTCGCGGCAGAGGCAGAAGGGGTGAGCAGGCCGGGTCGAGCAGCACCCGGACGTTCTCCTGGGGCTGGGCCGAGCCAGCGACGTTCCCAGGGCGACGGCCTCGGCCACCGCGGAGTCCACGTCGCCGACCTGGAAGTCGAAGTGCATCATCGGCCGCTGCTCTCCGTCGGCGGGCGGCCAGACGGGGGCCTGGTAGCCCGCCGCCTGCTGGAACACGAGATAGGCGCCCCCCTGGGGAGCGGCGAGGATGGCCGTTCCCGGCTCCTCGTGCCCGATGGGCCAGCCGAGCAACTCCGAGTAAAACCTGCCAGGGCGCCGGGGTCCGGCGCTTCGATCGCGGTTCCCCACCACATGCCGTCCGTACGGGATTTCACGCTCGCACCCTGCCGCATGGCCCCGCCATGTCCAGCACCGCGTCTCACCGGGGAAAGCCGAGGCCGGCCAGGTCGGTGGCCGGGTTGATGACCCAGTGATTGGTCCGGAACAAGCGGCCAGCGAAGGTGGTCTCTGTTTCTTCCACGAGCCTGAACCCGACCGACCGGCAGACGCCGTTGGAGGGGGCGTTCGTCACCGCCGGGAAGGCGTGCACCAGCCCCCAGCGGTCCTGGTCGCGGGCCAGCGCGAGCAGCATGTGGACGGCTGACTTGGCGATCCCCTGTCCCTGGAACTCTGGCCGCACCATCCAGCCGATCTCGGACACCGGCGTCCCGGAGTCATCGTGTGACCACAACGCCACCAAGTCGGCGACCACCTCAGGCCCGCTCCCGTCAGGAATGATCATCTTGATCCATGCGGCGTCGGCGGACGCCTGCTGGACGTCCCGGGCGACCTTCGCCTCGATGCCCTCGCGGGGCACCGGGCCGCCAAGCTCAGCCATCATGACCGGGTCGCACCGCATCTGGACGTAGGCACTGACATCGCCGAGCTCAACGTCGCGCAATCGCACCGGCATCTCCCTGGCCTCTCGGAGGGCCGCTGGCGTAGAACCCCAGCGCGTGAGCGTTCACGGTCATCGACCTGGGGCGCTGGCCCCGGCGAGGTCAAATTTGTACGCCAGCCCGATCTAGGCGGCAGTACGTGCAGCGGGCCGGCGCCGGTCCAGTACGCGGCCTGGAAGAAGAGCCCGTCGGTCGCGACGACCCACAGTCCTGAGCCATCCGCCGCCCAGCGCGCGGAGACGACGTCGCTCGAGCCCGCGGGGAACGCTCCCGGCACGGCAGGCAGCGTCGCCACCGGGATAGGCCGGCCCGGAACCTGGGCCAGCGTGCGGGTACTGAGGTCGGCGACGTAGACGTTCGTGCCCGTGGTCCCGCCCTGCTGATCGATGGTGTCGAGCGGAAC
This sequence comes from uncultured Actinomycetes bacterium, assembly GCA_963742055.1. Classification (GTDB taxonomy): domain Bacteria; phylum Actinomycetota; class Actinomycetes; order Streptosporangiales; family Streptosporangiaceae; genus RYN-230. Next base: position 11,489 of record CAVUKT010000006.1, on the reverse strand, counting down.
CGCGAGATGCTGGCCTGCCGGGTCGAAGTCCGGCGTGTCTCCGGGATTGAGGGCTGTGTGCGGCGGCAGGCCGATCTTGGTGACCCGGCCGCCCCGCAGGCTGGTGACGTGCAGCGGGCAGTGGGTCGTGCAGTACGCGGGCTGCCAGGCCACGTGGCGGGCGTCCGCGCCGGCGATGATCGCGTCCTGCGGGACGCCGGACGGCCTGGCCCGGCCGTCGGCCGGGTCGATCAGCGCCAGGGCCCGGGACGGGTCCTGCACGAGCAAGCCAGCGACAGTGGCCGCGACCAGGACCCGGTGACCGAGGTGAAGGACACCGGACCTCCGGTGGCCGGCCTCATCGATAAGCCAGGCCAGACTGCTGGCCGGCCCGTTACCCCAGGGCAGCCCGGCGCGCTCGACCCAGACGCCGCGATGATCCGGCGCCACCGCCATGTAGTTCGCCTGGCCGATTACGCGCGGGCGCCCGCCCCCGACGCGGTGACCGGGATGAAGAGAACCGCCCCGACGTCGGCCAGGCCTGCCGAGCCGTGACTGGATATGAGCGCGACCGCACCGCCCGCCACCGAGGCGACCTGCTGCACGGTGGGATCGGGACCAAGCGGATCGCGTGCGGCGATACCGCCTGGCCACACGTCCGTCAGGGACGCCTGGGCCCGCTGGCCGACGCTCAGCAGCCGCAGCCCATCGCCGCCGAGAAACAGCAACGCGGGACGCGCGGTGCCCGGCCGCAAAGGCGTGCCCTGAAAGATCTGCGGTACGGCCAGCGCCACCGGAGCCGCGGAACTGCGCGCCGCGTGGTGACGCGGACGGCCAGGCCCGCCCAGGGCCAGGTGGACGGCGACACCGCCAGCGACCAGCACGACGGCCAGGCCCGCGATCAGCCACCCACGGACCGGATTGCGGCGATCGGGATCACGTCCACTGTGGATAACGTCGAAGGCCGGCCCGTCAGGCACAGACTCAAGGTATCAGCGGCACGCTGGCGACCCGCAGTCCGTACTTCCCGGGAGCTGATCCGATGGACACGGTTCCTCGCGAACCTTGGAGCCATAACCTGCACTACCACCGCGTAGTCCTGGACGCGATTCCTGCGGGCTGCCGTCGTGCCCTGGACGTCGGGTGCGGCACCGGGGCGCTGACCCGCAGCCTCAGGAGCGTCATCCCGCAGGTCACGGGCATCGACCGAGACGAGCAAAGCATCGCGATCGCCCGCGCTCATCCGCACGCCCGCGACATCGGCTACCGGCAGGAAGACTTCCTCACCGCCGCGCTGGAGGCGGGATCCTTCGGCCTGGTAGCTTCCGTCGCCGCGTTGCACCATATGGACACCGCAGCGGCCCTGGCCCGGATGGCGGAACTGCTCGGGCCAGGCGGGGTCCTGGCGATTGTCGGGCTCGCCCGGGGACCGTCACCGGCCGGCCTGGTCCTGACTGTCCCGGCCGTGGCGGGCAGCCGCGTGCACCACGCGACCGCCAGCGGCCGTCCCGCCGCTCCGGCCCGGCGTACCAGCCACCCATCGTCTGGCCCCCACCCCTGACCTACCGGCAGACCCGCCACCTGGCCGGGCAGCTGCTGCCTGGCGTCCGGTACCGGCGCCACCTGTTCTGGCGATACTCACTGATCTGGGTCAAGCCCCTCCCAGTCCCATCTCGAGGCCCCCCTAGCGTCCAGGCTCGGCGCGGACGGTCGCCGGGCGGTTCGCGGGCTGACCCGGACGCGGACGCCCGGGCCCCCGGGTAGCATCCGGTGTCGTGGCTGAGCCGGATGTGGCCGCAGATTCAATGTCCGCGATCCCGTTGCGTGAGGGTATCACGCTCGCCGCCGATCTGGCCCTTCCGGCCAGGCTGCCCGCGCCCGCGGTGGTGGTCCGCACGCCGTACGGCAGGTCGGGTGCCCCGCAGTCGAAACGCGCCGCCGGGTTCGCCCGGGCCGGCTATGTGTCGGTGTTCGCCGACGTGCGGGGCCGGGGTGACTCTGACGGCGTGTTCCAGCCCTACCGCAACGACGGCCCGGACGGGGCCGAGGTCATCGCGTGGGCCGCGGCGCAGGAATGGTGCACCGGCGACGTCGCGACCTGGGGAGCCAGCTACGGCGGCCGGATCCAGTGGCTGACCGCGCTCAGCGCCCTCCCGCCCTGCGCGCCATGGTGTGCCTGGTGACCCCCAGCGACCCGTTCGTGGAACATCCCACCGGGCTGCCCACCCCGATGCACATCAACTGGCAGAGGTTCACCGACGGCCGGATGCCGCAGTTCCGCGACGACGTGGACTGGATGGCGGTGTACCGCCACCGGCCGCTTGCGACCATGGATGAGGCGGCCGGGTTCAGCTCGCCCGGCTGGCGTGCGGAAATACAGCACCGGACCCTGGACGACTGGTGGGAGCCGGTCCGCTACCAGCACCGCATCGGCGAGGTCGACGTGCCCGTGCTGCACGTCTCCGGCTGGTATGACGACGAGGAGATCGGCACGCCGGCCAACTTCGCCGCCATGGTCGCGGCCGGCGGGCGGGCCAGCGTCTGCTGATGGGCCCGTGGGGGCACGCCGTGAACACGACCCGGACCCTCGGCGAGCTCGACTTCGGCCCGGCTGCGCTGATGGACCTGGACGGGTACGTGCACGCGTTCCTCGACGAGCACGTCAGGGGCGTCCGCCCGGAGCCGCCGCCCGCGCCGGTACGGATCTTCGTCATGGGCGCCGGCGAATGGCGTGACGCACAGGCCTGGCCGCCCCCCGGCGCGGCGTCTGCGGTCCTGCACTTCTCCAGCGGCGGGCAGGCCAACAGCCGGTTTGGCGACGGCCGTCTGGTCCCGGCAGCGGTCACGGCCGACGAGCCGCCGGACGAGTGGGTCCATGACCCTGACCGGCCGGTGCCTTTCATCACCGCCGCGAGCAGCGCGCAGATCGGCGGCCCGGACGACTATCTGGGGGTCGAGAGCCGGGGTGACGTGCTGGTGTTCACCAGCGACCCGCTGGCCGGGCCCCTTGAGATCATCGGGCCGGTCAAGGTGATCGCCCATGTCGCCACGTCGGCCGCGGACACCGACATCACGGCCAAGCTGGTGGACGTGCATCCCGGGGACTTCGCGCAACGGCTCTGCGACGGCATGGTGCGGCTGCGCTACCGGGACGGGTTCGAGGGCGAGCAGGCCGTGCTGCCCGGCGAGGTGTACGAGGTCGAGATCGCGATGTGGGACACCTGCGTGCGGCTGCCCGCCGGGCACCGGCTCCGGGTCGAGATCGCCTCGTCGGCCTTCCCCAAGTACGACGTGAACCTGGGCACCGGCGGGGACATGATCACCGAGACCGCCGGCGTGGCCGCGACCAACCGGATCTGGCACACGCCGTCCCGCCCGTCCCGGCTCGTCCTGAACTAGCCGCCCGGGCGGGCCACCCGCGACTTCCCAGCCCGGGCGGGGCTGCCGGGCGGACCAGTCACGGCGCCGGAACGGGCGGCGGTCAGGCGCCGGGCGGGCTCGGTCAGCTGGATGCGGATGGCCCGGAACATGCGCGGGGTCTCGCGCAGCACCGCCAGCCGGGGATCGGGCACCGTGAGGAACCGCTCGACCGCGACGCGGAAGTACCCGCGCAGCCGCGGGTCGTCCCGCAGCCCGGCCGCCGCGCGCCGGTCCCCGCCCAGCACCAGCGCGTCCAGCGGCCGGCCGTAGCGGCCGAAGACCGCGGCCGCGGTGTCCGCCGCCGCGGCCAGCGCCTCGGCGGCCTGCTTCTCGCGGCGCCGGGCGAACCGCTGCTGTGACTGCCCCCCGGCCGCGCTGCGCCCGTGCACCAGCCGCGACCCGACCTTGGACGCGGCGAGCCGGGGCGGCGCGCCCGTGAACACCCCGGCCGCGTAGCCGCCCAGCCGGACCAGCAGCACGCCCACCGTGCGGTCGGCAGCCGCGTGGGCCGCGACGACCCGGGCCGCCTCGTCCGCGTCCGGGGCCGGGCCCAGCCCGGGCGCCGGGGGAAACGGGCGTGGCACCGGGCGACCGCCCCGTCCGCCGCGGCGAACACGACCACCGTGCCCGGTCCCCCGGCGGCTGGCCCCGCCTCTTCCGCGCCCGACGCCCGCGTCCGGCGCACTCCGGCCGCGCCAGGCCGCACGCTGACCACGCCGTGCCGGTCGCCGAACGACGCGATCCAGCCGGGGAAACGCTCCGGGGCCACGTCGATCCAGCGCGGCGGCAGGGCCGCAGATTCACTGAGCATAAGGTTGAGAGTATTCCGCAACAGTTAGAGAAAAGGTTAACGACCAGCCGGGAGGCCTGGTGACGCTGAACCAGCTTCGCACCTTCCTGGCCGTCGCCGAGACCGGCTCGGTACGCGCCGCCGCGCAGGACCTGGTGGTGACGCAGGCAGCGGTCTCCGCCTCCCTGGCCGCGCTGCAGAAGTCCCTGGGCGTGGCGCTGCTCGAACCGGACGGCCGTGGCCTGCGGCTGACCGCGGCCGGCCTGGCCTACGCGGGCTACGCCCGCCGGGGCCTGGGCCTGCTGGAGGAGGCCGGGCGGGCCGCCGAGGCGGCCGCCGACCCGGAGGGCGGCGAGCTGCGCGTCGCGGCCGTGACCACCGCGGCCGAGCAGGTCCTGCCGGGGCTGCTCAGCAGCTTCCGGACCCGCTATCCCCGGCTGGGGATCCGGCTGGAGGCGGGGAACCGGGACCGGGTGCGGGGCCTCCTGGACCGGCATCAGGTGGACCTGGTGCTCGGCGGCCGGCCTGAGCCAGGCTGGGCCGTCCAGGTGCTCGCCGTCCGCCCGCACCAGCTGGTCGTGGTGGCCGCGCCCGGCCTGGCCGCCACCGCAGACCCCGGCGACCGCGACCTGCTGTCCTGGCTGGCCCGGCAGGCGTGGCTGCTCCGCGAGCCGGGGTCAGGCACCCGGGCGGCCACCGACGCCCTGCTGAGCGAGCTGGACATCGCCCCGCTCACGCTGATGGTGGGCTCCAACGGGGCGATCCGCGAGTCGGCCAGCGTGGGCCTGGGGGTCACCCTCATCTCCGGCGAGGCGGTCGCCGCCGAACTGGCCGGCGGGCGGCTCGTGGCGCTGCCGGTCCCAGGCACCCCACTGCACCGGGACTGGTACCTGGTGGCCCACCCGGGCCGCTGTCCCCCGCCGCCGGCCGCCTGGCCGCCCATGTCCTGGCCCGGGGCGGCTTCCAGCCCCCTCCCGTTTCTTTTCCCACCCACCCTCGCCCGCGGCACTAACCTTCAAGTGAAAGGTTGAGAGTCGGCGGGAAAGTCTCAATAGACACTCGATGAGTCGCGAGGCATGGTGACCAGGGAGGACACCACCGCCACTCACCGGAGGAACCATGACCGCCGCACCAGACACGGAGCCGAGCGGACGCTGGAACGCGGGCGTGCTCCCGTACGCGCAGATGGGCTACTACGAGCCTGACTACGTGCCCAAGCCGACCGACGTGCTGGCCGCGTTCCGGATCGCCCCGCAGCCGGGCGTGCCGCCGGAGGAGGCGGGCGCGGCGGTGGCCGGCGAGTCCTCCACCGCCACCTGGACCGTGGTGTGGACCGACCGGCTCACCGCCCACGAGCACTACCAGGCCAAGTGCTACCAGGTGGACCCGGTGCCAGGCCGCGACGGCGAGTACATCGCCTACATCGCCTACGACGTCGACCTGTTCGAGGAAGGCTCGATCGCCAACCTCACCTCGTCCATCATCGGCAACGTGTTCGGCTTCAAGGCGCTCAAAGCGCTGCGGCTGGAGGACATGCGGATCCCGCTGGCCTACGTGAAGACGTTCCAGGGCCCGCCGCACGGCATCGTGATGGAACGCGAGTACCTGAACAAGTACGGCCGGCCCCTGCTCGGCGCGACGACCAAGCCCAAGCTGGGGCTGTCCGCCCGCAACTACGGGCGCGTGGTGTACGAGGCCCTGCGCGGCGGGCTGGACTTCACCAAGGACGACGAGAACATCAACTCCCAGCCGTTCATGCGCTGGCGGGACCGCTACCTGTTCACCATGGAGGCGGTCAACCGGGCCGCGGAGCAGACCGGCGAGATCAAGGGCCACTACCTGAACGTGACCGCCGCGACCATGGAGGACATGTACGAGCGGGCCGAGTTCGCCAAGGAGCTCGGCAGCGTGATCGTCATGGCCGACCTCACCGTGGGCTACACCGCGCTGCAGTCCATGTCGCGCTGGGCCCGGCGCAACGGGGTCATCCTGCACCTGCACCGGGCCGGGCACGGCACCTACACCCGGCAGAAGACGCACGGGGTGAGCTTCCGGGTCATCGCCAAGTGGTGCCGCCTGATCGGGGTGGACCACCTCCACGCCGGCACCGTGGTGGGCAAGCTGGAGGGCGACCCGGCCATGGTCCGCGGCTACTACGACACGCTGCGCCGGGCAGCAGTCCCGCCGGACCTGGGCCAGGGCATCTACTTCGACCAGGACTGGGGCTCGATGCCGGGCACCATGCCGGTCGCGTCCGGCGGCATCCACGCCGGCCAGATGCACCAGCTGCTCGACTACCTCGGCGAGGACGTGGTGCTGCAGTTCGGCGGCGGCACCATCGGCCACCCGATGGGCATCGCGGCCGGCGCCACCGCCAACCGGGTCGCGGTCGAGGCCATGATCAAGGCCCGCAACGAGGGCCGCGACTTCGCCCGCTGAGGGCGAGAGCATCCTGGCCGAGGCGGCCAAGGGCTGCCAGCCGCTGCAGACGGCCCTGGATACCTGGGGCGACGTCACCTTCAACTACGAGTCCACCGACACCCCGGACGTCGTCGCCACCCCCACGGCCTGAGGAGCGCAGCATGCGGATCACCCAGGGCACGTTCTCCTACCTCCCTGACTTCACCGACGAGGAGATCAGCGCGCAGATCCAGTACGCGGTAGACCAGGGCTGGTCGGTCGCGGTGGAGTTCACCGACGACCCGCACCCGCGCAACTTCCTGTGGGACATGTGGGGGCTGCCGATGTTCGACATCGCCGACGCGGCCGCAGGGCTGCACGAGGTCCGCGCCTGCCGGGACGCCTACCCGGACCACTACGTCCGGGTCAACGCCTACGACGCGGGCCTGGGCCGGCAGACCACGGCGCTGAGCTTCCTCGTGAACCGGCCCGGCCAGCGAACCGGGCTTCCGGCTGGACCGCCAGGAGGGCAGCGACCGGCGGATCCGGTACTCGCTGCAGCCTTACGCGGCGGCACCGCCCCGCGGGCGAGCGGTATGGCCGCAACGAAAACCACAACGGCGCCGGTCACACCGGTCCCGCCAGCGGATGAGCGCGACCGCGGGCCCGGCCGGGAGCGGTTTCGCCATGCCCCGCCCCGGCCACGGGGGCGGCGAAGTGAACGACGCGGCCAGGTCCAGCGACCCGGCCGGGACCGGGACCGTCCGCCCGAGTCGCTGGCCCCCGGCGACACCGTCGAGCTGGGCGAGGAGCAGCAGGCCCAGCGGCTGTCGGCGATGCTGGACGAGTTCGACCAGGAGTTCGTCGGGCTGGCCCCGGTCAAGGCCCGGGTCCGGGAGATCGCCGCGCTGCTGCTCATCGACCGGCTCCGGCAGCGGTACGGGCTGGCCTCGTCGCGGCCCAGCCTGCACATGTGCTTCACCGGCAGCCCGGGGACCGGCAAGACGACGGTGGCCACGCACATGGGCGAGATGCTCCGCGAGCTCGGCTACCTGCGCAACGGGCAGCTGGTCAGCGTGACCCGTGACGACCTGGTCGGCCAGTACGTCGGGCACACCGCGCCCAAGACCAAGGAGGTGCTCAAGCGGGCGATGGGCGGGGTGCTGCTCATCGACGAGGCCTACTACCTGTACCGGCCGGAGAACGAGCGGGACTACGGCCAGGAGGCCATCGAGATCCTGCTCCAGTTCATGGAGGCGCACCGGGAGGACCTGGTGGTCATCCTGGCCGGGTACGCCGACCGGATGGACGTGTTCTTCCGGTCCAACCCGGGGATGGCCTCGCGCGTCGCGCACCACATCGACTTCCCGGACTTCACGCTGGAGGAGCTGATGCAGATCGCCGCGCTGATGCTGGACCGCGAGCAGTACGAGCTGTCCGCGCGCCGCGCAGGCGGCGTTCGCCGAGTACGTGGCGCTGCGCATGACGCAGCCCCGGTTCGCCAACGCGCGCAGCATCCGCAACGCCATCGACCGGATGCGGCTGCGCCAGGCCCGGCGGCTGGTCGCGGCGGGCGGCACCATCGGCCGGTCCTCGCTCGATCGAGATCAGCGAGGCCGACGTCCGCGCCAGCCGCGTCTTCGCTGCCCAGGCCCCGGCCCGGCTCGGATACCCGGCAATCCCGGGCTCAACCCGACCCCTGACCAGCTCAGCCGTATCTGGCTGCCCGTCCTGGCCGCCTGCAGGATCTGGTCAATCCCGGCTGACCCGCCAGGCCGGGGGCTGGCCGGCCGGCGGCTGACGGTCGCGCGACGTCAGCCCGCGTGACTGGGCGGCGGGCAGGAACGGGATGGTCAGCCGGACGGTGGTGCCGCGGCCCGGCGCGCTGGTCAGCTCGAGCCGGCCGCCGAGCAGTTCCGCCCGCTCCCGCATGCCGGACAGGCCGAAGCCGGTCGGCCCGGCCCGCCCGCCCAGCGCCGCGGGCGGCGGAGTCGAACCCGGCCCCGTCGTCGGCGACCTCCAGCACGACCCGGTCCTTGCTGCCGGTGCAGCCGGACCCGGACCGTCTGGGCGCTGGCGTGCTTGGCCACGTTCTGCAGCGCTTCCTGGGCGGTCCGGTACACCGCGGTCTCGGCGTGCTCGGCCATGCGGAGCTCGGCCGCGTCTACCCGCACGTCCAGCGCGGGGAACCCGTGGGCCAGGCTCTCCAGGCTGGCGGCCAGGCCGAGGTCGTCCAGCACCGGCGGGCGCAGCCCGGCGATCGCCGACCGGGTCTCGTCCAGGGCGGCCCCGGCCAGTTCCTGGGCCCGGGCCACCTGCTCGGCCGCCACCCCGGGTCGAGCCCGGGATGGCGTCAGCCGCGGCGGACAGGTGGAAGAACAGGCTGACGATGCGCTGGCTGATGCCGTCGTGGATCTCCCCGGCCAGCCGGCGCCGCTCGTGTTCCTGCCATTCGACCATCCGCTCGGCGAACCGCTCCAGCGCCTCCTCCCGCTCGGCCAGCCGGCGGTGCAGCCGCGCGTTCTCGATCGCCCCGGCCACCAGGCCCGCCACCGTGCCGGAGCAGTTCCACGTCGGCCGCGGTGAACTCGCGGCGCAGCCGGGTGTGCACGTTCAGCACGCCGACCAGGTGCCCGATGGGGGTGACCACCGGCACCGACAGCATCGAGGTGAACTCCTCGCCGCGCAGCGCCGGGATGTAGCGGTACCGGGGGTCGGCGGTCTTGTTGTCCACGATCACGGCGGGCTGGCCGTGGTCGGCTACCCAGCCGGCCACGCCCTCGCCCAGCGCCAGCTCGACGGTCCCGACCATGGTGTCGAACGGCGGGGTCGCGCCGCGCAGCTGCAGTTTGCGGCCCCGCTCGTCGAGCAGGTGCACGAAGCACACGTCGGTCGTCGGTGGTCTCGGTGACCAGCTTGGCGACGCCCTGCAGGATCCGGTCCAGGTCCAGGCCGGCCGAGATGGTCTCGACCACCCGGGACAGGAGCCGCGCCTCCCGCTCCGCGCCGGCGACCCCGAGCCGGCCCGCCCGTCGCCAGCGCCCAGGCCGGGGATCAATGGAACACCCCCTCGCGCAGCGCGACCGCGACCGCGCCAGCCCGGTCGGACACGCCGAGCTTGCGGTAGATGCCCCGGGAGTGCGTCTTCACCGTCTCCTCGCTGACCACCAGCCGCATCGCGATGGCCCGGTTGGACAGCCCGCCGACCAGGAGGGACAGCACCTCGCTCTCCCGCTGGGTCAGGCCCAGGTGGGCGCCGGGCCAGAACTCGCCGCTGCGCAGCCGCGCCGCCGACAGCGCCACCCGGCCGGCCAGGCTGGGGTCGATCAGCACCTCGCCGTCGAAGATCCGGCGCAGGTAGTCGACCAGCTCGCCGCCCCGGATCCGCTTGAGCAGGAAGCCCGCCGCGCCCACCCGGAGGGCCTGGTAGAGGTACTGCTCGTCGTCGTACACGGTGAGGAAGACGACCTTGCAGTCCGGCCTGGCCCGCAGGATCTCGGTGCACAGGTCCAGCCCGCTGGCCCCGCGCAGCCGCACGTCGAGCAGCACCGCGTCCGGCTTTCAGCTCGGTGGCCAGGGCCAGCGCCCGCGAGGCTCGCTGGCCTCGCCGACGATCTGCACCTGGTCCTGGTACGGCTGCAGCATCGCCCGCAGGCCGTCCAGCACCATCTGGTGATCGTCGATGATCACCACCGTGATAGGGGTGCGGTCCATGTCCGGAAAGGTACCCAAGGCGTCAGGTCCGCGCCTCAAGGAGGTGCCAGAGCAGCAGCAGCTGGGCGATGGCCAGCGGCTCGCTGCGCCTGCCCTCGGCGTACTCGCCCAGCTTGTCCGGCAGGCCTGCCTGCCGGTCGGACAGCTGCTCCCAGATCGCCTTCTCCACGATCCGGCTGTCTTCCCGCGGCGCGTACCCGTGGACGTGCAGCGCGTCCACCGGGCGGCCGTCGCTGTCCCGGATCAGCTTGAGGTGCACGGTCCGCCGGTCGTCGTCGGTCAGCACGTGGGTCAGTTCCGGGTGCTGGATGGTCGGCCGGAGCAGGATCTCCGCCGACAGCGGCGTCCCCGCCGGGGCCTCGTGCCCGGCGACCGGGCGCGAACCGGACCGAGATGTCGGCCTGCTGCCGCTGCGGCCGGATGTACGCGGCCGACTCCGGCTCCCGCCGGTCCAGCTCGGCCAGCACCTGCTCCCGGGTATAGCCCGCGCTCGGCGCAGTCCCGCCTGCAGCTTCCACTCCCGCCGGATCTCCTCGGGCGGGTCCAGGTACACCGCGATGTCGAAGCAGGCCCGGGACAGCTTGGTGTGCAGCGGCAGCAGCCCCTCGACGATGACGAACTCGCGCGGCTCGACCAGCACCGGCCGGACCAGCTGCCCGGTCGAGTGGTCGTAGACCGGCTTGAGGATGGGCCGCCCGAGGGCCAGCAGCTGCAGGTGCTGCTCCATGACATCGCATGTAGTTGCACTCGGGGTTGAGCACGGTGAACGGCACGCCGCGCCGTTCGGCCCGGTCGTAGCGGTGGTAGTCGTCCACGCACAGCGCGGTGGCCCGGTCCGCGCCCAGCGCCGCGGCGATGCCCCGGGTCAGCGTGGTCTTGCCCGCGGCGCTGTCCCCGGCGATGGCCAGCATGACGGGGCGGGGCGGCTCCGGCGCCGATTCGCTGCGCCGCAGCCGCATGAGCTTGTCGGGCATCAGCCTGATCGCCTCCCGCCTGACGCCGGTGGCACGGCAGCGCACCACGGATCCGGCCCTGAACTGGACTTTCCACCCTAAGCGGCGCCGATCCGCCGCGCCTCCCCCCAGCCGGGGAGTCCAGGGGGGAACTGCCCGCGGGACGCTCCAGCTCCCCGGGCAGGCGGGAGCGGGCGCGGCCTGCTCAGGCGGGCGGGCTCAGGCGGGCGGGC
>CAVUKT010000005.1:0-203191 GCA_963742055.1 uncultured Actinomycetes bacterium | reverse complement strand
GACCCCGGCGATCACGTTGTCCATGATCGACATGGGAAACGGGTTGGGCCGCTGGAAGACCATTCCGACCCGGCGCAGCGACAGCAGATCCACAATCATTTTCGGGGCCCAGATGCTCCGCCCGTCGAGCAGCACATCGCCACGGTGACGGTATCCATGCACGTGGTCGTTCAGCCGGTTCAGCGTGCGCAGCAGCGTGGACTTGCCCGAGCCCGTCGGCCCGATCAGCGTGGTGACCGCGCCGGGGCGGGACTTCCACCGACAGGTCGGAGAGGATCGCTTTCTCCCCGAACCTCAGCGTCAGATCTTCACCCTGCAGAACCTGGCCGCGCTCCTCGCGGGGAGGGCCAGGATGGCGGCCGACCGCCGTCACTGCGCTGATCGCCAGTCAGGCCGCGTCGTGGGGTCACCGGCGCGGCCCCCGGCCGCCGTGGCGGCCAGGGTCAGCACCTGCGGGCCCGTCCAGTGCCCGCCGGCGTGGCGCCGGGCACGATGGGCCGTGTGGATTCTGCAACTGCAAGGACGGGCTGCACCTGGTGACCGGGGGCAGCCAGGGTGTTGCGTTCGCCGGCCCGCGCAGGCGCTCGCCGCTGAGGGGGCACGGGTGCTGCAACCACGCTACCGCGAGAGCACGGCGGCCACGGCCGCGGCCGCGCTTTCGCAGGACGCCGGGTCCGGCCCCGCCGCGTGGGCCGTCGTGGACAACGCCGACCCGGCCGCCCCCGTCCGAGCTGATCACCGCGGCCGCGGAAGCGGTTCGGCCGCCTGGACGGGGCGCTGATCAGCGTGGGCGGATCACCAGGCGGGACGGTCGCGGGACACCGGGGGACGTGCCTGGCGGTCCGCGTTCGAGAGCGTCTTCCTCGGCGCAGTCCGGCGGGCTCGCCGGGAACCTGGCCGCCCGACCTGGCCGCCCGCCCCGGCGACGCAAGCGAAGGGCCACCTCCAGGCCGGGGACGGGCGGCTCCATCGCCTTCGTCCTGGCCGCTTCCGTACGCGCGCCGCTGCCCGGCCTGGCCATCTCCAACGGGCTCTTCCCCGGCCTGGCCGGGGTGGTGAAGACCCTGGCCGACGAGCACGGCCCGGCCGGGATCCGGGTCAACGGGCTGCTGCCCGTCCGGATCGCGACCGACCGGGTCCGCCAGCTGGACGCCCTGCTCGGCGACCCGGATGAGGTACGGGCCCGCGTGTCCCAGACCATCCCGCTGCGCAGGTACGGCGAAACCGCCGAGTTCGGGCAGGCGGCCGCCTTCGTGCTCTCCCCGGCCGCGTCCTACATCACCGGCGTCATGATCCCGGTCAACGGCGGCGCCATCCGCTCCTTCTGAGTCGTGGCTGCTCGCCGGCCCAGTAAGACGGGGGTGGCTGGAGCACGCAAAACTCGTTGCCGTCAGGGTCGGCCAGGACGTGCCAGCGCCATCCGTATTCGGTGACCGGCTGCTCGGTGAGCATCCGGGCGCCCAGGCTGACCAGCCTTCGGATCTCAGGCTCAAGCTCGCGGGTGCGCAGATCGAGATGAACCCGGTTCTTGCCCTGCTTGGCCTCCGGAACCCGCTGCAGGAGGATCTCCGCGCCGCGGCCATGAGCAGGCAGGAGGCTCTGATAGCGGCCAGTGGCCACACCGTCGCGGACATAGCCCAGCACCGCGGCCCAGAACTCGGCTGAGCGGTCAAGCTGGGCACAGTCGATCACCACCACCAGCTCACCCTGCGGGTAACGGAGCGGCTCGCGGCGCATGACCGATTCTGCACCGGGCGGAGCTAACGCTTGGCCCCCCGGCGTAGATCGCGGCCCGCATCCTTCACCTGCTCGCCGGCCTGCCTGACGTTCCCGCCGATCCGGTCGGCCAGGCCTTCGGCCCGCATGCGGCGGTTACCCGTCGCGCGGCCCAGCTTCTGCTTGGCGCGGCCCCGGGTGATCTGGAACTTGTTCCTGATCCTCTTCTGGAAGGTCATCGCGTCCTCCACCGAGATGGCCGCACCGGGCCGGCACGGCGACTGCCCCCACGGCGACTACTGCCCCGCAAACCCCGCCTCATTCAGGCACCCATCACGAGCCGATCTGCCCTCCTGTCCAGGCGTCCGGCACGCGGCGGTCAAGGGCACCCAGCGCCCGAAGGGGCTGTGACTGGCCGGGTGGCTTGAGCAGCCAATTTTTGGCGGCGCGTATCGGGCGTGCCGGGCCGGGTGAATCCCGCTCAGCGCGCGGAACACCGCCTCGGAGGGCATGGGCGCTGGCAGACTGGCGCCGTGGAGCCAGTCGCGGAGGTGCTGGCCGGGGAACGCAGCAGTCGCGCCGGCCAGCGGGGCAGCTACGGCATCGACGGCGGCTTCGCCGGGCCCGCGGTGTTCGGCGTGGTTGAGGCGGGGCTGATAGGCACCGTGGCCTGGGCGGTGCGCCATCGCAGGCCGGCCGTGGCCGCGCTGGCGGCCGCGGGCGGCGCGGTGGTGGCGGGGTCAGCGGCGAGTTACCTGTACTCCACGGGGCCGGGCAAGCGGGCGATCTGGCGCAGCTGCTGGATGAGCTGGGCTTGCGAGGCGATGAGCACGTGCTGGACGTGGGATGCGGCCGCGGCGCGGTGCTGATACTGGCGGCCCGGCGGCTGCCCGCAGGCCGGGCGGTGGGAGCGGACATATGGCGCCGCCGCGACCAGAACGGCAACAGCCGCGCCGCCGCTGAGCGCAACGCAGCGGCCGAGGGCATACGTGACCGGGTGGAGGTGGCCGACGCGGACGCGCGTGACCTCCGTTTGCGTCCGAGTCGTTCGACCTGGTGGTCAGCAGCCTGGCGATCAGCAACATCCGCAAAGCCGACGGGCGGGTACAGGCGCTGCGCGAGGCGGTCCGGGTCCTGCGGCCCGGTGGCGCGGCTGCGCATCGTCGATGATGGCGCGGACCGCTACGCCGCCGTGCTGCGGGACGCCGGCTGCACTGACGTGGCCGTGCGGCAGCTGGACTGGCGGACCTGGTACGGCATACCGGGTCATCACCTCCCCCTGGTCGCGGCCACCCGGCCGCCCGGCCCGGCAAGTCGATGACCACCCGTAGCGAGATCGTCGGGGGCATCACGCTGCTGTCTGCTGCCCCATCCTGCGCACATTCCGCCCAAATGATCACGCGCGGGAGGGTCCCGTGGGATGGGTCGAGACTCGGGCTGGCCGGGACGGCAGGCTCGCCACATCGCGGCGGGAACGCCCGCCGACTCCGTTAAGAAGTCTCCGGAAGTTGCATGGGGACCTGGAAGCGTCGCACCTCCTGCGGCCAACCGCAGGCCACCGCGATCTTCCCGGCCCACAGCCGTGCCGCCTCCTCGTCGGCCACATCCACGACGGCGAAGCCGCCGAGGTGCTCCTTGGACTCGATGAACGGACCGTCGGTGAACAGGGGCGTGCCGCTCGACGCATCGACACTGAACACCGGGGCAGCGTCGTCCAGGCCGCCGGTGAAGATCGAAGACCCCGGCCGCCTTCATCTCTGCCACCAACGGCCTGAGAGCCCTGGACTTCTCGCGCAGCTCCTCGACCGTGTGGTCGGGCACCCACTCGTCGTTGAAGGCGATGAGGTACTCGGTCATGTCTCCTCCTTTGCCGGGGTGGCCCGCTGCGGACACCCTCCACCTTGTCCACGAACGGAGGCGCCCCGATCCGACACGGCGTCAGGATTTTCTGGCCGCCGTGACCGTGTGGCGAACCCGGTGCCGCCCGGCGATGGCACCCGCCCGGAACGTACTGGCCGCTTTCATCCGTCACCATTCCCACGAGAAATGGCGGGCACCTCCCAGTGCGCCAGATGCGTAACGATCTGCGAGGTAAGGCAAGCGATGGTCACCGGCAGCGGGTGGTCATCGGTTCACAGCCTGTCATGCGCGTGGGGCGTGGGTCTGGGCTGGTCAGGTCTGCGGCCAGACCCTCAGGGCGCGGAAAGGGCAGCCATCCTGCTGGAAGCCGGGATTCTCGTACGTGAACCGCACGCGCTGACCGGCACTCAGCTCCCGGTAGCCGGGGACCTCGATGCTGGAGAAGTGGACGAAACAGTCGCCCGGGACTTCTGGCGCGGCAATCACACCCCAGCCCTCATCAGCGTCGAACCACTTGACCACGCCAGCCGTACCGTTCTCCGGCGGATGCTTCTTAGCCACCGGCCGATTGTGTCACCATCCCGGCCAGGGTCGTCGAGCTCTTCCGACTCGTTCAAGCCGGGCCTCTCGTGACTGGCGGGAGATCATCTCCGGACGCGCTCGCTCACTGCCCTCGACCAAGTTCTGATCGAGTCTTTAGGCTCAGAGGCCGATGTTGGACTTGGCTCCCAGGTAGGAGCCCGCGCCGGGGAATCCGGCCAGGGCCAGCTGTCCGAACTTCCCGGTGAAACCCAGACCCGGCAGGTCGGCGAGCTTCACGAACTCCACGCCCCGGATCGTCCGCGTATCAGCGCCCTCGGTGACATCCCCGACGGTCCCGCCGGTGCGCTTGGCCTCGAAGGTGACATGCACGACGTGGATGCCGCCGGGCAGGTAGTCGCAGACGTACAGCAGCCGGCCTGCGGCCACCTCGATCCCGGTCTCCTCGCGCATCTCCCGGACCAGCGCGCCGCCGAGGGACTCACCTTCCTCGACCTTCCCACCGGGCAGCGACCACGCTCGCCCGCTGCCCGTGTCCTGGTTGAGCAGAAGGATGCGATCGTCTTCAATGACGACTCCGGTGACCCGAACATGCACGCGCCGAACCTACTGCAGGAGACGTCGCGGTGAGGGCGAGCAGCGAGGTTCGGGTCGTGGTGGCTGCAGGTGGCCTGGGCACCAGGGTTCATCAGGTCGCCGGCTGGGCGCAGCCCACATTGTTATCGTCTACCACCCCTACTACCGGGCGTTCACCGAGTGGGCAGGTCAGGCACCCAGTCCTCTGGCGAGACCCGGTACCGGCGCACTGCCGGGTGGCCGATGGCTATCACCACTAATCTCGCCGGTCGGACCGTGCTGTTAGAGATCACGGCAGAGCGGCACCCGAGAGGGAGGGCCGAGCGGTCTTGCGGATCGCAGGCAAACGCGTAATATCTCGATTATGGCTGAGTGGTGGTCGATAGAGGTCATGCACGGTGAGGTTTCTGCGTTCCGATGGCAGGAGCAGCATGACTCAGCCCTGATCGAGGCAGCGCTGACGAATGGCGCTACCGACGGATCGTGGCATGCGGACCAGTGGGGCGTGGTGTTCGAGGTGCAATTCGGAACCGAGGAACAGTGGGAGGCGTTCCGCAATCTGCCCCTCGTGCGCGCGGCCCTGGACGCCGTCCCCGACCCGATCCACGGCTTGCTCGTCTACCGCGGCCGCGGCGGAGGGGCAGGCAGGCGCGCGCCGCGTAAGCCGAAGCCCGCGCCCGGCACCAGCGCCGTTTCCCTGCCCGAGCCCGAAGCCGAGCCGTACCTGGATCTCACTGGTATTTCTCCGCCCGGGCTGGAGCACGCCCCGGCGGCCCGGTAAATAGCCGATCCGACCGCCACATCAGGGCTGCGCGGGGACGGGCACCCACAGTTCAATCTCATCGTGGTGCCGGTAGTACTCGATGAGAGGGCGGCCAGGGTCGGCCGGCGCGGCCAGCGCTTCGAGTGCCTGCATGGCCGGGCCGATGCGCTCGTACAGCCCGGGCGGCTCTCCGGTGATCCTCGCCCGCAGATACCAGCCGCCCGGCAGGGTGGCGGTCTCGAGCCCGAGGCGTTCAGGATCGTCGCCTTCCCGGGCGGGTGTGCATGCCGCATAGGTTCCGGCCCGGATGTTGACCATGGCGTACATCCGGCGGCCTCTCAGCCCCACCAGGCGCTCGAAACGCGGCCAGAGCTGCTGGATCGCCGGCAATTCGTCACGGGTGCGCTCAAGCATCACCGTCACGCCGGCCTTCAGGGTCCGCGCCGGCCGCGAATCCGAAGATGACACCGGCCATGAGAATCACAGTAGCCATTTCCGCCATCTCCCGCCGGGCAGCAACCAGGTTGACCGCCATGTCCGCTCACGCCGCCGACCGGGCGGCTTTCAGAATTGCCGTGGAAAGTGGGGCTGGCGGCGCGTTCCCGGCACTTGATCTAGAGGTCGATGACGACCTTGCCTTTCACGTGCAGGCCGGCCTGGAGCTCGGCTGCGGGCGGATCTGCTCGACCGGGAAGCTCGCCGCGATAGGCACCCGGAGTTGGCCCGCCGCGACCAGGCGGGCGATCTCTTCCAGGGCGCCGGGGACGGCGTTCGCGCCATTGGCGGGCGACACGCCGTCAACTTGCGCGGCGATGGTGCAGATGCGGGCGTCTGGGACACCGAGTTCCCTGGCGGCGTGCACTGTCTCCGTCCCGTGCAGGTCGATGGCGGCGGTGACACCGCCGGGAGCGAGGGCCCGGACCCGGTCGGCCAGGCCGTCGCCGTAGGCGACCGGCTCGGCCCCGAGGCCGCGCAGGAAATCGGACGATGTCGGCGATCCCGTCCCGATCACCCGCGCCCCAGCGAGCCGGGCCAGTTGGACCGCGAACACCCCGACCCCGCCCGCCGCGCCGCCGATCAGCACCGTGTCGCCCAGGCCGGGGCCGGCAACGGCGAGGGCGGCGGCCGCTGTGCGGCCGGCGATCGTGAGGGTGGCGGCGGTGCGGTCATCGACGCCGTCGGGGGTCCGATGCGCCTCGTTCGCCGCGATGCCCCCGGCTGCTTCTACCACCACGAAGTCGGCGACCGCACGGGACAGGGCGCCGCCGAATACCCGGTCGCCGGGCGCGAACCCGGTCACCCCATCACCGACCTGGTCCACCACTCCTGCGTAGTCGGTTCCGAACCCGGTGGGCAGGCTTAGGCCGAACCGGGTGGCGGTGTCCGCGTCCGCGGTCATGATCCAGTCCATCGGGTTCAGTCCGGCCGCGCTGACCCGCACGCGGATCTGCCCCGGCCGGCTTGCGGCGCGGGTACCTGCGGATGTTCAGGACCTCAGGGCCGCCGAAGGCATCGAGTCGGACCGCCCTGCTCGTGTTGGCCGGCATCTGATCGCTCCATTACTGCGTGCTCGCTTGCTTCCGCGAGGGCGAGGGACATTGAAACGGACTATGCTCCGTTTACATGGAGTCAATCTAACACAAACGGAGCGTGATCCGTTTTGACTGAGGCGGAGACTCGCGCGCCGCGGGCGGACGCGACCCGCAACCGCGAACAGCTGCTCGCGGTCGCGACCCGCGCCTTCGTGTCGGCCGACACCGAGCCGTCCATGCGCGCGATCGCCCGCGAGGCCGGGGTCGGCATCGCCACGCTCTACCGGCACTTCCCAACCCGCGAATCGCTGGTCAACGCGGTCTACCGGGACCAGGTCGTGCGGCTCACGGCTGGCGCCCGTGAGCTGCTCGGCCAGCTGCCCCCGGCTGCGGCGATGCGGCGCTGGATGGACCTGTTCGGAGACTGGATCGCGACCAAGAACGGCATGCTCGACACGCTGCTCACAATGATCGAGTCGGGCGAGATCGCCCATGCCCAGACCCGGACCGAGCTGCTGGCGGCCATCACCACGATCCTCGACGCCGGTCGCGCGGCGGGCGACCTCCGCTCCGACGTTACCGCCGAGGACATCGCCGCCTCCCTCATCGGCATCTTCACCGTGGCCCCCCGGCCCGAGCATGAAGCCAAGGCCAGTCGCCTGCTGAACCTCCTGATGGACAGCCTCCGGCCCGCCGCCCGGCCGGCCTGAAGCCCGGCTCGAGCGTGGCCGTCGGCGCCTCCCCAACCGGGCTCCCGGGCACTGCCGCCCAGTCCCACCGCGGGCCAACCAGCAGGGCTCAGCACCGCGCGCTGCCGCCCCATCCTGCCCACATTCTGCCCCCAAATGATCAAGGCCCGGCTCCCCTGGAACGGGAACCGGGCCTGTGACCTGCTACTTCATGAGTAGCCCCGAGCGGATTCGAACCGCCGCTACCGCCTTGAGAGGGCGGCGTCCTGGGCCACTAGACGACGGGGCCAGACACTGCATCGTAGGGTACCGCGCGGGATGACGCCAAATGGACAGGCCCGGCGCCCGCCCCAGGCCGCGCCTCGCGGGGCGGCCACGGCGCCAGCCGGGCAGGCCCGGCAAACAGCAGTTGCCGCCGAAACCCAGAAATCTGGAAACGGCGAACAGTAGCGCATGATCACATTTTGTAGGGGTAGATGCCGCGCATGTTGGCATTCATCATCGTTCTGCTGATCGTGGGACTCATCGCCGGGGCGCTGGCGCGCCTGCTCGTTCCCGGCCGCGACCCCATCGGCCTGCTGGGGACCATCGTCCTCGGCGTGCTGGGGTCCTTCCTCGGCGGGTTCATCCTGAACCTGATCGAATACCACACCCTCGCCGTCCACCACCTCCGTACGGCCGGGATCATCGGCTCCATCGCCGGCGCCCTGATCCTGCTGATCCTGTACCGGCTGTCTGGCCACGAGCGGGGCCACAAACGGTACAGCCGCAGCCGAGCAGCCGCCGACGCCGCTGGATCTGACCGCACCTGCTCGCCCGTGACCTGGCTGGCCCGCGACGGACTGGCCTGATCACGGCACGGAACTCGGCCCGGCATCCATCCCCCCCTGGTGCCGGGCCGTTCCGTCCCGCAGCGCAGGCCGCCGGCCGCCAGGCATGCCCGGGCCGGGACGAGCGTTGGGTAGGCAAGGGCATGGACGCAACCCACGGGATGGACGTCGCGACGGCGGTGGACCGCTGGCGGCTCGAGCCTCACCCGGAAGGCGGCTTCTTCCGGGAGACCTACCGCTCCGCCGCTGCGGACGGTTCCGGCCGGGTGGCCCGGCGAGCGGGCCCTGGCCACGGCGATCCTGTACCTGCTGCCCGCAGGCCAGGAGTCCGCGTGGCACCGGGTCCGGGGCGATGAGCTGTGGCTCTGGCAGGGCGGCGCACCCATGGAGTTGCGGATCGGCGGGGAGACCCGCCAGGTCGGGCCGGACCCGGAAGCCGGGCACGAGCCCCAGGTCCTGGTCCCGGCGGGAGCCTGGCAGTCCGCCACTCCCGTCCCGGCCGCACCAGCGGCCTCCTGGTCCCTGGTCGCCTGCCTGGTCTCACCGGGCTTCGACTTCGCCGACTTCGAGCTGCGCTGAACCGCGGCCCTCAGCCGCTCAACGTTTCGCGGGAGGGGGGTCGGTTCGGCTACACTGCACAGGCGCAGTGCGCGATGGGGTATGGGGTAATTGGCAGCCCGACGGGTTCTGGCCCCGTTAGTCTAGGTTCGAGTCCTGGTACCCCAGCAGGGTGATGACCGGCAGGCCTCCTCAACCAGGAGGGCCCTGCCGGTTTTTCGTTTCCCGTCCTGGGGCTAACCGGACGCCTTGATCGCGTGGGCCAGCCGGGCCAGGGTCCGCTCCCGCCCGAGGAGCTCGATGGACTCATACAGCGGCGGGGAGACGCGGTGGCCGGTCACGGCGACCCGAACCGGCCCAAACGCCACCCGGGGCTTGAGGCCGAGCCCCGCCGGATCGACGAGGGCGGCGGTCAAGGCCGCGTGGATGGCGTCGGCCGTCCACGGCTCCACCTCGGCCAGCGCGGCCTCGGCCGCCTGGAGGATCGGGACCGCGTCCGGGGTGAGGAACTTGGCGGCGTCGTCGGCGTCCACCTTGAAGCCCTCCTCGGCGAACAGGAACACGAGCATGGTCACCGCCTGGGTGAGCCGGCTGATCCGGGTCTGGATCAGCGGGGCGGCCGCCGCGATCAGGGCCGCCTCCGACTCGCTGGGCGGGTCGCCGACCACGTGGGCCCGCTCCAGGAACGGCGTGATCCGGGCCACGAAGTCGGCGGGATCCAGGGCGCGGATCTTGTCGCCGTTGATCGCCTCGAGCTTGCGCACGTCGAACTGGGCCGGGTTCCTGTTCACCCGGGCCAGGTCGAACTCGGCGGCCAGGTCGGCCAGCGTGAACTCCTCCCGGTTGTCCCCGGGAGACCAGCCCAGCAGGGCCAGGTAGTTGTCGATCGCCTCGGGCAGGAACCCCTCCTGCCGGTACCAGTTGACCGACACGACCCCGTTCCGCTTGGACAGCCGCTGGCCGTCCTTGCCGAGCACGTAGGGCAGGTGCGCGAAGACGGGGAACTCGTCCTCAGGCACGCCCATGGCCCGGTACACGGCGATCTGCCGCGGGGTGGAGGACAGCAGGTCCTCACCGCGCACCACGTGGGTGATCTTCATCAGGATGTCGTCCACCGCGACGGCCAGCGTGTACAGCGGGGAGCCGTCCGCGCGGGCCAGCACGAAGTCGGGCACGTGCTCGTGGTCGAAGGTGACCGGACCGCGGACCAGGTCGGTGAACGTAGTGGACCCTTCGGGCATCCGGAACCGCACCACCGGCTTGCGGCCCTCGGCCCGGTAGGCGGCGACCTGCTCGGCGGTGAGGACCCGGCAGTGCCGGTCGTAGCCGCTCGGGCCGCCGCCCGGCCCGGGCCGCCGTCCGGCGGGCGGCCAGTTCCTCCGGCGTGCAGTAGCAGTAGTAGGCGTGGCCGTCGGCCAGGAACCGCTGCAGCCATTCCGCGTAGATGTCCAGCCGCTCGCTCTGCAGGTACGGGCCGTACGGGCCGCCGACCTCCGGCCCTTCGTCCCACGGCAGGCCGAGCCAGCGCAGCGTGTCCAGCGCGGAGGCGATGTACTCGGGAGTGACCCGGGTCCGGTCGGTGTCCTCGATGCGCAGCACGAAGGTCCCGCCCGTGTGCCGGGCGAAGGCCCAGGCGTACAGCGCGGTCCGGATGTTGCCCACGTGCAGGTCGCCGCTGGGCGAGGGGGCGAAGCGGACCCGTACCCCGCCCGGGGCCTGGCTACCGGCGGGCGTGGCGTGCTCAGTCACGGTTCACCACCGTGTTGCGCAGCGACCCGACGTTCTCGATGGTCACGGACACTTCGTCTCCGTCCTCCAGGGGCCCGACGCCAGCCGGGGTCCCGGTCAGCAGCACGTCGCCGGGCAGCAGGGTCATCACGGTGCTGACGTACTCGACCAGCGCGGGCACGTCGTACAGCAGCTGCGAGGTGCGGGTCTGCTGGCGGACCTCACCATTCACCACGGTGGTGAGCTCGAGGTCGGCGGGGTCGGCGTCCGTCTCGATCCAGGGGCCCAGCGGGCAGAACGTGTCGAACCCCTTGGCCCGGGTCCACTGGCCGTCCCGGGCCTGCAGGTCGCGGGCGGTCACGTCGTTGGCGCAGGTGTAGCCGAAGATGACCTCCGCCGCCTGGGCCGCGGGTACCTCCCGGCAGAGCCTTCCGATGATCACCGCGAGTTCGCCCTCGTAGTCCACCCGCTGGGTCAGCTTGACCGGGTAGGCGATCGGGTCCCCGTGCCCCACCACCGCCGTGGACGGCTTGAGGAACAGGACCGGCTCGGCCGGCGGCTCGCTGCCCATCTCGCGAGCGTGATCGGCGTAGTTGCGGCCCACCGCGACCACCTTGCTCGGCAGCACCGGAGCCAGCAGCCGCACGTCATCCAGGGGAAAGGTGGCCCCGGTGAACTGGACGCCGCCCTTGCCCGGGCTGAACGGGTGCCCCCGCAGCTCGGCGATGACGCTCAGGCCACCCGCCAGGGGCGCGGGCCGGGCTGCGCCCGCCCCGTCCGCCTGGGCTTCCCCGACCACTCCGTATGCGACCTCGCCGCCCTTGGCAAATCTCGCGATGCGCACCGCTCAACCTCTTCGATGAGAGTCCTGCTCGGCCCGGGCTCGTTGCCGGGCCTTCTCAAGCCTACTGAGCGCGGCGGCGAGCCGGGCACGGCCGACCCGCAGGGCGGCTACCGCAGGCAGCCGCCGGGCTCTCGCAGGCAGCCCTCGGCTACTGCAGGTAGCCCTCGACCTCGGAGGCGGGGCGGGCCGCGGTTTCGCCAGGGTCCTCGCCGAACTCGCGGCGGGCACGGCGCTGGCGGAGCAGGTCCCAGCACTGGTCGAGGGACTCCTCGACCTGCCGGAGCTGCGCCCGTTCCTCGTCGCTGGCCAGCTTGCCGTCGGCGACCTGCTTCCGGAGCTCGTGCTCGGTCTGGATCAGCTCGTCGATGTGACCCAGGATCTGCTTGTCATCCATGAGTCCCACCGTACGGGAAACCGCGCGTCCCCGGCCGCGGGGCCCGGGCCCGCCGTCAGCCTGGCCCGCTAGCCTGGCCCGGTGCCGGATCCAGTCTTCCTGATCACCGGGGCCTCGGGGGGCATCGGCGCGGCCACCGCCCGGGCCGCGGTCCGGGCCGGGTACCGGGTGGCGCTCACCGGCCGCAGGCCGGGCCCCCTGCGGGACCTGGCCGCGGATCTCGGCGGCCCGCACCGGGCCCTGCCCGTCTGCTGCGACGTGTCGGACTGGGATCAGCTGCACGCCCTGGTCGGCGAGGTGGCCGGCACGCTGGGCCGCCTCGACGTGGTGTTCGCCAACGCGGGCTGGTCCGCGCCGACCTCGTTCCTGGGCCGGGGCGGCCTGCCCCCGGGCGAGTGGCACGGGCTGGTGGCCACGAACGTGCTGGGCCCCGCGCTGACGGCCCGGGCCGTGCTGCCGGCGCTGACCCGGTCCGGCGGCCATCTGCTGCTCACCGGCTCGGTGGCCGGCCGCGTGACCCGGCCGGGGAGCCTGTACTCGGCGACCAAGTGGGCGGTGAGCGCGCTGGCCGCGAGCATCCGCGCGGAGTGCGTGGGCACCGGGGTCCGGGTCACCCTGATCCAGCCCGGGCTGACCGACGCCGGGCCGCTCGGCCCGGAGCGCCAGGCCGACCCGAAGCTGGCCCCGGCCGACGTCGCGGGGGCCGTCATGTACGCCGTCGGCCAGCCCGCCGCGGTGGACGTCAGCGAGATCGTCATCCGGCCGGTGGGGCAGGATCCGTTCCGCTGACCCGCGGCATCGCGGCTCTCAGCGGCCGGTCCAGGACCTGCGCGAACGCTGCGACACAGAGCCCGAGCACGGCCGCCAGCCCCAGCGCGGCCGGCAGGCCGGCCAGGCTCGCGCACCCGCCGATCAGCGCCGGGCCGCCGACCAGGCCCAGATAGCCAACGCCCGCCACCCGGGCGATGCCCTCGCCCGGGCAGTCCGAGTCGACCCGCCCGGCCGCCGAGAACAACTGCGGGATCACGCAGGAGAACCCGGCCGCCGCTGACGGCGAACCCGATGACCGCACCGAGCGAGTCGTGGCTGAGTAATGCCGAAGCCAGCCCGGCCGAGGCCAGCAGGGCGCACCTGCGGACCGTGCCCGCAGGGCCGTACCGGGCGGCCAGCCGGTCGCCGGCCAGCCGCCCCGCGGCCATGGCCAGGGAGAAGGCCGCGAACCCGGCGGCCGGGATTCCCCGCTGGGCGCCCAGGTTGTCCCGCAGGTAGAGCCCGCTCCAGTTGGCCGCCGCGCCCTCGGCTATCAGGGAGCACAAGGCGAGCAGGCCGAGTGCCATCAGCCGCGACGAGCCCGGGCCTCGCCATCCGGGACCCTCGCCCCGCCCGGGCCGGACCCGGCACCGGGTGCCGGGCGGCCGCCGGGTCCGCAGGCCGCGCCGGCCGGCCCGGCGGTTCGGGCCGGCGGTCACGCGGCCTCCTGGGCCGGCGGACTCGGCGAGCAGCGAGCGCCCGGCGACCAGCACGATGGCCGTGGCCGCCACGGTAATGGCGAGGGCCTCGGCCCGGCCGGCCCCGAGCCAGGCCAGCAGCCCGCCCAGGACCGCCCCGGCCAGCCCGCCCAGGCTGAAGGACGCGTAGAACGAGGCCATCAGCGGCCGCCCGTAGGCCTGCTCCATCCGGACACCCTGGGCGCCCAGGCCCACGCTCATCAGGCCGCCGGTGACGCCGAAGGCCAGCAGGACGCCGATGAGCGCGGCCAGGCGTGCTGGCCGTCCACAGGGCCAGCGGCAAGACCGCGACGGCCAGCCCCGCCAGCCGGCACAGCCGGGCGCTGCCGAGCCGGTCAGCCAGCCGGCCGGCCAGCGGCATCACCGCGACCAGCCCAGCGGGGCCGACCGGCAAGGACAGGCCCAGCAGCCCGTCGGTGAGGTGCAGCCGCACCTTGAGGCCGGGGATCCGGGCGACCCAGATGCCCTCGACCAGGCCGAGGATCACGTAGAGGGCCAGCGCGGCGGCCCGCGCGCAGCGCAAGTTGCCAGGCGACGCATCCCGGCCCGGGGCTGACCCGCGCAGCCCTGACAGCGGCCTGGTAGCTACTGGCTGGCGATGAGCCGGGGTCTGGAGCTCTGCCGTAAGTACGGAGGCTTATATCGCGAACCATACCGGCAAGCCCGGTAGTACTAACAGGGCGCGACAGTTCGGTTTCGCAATGAATTCAGGCCCGGCCGCGGCGGCCCGCCCGCACGGGGCGGGTCACCGGGCGAGATCATTCGCCGTCGCGTGAGGGCTGGTGGCCCGCCCGCAGCAGCGCGTACGTCACCGCTTCCTCCAGGGCGTGCCACGACGCGGCGATGATGTTCTCGTCCACCCCCACCGTGCTCCAGGTGCCGCCGGCCGCCCCGGTGCCGTCGCTGGACTCGATGAGGACCCGGGTGACCGCGCCGGTCCCGTGCGAGCCCTCCAGGATGCGCACCTTGTAGTCGGCCAGTTCCAGCATGGCCAGCTCCGGGTAGAGCCGCTCCAGGCCGAGCCGCAGCGCCTTGTCCAGCGAGTTGACCGGCCCGTTGCCCTCTCCGGTGGCCACGATCCGCTCGCCCTTGGCGTGCAGCTTGACGGTCGCCTCGCTGGCCACCTCGCCGCCGGCCCGCTGTTCCACGATGACCCGCCACGATTCGACCTGGAAGTGGCGCCGCCGCTCGCCCGCCAGCTCGTCGCGCAGCAGGAGCTCGAAGGACGCGTCGGCCGCCTCGAAGGTGTACCCGCGGGCCTCCAGCGCCTTGACCTGGTTGACCACCCGGCCGACGGTCTCCTTGTCACCGGACAGGTCGTAGCCGAGCTGCTTGCCCTTGATCTCGACCGAGGCGCGGCCCGCCATGTCCGACACCAGCATCCGCATGTCGTTGCCGACCAGTTCGGGGTCGATGTGCTGGTAGAGCATCGGGTCCACCTTGACCGCCGACGCGTGCAGGCCGGCCTTGTGCGCGAACGCGGAGAAGCCGACGTAGGGCTGGTGGGTGCTGGGGGTGACGTTAGTGACCTCGCTGATCGCGTGGCTGACCCGGCTCATCTCAGCCAGGCAGCCTTCCGGCAGCACGACCTGGCCCTTCTTCAGCTGGAGCCCGGCGACCACGCTGAACAGGTTGGCGTTGCCGGCCCGCTCGCCGTACCCGTTGGCGCAGCCCTGCACGTGGGTCACGCCCGCGTCCACGGCGACGAGGCTGTTCGCCACCGCACAGGCGGTGTCGTCGTGGCAGTGGATGCCGAGCCGGGCGCCGGTGGCCGCGGCCACCGCGGTCACCACGTCACCGAGTTCCCCGGGCAGCATCCCGCCGTTCGTGTCACAGAGCGCGACCACGTCCGCCCCGGCCTCCGTGGCCACCCGGACCACCTCGAGCGCGTAGGCCGGGTCGGAGCGGTACCCGTCGAAGAAGTGCTCCGCGTCCAGGAACACCCGCTGTCCCTCGGCCCGCAGGTGGCTGACCGTGTCGCGGATCATCGCCAGGTTCTCCTCCAGCGTGGTCCGCAGGGCCAGCCGGACATGCCGGTCGTGACTCTTGGCGACAAGAGTCACGACCGGCGCCCCGGACTCGCGCAGAGCGGCGACCTGTGGGTCGTCGGCCGCCTGCACGCCGGGCCGGCGGGTCGCGCCGAACGCGGCGAGCTGCGCGTGCCTGAGGTCTAGTTCGGTGCGGGCGCGCTGGAAGAACTCGGTGTCCTTGGGGATCGCCCCAGGCCAGCCGCCCTCGATGAAGCCGACCCCGAACTCGTCGAGGCGGCGCGCGATCGCCAGCTTGTCGGCGACGGTCAGGCTCAGCCCTTCCTGCTGGGCTCCGTCGCGCAGCGTGGTGTCGTAGACGTGGAACACATCGTCGGGCATGACCTGGGTCCGTCTCTGTCGTGCGGCGCGGGAGCGCCGCGTGCCGGGATGGCTGCTGGACTGCTGCCAGTGCTGGAGGATCTGTGTGCCCGCAAAAAAAGACCCCTCGCGGCATGCGAGAGGTCTGCGCGTCGGCGGTGCGGGCTGCCAGCCGTTGGGCGGGCCCTGCTAGGTGCCGACGCGCCTGCCGATAATGATGCGGCCGGACGTCATGCACTCAGTGTTACACACCGGTGGCTGGGTGCTCGCACGCCGTGTAGCGGGCTGGCCCTGCACGCCAGGACCGGGTCACGCGCCGCGCGATGCCCTGCCGCGCCAGGGTCGCGCTACAGCACGCGCCCCCGGGCTGGCCGTGCATCGCACATGCTTCCGTCCGTCGCGGCACGCCGCGCGGAGTGCCCTGCCGCTCTCGGCTTAGAAGGCTCCTGTTCCGTGGGGGGTGCCTAGGCCGGTGGGGGCGTCGTAGCCGGGGCCGGCGACGCAGAGGGAATCGAAACCGCAGGCGGCTCCCTTGCTGCCGGAGAACCAGTCGTTGTTGCCGGTGGTGATGTCGAACAGCGAACTCGCGTGGGCGTAGAGGAACTTCTGGGTGGTGGTGGCGCCGTTGCCGGCCAGGCCGTAGACCCCGGCGATGAGGGGCGCGGAGGCACTCGTGCCGGCCACGGTGACCCAGCCGCCGTAGACCGTGTTGTAGACGGGGATGTTGAAGGCGGCCGCGGAGACATCGGCCGACGGTACGCATGGGACAGTCGGTGACTGGCTGCCAGGAGGGCTTGGGCACATAGGCCGAGCAGCCACTGCCGCCCGCTCCCCAGCCGTTGTTCCAGGTGGTCTCGGACCAGCCGCGGGCGTTCGCCGCGCGGTGCAGTTCGGTCCCGCCGACTGAGGTCACGCTGCGCAGGTTCGCGGGCCAGTTGGCCGCGGTGTAGCCGTAGTCACCGGCGGACACCACGATGGTGTGCCCGGGGTGGTCGTAGTACTTGCTGAGCGAGTAGGAGTAACCGTCCTCACGGGTGCCGTAGCTGTTGGAAATGACCTGGGCACCGAGCCTGGCCGCGGTGTCCTCGGCCTTGCCCAGGGCGGGGAGCGACGGCTGGTTCGCCTCCACGACCAGGATGTGGCAGTGCGGGCACGCCGCGGAGATCATCGAAATGTCCAGGGTGATTTCCAGGTCCCAGCCGCTGCCCTTGCCGGAGGACGGCAACGGGGAGGTGCGGCCGTTCTGGTTGACCACGCGGAAGCATCCCCCGGCGGACGTGCAGGCCGGCAGACCGTATTCCTTGCGGTAGACCGCCAGGTAGTGAGCGAGATGAGGGGTGTTGTAGGCGATCGTGACCGCGACGGTCTGGTGCGGGCGGCGGCTGACCGGAAGCTTGTAGGCGGATTCCAGGTCCCTGGCTCCCCACCCCTTCGGCCTCGCGGCCGCGCCGGTGACCCCGGCGGCGATCGCCCGGTTGACGGTGGCCTGCGGCCCCCACAGCGTGTAACACCGGGCGAACCCGGGACGGGCCGGCGCACAGGCCGCCCGCATCCCCGCGGCAGGCTGGCGGGCCGGCGGTGCGGATGGGCCGGCCGCGGCGCTCGCGTCCGGCATGCCTGCCGTCATCACGGCCGCGGCCAGGGACAGCGCCACCGCCAGGGTCCCTGCGGCCCGCCCCGGCCGGCGTAGCCAGGAGGCAGCGGAAAACACTAAAACGTTCATGATGTGCCGCTCCATGCTTCCGGTCAGGAGACCTTGTAGGCGGACAGGATGGTCTCTTTGATCTGGCTGCCGGCCGAATCCGCGGCGATCACGCGGAGCGCAACCGCACCGGCCCGCTTGTCGCTGAACACCGCGCGGAACCTGCCTGGCCCGGTGCCGGTCACGGCGACCGGCCGCCAGGTCTTCCCGCCGTCCTGCGACACCTGCACCGTGGCCCTCTTGACCGCGGCCGGCGCCGCCAGCTGCAGGTGCGCGGCCGAGAAGTCCAGGACCTGCCGGCCGGGTGGCGCCGACTCATTCAGCCTCAGCCCGGGGACCGAGTACCCGAGCGTCATCATCGGCTGGACCACGCAGGTCTGGCCGGCCGGGCAGATCCACCCGGCCGGCAGCACCGCCCCGGCCTGCCTGGCCGAGGGCCAGGTCCACACCGTGCGGCTGGACGCGGCCAGCCCGTAAGCCCGCCCCGTCCTGGAGGCGCTCACCGCGAACTTGATCACCGACGGCTTGGCGCTCAGCCTGGCCCGGGCGTAGAGGTCGGGGCTGCCCTGCGCCGCCTTGACCGCGTTACCGCCCGCGATCTTCTTCCCGTTCTGGTCGATCTCGTAGCTGCCGGTGACCTTGCCGGTCGCGCCGAAGATCCCCGGCTGGAACCCCGACCCGAGATGCCCGGGCGCGCTGTCGCTGAACGGGGTGACGTCCAGGATCAGCGTGTTACCCGAGCGGCTGGCCGACGGGATGGTGACGAACACGTTGGCCGCGCCGATGCCAGGTTCATGTTGGTGCCCGCGTGCAGCGGGGCGGCGTTCCAGTCCGTCGGGCACCGTCTGCCCCGCGGCGTACTGCTCCAGCGCCGCCGACTGACCACCAGCCAGGTTCTGGTACGTCCTGCCAGTACTGGGCGGCCCACACCGCGGCCGGGTCACCGGTGACGTACACGGTCCGCTGGTACGGCAGCGCCTGCGGGTAGATGGTGGTGAAGTAGCCGCCCTCCCACGGGTAGAACCCGATCCGGAAGTACGCGCCCTGGGCCTTCCCGGCCTGGAAGAACCGGTCGTGCAGGGTGGCCAGGCTGCTGGCCTGGACGGTGTAGTCCTGCGCCGGGATCGTCCCGCTGGTGTCCTGGTACGCCAGGTTGTACTGGTAGGGCGACGCCACCGTGGACGGCGAATGGAGCAGCGCGTTCACCCCCGCATAGAGGTGCCCGACGGGCGGCGCGGAGGTGGTCGGGCTGAGGTACAGCGGAATGTTGGCGTTGTCGAAGCTGAACGAGGACTCCGGTCCCGCCGCCGACTGGGTCAGCAGCGTGGCCTGGACGTCAGTCACCCGCGCGGGCAGCGAGGTAGCGAAGGTGATCTTGCTGCTCGCCAGGCTCTCGGCCATCGGTACCGTCGCGGACCCCGTGGACGGCACGCTGAAGTGCGGCAGCACGACGAGCCGGGTCGCGCCGGACGCATCGAAGAACATGCCCAGCGCGAAGTAGTTCCCCGCGGGCACGCTGAACTTCGTGCTGCCCTGGTAGAAGTCGTTCTCTGTCTCGATCGGGTCGCCGAACAGCGTGCTGTTGTCCTCGTTGACCACGAAGACAACATCGCCGTTGTCCGGTTTGCCGGAGATATTGGTCGCGGTCATCGTCAGGACATGCATCGGGAGGTCCGGACGGGCGGTCGCCGCGACGGTGGTTCCGGCCAGGGCGACCGACTCTCCGCCCGCGAACATCCCGTCCCGGCCGTAACTGCCGCGTGCGGTGATCCGCCCGGAACTGGCGGATCAGCGCGGCACCGAACACGCGGGCCGACGAGGCGGTCAGGTATCCGGAGGCCAGGCCGCCGCCGGATCGGGTAATGGTCACCCCGGGAAGGGCGCGCAGCCGCGCCCCGTAGCTGATCCGGACCGGCAGCCGGCCCGCCTTCTCCGCCGTGGCCAGCGCCGAGACATCGAACAGCGTCCAGTCCAGCCCGTGACCCAGGTAGGGAACGGCCGCGGACGGGATCACATAGTGATGCCCGCCCAGGCTGCAGGCCCATGGTCGCCCCGGCCAGGCCCTGGGCCGACGCAGGTGCCACCGCCACGTCGCGGCTCCCCGTTCCGCCCGACGACATGACCCGGTCCCCGTTGACCAGCAGCACAGCCGGCCCCGGACCGCCCCCGCCCGGCTGGAGACCCCCTGAGCGCCCCGCCACCGTAGCCGCCCCGCCGCCCCGCCCACCCCGGTCCAGCCCACGACACTGGCCAGACACAGCGCCACGGCGGCAGGCGCCGCTACCCGCCGGACTAAACGACGATCCACATCAGCCTCCCCGTCAGAGACAAAACGTGCTCACCTAAGTAAGACACGCCCAGAGCGCCAAAGGTTGCTTCCATTTCAGCCGCTCTTTCAAAACGGAAAGGCCAAGGAGCGAGCGGTGTCCGTGCCGTGTGCGCAGGCGTAACCGATACGAGGTACGGGAGGAGCGCACCCGCGCCGGGCCAGGGGGACGACGCACGGAGCATGGGCCAGCCGGTGCACACGGTGCGGACACCGCCCCAGCGCACACGGCACGGACACCGCCCCAGCCACGCTCAGCAGACCTTGTGCACCCACCCGTGAGGATCAGGACGCGAGCCGTACTGGATCCCGACCAGTTCCTCGCGCAGCCGCAGCGTGACCGGCCCCGGGGTGCCGTCCCCGATCATCCACTCGCCGCTGGCGCTCTTGACCTTGCCGACCGGGGTGATCACCGCGGCGGTCCCGCAGGCGAACACCTCGGTCAGCTCGCCCGAGGCGCACTCCTCGCGCCACTGGTCAGCCGAGATCTTGCCTTCCCCGGTGGGGAACCCGAGGTCCGGGCCGAGAGTGAGGAGCGAGTCGCGGGTGATCCCCGGCAGCATGGTTCCGGTCAGCGCCGGAGTCATGATCCGGGCGTCCGCGCCGGTGCCGTAGACGAAGAACAGGTTCATCCCGCCCATTTCCTCGACCCACCGGCGCTCCACCGCGTCGAGCCAGACCACCTGGTCACAGCCACTCTGGACGGCCTGGATCTGCCCCGCGAAGGCGGCCGCGTAGTTGCCTCCGCACTTCGCCTCGCCGGTGCCGCCCGGCGCGGCCCGGGTGTAGTCCTCGGAGAGCCAGACCGAGACGGGGCGGACCCCGCCCTTGAAGTAGGCCGCCGCCGGGGACGCGATCACCGTGTACTGGTAGGAGGACGAGGGATGGTTCACGCCCAGCCCCCGCTGCGTGGCGATCATGAACGGCCGCAGGTACAGGCTGTGCCCTTCCGCGGTGGGGACCCAGTCGCGGTCCTGGCTGACCAGGAGCTCGATGGAGCGCAGGAACGCCGCCTCGGGCAGTTCCGGCATGGCCAGCCGGGTCGCGGACCGGTTGAACCGGGCCGCGTTCGCGTTGGGCCGGAACGCCACGATCGGGCCGCCACCCTGGCGGTAGGCCTTCAGCCCCTCGAAGATCTCCTGGGCGTAGTGGAACACCGCGGTGGCCGGCTCCAGCATGAGCGGGCCGTACGGCTGGACCACGCCGTCATGCCAGCCCCGCTCCTGCGTCCAGTGGAGCGTGACCATGTGATCGGTGAATACTTCCCCGAACCCCGGGCTCGCCAGGACACGCTCGCGTTCCGCCGGCGGAACAGGATCGGCGCTGGCGCGGACGTCGAAAGCGATCTCGGTGCTCGGGCTTGCCGTCATGACAGGGTCCTTCCCCTCGTACCCGGCGCCCCGCACCTGGCGGGCGGAGCGCCGTTGCCCCGGCCGTCACGGCCTGCGACAGGCCGCCACGGCAGTGTGTTGAATTATCCGGCCACCCGGGCGGCGATGTCGTCGCCGATCTCCGGGGTGACCCGCGCCGCCCAGGCGCCCTGCCGCTCGACCAGGTCATCGGCCACGGCCTGCTCGATGCGGGCGGCCTCGGTGGCCAGGCCGAGGTGGTCACACAGCATGGCCGCGGACAGGATGGCCGCGGTCGGGTCGGCCTTCTGCTTGCCGGCGATGTCCGGCGCGCTGCCGTGCACCGGCTCGAACATGCTCGGGGCGCTCCGCTCAGGGTTGATGTTCCCGCTCGCGGCGAGCCCTATGCCGCCTGCTACCGCCGCCCCCAGGTCGGTGAGGATGTCACCGAAGAGGTTGTCGGTCACCACCACGTCGAAGCGGTCCGGCTGGCTGACGAAGAACATGGACGCGGCGTCGACGTGGCAGTAGTCCACCGCGATCGAGCTGAACTCCTTGGCCAGCGCCTCGACCGTGCGCAGCCACAGGTCCCCGGCGTAGGCCAGCACGTTGGTCTTGTGCACGAGAGTCAGCTTCTGGGCGGGCCGCTCGGCGGCCCGCTCGAACGCGTACCGGACCACCCGGCGCACCCCGAACGCGGTGTTCAGGCTCTCCTGGGTGGCCACCTCCTCCGGCGTGCCCTTGCGCAGCACGCCGCCCGCCCCGGCGTAGGGGCCCTCGGTGCCTTCCCGGACGACCAGCATGTTGATCGACTCGGGCCGGACGCTCGCCAGCGGGGTGAGCACCCCCGGGTAGAGCCGGACCGGGCGCAGATTGACGTACTGGTCGAGCTCGAAGCGGAGCCGGAGCAGCAGTCCCCGCTCGAGCACGCCGCTGGGCACGCTCGGGTCGCCGACCGCCCCGAGCAGGATCGCGTCCTGGGCCCGGATCTCCTCCAGCACCGAATCGGGCAGCGTCTCCCCGTTGCGGTGCCAGCGCTGCGCACCGAGGTCATACGTGGTGGCGTCGATGCCCACGTTCGCGGCCTGGAGAACCTTGAGCGCCTCGGCCACGACCTCCGGACCAATGCCGTCCCCGCCGATCACGGCGAGTTTGATCGCTGAAGATGCCATGCGCGTACCTTACTGGCCGGCCGCGGCCGGTGACTCTCCACCGTTATCACGCCGGTCCAGGGCCACCTGGAGGGCCTGGGTGGCCGGGGTGGCGCGGACTTTCCGGCGGACCCCGGCGGCCCGGCGGCGCGGGCCCGGGCCGGGAGGGCAGGGCGGACGCGGATCCGTCAGCGGGCGGATTCCATGGATACATGTCGTACACGACGAAGTCTCCTGACACATAGCTGGCAACTCACCGGACAGCGCCGGGCGGGTGGCCCGCGTCCCGCTGACCGGGTAGGTCGCGGTGCGCATCAGCAGCCCCGGGATCCCGGGGCGCTCGGGTGAGGTTCACTCGGGCGGACTTACGGCCAGCACCGCTCCCCGCAGCGGGTGGCCGGCCTGCCCTGATCAGGCCCCGCTACGGCCGCTCAAGATGGATACGAAGCGCAGCATGTACTTGGACATCCTAGTACTTGAACCGCCGGTTGTCGCCTGCGGGACGGATCTGTCTCTCATGCTGAGACGAACTCGCGCGGCGGCCGGGCCGCCGCGGCCCGGCCGGCTAGCGCTCGTCCAGGTCCACGGTGCGGCCGACCACGGCGCCGATCGTGGACAGGATGTCGTCGAGCACCACCGCGGGGATGGCCGAGTCCACCGACAGCACGATCAGGGCGTGCCCGCCGCGGGCGTCGCGGCAGACCTGCATCCCCGCGATGTTGATGCCCTCGCTGCCCAGGATCTGGCCCACCGTGCCCACCACGCCGGGCCGGTCGGTGTAGGTGAGGAACACCATGTGCTCGGCGGGCGCGATCTCCATCTCGAACCCGTTGACCTCGACCAGCTTCTCCTGCTGCCGCCGCCCGCTCAGCGTGCCGGCCACCGAGACCACCTGCCCGTCGGGCATGATGCCGCGCAGCGTCACCAGGTTCCGCCAGTCGGGGCTTTCCGTCTCGGTGACCAGGCTGACCTCGACGCCGCGCTCGCTGGCCAGCAGCGGCGCGTTCACGTAGGTGACCGCGTCCTCGACCACGTCCGCGAAGACGCCCTTGAGCGCGGCCAGCTGGAGCACCCGGACGTCGTGGCTGGCGATCTCCCCGCGCACCTCCACGTCGATCCGGGCGGCCATGCCGCCGGCCAGCGCGGTGAAGATGCGGCCCAGCTTCTCGGCCAGGGGCAGGCCCGGCTTGACGTCCTCATCCACCGCGCCGCCCTGCACGTTCACCGCGTCCGGCACGAACTCACCGGCCAGGGCCAGCTTGACGGACCGGGCGACCTGGGTCCCCGCCTTCTCCTGGGCCTCGGCCGTGCTCGCGCCGAGATGCGGCGTCGCCACCACCGCGGGGATCTCCAGCAGCGGGTTGCCGGTCGCGGGCTCCGCGGCGAACACGTCGATGGCCGCCCCGGCCACCCGGCCTTCGCGCAAGGCGAGCGCGAGCGCCTGCTCGTCCACGATGCCGCCCCGGGCCGCGTTCACGATGCGCACCCCCGGCTTGACCAGATGCAGTTCCTTGTCCCCGAGGAGGCCGATCGTCTCGGCGTTCTTCGGCAGGTGCACGGTGATGAAGTCAGCCTCGCTCAGCAGCTCGTCCAGGCTGGCCAGCCGCACCCCGAGCTGGGCCGCCCGGGCCGGGGGCACGTAGGGGTCGTAGGCCATGACCCGCATGCCGAACGCGCTCAGCCGCTCGGCCACCAGGACGCCGATCCGGCCCAGCCCGAGGATGCCGGCCACCTTGCCGTCGAGCTCGACCCCGGTGAAGGTGGACCGCTTCCACTCGCCGGCCCGCAGCGAGGCGGCGGCCTGCGGCACGTTGCGGGCCACGGCGAGCAGCAGCCCGACCGCGTGTTCCGCGGCGCTCACGATGTTGGACGTGGGCGCGTTCACGACCATCACGCCCGCCCGGGTCGCGGCCTCCACGTCCACGTTGTCCAGGCCGACCCCGGCGCGCGCTACGACCTGCAGGCGCGGGGCATGGGCCAGCGCTTCCGCATCGATCTTGGTGGCGCTGCGCACGATGACCGCGACCGCGTCGGCGAGCGCGGCGAGCAGCGCCGGCCGGTCAGAGCCATCCGTGTGGCGGACGTCGAAGTCGGACTCCAGCTGCGCGACGGCGGCCGGCGAGAGTTCCTCGGCGATGAGGACGATAGGTGCAGGCACGGCGATGGCCCCTCATGACGGACAGCGAAACCACAGTCTAGCCGAGCTTGTGAAAACGTTCACGAGTCGGTGCTGGATTCGTGTGCCGTACGGTCGTGCGCACTGCGTTGCGGACAGTGGCTGGCGTGGCCGGAGTTAGCTGGCGGGCACCGGTGTGGCGCCAGCCCGGAGGCTGGCGCCACACCGCCGAACCTGGTGCTCAGGAGCCGTCCGCGTCACCCGCGGAGTCCAGCCAGCTCATCAGCGGCCGCAACTGCGCCCCGACCTGCTCGATCTGGTCCGCCTGGGACGCCTCACGCCGCTTGAGGAAGTTCGGCCGTCCGGCGTCGAATTCCTCGATCAGCTCGCGGGTGAAGGTGCCGTCCTGCACCTCGGCGAGGATCCGCCGCATCTCTTCCCGGCTCCGCTCGTCCACCAGCCGCGGCCCGCGGGTGTACCCGCCGAACTCGGCGGTGTCCGACACCGACCAGTACATCTTGGAGATGCCGCCCTCGTACATCAGGTCCACGATCAGCTTCATCTCGTGCAGGCACTCGAAGTAAGCGATCTCGGGCTGGTAGCCCGCCTCGACGAGCGTGTCGAACCCGGCCTTGATGAGCTCGGAGACACCGCCGCAGAGCACGGCCTGCTCGCCGAACAGGTCCGTCTCGGTCTCCTCCTTGAACGTGGTGACCAGCGCGCCCGCCCGGGTGCCGCCGATGGCCTTGGCGTAGGAGAGGGTGAGCGGCCACGCGTTCCCGGTGGCGTCCTGCTCCACCGCGACGAGCACCGGGCACGCCGCGGCCCTCGGAGTACTGGCGGCGGACCAGGTGACCGGGGCCCTTGGGGGCCACCATGCACACGTCCACGCCCGCGGGCGGGGCGATGAGCTGGTAGCGGATGTTCAGCCCGTGCGCGAAGAACAGCGCGTCCCCGTCCACCAGGCTCGGCGCGATGGCCTCGGCGTACAGCGCACGCTGGAGGTGGTCCGGCACCAGGACCATGATCAGGTCGGCCTCTTCGCAGGCCTCGCCCGGGGTGACGACCCGCAGTCCTTCGCTGGCCGCGCTGTCCCGGCTGCGGGAGCCCTCCGGGAGCCCGACCCGGACGTTGACCCCGGAGTCGCGCAGCGACAGCGCGTGCGCGTGCCCCTGGCTGCCGTAGCCGAGGACGGCGACGTGCCGGCCCTGGATGATGCTGAGGTCGGCACCGTCGTCGTAGAAGATGTCTGCCATTGTCTGCCTTTCGCTTACCGCTTGCTCATCTCAGCTTGCGCATTCTGCGTGCCCAGCTCTGCTTGCTCAGCTGGGGCCCGGACCACCGTTCCGGGCCCGGCCCGCCACGACCGGACGTCACGGCGCCGCTCCTGCCCCGCTGCGCTCGGCCACCCGGTCCACCGGACGCAGCGCCCGGTCCGTGATCGACCGGCCGCCGCGGCCGAGGGCGACCATGCCGGACTGGACGAGTTCCTTGATACCGAACGGCTCGAGCACCCTGATCAGGGCGTCCAGCTTGTCGCGGTTGCCGGTCGCCTCGACCGTGACCGCGTCCTGGGCCACGTCGACCACCTTGGCACGGAACAGCGTCACGGTCTCCAGCACGCGCGACCTGCTCTCCAGGTCGGCCCGCACCTTGATCAGCAGGAGTTCCCGCTGCACCGACGCGGTCGACTCGAGCTCCACGATCTTGAGCACGTTGATCAGCTTGTTGAGCTGCTTGGTCACCTGCTCCAGCGGGTGATCCGCGCAGTCCACCACGATCGTCATCCGGGAGATCTCCGGGTGCTCGGTGGGCCCGACCGCGAGCGAGTCGATGTTGAACCCGCGCCGGGAGAACAAGCCCGCGATCCGGACGAGCACGCCTGGCTTGTTCTCCACCAGCACGGAGAGCGTGTGCCTGTTCATGGTCGGCTCCTGATCACGAAGGCGGGCCAGCCCCTGGCTCATTCGGTCACATCCCAGTCCGGCGCCATGTTCCGCGCCACGATGATGTCGTCATTGCTCGTGCCCGCGGCGACCATGGGCCAGACCATGGCGTCACGGTGCACGATGAAATCGACCACCACGGGCCGGTCGTTGATCTTCATGGCCTCCTCGATCACCGCGTCCACGCTCGCAGCGTCCTCGCAGCGCAGCCCCACGCACCCGTAGGCCTCGGCGAGCTTGACGAAGTCGGGGATGCGCGTCCCGCCACCGGCCGCCGGATCCCGGCGGGGTGGTGGCTGCTCGTGGCTGAGCGCCTCGTCGTACGTGCGCGCCACCCGGTCCAGGTCGGTGTTGGAGTAGCGCTCGTTGTAGAAGAGCGTCTGCCACTGGCGGACCATGCCGAGGTTGCCGTTGTTGATGATGGCGATCTTGACCGGGATGCCCTCCACCGCGCAGGTGGCGAGTTCCTGGTTGGTCATCTGGAAG
Source organism: uncultured Actinomycetes bacterium (assembly GCA_963742055.1). GTDB lineage: Bacteria > Actinomycetota > Actinomycetes > Streptosporangiales > Streptosporangiaceae > RYN-230. The sequence goes on along the minus strand of CAVUKT010000005.1, from coordinate 176,229 downwards.
CAGCCGTCGCCGTCGATCGCCCACACGCACGCGGCCTGGTCGGCCACCTTGGCGCCCATCGCGGCGGGCACCGCGTAGCCCATGGTGCCGGCCCCGCCCGAGTTCAGCCAGTGGCCGGGCCGCTCGTGGCTGATGAACTGGGCGGCCCACATCTGGTGCTGGCCCACCCCGGCCACGTAGATCGCGTCCGGTCCGGCGATCTGGCCGATCCGCTCGATCACGTACTGCGGGGCCAGGGACCCGTCCTCGGGCTGGTCGTAGCCGAGCGGGTAGGTGCTGCGCAGGGCATCCAGCTGGGACCACCAGGCGGCCAGGTCGGTGCGGTGGCCGCCCTGGAACTCGGAGGTGACCGCGGCGATCAGCTCGGTGATCACCTCACGGCAGTCCCCCACGATGGGCACGTCGGCGCGCCGGTTCTTGGAGATCTCCGCGGGGTCGATGTCGGCGTGCACCACCGCGGCCCCGGGCGCGAAGCTGTCCAGCTTGCCGGTGACCCGGTCATCGAACCGCGCGCCGAGGGTGACGAGCAGGTCCGACTTCTGCAGCGCGCCCACGGCCGCCACCGTGCCGTGCATGCCGGGCATGCCCAGGTTCTGCCGGTGACTGCCCGGGAAGCCGCCCCGGGCCATCAGCGTGGTGACGACCGGGATGCCGGTCAGCTCGGCCAGCTCGAGCAGTTCCTGGCTGGCGCCCGCCTTGAGCACGCCGCCGCCCACATAGAGCACCGGGCGGCTGGCCCCGGCGATCAGCCGGGCCGCCTCGCGGACCTGCCGGGAATGCGGCCGGGTCACGGGGTGATAGCCGGGCAGGTCGAACACGGGCGGCCAGCGGAACTCGGTCTCCGCCTGGAGCGCGTCCTTGGCCACGTCCACCAGCACCGGGCCGGGCCGGCCGGTGGAGGCCACGTGGAACGCCTCGGCCACCGTGCGGGCGATGTCCTCAGCCTTGGTGACCAGGAAGTTGTGCTTGGTGACCGGCAGCGTGATGCCGGAGATGTCGGCTTCCTGGAACCCGTCGGTGCCGATCAGGCTGCTCGGCACCTGGCCGGTGATGGCGACCACCGGCACCGAGTCCATGTAGGCGTCAGCGAGCGGGGTCACCAGGTTGGTGGCGCCCGGGCCCCGAGGTGGCCATGCACACCCCCGGGCGCCCGGTCACCTGTGCGTATCCGGTGGCTGCGTGCCCGGCGCCCTGCTCGTGGCGGACCAGGATGTGCCGGACCGAGGGCGAGTCGAAGAGCGGGTCGTACAGCGGCAGGATGGCGCCGCCCGGGATGCCGAACACGACGTCCACGCCCAGCCGCTCCAGCGCCGCGACCAGGGCCGAGGCACCCGTCATGCGGGTACCGGCCGCGGCAGCGGGTTCGCTGCGCGGTGCCGGCGTCACGGTGGGCCGCATCATGACGCGGGCCCGGGTCGGAGCGGGGCCGTTCGCCGGGCGCGGGCGGCGCCCTGCTGGGCCGGGCCGGAACCGGCCGGGCCGGGGTGGGCTTCCGCCGCATCGCGTGACGCGGCTCGTGCTGCTAGGTCGCGCGGCGTCGGGCTGGGGCCCTTCCGCGCCGTGCCTGCCAGTCCGGGGCCCGGAGGGGCCGCGGTCGTCTGGTCGGTCATCGCAAGCTTTCCCTCGTCTGCGGTGGGTAGCTGGTGGGCAACAAAAAACCCTCGGCGCCTTCGGGCGGACGAGGGTAGCGCGCAGGTAGCTGGACTAAGTCAGCTGCTTGCGCGCCTGTCGAGTACGAGTACAGGGTTACCGGACACGGGTATCACTCTGGCCCAGTCCCGGGCTGCCGTCAACTTGACCGCGCATTCGTCTCAGCTGGCGAGATGAGAGGCGGGCGAGATGACGTCGCCGAACGGCAGCTCCCCGCGGCCCGGCCCGTGCTCACCAGCCAGACCGTGCTCACCGGACGGCCCGTGCTCACGGCCGGCCAGCGCCTGCGCCGGCAGGCTGGCGGGCGGCACGGGCCCGGCCACGAACGTGCCCATCCCGAGGACGCAGCCCATGGCGGCCAGCAGATCGCGCTGCTCGGCCCGCTCGATTCCGTCCGCCGCCACCGGGATGCCCAGGTCCTTGCCGACCTGGACCAGCGCCCTGATCAGGGTCTCGGCCGCAGCATCCACGCCCAGGCCTGCCACCAGGTCCGGGCCGATCCTGACCAGGTCCACCGGATGGTGGCTGAGCCGGGCCAGCGACCCGTACCCGGCCGCAGAGATATCCACGGCCAGCCGGACGCCCCGTTCGCGCAGCTCACCGAGCCCGCGCAGGACGACGTCACCGCCCTCGGCCAGCATCTCGGGCAGCGACCTCCAGGATGAGCGCGGCCGGGGCGAGCCCGCTGGCCGCCAGCGCCTCCAGCACCGACGCGCCGAACGGGGCCATCATCTGCCGTGGCCGGGCAGCGCAGCCACAGGCTGGCCTCCCAGCCGTCCCGCCGCCAGTCGGCGACCTGGGAGCAGCACTCACGCAGCATCCAGTCGCCCAGCTCGACGGTCACCCGGGCGGTCTCGGCCGCCGCCAGGAACTCCTGGCGCGGCACGTCGCCCCCGTCCCCGCGCCAGCGGGGCACCGCCTCGGCACCGATGATGCGGGAGCTGGCCAGGTCGGCGATGGGCCGGTACTCGAGCGCCAGCTGGGCCCGGCTCGACTGGCCCGCGCCGGACTGGCCTTCCCCGGACTGGCCCTCCGGATGGCCGTCCCCGGACGGCCAGGGCTGAGAGCCCGGCCCAGCTGCGCCGCGAGGCTCAGGTGCCGCCGGGCGTCCGGGTGCGGCACGGCCGGGAAGACCTCCAGCCGCCCGCCGCCGGACTCCTTGGCCCGGGACACCGCGGCGTCGGCGTTGCGCCAGACGTACCCGGCCGGGCTGCCGTCCGCGAGCGCGACTCCGACGCTGGCGGACAGGACCACGCTGCGGTCGGCGGCCCGGAACGGCTCGGCGGCCACGCTGGCCAGGATGCGCTGGGCCAGCTCGATGATCTCCCCGGCCGAGGCGGCTTCCGGCGATCAGGACCGCGAACACGTCGCCGCCCCAGCGGGCCACCGTGCCGCGCGGCGGCACCGCGGCCCGCAGCCGCCGCCCCACCTGGGCCAGAACCAGGTCTCCCGCGCTGGGACCGGCGGCGTCGTTCACGCTGGTGAACGCGTCCAGGTCGACCAGGATGACCCCGGCTACGCCCGGGCCCTGCCGCTCCAGGCTGAGTACCTCGCGGGCCCGCTCCTCCAGGTAGGCGCGGTTGGGCAGCCCGGTCAGCCCGTCGTGATAGGTCAGGTGCGCGATCTGGCGGCGCAGCGCCACCTGGTCGCTGACGTCCCGCGACGGTGACCAGCAGCCGGTCCGGCGCGCCCTGGCTGCGGTGCCGCGAGATGGTCGCCTCCACGTACCGCCAGGTCCCGTCGGCCGCCCGGACCCGGCAGGAGTAGCGGACCTGCTCGCCCGGTCCATCAGTCCCGGGAGCGCCAGCCACCGACGCCGCCTCGCGGACCGCGCGCAGCCCGCCCAGCCGGTCCTCCGGGTGCACCAGGTCGGCCAGCACCTGGCCTTCCAGGCCGGCCGGGGTGTATCCGTAGTCGCGGACGGCGGGACTGGCGTAGCTGATCGCGCCGGCGTAGTCACAGACCAGCACGACGTCGCTGATCCGGTCGGCCAGCTCGCGGAACTGCTGGCCCGACTCATGCCAGAGCCTGGACCGGATGCTGTCCCGGTGCACGAGGATCAGGACCCGCGCGGTCAGCGCGAGCAGCGCCGTCCCCGTGACCAGGGCCAGCACCGGGCTCGGGCGCCGGGCTGCCCGCCAGCACCCAGCCGATCAGCACCAGCGCGGCCGCCGCCGCGGTGACCCCGGCGAGCGCGGTCGCGGCGTGCGCCCCGGCCCGGGTGAACTGGCCCGCATCCCCGGGGCCCGCGCGCCACGAGCCGCCCAGCCAGGGGGCGCAGCCCAGGACGCAGAACCCGGCGATCAGCAGCAACTGGGAGGCCGCGCCGGGATGCCCGTTGCTGATCTTCGCCCCGACCGCGAGCGTGTCGCTCGCGGTCACCGCCAGCAGGGCCAGGACGGGCGCGACGCCGCGGCGCCCGGCCGCCACCGCGAGGGGCAGCACCGCGCCGAGCACGAGCAGGTCGGCGAGGGGATGGACGAGCTCGGCGGCGAACGTGCCGGGATCGTCACCCGAGTGCACGTACCCGGCGCTGAGCACGGTGATCCAGCCGATGATGAACAGGGCGGAGGCCACGACGTAGCCGTCCGCGCAGCGCGCCACCGCGGTGCCGATCCGGGCCCGGTGGCGCTGGGCCAGCGGATGACGCGCCGCCTCGCGCCGGGATCCGAGGCTGGCCAGCCCGGTCACCAGGGCGGGGAGCGCCAGCAGCCCGGGCAGGTCGGCGCCGGTGAACGGGAACGTGGCCCCGGCCGAGGCGCTGGCCAGCGCCTGCTGGCCGATCGCCCCCGCCCCCCAGAGCAGCGCGGTCAGCGCGAACATCCGGTACGCACGCCGGACAGAGCCTGCGTGCCGGTTGGCACCGCGCCACAGGCTGACTGCGGTCACGGCAGCGACCAGGGCCACCACCGCGGTTGCTGCCTGTGCGGCCAGGCTCATCGCGGGTCACCCGATGCTTGCGGGTGCACCGAGTCTCCTTCCGCTGCGTGTGGTCCGCTGGTTACGCACCGGCCCATGTGGCCAGCGGCGCCTTGTGGGCCCAGGCTGACAATTCCTGCGCAACCGAACTAAGGCTCACGGTCACCAGGACAGGGCAGGGTGCCCGCACGGTGTGCTGCGGGACCCGCCAGCGGGCTGGTCGCGGTCATCGCCAGTGAACGATGCTGCTCACTTTAGGCCCCTTAGGTCACACTTCGATTGAGGAAGGGCGTCCAGCGGGAGACATCTCCCTCTGCCCGGCGGCCGGTAACCCGCCCATATCGCATTGACCTGGGGTAATTGCCGGAAGCCTTTCCGTAACCTGGCGCTATTCTCAATAACTGCCGGAGATGACATTCAGCAGCGGCGCGCCATTGAGAAATCTCCCGGCCTGGTCGCGGACGTGGCTGATCATCCGGGCGGTCGAGACGGGGGTGGACGCCGCCTCGTGCGGGGTGATGAACACGCCGGGCATCGTCCAGAGCGGATGACCGGCCGGGAGCGGCTCCGGGTCGGTCACGTCGAGCGCGGCCCGCAGCCGGCCCTGCCGCAGCTCCGCGACCAGCGCGTCGGTCCGCAGCAGCGAGCCCGCGGGCCGCGTTGACCAGCAGCGCGCCGTCCTTCATCCGGGCCAGGAACGCCGCGTCGGCCATGCCGATGGTCTCGGGCGTCACCGGGGCCAGCAGCACCACCACGTCCGCCCCGGGCAGCAGCCCGGGCAGGTCGCTCACGGTGGCCACGCCCGGGCGGCCGGTGCGGGCCACCCGGACCACCTGCACCTCGAAGCCGGCCAGCCGGCGCTCCACCGCCGCACCGATCGACCCGTACCCGACGATGAGCACGGTCTTGCCCGCCAGGCAGTCGGTGAAGTGATAGTTCCACCGCCCGGCGGCCTGCTCCCGGGCGAACAGCGGGAACTCGCGGAGCGCGGCGAGCATCGCGGCGACCACCCATTCCGCCGTGCTCGCGTCGTGCACGCCGCGCGCGTTGCAGAGGGTGACCCCGGCGGGCAGGTCGGCCAGCAGCCGGTCCACCCCGGCGGTCAGCGTCTGCACCACGGCCAGCCGCGGCATCTCGCGCATCGCCGCGATCCCCGGGGGGCTGGGGAAAAACGGCGGCACGTAGAACTCGACCTGGTCCACGCTGGGCGGCAGCGGCGCGCCGTCGGGCGCGACCACCTCCACGTCGGCGCCGGGCAGCCCGTCCAGTCCCGCGGCCACCTCGGCCGTCGGCACCCAGATCAGCATGGGCAGGTCAGCATGGGCGGGTCAGCATGGGCCGGTCAGCATGGACGCTGCTCAGCCGAGGCGGTCGAGGATGAGTTCCCGGACCCGGCTGGCGTCGGCCTGGCCCCGGGTGGCCTTCATCACCGCGCCGACCAGGGCGCCGGCCGCGGCGACCTTGCCGCCCCGGATCTTGTCGGCGACGTCCGGGTTCGCGGCGATGGCCTCCTCGACCGCGGCGGACAGGGCCGCGTCGTCGCTGACCACGGCGAGGCCGCGGCCCTTGACCACCTCGTCCGGCGTTCCCTCGCCGGCCAGCACGCCCTCGATGACCTCCCGGGCCAGCCGGTCGTTGACCGCGCCCGAGTCCACCAGCTGGGCCACCCGGGCCACGTCCGCGGGCGTGATCGGCAGGTCGCCGAGTTCCGTGCCGGACTTGTTCGCCGTGCGCAGCAGCTCACCGAGCCACCACTTGCGGGCGTCGGCCGGCGTGGCTCCCGCCGCGACCGTCTCCGCCACCAGGTCCAGCGCGCCCGCGTTGCGCAGCGCCGCCATGTCCAGCTCCGACAGGCCCCACTCACGCCTGCAGCCGGGCCCGCCGGGCCGCGGGCAGCTCGGGCAGCTGGGCCCGGACACTCTCCACCCAGTCCCGGGACGGTGCGACCGGAACCAGGTCGGGCTCGGGGAAGTAGCGGTAGTCCTGCGCCTCTTCCTTGCTCCGGCCCGGCGAGGTGGTCCCGGTCTCCTCGTTGAAGTGCCGGGTCTCCTGCACCACCCGGCCGCCGGCGTCCAGCACCGCGGCCTGCCGCTGGATCTCCGACCGGACCGCGCGTTCCACCGAGCGCAGCGAGTTCACGTTCTTGGTCTCGGTGCGGGTGCCCCATTCGGGCGACCCCGCCGGGCGTCAGCGACGTGTTCACGTCGCAGCGCAGCGAGCCTTCTTCCATCCGCACATCGGACACGCCGAGCGCGCGCAGCAGGTCCCGCAGTTCCGTGACGTAGGTCCGGGCCACCTCGGGCGCGAGCGCCCCGGTGCCGGCCACCGGCTTGGTCACGATCTCCACCAGCGGGATCCCGGCCCGGTTGTAGTCCACGAGCGAGTAGTCCGCGCCGTGGATCCGCCCGGTGGCCCCGCCGACGTGCAACGACTTGCCGGTGTCCTCCTCCAGGTGCACCCGCTCGATCTCGACGCGGACCGGCCGCTGGCTCGCCGGAGTCCGGGTCAGCCACGACGATGTCCAGCCACCCGTCGGTGCACAGCGGCTCGTCGTACTGCGAGATCTGGTAGTCCTTCGGCATGTCCGGGTAGAAGTAGTTCTTCCGCGCGAACCTGGCCTGGACGGCGATGGCGCAGTTCAGCGCCAGCCCGATCTTCATCGTGTACTCGATGGCCATCCGGTTGGTCACCGGCAGCGAGCCGGGCAGGCCCAGGCAGACCGGGCAGACCAGGGAGTTGGGCTCGCCGCCGAACCGGGCCGGGGTGCCGCAGAACATCTTGGTCTCGGTGCCGAGCTCGACGTGCGTCTCCAGGCCGATCACCGGGTCGTACCGGGCCACCGCGTCCGTCGTAGGAAACCAGGTCCATGGTCGACTGGTCGCTCATGCGCTGCTCCCTCCGGCTCTCAGCAGCACCGTTCCCCGGAGCACCGTTCCCGGAGCACCGTTCTCCGGAGCACGGGGGGCGGGCAGCCCGGCCGGCCCGCGGATCGCGTCCAGCAGCGGGCCGCCGCGGCGCTGGGTGAGTGCGGCCTCCACGGCCGCGGCCACCCGGTACACCCGGTCGTCGGCCAGCACCGGCGCCATGATCTGCAGCCCGACCGGCAGGCCGTCCTCGGGCGCGAGCCCGCACGGCAGCGACAGGGCCGCGTTGCCGGCCAGGTTCGACGGGATCGTGCACAGGTCGGCGAGGTACATGGCCATGGGGTCGTCGGCCCGCTCGCCGATGGGGAACGCGGTGGTCGGCGTGGTCGGCGAGATCAGCACGTCAACCTGCTCGAACGCGGCCTCGAAGTCCCGGGTGATGAGGGTCCGCACCTGCTGGGCCTTGCCGTAGTAGGCGTCGTAGTAGCCGCTCGACAGCGCGTAGGTGCCGAGCATGATGCGGCGCTTCACCTCGGGCCCGAATCCGGCGGCGCGGGTGAGCGACATGACTTCCTCGGCGTCGTGCGTGCCGTCGTCGCCGACCCGCAGCCCGTAGCGCATGCCGTCGAACCGGGCCAGGTTGGAGGAGCACTCGCTGGGCGCGATCAGGTAGTAGGCCGGCAGCGCGTAGCTGAAGTGCGGGCAGGACACCTCGACGATCTTGGCGCCCAGGGACTCCAGGAGCTCGACGGCCTCGTTGAACCGGGCCAGCACCCCCGGCTGGTAGCCCTCGCCGCTCAGCTCCGGCACCACCCCGATGCGCAGGCCGCTCACGTCCGCCTGCCGGGCGGCGGCCACCACCGGCGGGACCGGCGCGTCCACCGACGTGGAGTCGCACGGGTCGTGGCCGGAGATCGCCTCGTGCAGCAGGGCCGCGTCCAGCACGGTCCGGGCCAGCGGCCCGGGGGTGTCCAGCGACGACGCGAAGGCGATCAGCCCGTACCGGGACGACCCGCCGTAGGTCGGCTTGACCCCGACGATCCCGCACACCGCGGCGGGCTGCCGGATGGACCCGCCGGTGTCGGTGCCGACGCCGAGCGGGGCCTCGAAGCCCGCGACCGCCGCGGCCGAGCCGCCCGACGACCCTCCGGGTACCCGGGCCAGGTCCCACGGGTTGTGGGACGGCCCGAACGCCGAGTTCTCGGTGGACGAGCCCATCGCGAACTCGTCCATGTTCGACTTGCCCAGCAGCACCACGCCAGCCTCGCGGAGCCGGCGGGTCACGGTCGCGTCGTACGGCGGCCGCCAGCTGCCGAGGATGCGGGAGGCGCAGGTGGTCGGCATGTCCGTGGTCGTGAAGACGTCCTTGAGGGCCAGCGGCACGCCGGCCAGCGGCCCGAGCACTTCGCCCGCCGCGCGGCGCTCGTCCACCGCGCGGGCGGCGGCCCGGGCGCTGTCCGCCGCGACGTGCAGGAAGGCGTGCAGCTGCCCGTCGACCGCGTCGATGCGGCCCAGGTGGGCGTCGGTCACTTCCAGCGCGGACACCTGGCCGCCCGCGATCGCGGCGGCGAGCTCCGCCGCCGTCATCCGGGTCAGCTCTGCGGCGCGGTCCGGGGTAGGCATGGCTTCGCCTGGCCTGGTCTCGTCGTCCACGATCAGTCCTCCGACAGGATCCGCGGCACGCGGAACCGCTGCTGCTCCACGGCCGGCGCCTGGTCCAGCACCCGGTCCGCGCCCAGCGGCGGAACCACCACGTCGTCACGGAACACGTTGGTCACCGGGACCGCGTGCGTGGTCGGCGGGATACCCTCCGCGGCGACCTCCTGGACCCGCGCGACGGCCGAGATGATCTGGTCGAGCTGGACCGCGAAGTGATCGAGTTCCTCGTCGGTCAGGGCCAGTCTCGACAGCCGGGCCAGGTGGGCCACTTCGGCGCGGTCAATGGGCATGGAGCCATCCTAGGCCCGGGGCCGGAGCGGGCTGACGGCATTATGGCCGGGCCGCCGCGTCCAGGCAGTCGCCCTCGGGCACCGGGGCCGGCGCCGCCGCGCTGGTGCGCGGCCGGCCGCGGGACCGGGGCCGCGGCCGCGGCCGCGGCGGCGCCGGAACCGGCGGCGGCATCGTGGCCGCGGACCGGCCCGGCGGCCGGGGCCGGCCCGGACCGGCCGGGCATCGCGCCGGCGCCGGCGGCCGGCGCGGCGCCGGCGGGCCAGCCAGGCCGCGGCGGCGGCCGCGTTGAGCGGGCGGCTGAACTGCCAGCCCTGGGCCACGTCGCAGCCCATGGCCCGCAGGCTGGCTGCGACCTGCGGTGACTCGACCCCCTCGGCCACCGAGCGGATGCCCAGCCCGCGCAGCAGATGCACCGCGGAGCGCACGATCAGCTCAGTGTCCGGGCTGCTGGCCACGGCGGCGACGAAGGACGGATCGATCTTCACCTCGCCGATGGACATCTCCTTCAGCCGGCCCACCGAGCAGTACCCGGTCATGAAGTCGTCCACGCTGAGCTCGATGCCGAGGGTCCGCAGCGCGTTCAGGCCGCCCGCGATGTCGGCGGCCTCACGGTTCAGCGCCCGCTCACTGATCTCGAGCAGCAGCACGCCGGGGGGCAGGCCATGCCCGGCGAGCTCGCGCTCGATCGTGGCGGCCAGGCCGGCGTCGAGCAGGTCGCGGCGGGAGACGTTCACCGACAGCTGGACCACCAGCCCGCTGCGCCGCCAGGCCGACGCCTGGCGGAGCGCGAGCTGGACCACGTGCGCGGTGAGCTCCCGCATCAGGAACGACTGCTCAGCCAGCGGGATGAACTCGGCCGGCCCGAGCAGCCCCCGATCCGGGTGCTGCCAGCGCAGCAGGGCCTCCATCCCGGCGGCCTGGCCGGTGGCCAGGAACACCTTGGGCTGGTAGTGCAGCTCGAACTCGCCCCGGTCGATGCCGCGCCGCAGGTCGCCGAGGAGAGACAGCCGCGCCGGGGAGTAGTGGTCCGCGCGGGCCACGTAGGTCTCCACCCCGGTCCGCCGCTCCTTGGCCAGATACATGGCCACGTCCGCGCGCTGCAGGAGCACTTCCACCGTCGCGCCGTCGTCCGGGTACATCGCGATGCCCACGCTGGCCTCGATCTCGAACGTCATGCCCTCCAGCCGCACCGTCTCGGCCAGGGCGGCGCGCAGCCGGGCGGCCACCTCGGCGGCCACCGTGATGGTCCGCACCGCGGGCAGCAGCACCGCGAACTCGTCGCCGCCGAGCCGGGCGACCACGTCACCCGGCCGGACACTGCGGGCCAGCCGGTAGGCGATCACCTGCAGCAGCCCGTCGCCCAGCGGATGCCCGAGGGTGTCGTTGACCTCCTTGAACCGGTCCAGGTCCAGGAGCAGGAAGCCGCACTTGGCGCCGGTGCGCCCGGCCTCGGTCAGGGCCTCGGCCGTCCGGCGCAGCAGCAGGGTGCGGTTGGGCAGCCCGGTCAGCTGGTCGTGCAGCGCCTGATACTCCCGGTTCAGCGACATGGCCGCGTTGGCGTAGATCGCGCTGAGCGGCAGCAGGAACAGCAGGAGCAGCAGCACCGAGCGGTTCATCGCCACGACCACCAGCGGCGCCGCGGACAGCAGGGCCAGGGTGACGAACGCCTGGTAAGGCAGGGCCCGGCGCAGCGTGGCCAGGAGGGACGCCCGCGCGTGCAGCGCCGCGGCCACGCCGACCAGCACGAAGTTGCAGGTGAAGTAGGCGGCCGCGGCCAGGCCGACGGCGCCCAGCTGGCTCCCGGCCGGAACCCAGGGCCGGGCCGGCGTCGGGTGGATGTGCGCGACCGCGAGAACCGCCGCCGCGGCGGCCAGGCTGAGGGTGAGCTGGGCGACGTTGAAGAGCGCCCGGAAGGGCGCCCGGCGCGCGGAGAGCGCGACGACCAGCGTGGTGACCGCCCGGAGCACCGCGGCCACCGGGAAGCCCCAGTAGAGCAGGGCGGCGAAGCAGAAGGTGACCGAGACGGCGCCGGCGTCCGGCCCGGATTTGCCCGGCGTCACGATCCGCTTGAGCTCGCCGAGCAGGGCCAGGGCGGCGATGACCCACAGCAGGGGCTGCTCCAGCAGTCCGGGGATCCCCGGGCCAGGCAGGCCGCGCACGGCGACCAGGAAGGCACCCAGACCCGCCACCGTGACGGCGGTGATGTAGTTCCAGAGCGGGGAACCGATCCGCGGACCGATGTCCCTGGTGTCGTTCGGATCCCTCATGGTGTCCTCGTGGCCGCAGCCAGCCGGGGATACGCGTTGCTCTCTCAGCAGAGTACGGCGAAAACCGTACTTCGCGAAGCCAATCGCACACTATCCGTTACGACGCATTGCCGAACAACAACGATTTCGCAGGTCAGAGCGCTGCGCACCACTGAATCAATTTGCGGAACAGATCGCCACGTCATTATCACTGGTCGGCTGCGGGCGCAGGAGCCCCGGCCGCATCAGGGATCGCGCCCTGCGCCTGCACCGCCTCGGCGGCCGCGGCCGGGCCATTGTCCAGCAGTACCCGGAAGGCCGCCTCGTCGAGCACGGGCACGCCCAGCGTGAGCGCCTTGTCGTGCTTGCTGCCGGGCTTATCCCCGGCGACCAGGAACGATGTCTTCTTCGATACCGACGAGGTGACCTTCCCGCCCAGGGCCTGCACCGCTTCCGCGGCCTCGTCCCGGCTGAAGGCGTCCAGGCTGCCCGTGATGACCACGGCCACCCCGGACAGCGGGAGGCCGGCTCCCGGGTCTTCGGGAGCAGGCGGCGGCGTCCAGCCGGGCGTAGCCAGCTGGACCCCGTTCTCCCGCCACTTCCGCACGATCTCCTGATGCCAGTCCACCCCGAACCACTCGATCACCGAGGCCGCGATCGTCGGGCCCACCCCGTCCACCGCGGCCAGTGCCTCCGCCGAGGCGGCCGTGATCGCGTCGAGCGAGCCGAACTGGGCCGCGAGCGCGCGGGCCGCGGTGGGGCCCACGTGCCGGATGGACAGGGCGACCAGGATCCGCCAGAGCGGGCGGCGCCGGGCGTCCTCCAGGTTGCCGATCAGCTTGCCCGCGTTCACGGTCAGGGTGCCCTGCTTGTTCACGAAGAACGGGCAGGTGGCCAGGTCCTCGTCGGTCAGCGAGAACAGGTCGCCCTCGTCGGTGACCAGGCCCGAGTCGAGCAGCGCGGTCACCGCCTCGTAGCCGAGTACCTCGATGTCCAGGGCGCCCCGGCCGGCCAGGTGGAAGAGCCGCTCCCGCAGCTGGGCCGGGCAGGCCCGGGTGTTCGGGCAGCGCCAGTCCACCCCGCCGTCCTCCCGGACCAGCGGGGTGCCGCACGCCGGGCACACGGTCGGGAACTCGAACGCCCGCTCATCGCCGGTGCGCACGTCCACCACCGGCCCGACCACTTCGGGGATCACGTCGCCGGCCTTGCGCAGCACGACCATGTCCCCGATCAGGACGCCCTTGCGGGCCACCTCGTCGGCGTTGTGCAGGGTGGCCCGGTCGACCGTGGACTGGCTGACCACCACCGGCTCCATGACCGCGAACGGGGTGACCCGGCCGGTCCGGCCCACGTTGACCTGGATGTCCAGCAGCCGGGTGTTGACCTCCTCGGGCGGGTACTTGTAGGCGATCGCCCAGCGCGGCGCCCGGCTGGTGTGGCCCAGCTGGCGCTGCAGGTCGAGCCGGTCGATCTTGACCACGACCCCGTCGATCTCGTACGGCGTGTCGTGCCGGTGCTCGCCGTAGTGCGCGATGTAGTCCCGCACCCCGTCCAGCTCCGGCGTGACCTGGAACAGGTCGCTGACCGGCAGTCCCCACCCGCGCAGCCGCTCGTACCAGCCGGAGTGGGTTTCCGGGGCGTCACCGGTGGCGAGCCCCACGCCGTGCACGATCAGCTGCAGGGCCCGGGTCGCGGTGACCCGCGGGTCTTTCTGGCGCAGCGAGCCCGCGGCCGAGTTGCGGGGGTTGGCGAACGGCGGCCGGCCCATCGCGGTCAGCCGCTCGTTCAGCTCGTGGAAGGCCGCCACCGGCAAGAACACCTCACCCCGGACCTCCAGCGTCTCCGGCACATCAGGGCCGGTGAGCCGGAGCGGGACCGAGGCGATGGTGCGGATGTTCGGGGTGACGTCCTCCCCGGTCGTCCCGTCCCCGCGGGTGGCCGCGCGGACCAGCGCGCCGCCCCGGTACACCAGGTCCACGGCCAGCCCGTCGATCTTCAGCTCGCACAGGTACGGGCCGGTCCCGCCGAGCCGCTCGGCGCGGGCGGCCCAGGCGTCGAATTCCTCGGCCGAGAACGCGTTGTCCAGGCTGAGCAGCCGCTCCAGGTGCTCGACCGGCGGTGAACTCGGTGGATATCGCGCCCCCCACCCGCTGGGTGGGCGAATCCGGGGTGCGCAGCTCCGGGTAGCGCTCCTCCAGCGCCCGGAGCTCACGCATGAACGCGTCGTACTCCGCGTCCGAGATCGTCGGCGAGTCCAGCACGTGGTAGCGGTGGTTGGCCTCGGTGATCTCCGCGCTCAGCTCGGCGTGCCGGTGCCGGGCCGCCGCGTCCACGGCGGACCCGGGAATCCCGCCGGACTCCTCGGCCTGGCTCGCGGGACAGGCCATCTGCTCCAGCGGGCTCGGTCACGGCGCTTCCTCCTCAATCAGCTCGGGGAGCATCCGGGCCGCCTCCCGGCAGGCGGCCAGCGCGGCCCGGGCGTAGTCCGGCGGGGCGCCGGCCAGCCCGCAGGCCGGGGTGATCACGACCTGGGCCGCGATACCCGCCGCACTGATCTTTGAAGCACCGGGCTGGCGGGCCGCCGGCCATCCCATCTGCCGCCACAACTCCACGACCCGCTGGGCGGGGGCTGGGCGCCGACCGCGTTTCGTTGCGGAGAATTAGCGGCGGGAGCGGGGCCGCCGGCCCGCGGCCGGCCTGCCGGTGCTGCCGCCTGGGTCAGCTGGCGCGGGCGTGGCGGGCACCGCGCCCACGAAGATCCCGAGGCCCGCCTCGACCGCCTCTGCCAGCACCTCTTCCTCCCCCCGGCGGAGCACGCCGAGGTCGATCCCCGCCCCGTCCGCGCCCGCGCTCCTGATGATGCCAAGGGGCGCCGACATTCCGCAGCAGTGCACCACGGTGGCGGCCTGCGCGGCGGACAGCACCGTGCGCAGGCCCGACTCGGCGTCCGCCTCCTCGACCGGCCGGACCCGGTTCAGCCCGCTCGCGCTCGGCACCCCGCCGCCCAGCACGGTGGGCAGCGACGGCTCGTCCAGCTGGAGCAGCAGCCGGGCGCCGGGCACCCGGGCCGCGCACCCCGGCCACGTGCGCGGCCACCCCCTCGGCCAGCGACGCGGTCAGGTCCCGGACCGCGCCCGGGTCGGCCAGCACGGGCTCCTGGCTGCGGGCCAGCTCCAGGCTGGCCGCCATCGTCCACGGCCCGCAGACCTGCAGCTTCAGCGGGCCCTGGTAGCCGTCGGCCACCTCTTCCAGCGCGTCGAGGTCGCGGGACGAGCAGGGACTGCGCGCGGCGGACGTCCCGGCCGGGCCGGTCGGCGAGGCGCCAGCCCCGGGTGGTCGCGTCCACGGACAGGTCGATCAGCAGCCCGGCGGTCCGGCCGATCATGTCCGCGCCCACGCCGCGGTCCGGGCAGCTCGGCCAGGTGAGGCAGGTCCGGGAGCTCATCGAAGATGAACCGGATGGCCTCCAGCGGGTCGGTGCCGGGCATCGAGCCCACGCCGGTGGCGGATTGCGGCGGCCAGGGATAAGGAGCGGGAGTCGCGGAATCTTGCACGCTGCCGAGCTTAGTGTTCGGGACCGCTCGCTCCGGCTGAGCTGCGCCGACAGCGCTCCGCGCCGCACCTTTCCCTAACGCTGGTGCGGCGCGGATGCCTCGCGCGGGCGGGGCGTGAGCGGGCCGGCCGGGTCCGGACAGCGATCCGCGCCACACCATGCCCCCGCGATGGTGTGGCGCGGACTCCCCGGTCAGGCCGGCCGGGTCCCCCGCGGCCCCGGCCGGCCTGGCTTTCGGCTGGCTAGACGAGTATCGTCCTGCCGTCGTTGGCCAGCGGGGCGGAGGCGAGGTCAGTCCGCCGGCGGACCCAGAGGCCGGTCACCTGGCGGGCGCCCTGGCTGGCCAGGCCCGGAGCCTGGCGGGTCAGCGAAAAATCCCGCTCCTCCCGGCGGATTCCCCAGCTCACGAGGAGGATGCCGCCGACTGCGGCGCCTGCTACGAAGATCACGATTGCGATGAGGAGGAGGGTGGTGGCCATGACAGTCCCCTAACTTCTGGCCTCCGGCGGTGGTGCCGCCGTCCTGCTGGTGCCTCTTCTCCGGTATGGGTGGCCGGGGTGAGGCGGGTGTTGGGAATCGAATGACTCATCCGTGTGCGCCCAAGGAGTCCGACTGCTAGGATGGTCCTAGTCATCCCAACCTCTGGTACTACTCGAGCTATAACCCCGCCGGATCGGGCCCTAAACCGAGACATCCCAAATATTCTGAAGACTTGGACAGCAGGGTATGATCCTTTTCAGCCCAGTCGGCCCTACCGTAGGGGTGGTTGGTATCTCTGGGAGGTGCCATGGCTGACCCCATGTACCGGCAGATCGCCGACGATCTGCGCGAGCAGATCGAGTCCGGCGAACTCGCGCCGCGGCGCTCAGCTGCGCACCGAGACTGGAGCTCCGGGAGAAGTACGAGGCATCGCGCAACACCATCCGCGACGCGATCAAGTGGCTGATCACCCGCGGCCTGGTCGAGACCCGGCCCGGCCAGGGCACCTTCGTGGTCGAGACGATGATCCCGTTCATCACCACACTGACCGGGGAACCGAAGACCGGCATCGGCGGCGGCGAAGGCGACATCTACGCCGAGGTGAAGGCCGCAGCGCCGGAGCCGACGGACAACCCGCCGCGGGTGGAGATCCAGCCGGCCGGGACCCGGCCGCGAACTGAGCTGCCGGGGCACGTCGGTCGTCAGCCGGCATCAGCAGCGGTCCATCGATGGCACCCGTGGTCCCTGCAGACCTCGTTCTACCCCATGAGCTTCGTCGACGACGGCGCCGTCCGGCTCATCCAGGCATCAACATCGCCGAGGGGACCGTGAGTACCTCGGGAGACGCGCTGGACATTAAGCAGGTCGGCTGGCGCGACACGATCAAGGTACGGGCCCCGGACGAGGTCGAGACCGCCTTCTTCAAGCTCCCTGATGACGGCCGCGTCTCCGTCATCGAGACCCGCCGGACGGCCTTCGACGAGAAGGGCCGCCGGTCCGGCTGACGGTCAGCGTGTACCCGGCCGACCGGAACCAGTTCGCCGTCATAGTCGGACAGGTGCCAGCAGATGGAATGGGAACCGCCCGCCTCAGCCACAAATGCGTAGGGGACGTCTTCTGATCGCCGACGGGCACTGACTACATAGGAACAATCAACGACTATGGTCATCAACGCACGCAGAACGATGCCCCGCCTCCTGAGGCGGGAATCTGGCCCTCAGCTTACGGGTGAAGCTCTCCAGATCCGTCCGGCGGAGATGGATGACATGCCGTCGATCATCGGTCTCATCGATGACGCGGCACAGTGGCTGCAGACGGAGAAGAATTCGGATCAGTGGCAGCGGCCCTGGCCCGATGAGCCGGCCCGTGACCAGCGGATACGCCGGGGGATCAAGGTCGCGCGCACCTGGATGGTGGAGAACGACGACGGACTGGTCGCGACGGTCTCGTTCGGGCGAGGGGGCAACAAGAAGCTCTGGAGGCTGCGAGAGCGCAATCAACCTGCGGTCTACGTATCCCGGCTCATAGTCAGCCGGCGCCATGCCAGCGACGGGATCGGCGCCGACCTCATCGACTGGGCCGGGCAGCAGGAAGGCTTGGCTGGAACGCGGAATGGATCCGGGTGGATGTGTGGACATCCAATGATGCGCTGCAGGCGTACTACAAGCGGCAGGGTTTTATGCACGTACGGACCTGGGATTTCAGCGATCCGTGGGACTATCCCTCAGCGGCCTTGTTCCAGAAGCCGACGGCAGATATCAACGTAGCCGCCGCGGCACGGTTCCAGGTGCCTAACGCAGCTAGCTAAAGCGGCCAGAAGACATTTTTATCAGGCGCTGGCCGCCTCATTGGGCCAACTCCGCGCTCCGCTCATTGGCCATACGGCGGGACAGACCCATCTGAGTGGCCGGAGGACGTTAAGTGATCATGAACCGCGCCGCGCGGAATGATCACCAACTAACCAATAGCTGACGGGCAATACCTCTGCGATACTGACGGAGCCGGGCAACGAACGGGGGGTTGCACCTAGCCTGGTTGATCGCCCACGCACGGCTCACGGGACAGAAGAGCGAGGAAGAAATGGCAAAGCGTCACGATCGCCCATCAGCTCAGTACCGCTACGAGCACTACGACCCGCGCGTGAGCTAGGACACTCTCCGGGCTTTCGCCAGGTCAGCTAGCGCCGGTTAGGTAAGAACTGCTGGAGCGTTTCGACCACTGTTACGTGTCGCGGTTTGTGTTGACGCTGTGACATCGTTTGTCTGTGTAGGCTACCTATGCATATGAGGCTAACGAGTCTCGTGTTTTTGATTCGTCGATCGGGCCCGGATAAAGAGGGCCAGACCGGGCGGCCGAGCTTAGGCCAGCCGATTTGATCCGTAAGACGAGCGGCCGTGCCCCGGGGTGCTCGAGCCCGAGGCGGCCGGCTCTCCGGAGGCGGGCCGCCCGTGTGTCGCACCGGCGCGCAGCGGGTACTTTCGGTTGAAGTTATGGCGATGGCCGGTGGCGTGCGCGACGGTCTGGGTCCCTGCCGGGGCGCAGGCCCACTGCTCCCAATGGCGGGGCGCAGGCAGGCTGGGTCACTGCTGGATCTGCAGCCACCCTGGCCGCAGTCACAGCGCTTCATGACGCGGCCCGGGCAGCGCGCCGCCGGAGCGGCCACCGGAGCGCAGGAGCCTGCCACCCACGGCCGGAAGCCCGAGGCCGACCCCGGGGACGCCGCAGCCGCAGTCAGCCGGACCCCGCCGGAGCCGCCACGCAGCGAACCTGGCCCCGCCGCCCCGGCCGCCGCACCCGCTGGGCCATCTGGCTGGCCGCGGCCCTGGTCACCGCCGCCGTCTCCATCGGCGTGGCCCTCAAGGTCACCCCCCTGCAGACCGTCACCGTGGCCGGGCAGGTCATCAAGGTCGGCACCACCGCGCCGACGCCTGAGCTTCTCCGGCCCGGGCGAAATTGACCTGTTCGGCCAGAGCCTGCCCACCCACGTGCAGTTCCTCGGCCCGGTCCGGCCCAGCCTCCAGCTGACCCAGATCACCATCAACAGCGAGCTGACCAACTTCGTCCAGGGCGCGGGCCCGGCGGGCGCCGAGCGGATCCTGGGTGACCGGCTGGCCAGCGGCTGGATCGCACTACTTCGCCTGGGAGATCGGGCTCACCGCGGTCGGGCGCGCTGATCCTGCTCGGGGCGCTGGCGGGCTGGCGGCGGCTGCCGCACCGGACGACGGTGAAGCTGCTGGCCGGCGGCCTGGTGCTGACCGAGGTGATCAACCTCGGCGCGATCATGCTGACCGCCTACACCGCGCCCTCGCACGCTGCGCCAGGTCCGGTCGCTCAGCCAGCTGGTCGGCAGCGAGCGCACGGTCGCCGACGCCAAGAAGGGCGTCCCGGTACCGCCCGGCGTCCGGCTGGTGGTGATCGGCGACTCCACCGCGGCCGGCGCCGGGCTGCCCGCGGTCCGCGACGCGTCCCGCGCCGACCAGGCCTGCGGGCGGAGCACCGACTCCTACGCCGAGGACCTGGCCCGCTCCAACGGCTGGCAGGTGATGAACCTGGCCTGCAACAGCGCCACGATCAGCCAGGGCCTGCTCGGCCCCGAGGGACGCGGCGGCGAGACCGTGCCCGCGCAGATCGACGCCGCGCAGCGGGCCACGCACGCGTCCGCGGTCATCGTCAGCGTGGGCGCGGACGACCTGGACTGGTCGGCCATGCTGCGCCTGTGCGCGGTGGCCAAGACCTGCAACGACAAGGCCACCACCGCCTACTTCCAGCAGCAGCTGCACTCGTTCAGCAAGGACTACCTCCAGCTGCTCGACCAGCTCGCGGCGCTGCCCAGCCACCCGCAGGTGATCATCAACCGCTACTACAACCCGTTCGACCTGCAGCTGAGCTGCCTGAGCAAGGTCGGCCTGACCACCGCCAAAGAGCGCACGCTCAGCTCGCGGCTGGCCACCCTGAACGCCGTCCTGGCCAAGGGGGCCGCCGAGTTCGGCTTCACCTCGGTCAAGCCCGACTTCACCGGCCACCAGCTGTGCACGACCCAGCCCTACGTGCAGGGCCTGGGCGACCCGGCCCCGTTCCACCCCACGGCCATGGGCCAGCTGGCCATCGCGCTCGCCGACCAGGCCGCGCTGAACTCGCCGCACCTGCCCAGCTCCTCGGCGGTGGCGACGCCGTCAGCCAGCCCCACCCCCGCCGTCACGGCGAGCGGCACGCCCGGCGCCACCCCGGGCGGCACGGCCAGCCCGACGCCCACCGCGGGCCCGTAAGCCCAGGCCCGTAAGCCCAGGCCCGTAAGCCCAGGCCCGTGAGCCAGACGAGCGAGCGGGCGATCACCCCGGCCCAGGGCTGCAGCACCAGACCGTCCAGCGCCCCCTCGCCGGTCGCGAGCAGCACCGCGCCGGGCGAGGCGTCCAGGGTGGCGGGCTCGTCGCTGAAGTTGGCCGCGACCGTCAGGCCGCCGGTCTCGTAGACCCACACCCCGGCCGGCGCGGCGAGCTGCTCGTAGCTGGCCAGCTGGCCGGCGAATTCCCGCCGCCGCAGCGCCAGCAGGTCGCGGCACAGGTGCAGGATGGACGATGGATCCGCTTGCTGATCCGCAACGGAACCCTCCGCGGCGTGGCCGTACGGCAGCCACGGCTGGACACCGTCGCCGGTGAACCCCCCGGACGGTGAGGAGTCCCACCGCATGGGAGTCCGGGCCCGGTCCCGGCTCTCCCTGGCTCCCGCTTCGGCCCGCATTTTGTCGCGGACCAGGTCGGGGGGGACGTCCCGGTCGGTCATGCCCAGCTCGTCGCCGTAGTACAGGACCAGGGCGCCGGGCAGGGTAGCCAGCATGAGCAGGGCCAGCCGCGTCCGGCGCTCGTCCCCGCCGCCCCAGCGGGTCGGGAACCGGCTGATGTCATGGTTGGACGCGGTCCAGACCGCGCACTCCCCGGCGGGCAGCTTGGCCAGCGACTCGGCCACCACGGCGGACAGAGCTTCCGCGGTGAACGGGGCGAAGACGAACGGGAAGTTGAAGGTGAGCTGCAGCTCGTCGCCCTGGCCGTGGAAGGCGGCCAGCGCCCCGACGTCGCCGACCCAGGTCTCGCCGAGCAGCACCCGGGGCACCGGGTAGCTCTCTGCGATCTTCCGCCAGTCCCGGAACACCCCGTGCGACTCCGGGCCGGTTCGCGCTGTATATCTGGGCCAGGCCGAACCGGCCGCCGATCAGTCCCTCCTCGGGGACGGGCGGGTCGTCACGGAGCTGGGCGTCCTTGTAGAGCCCGTGGGCGACGTCGATCCGGAAGCCCGCCACGCCCCGGTCGAACCAGAACCGCAGGATCTCCTGGAAGGCCTGATGCACGGCGGGGTTCCACCAGTTCAGGTCGGGCTGGCTGGGCAGGAAGTTGTGCAGGTAGTACTGCCCGCTGGCCTCGTCCAGGGTCCAGGCCGACGCGCCGGTCGCGGCCAGCCAGTTGTTGGGCGGCCCGCCGCCGGGGGCAGGATCGGCCCAGACGTAGAACTCCCGGTGCGGCGACGCTGGGTCGCTGACCGCCTCGACGAACCAGGGATGGGCCCAGCTGGTGTGGTTGGGAACCAGGTCGAGCAGGACCCGCATGTCCCGCTGGCCGGCCTCGGCGATCAGCCGGTCCAGGTCGGCCAGGGTGCCGAGCTCCGGGTGGACGCCCAGGTAGTCCGAGACGTCGTAGCCCCAGTCCTCGTCCGGCGACGGCATGGTCGGGGACAGCCAGATGCCGTCCACGCCGAGCCAGGACAGGTAGTCCAGGTGGGCGGTGACGCCGTTGAGGTCCCCGTAGCCGTCGTCGTTGCGTGTCCTGCCAGGACCTGACGTAGATCTGGTACAAGGTGGCTCCGTGCCACCAGCGGGGCTGGGTTCCTGGCATGTCCATGGTTCTCCTGGGCGGTTGGGGTCGGGCCCACAGTAACCCCGAACCCGCCCCGGGCTGGCCCAGCCCTTGCCTTGCTCCCGGGACTGGCGGAGACTGGTCAGATGAACCCGGCTATCGAGCTGATCGGGGTAATCCTGCTTCCCACGGCGGTGGGTTACTCCCTGCTGGGTAGCGTCCGCCTGTACCGCTGGATCGCGGAACGGCGCAGGACGGCCCGGTTCCGCGTGCAGGAGCCGGTGATGGCCGAGCCGATCGAGCGGCTGGCCGCGAGAATGCGCCGCCTCCGCGCCGAGCTGGAGACTCTGGAGACCCGGACCGACGTGCAGGCCAAGGGGGTCAAGCTGCGCGCGCTCCGCGGCGCCTACCTCGACCTGCTGCGGGTCGCCTGCGAGCGGCTGGAGGTCGCCCCGCTGCCGCCCGGCGACCTGATCTCGCAGGCCGAGATCTACCGCGCCGAGGCCGCGCTGCGCGAGGGCGGCCTCGACGTCAGGGAAACCGCCTCGCGCTGACCCATCGGCGGGCCGGGTTTCGCAGCGTACGATCACAGTGTGGTTCGCGTCCTAGCCGTCTCCGACGTGGTCGAGGAAGGCCTGTGGGCCGACATCGGCCCGGCCCGCGGCGCCGACCTCATCGCTGGGCTGCGGCGACCTGCCGTTCGAGTACCTGGGCTACCTGATGAACGCGCTCGACGTGCCGCTCGTCTTCGTGCCCGGCAACCATGACCCTGACCTGTCCGGGTACCGCGTCAGCCGGGGCGGCCTGACGCTGCGCGCGGGGCTGCCGGCCCGGGCGCCGTGGCCCGACGGCGCGGTCAGCGCGGACGGCCGGGTGGTGGACGTGGCCGGCCTGCGGATCGCCGGCCTGGGCGGCTGCCGCCGCTACCGCCCCGGCCCGAACCAGTACAGCGACCGGCAGCAGGCCCGGCGGGCCCGGCGGCTGGCCCTCCGGGCCCGGCTGGCCCGGACCCGGGTGGACATGCTTCTGACGCACGCCCCGCCGCGCGGCGTGGGCGACGGGACCGACCCGGTGCACCAGGGCTTCCCGGCGCTCAACGTCCTCGCCGGACGGCTGCAGCCCGCCCTGCTGCTGCACGGGCACGTGGACCCGGATCCGTCCGGCCGCCGGGACCACCGGCTCGGCGGCACGCTCGTCCGCAACGCCACCGGGTGGCAGCTGTTCGACCTCGACCCCGCGACGGGCCAGGTCACCGACGTGACTGGACACCACAGTGCTGGACACCACCCTGCTGGGTACCACCATGCCCGCTGACACCGGGTTCCCCCAGAGCGACGTCGAGAACGACTTCCAGCGTGCCCGGCGCCGCCAGGTGCTGGCCCGGCTGTCCCAGCGGCTGCGCCGCGAACCCGACGACGTCAACCTCATCCTGCCGTTCGACGAGGTCGTCGCCGCGCTCGGGATGACCGGCGAGCGGAAGCTGGGCCTGCAGGTGATCAAGCTGGACACCGTGGTGGGCACGGTGGACTCCACCCGGGACTTCGACCGCCGCTTCCGGCCCACCTCGGGCCGGGTCCGGGAGCGCTGGGAGCGGCTGGCCCTGGCCCAGCGCCGCGGTGAGTCCATCCCGCCCATCGACGTGTACCGCGTCGGTGAGCTGCATTTCGTGGTCGACGGGCATCACCGGGTCTCGATCGCCCTGGCCATGGGGCAGAAGACGATCGACGCCTACGTGACGGAGATCCTCACGGCGGTGCCGGCCCAGGGCATCCGGCGCCGCGGGGACCTGCTCTACAAGAGCTACGAGCGGCTGTTCCGGTCGCGGGTCAAGCTTCCGGCCCAGGCCTACGCCAAGATCACGTTCTCCGATCCCTGGGGCTACGCGGAACTCGGTGAGGCCGTGGAAGCCTGGGGATTCCGCCTCATGCAGCACGAGCACAAGTTCTACGACCGGGCCGAGGTGTCCCGGCGCTGGTTCGCCGAGGAGTTCACCCCGGTCGTGCGCATCCTGCACGCGGCGGACCTGGTCGGCTCGGGCACCGACGCGGAGGCCTACCTGACCATCGCCCGGGAGCGCTACCGGCTGATCCGCACCCACGAATGGAACGACGAGGTCATCGAGGAACTCCAGCGGCAGTTCCGTGCCCCCCGCTGGCGCATCCGGCCTTCAGTCACGCACGCCGTCAGGACAGCACGACAGCCGCCGGCGAAGCCATTGACCAGCCCGGCGGCGATGCCGCTGACCAGCCGAACGGCGCAGCCGCTGACCAGCCCGGCGGCGAAGCCGATAACTAGCACCGTGGCGCCGCCCCGGACTAGCCGGGACGGCGCCGCCGATGGCTAACTAACTGGCGGTGTGGCCGCGGAGCCGGTGTCCTGCCCGGCGGCGTCGGCCTCGGGCTGCGCCGGGGCGTCATCGCTTCTCGGGCTCGTGAGGGTGGCGGGCGAGCCGGAGTCACCCAGGGTGAGGTTCTGGCCGGTGTCCGGGTCGAACACGTGCACCCGGCGCGTGTCCACCCAGATCTCGGCGTGGTCTCCCTCGGTGAGCCGGGTGGCCGGGTCGAAGCGGGCCACCACTGTTTCCCCGGCCCCGCTGTCCGCCCGCCCGGAGTCCCGGGCCAGCTCGGTGAGCTCGGCCGCGTCCACCGTCCCTAGTTCCTCGGTGAAGTAGACGTATTTCTCCGAGCCCAGCGACTCCACCAGGTCGATGTTGCTCTGGAAGGTGATCCCGTTGTGCCGGTTCTCGCTGGGCACCAGCGACGCGTCCTCGAAGTCCTCCGGGCGGATGCCCACGATCATCTGCCGGCCCCGTGCGGAACTGCCCAGCTCCTGCAGCTGGCCAGCCAGCGGGAGGTCCCCCAGCCCGGTGCGCAGTTTGCCCTCCTCCAGCGTGCCGCCGAGGAAGTTCATCGCGGGCGAGCCGATGAAGCCGGCCACGAACAGGTTGGCGGGGCGGTCGTACAGTTCCTGCGGCGAGGCCACCTGCTGGAGCAGGCCACTGCGCATGACCGCGACCCGGTCTCCCAGGGTCATCGCCTCGGTCTGGTCGTGGGTCACGTAGACCATGGTGGTACCCAGCCTGCGCTGCAGCCGGGATACCTCGGTCCTGGTCTGCACCCGCAGCTTCGCGTCCAGGTTGGACAGCGGCTCGTCCATCAGGAACGCGGACGGGTCGCGGACGATGGCCCGGCCCATCGCCACCCGCTGCCGCTGGCCGCCGGACAGGTTGGCGGGCCTGCGGTCCAGGTGCTGGGTCAGGTCCAGGATCCGCGCCGCTTCCTCGACCTTCTCGTTGATGACGTTCTGCGGGGTCTTGGCCAGCTTGAGCGCGAACCCCATGTTCTCCCGGACCGTCATGTGCGGGTACAGCGCGTAGCTCTGGAACACCATCGCGATGTCGCGGTCCTTGGGCGACTTGTTGTTGACCACCTGGCCGCCGATGCGCAGCTCGCCCTCGGAGATGTCCTCCAGGCCGGCGATCATGTTGAGCGTCGTTGACTTGCCGCAGCCCGACGGCCCGACCAGGATGACGAACTCCCCGTCGGCGATGTCCAGGTTGAACTTGTCAACCGCCAGCGCACCGTCCGGGTAGCGCTTGGTCACGTTGTCGAGAACGATTTCAGCCACTGCTCTCTCCTTGGATCCGCGCTAGCCCTTGACCGCGCCTGATGTCAGCCCGGCGACGATCCGGCGCTGGAAGAACACCACGAAGATGATGATCGGGATGGTGATGACCACCGCGGCGGCCGCGATGGGGCCGGTCGGCACGGTGAACTGCGAGCTGCCGCTGAAGTAGGCGATGGAGGCCGGCGCCGTCCGGGCGGCCAGCGTCGAGGTGAACGAGATCGCGAACAGGAACTCGTTCCAGCAGAACAGGAAGACCAGGATGGCCGTGGTGACCATGCCCGGCGCGGCGAGCGGGGCGATGACCTTCACGAACGCCTGGAAGGGCGTGGCCCCGTCCACCTTGGCCGCCTTTTCCAGCTCCCAGGGGATCTCCCGGAAGAACGCGGACAGCGTGTAGATGCCGAGCGGCAGGCCGAACGCGATGTAAGGGATGATCAGCCCGGGCCAGGTGTTGAACAGGCCGATCGCCCGCTCGATGCTGAACAGCGGCGTGACCAGGGAGATGGCCGGGAACATCGCGATGAGCAGCGCCATCCCGATCAGGATGCCCTTGCCCGGGAAGCGCAGCCGGGCCACCGCGTAGGCCGCCATGGAGGCCAGCACCACGGCGATGAACGTCGAGATGACGCCGATGCCGATCGAGTTGATCAGCGGCCGGATGAACTGGGTGGTGCTCAGGATCTGGTGTAGTTCCCCCAGGTCCACGCGGCCGGGATGAAGGACGGGTCCAGGATCGCCGCCGGCGTCTTGAACGACAGCGAGACCAGCCAGAGCACCGGGATCAGCGCCAGCGCGATGGCGACGAAGTTCGCCGTGCCCCAGCCGAACTTCTGCCGGGGCGTCGTGGTTACAGCGGCCATGACCGGGTCACCCGTTTCCGAGGTTGCTGCCAGGGGCCGAGGCACCGAAGCCCTTGATGAACAGGAAGGCGATGATCGCCACGCAGATGAAGATCAGGATGGAGATCGCCGACCCGATACCCAGGTTCAGCGCGTTGAACAGGTTGTCGTAACCCAGGATCGAGACCGAGCCGGTGTTGTTAGCCCCGGCGGTCAGGATGTAGATGTTGTCGAAGATCCGGAACGAGTCCAGCGTCCGGAACAGCAGCGCGACCAGGATGGCCGGTTTCATCAGCGGCAGCGTGATCTTGGTGAAGCGCTGCCACGCGGTGGCCCCGTCCACCTTGCCCGCCTTCTGCAGGTCCTCGGGCACCAGCGAGAGCCCGGCCAGCAGCAGCAGCGCCATGAACGGCGTGGTCTTCCAGATCTCGGCCAGGATGATGACCGCGATGGCCTTGTACTCGGTGGTCAGCGGGGCCGCGTTGTTGAACGATCGCGGACAGGTAGCCCTGGCCCGGGGTCCAGGCGTACTGCCAGCCGTAGGCGGCGGCCACGGTCACGATCCCGTACGGGATGAGCGCGGCGGTGCGGACCGTGCCCCGGCCGAACAGGGTCCGGTGCATGAGCAGGGCCAGCAGCATGCCCAGCACCAGCGTGATGCTGACCGAGAAGACCGTGATGATCACGGTCACCTTGAGCGCCTGCCACCAGTACGGGGAGCTGAGCACCGCCCCGTAGTTAGCGAGCCCGATGAACTTGATCGCGTTCGGGAGCTCCAGGTTGTAGCGCAGCAGCGAGAGGTAGACGGCGTAGCCGACCGGGTAGGCGGTCACGCCGACCATCACGATGACCGCGGGCGCGCAGAGCAGCCAGCCCAGCCGGCGTTCGGCCTTCGCGCCCTCGGACAGCGGCGCTTTCTGTCCCTTGACTGGCGCTGTGGTCGCCCCGCCGGGGACCGTCTCTGTGGTCGTACTCATCGGCCCCTTCTTTCCTTCGCGGCCTGCCTGCCGCACGCCGCGCCCTGCGCAGTGACCGGACCCGGCCTCACGGGACCAGGCCCTTCGATTGCAGGGCGTCATTGAGCTGGCTGGTCAGCGATTTCTCCGTGCGGGTCGGGTTGATGCCGGACGCCGGCGAGACCAGGTGCGAGATGTCGATCGACACGACCTGGTACACCGGGCGTCTTCGGGCGGACGCTGGCGTGCTCCAGCGCGCTCAGGATGTCCGCGTGGAACGGGTAGTCCTTGAACAGCGCCGGGTTGTTGTACAGGGCGGTGAGGGTGGGCGGCACGCCGCCCACGTTGGCGCCGATGATCTGGTTCGCCTTGTCCCGGAGGCACAGCGCGGCCTGGAAGGCCAGCGCCTTGTGCTGGGAGTAGCGGCTGACCGCGAGGTCCGTGCCGCCGATCGTGACCTTGGCCGGGACCCCGGGGGTGACCTCCGGGTAGAGCGCCCACTTGAAGGTCTTGAACAGCTTCGGGTTGTCCAGCTTCATGGCCGGATACACGAACGGGTAGTTCAGCTGGAACGCGGCCTGGCCGGCCTCCATGGCCAGCCGGTTCTGGTTCTCCATCTGCACGTCCAGCGACGGGTCCGCGCCCGGCCCGGTGGCCAGCTGGTGCATGATCGACAGCGCCTTGACCGCGGGCGCGCCCAGCGTGACCTTGGTCGCGGCCGGGTTCAGGATGGAGCCGCCCGCGCTGGCCACCATGGTGTTGAACCACACCGTGGCGCCCTCGTACTGGGCGCCCTGGATCTCGATGTAGTGCGGCTTGCCTTCCTTCTTCAGCTGCGCCGCGTCGGCGAACATCTGGGCCCACGTCTTGGGCGGGGTCTTGACCAGGGCGGAGTCGTACCACAGCAGCTGCGTGTTGCTGTTGTCCGGCACCGCGACGAGCTTGCCCTTCCACATCGCCGTGTCCAGCGGCGGCCGGCAGCGTGCCGTTCTCGGCCGCGGCCTTGTTCGCGCCGGTCCACGGCTCGACCCAGCCGGCCTGGGCGAACTCGGGCTTCCCAGGTGACGTCGAGGCCCAGGATGTCCATCGTGGTGTCGTGCGCGGCCAGCCGGCGGACCATCTGCTGCCGCTGGCCGTCCGCCGCGGCGGGCAGCTGCTGGTAGGAGATGGTGTACTTGCCACCGCTCTGCTTGTTGCAGTTGTCGATGGACTGCTGGGTCGCGCCCGGAGCCGTCCGGGTAGAAGTAGAAGTTCAGCGTGACCGGCCCGGTACTGGCGCTGCTGGTGCCGCAGGCGGCCAGCACCGCGGAGGCCAGGAGGGCCGCCGACCGCCCGCCGCGATCAGGACGCCGGAATCGGGATCTGGCCCGGCGTCCAGGTTTCGGTACCAGGGGGGTCCGACTTGGACTGGCCTGGCGATCACTGCCACCTACCATGGTGCCTCCCGCGGCCCGATGCCTCTTTGCACCTATCACCCCTGGCGTTGACTGCCAACGTTAGGGGCTTTCCCCACCTGTAACAAGAGATGCACTTCCGGGGAACTTTTGCTAGCCTGCCACGCCGCAATGGATCACTGCTGACACGATTTGGCTGCAGTTCCCGGGATCGCGGGCATCATGCATGATTCGGCCGGATATGTGCGGCGGCCTTATCGTGACGCGGGTTCCCTGATGCGGGCATCGGGAGCGAGCGGTCCGCAGGCCAGGCACGGTCAGCAGTCACGAGGTCAGCGGGCCGCGAGGTCAGCGGTCACGAGGTCAGCGGGCGGCCGGGCCGCGAGGTCAGCGGGCGGGTTCGGCCGGGGCGGGCGCCCCGGCCCGGGTCGCCGCTGATGGTGCCGCTGCCCAGCACGGTGTCGCCGTCGTACAGCACCGCGGCCTGGCCCTTGGCCACGCCCCGGGCCGGCTGGTCCAGGGTGATCCGGAGCGTGTCCCCGGCCAGCCCGGCGGTGGCCCGGTGCACCTCGCCGTGCGCCCGCAACTGCACCAGGCACTCCCGCGGCTCGCGCAGCGGCTCGCTCCCGCTCCACACCGGCCGCTCGGCCAGGATCTCCTGCACGTCCAGGGACTCGCGCGGCCCGACGGTCACGGTCCGGGTCACCGGCTCGATGTCCAGCACATAGCGCGGCTGGCCGTCCTCGGCCGGCACCCCGACCCGCAGCCCCTTGCGCTGGCCGATGGTGAAGCCGTAGGCGCCGTCGTGCGTGCCGACCGGCGTCCCGTCCTGGGCCACGATGCGGCCCGGCGCGTCGCCCAGCCGGCCGCCAGGAACGCCCGGGTGTCCCCGTCCGGGATGAAGCAGACGTCGTGGCTGTCCGGCTTGGTGGCCACCGCCATCCCGCGCGCCGCCGCTTCCGCCCGCACCTCGGCCTTGGTCGAGGAGCCCAGCGGGAACATGGCCCGGCTCAGCTGCTCGCGGTTGAGCACGGCCAGCACGTAGGACTGGTCCTTGCCCTGGTCCACGCTGCGGACCAGGCGGCCGTCGCGGATCCGGGCGTGATGGCCGGTGCAGACCGCGTCGAACCCGAGCGCGACGGCCCGGTCCAGCACCGCCGCGAACTTGATCTTCTCGTTGCAGCGCAGGCAGGGGTTGGGGGTGCGGCCCGCGGCGTACTCGGCCACGAAGTCCGCCACCACGTCCCGGTCGAACCGCTCGGCCATGTCCCACACGTAGAACGGGATGCCGATCACGTCCGCGGCCCGGCGGGCGTCGCGGGCGTCCTCCACCGTGCAGCAGCCCCGGGCGCCGGAGCGGTAGGACTGGGGGTTCGAGGACAGCGCGAGATGGACGCCGGTCACGTCGTGACCGGCGTCGGCGGCGCGGGCGGCGGCCACCGCCGAGTCCACTCCGCCGGACATGGCGGCCAGCACACGAAGACGGTCATCCTATCCCATCCGCCTACCGAGCCTACGCCTCGCCGCCGGACGCCGCTGCCGCGCCAGCGGCCGCCGGCGTGGCTCGCCGGCCGCCCGATCCGCATCAGCCGGGCGCGGCCCGGCCACCCGGCTCGCCGTGACGCGGTTCGCGTTGGCGGGACGCAGCGGTTCGTTGCGGAAGATCGCCTGGCCCGCGCCGACGGTCAGCGGGCGGCGCGCCGGGCCCGCTGCACGGCCTCCCCGATGGCCGCGCCGAGCGCGTCCACGTCATCCTGGGTGGAGGTGTGGCCCAGCGAGAACCGCAGCGACCCGCGGGACCTGGCCTCGTCCGCGCCCATGGCGAGCAGCACGTGGCTGGGCTGGGCCACGCCGGCGGTGCACGCCGACCCGGTCGAGCAGGCGATGCCCTTGGCGTCGAGCAGCATCAGCAGCGCGTCGCCCTCGCAGCCGGGGAAGGAGAAGTGCGCGTTGCCGGGCAGGCGGCCCGGTCCCGGCGGGCGGGCCGTTGAGGATGGCGTCCGGCACGGCCGCGAGCACCTGGGCGATCAGGTCGTCGCGGAGCTTGGCCAGCCGGGCCGCCTCCTCGTCCCGGCGGCTGGCCATGACCGCCGCCGCGACCGCGAACGCGCGGATGGCCGGGGCGTCCAGCGTGCCCGAGCGCACCTCGCTCTCCTGGCCGCCGCCGTGCAGCACCGGGACCGGCTGGACCCCGCGGGCCAGCAGCAGCGCGCCCGCGCCCACCGGGCCGCCGAACTTGTGCCCGGTGATGGTCATCGCGTCCGCGCCGCTGGCCGCGAAGCTGACCGGCAGCTGCCCGGCCGCCTGCACGGCGTCGGTGTGGAACGGGATGCCGTGCTCACGGGCCAGCGCGGCGAGCTCCGCGATCGGCTGGACCGCGCCCACCTCGTTGTTCGCCCACATCACGGTGACCAGGGCGACCGCGTCAGGGTCGGCGCCGATGGCCTCGGCCAGCGCGGCGGGCTGGAGCACCCCGGCCTCGTCCACCGGCAGCCAGTGCTCCTCGGCGTCCTCGTGCCCGGCCAGCCAGTGCACCGAGTCCAGCACCGCGTGATGCTCGATCGCGGTGGCCAGCACCCGGTGCGGCGCGATCCCGGCGCCGGCGCCGGAGCGGCCGCCGGCCGCGCGGCGCGCCCAGTACAGGCCCTTGACGGCCAGGTTGTCGGCTTCGGTGCCGCCGCTGGTGAAGATCACCTCGCTGGGCCGGGCGCCGAACACCTCGGCGATCTGCTCCCGCGACTCCTCCACCACCCGGCGGGCCCGGCGCCCGGCGTTATGCAGGGACGAGGGGTTGCCCAGCTGGCCGAGCTCCTCCGTCATCGCGGCCAGGGCCTCAGGCAGCATCGGCGTCGTCGCCGCGTGGTCCAGGTAGACCACGCAGTCCTCGGCCTGGCCGCGGGCGCGCGGCCGCGTAGTCGATGTACCCCATGACGGACTTCAGCCTAGTGGGCGATCTGGTCCCTGGGCACGTCGCGAGACGTGTTCCGGGGCCAGTCCTAGTTCGCCGAGCGCCGCTCGACCTCCTCGGTCAGCTGCGGCACCACCGCGAACAGGTCGCCGACCACGCCGAAGTCGGCGAGCTCGAAGATCGGCGCCTCGGGGTCCTTGTTGATCACCATGATGGTCTTGGAGGTCTGCATGCCGGCCCGGTGCTGGATCGCCCCGGAGATGCCCACCGCCAGGTACAGCTGCGGGGAGACGGTCTTCCCGGTCTGGCCCACCTGGAACTGGTGCGGGTACCAGCCCGCGTCGGTCGCCGCCCGGGAGGCGCCCACGGCCGCGCCGAGGGAGTCGGCCAGCTTCTCGATCAGGGCGAAGTTGTCCGCGTTGCCGACCCCGCGGCCGCCGGACACCACGATCGCCGCCTCGGTGAGCTCGGGCCGCTCGCCGCGCTCGGCCACCACCCGCTCGGTGATCCTGGCCGCCTTGGCCGCGTCGCTCAGCTCGACCCCGGCGGGCTCGATCTCCGCGGCGGCCGGCGCGGGCTCGGCCGCGACGGAGTTGGGCCGCACCGCGACGATCGGGGTCCCGGTCCGCACGGTGGACTGCACGTTGATGGCCCCGCCGAAGATGGACTGCTCGGCGACCAGGCCGCCGTCACCCGGGGTGAGCCCGACCGCGTCGGTGATCACGCCGGAGCCGATCTTGACCGCCAGCCGCCCGGCCACTTCCTTGCCCTCGCCGGTGGCGGCGAGCAGCACGGCCGCCGGCGACTTCTGCCCGACCAGCCCGGCGAGCACCTCGGCCACCGGGGCGACCACGTAGTCCTCGACGTCAGCTGCCGTCGGCCACGTACACCTTGACCGCGCCGAACTCGGCCAGCCGCTCCCGGCCGCCCTCGGCGCCCGCGCCGATCCAGACCGCGGCGGGCTCGCCGAACTGGCGGGCCAGGGTGAGCAGCTCGCCGGTCACCTTCTTCACCGTCTCGCCGTCGTGCTCGGCGAGAACCAGAACCTCAGCCATCGCAGGCCGCCCTTCCCGGGTTGTCCAGATAAACAGCTGCTCAGATGTTGGTGCCCAGGCTCCGCTCGGCGCCAGGCTCAGCCAGCGCGGCTGACCTGAGGCTCAGATGAACTTCTGCGCGGCGAGGAACTCGGCCGCCTTGGTCCCGCCGTCGCCTTCGTCCTTGACGACCGTGCCTGCCTGCCGCGGCGGGCGGTTCGCGAAGCTGACCACCTCAGTGGCGGCGGCGGCCAGGCCGACCTCGCCCGGGTCGATGCCGAGGTCGGCCAGGGTGAGCGTCTCCACCGGCTTCTTCTTGGCCGCCATGATGCCCTTGAAGGACGGGTACCGCGGCTCGTTGATCTTCTCCACCACGCTGATCACGGCGGGCAGGCTGGACTCGACCTTGTCGTAGCCGTAGTCCTGCTGCCGGTGGATCCGCAGCGCGGTGCCGTCCACCTCGACCTTGCTGGCCAGCGAGACCTGCGGGACGCCGAGCCGCTCGGCCAGCATGGCGGCCATCACGCCCATCCGCGCGTCGGTGGACTCGGCGCCCAGGATGACCAGGTCGAACCCGATCCGCTCGAGGACCTTGGCCAGGGCCGCCGAGGTCTGCAGCGCGTCCGATCCGGCCAGCGCGTCGTCGATGAGGTACACCGCCTTGTCCGCGCCCATGGACAGCGCCTTGCGGATCGACTCGCTGGCCTTCTCCGGGCCCATGGTCAGGATGGTGACCTCGCCCCCGTGGGCCTCGGCCAGGCGCAGGCCTTCCTCGATCGCGTACTCGTCGAGTTCGTTGATGACCCCGTCGACCGACGCCCGGTCCAGGCGCGAGTCCTCGGCCCTCAGGGTCCGTTCCGCCCACGTGTCCGGCACCTGCTTCACGCAAACGACGATGTTCACCACCGGCGGCCAACCTCCTGCCTCGTGCTGCCTCATGCGCCGCATCCGGGACCGGCCCCTATCGGCCAGCACTGACTGGCCAGGCTGGGCCCGGTTTGCGGCGGCGCACCTTAAGGGTGCCAAATGCCGTGTTCTGCTTTACCCTCCGGGGGTCCCGTAGGACTCCCGGCTTTATGTTACTAACTGGTAGCTTACCCGCGCCGCCGACGCGGCGTCAACCACGTTGGCCAGCAGCATCGCCCTGGTCATCGGGCCGACCCCGCCGGGCATCGGGGCGAGATAGCCGGCCACCTCCCGGACCTCCGGCGCGACGTCGCCGACCAGGCCCGCCTCGGTCCGGGTGATCCCCACGTCCAGCACGGCGGCCCCGGGCCTGACCATGTCCGCGGTGAGCAGGCCGGGGCGCCCGGCCGCCACCACCACGATGTCCGCGCCGCGGGTGTGCGCGGCCAGGTCCTTGGTCCCGGTGTGGCAGAGGGTGACCGTGGCGTTCTCGGTGCGCCGGGTCAGCAGCAGCCCCAGGGCCCGGCCCACGGTGATCCCGCGCCCGATCACGGTGACGTCAGCCCCGGCGATCGGCACCTCGTAGCGGCGGAGCAGTTCCACGATGCCCCGCGGGGTGCAGGGCAGCGGCCCGGGCTCACCGAGCACGAGCCGGCCGAGGTTCAGCGGGTGCAGCCCGTCCGCGTCCTTGCCCGGGTCGATGAGGCTGAGCACGCGGTTCGCGTCGAGCCCGGCCGGCAGCGGCAGCTGGACCAGGTAGCCGGTGCAGGCCGGATCCGCGTTCAGCTCGTCCACCACCGCCTCGACCTGCTCCTGGGTGGCGTCGGCGGGCAGGTCCCGGCGGATGCTGGCGATGCCCACCTCGGCGCAGTCCCGGTGCTTGCCGTTGACGTAGGCCCGGCTGCCCGGATCGTCCCCGACCAGCACGGTGCCCAGGCCGGGCCGCACGCCCCGCTCAGCCAGGCCGGCGACCCGCGTCGGCGAGCTCGGCCTTGATCGTCGCGGCGGTCGCCTTGCCGTCCAGGATGATCATGATTCTCTTTCAGTGAAGGCCGGATTCAGTGGAAGAAGTGCCGGACGCCGGTGACGTACATGGTGACCCCGGCCTGCTCGGCCGCCTCGATGCTGAGCTGGTCGCGGATGGACCCGCCGGGCTGCACCACGGCCCGGATCCCGGCGGCGGTCAGCACCTCCAGGCCGTCCGGGAACGGGAAGTACGCGTCGCTGGCCGCGACCGAGCCGGCCGCGCGCTCACCGGCCCGGGACACCGCCAGCCGGGCCGCGTCCACCCGGTTGACCTGGCCCATGCCCACGCCCACCGTGGCCAGCCCGGAGGCCAGCAGGATGGCGTTGGACTTGACGCTGCGGATGGCCCGCCAGGCGAAGGCCAGGTCGGCGAGCACGTCGGCGGACGCGGGCTGGCCGGTCTTGAGCTCCCAGCCGGCCGGGTCGTCCCCGGGCGCGTCGATCTCGTCCGGGGTCTGCAGCAGCAGGCCGCCGTCCACCTGCCGCCATTCGGGCGCGTGGCTGCCCCGGACGGGCGGCGGGCAGGCCAGCAGGCGCAGGTTCTTGCTCCCCGACAGGATGTCCAGCGCGGCGTCCTCGAAGCCCGGGGCGATGACGATCTCGGTGAAGATGTCCTTGACCTGGGCGGCCATGGTCCGCGGTGACCACGCCGTTGGCCGCGATGACGCCGCCGAAGGCGGACTCCGGATCGCACGCGTTCGCCTTCCGGTGCGCCTCGGCCAGGTCGGTGCCGAGCGCGATGCCGCACGGGTTGGAGTGCTTGATGATGGCCACGCACGGCTGGACGAAGTCGAACGCGGCCCGCCAGGCCGCGGCGGCGTCGACGTAGTTGTTGTAGGACATGGCCTTGCCGTGCAGCTGGGTCGCCCCGGCGATGCCCGCGGGCGCCTCCCCGGCCCGGGCCGCGGACCCCTCCGCAGCCCCGGCCGCAGGCCGCCTCCGCAGCAGAGCCGCGGACGTACAGCGCGGCCCGCTGGTGCGGGTTCTCCCCGTAACGGAGTGCCTCGCGCCGGGTCCACAACGCCGCGGTCACGTCCGGCCAGCCGGTCTCCTGCGCCGTCTCGTCCGGCGCGTAGGCGGAGGCGAACCAGGACGCCACCGCGCAGTCGTACGCGGCGGTGTGGGCGTAGGCGCGGGCGGCCAGCCGGCGCCGCTGCTCCAGGGTGAACCCGCCGCCGCCACCGCCGCCGCGACGTCCCCGTACCGGGACGGGTCGGTGATGACCGCGACATGCTCATGGTTCTTGGCGGCCGCCCGGACCATGGCCGGACCGCCGATGTCGATCTGCTCGACGCACTCGGCCGGCGGCGCCCCGCTGCTCACCGCCGCCTCGAACGGGTACAGGTTGGACACCAGCAGCTGGAACGGCGCGATGCCCAGCTCGTCCAGCCGGGCCCGGTGCGCGGGCCGGCTCAGGTCGGCGAGCAGCCCGGCGTGCACCGCCGGGTGCAGCGTCTTGACCCGCCCGTCGAGCGCCTCCGGGAACCCGGTGAGGTCCTCCACCCGGGTCACCGGGACACCCACGGCGCTGATCGTGTCCGCGGTGCTGCCGGTGCTGACGATCTCCACGCCCGCGGCGTGCAGCGAGCGCGCCAGCTCGCCGAGCCCGGCCTTGTCGTACACGCTGATCAGCGCGCGCCTGATCGGTACCCTCGTCAACGCCTGGTCCTCACCTTCACCGCCCGATCCTTACCTTCCTGCCCGTCGATGGCCCAGCCGTCGCGGACCATCCGGCCCACAGTCTCCACGAGCAGGGCCCGCTCGGCCACCTTGACCCGCTCGTGCAGGGAGGTCTCGTCGTCGTCGTCCAGCACCGGGACCGCCGCCTGGGCGATCACCGGGCCGGTGTCCGTGCCCGCGTCCACCAGGAACACGGTGCACCCGGTCAGCTTTACCCCGTGCTCGAGCGCGTCGCGCACGCCGTGCATGCCCGGGAAGGCGGGCAGCAGGGCCGGGTGGGTGTTGATCAGGCGCCCGCCGAACGCGTCCAGGAAGGGCGGGCCGACCAGCTTCATGAATCCGGCCAGGATGACCAGATCAGGCCGGGCGGCCAGGCAGGACTCGGTGAGCGCCAGATCCCAGTCCGCCCGGGACGGGTAGTCCTTGACCCGGTGCGTGAACGTGGGCACCCCGGCCCGCTCGGCGCGGCGCAGCGCCTCGACGCCGGCCCGGTCCGCGCCGACCGCCACCACCTCCGCGCCGTACGCCTCATCCGCGCAGGCGTCCAGCAAGGCCTGCAGGTTCGTGCCCGCGCCCGAGACCAGAACCACCAGGCGTGCCCGCATGCGGCCAGGGGACTCGGACATGCCGCCACCCTATTTGCACTGGCCCGGTGATCTGCCCGCTGCGGTAACCGCATCGGGCCATCGGGATTGCCCAGCGGCCCGGGCAAGGCAAAATAGGAGGTTGTGTCCCCTCTGGCCCCCGGAGCACCGCCACCACCCGCCCCCAGGAGCACCCCCCGATGCCCCCGCCGTCCAGCCGCCACCGCCGCCCGACCGCTCGCCTGCGGAGCCGTCGCCTGCTGAGCCGCCCGCGGCCGGGACACCGCCCGCTGAGACCGCCGCGCCCGAGGTCAAGCGGGCCGGGCGGGCCGACCCGCTGCTCCAGCAGCGGTCGGTCGCGGCGCTGTTCCTCGCGCTGCTGAGCCTGTTCGGCGTGCTCGGCCTGAGCAACTTCCAGCGGGGCGTCTACATCGTGGCGTTCGCCCTGGTCGCGGGGACCATGGCCGTCTGGCTGGCGGCCACCGCGATGCGGCGCGCCCGGCGCCGCGGGACCGCCGGCCCCCGGGGCTCGGTGGTGGCCATCGTGATCGGCGGGGTCGGGGTGCTGGTCAGCGCGGTCCTGCTGGCCGGGTTCGCGCTGTTCGGGAAGCAGGCGAGTACGTTCTCCCAGTGCCTGAGCGGGGCGAACACCGTCGCCGCGCAGCAGACGTGCCGGACCCAGTTCACCCGCGCGATCGAGAACGCCACCCACTGACCCCTCCGGGCAGGCCCCGGTGGTCCCTCAGGGAGTGGTGTCCTCAGGGAAGGGACGCGGGGCCGGGGGGATCGGGCCTGCCGTCCGCGGCGTCCTCCGCGTCACCCCACGGGTCCAGGTAGATGTGGTGGCTTCCGCCCGGGCCGTCGCCGGCGTCATCGCCCGTGACGGCGGCGGCCGCAGCGACGGGGAGGTCAGCCCCGGCCGGCACCAGACGGCGCATCCGGACCCAGTTCACCAGGCCGGTGGTCACCGCGGCGGCCACGCCGACCTCGAGCACGCACACCACCCCGGCCTGCCACCCGGACGGCCCGACCGCGGTCAGCCTGCCGCTGCCCAGCGGGCCGCCCGCGAACGCCGCGAGCAGCCCCAGGGCGCAGCCGGTGGCCACGCCGCAGGCGAAGCCCCACAGCGGCGCCAGCTCGACCGCCGGGATGGGCGCCGCCCGGGCCGTCAGCAGCCCGCCGAACGCCCCGGCCAGGTAGGGCACGCTGAGCATGAGCAGGGACACCCAGCCGGTCGCGGACGAGTGCGCGCCGGAGGGCAGCGCCGCCAGCATCGGCAGCATCGGCAGTGGCCCCAGGGCGGACCCGGTGGGCGCGACCACGGTGCCGGTGCCGAACGCGAATCCCGGCCCGAGCGTGTAGCAGATCGACCACACGATGGCGTTAGGAATATAAGCGAGCTGGGCCAGGAGCAGCAGGCCCCCGCCGACCAGGCCGGGCGCGAGCGCCACGTCCACCGACCGGAAATCGCCCATGTGGGTGGCGAGGGACGCGCCGGCCAGGATCGCGCCCGCCCCGGTCAGCACGGTGAGCGTGCCGACCGAGCCGAGGAACACCGCCCGGGCCCGCGGGGGCAGCAGGTCGATCAGCCGTCTCCAGGGGGCCAGCGCCCGGGCCCCGCCCAGTCCGCCGGCGACCAGGGCGATCAGGAAACCGGACAGGACCGCCTGCAGCAGCGAGGGCGTAGCCAGCGCCGACTGGCCGGCCAGCGCCAGCGCGCCCGCCACCAGCCCGTACGGGACCGCCAGGGCCAGCGCCGCGTAGCCGACGTCGGCGAGCCGGGCGACCTGGCCCCGCCGGACCACCCAGCGGCCCGCGATCCAGAGCAGCGCGCCGGGCAGCAGGACCAGGCCCAGCGGCAGCATGCCGATCCGGCCCGTACCGTGCAGCGCGAACCCCACGTGGTGGCCCACCAGCCACAGGTCCGCGGCGGTGCGCAGCACGCCGGGCAGTCCCACGCCCGCGTGCGGCGCGGCGATCCACCCGGCGAGCACCAGCAGGGTGATGAAGACCAGGCCGCTGCCCGCGGCCGCACACGCCGCGATGGCGCCGGTGATGACCAGCGGGCGGCTCGGCCTGGCCGCCGGCCCCCCGGCCCCGTCGCGCCCGTCGGCGCGCTCGGTGGGCAGGGCAGAGGCAGTCATGAACCCAATCCTGGCCACCGCCGCGCCCGGGATGGCGGAGGCGCGCCGCGGCCGGCCCGCGGAGGCTCAGCGCAGGCGCGCCGGCGGCGGGGCTCAGCGGCCCGCATCACCTCGCGGACGAGGCGGGCGGTCTCGCTCGGCGTGCGGCCGACCCGGACCCCGACCTTCTCCAGCGCTTCCTTCTTGGCCTGCGCGGTACCCGCGGAGC
Source organism: uncultured Actinomycetes bacterium (assembly GCA_963742055.1). Lineage (GTDB taxonomy): Bacteria > Actinomycetota > Actinomycetes > Streptosporangiales > Streptosporangiaceae > RYN-230. Next base: position 137,418 of record CAVUKT010000005.1, on the reverse strand, counting down.
CGGAGATGATCGCGCCCGCGTGCCCCATGGTCTTGCCCTCCGGGGCGGTGAAGCCCGCCACGTAGGCCACCACTGGCTTGGTGACGTTCGCCTCCACGTAGGCGGCGGCCCGTTCCTCGGCGTCCCCGCCGATCTCGCCGATCATCACGATCGCGTCGGTCTCCGGGTCGTCCTGGAACGCGGCGAGGCAGTCGATGTGCGTGGTGCCGATCACCGGGTCACCGCCGATGCCCACCGCGGTGGAAAAGCCGATGTCCCGCAGCTCGTACATCATCTGGTAGGTCAGCGTGCCGGACTTGGAGACCAGCCCGATCCGGCCCTCGGTCGTGATGTCGGCCGGGATGATCCCGGCGTTGGACTTGCCGGGCGAGGCCACCCCGGGGCAGTTCGGGCCGACGATCCGGGTGGCGTTGCCCTTGGCGCTGGCGTAGGCCCAGAAGGACGCCGTGTCGTGCACCGGGACGCCCTCGGTGATCACGATCACCAGCGGGATGCCCGCGTCCACGGCCTCGATGACCGCGGCCTTGGTGCCCGCGGGCGGGACGAAGACCACCGACACGTCCGCGCCCGTGGCGGCCATCGTCTCGGCGACCGTGGCGAACACGGGCACCTCGGCGCCGCCCAGGTCCACGGTCTGCCCGGCCTTCCGCGGGTTCGTGCCCCCGACGACCGTGGTGCCCGCGGCGCAGCATCCGGCGGCCGTGCTTGCTGCCTTCCGACCCGGTGATGCCCTGGATCATGACCCGGCTGTCGCCGGTCAGGAAAATCGCCATCTCATGCTCCTGTCGGGGCGGCAGCGGCCAGTTCCGCGGCACGCCGGGCTGCGTCGTCCATGGTCGCGACCTGCTCGACCACCGGCAAACCCGCGTCAGCGAGGATGCGGCGGCCCTCCTCGGCGTTGTTGCCGTCCAGCCGGACCACGATCGGGTGCCGGACTTCCTGGCCCTGGCTGGCCAGCATGCCGATCGCCGAGACGATCCCGTTGGCCACCGCGTCACACGGAGGTGATGCCGCCGAACACGTTGACCAGGACGCTGCGGACCGAGGTGTCGGACAGCACGATCTCCAGGCCGTCCGCCATCACCTCGGCCGACGCGCCCCCGCCGATGTCCAGGAAGTTCGCGGGCTTCATCCCGCCGAACGGCTCACCGGCCAGGGCCACCACGTCCAGGGTGGACATGACCAGCCCGGCCCCGTTGCCGATGATGCCCACCTGGCCGTCGAGCTTGACGTAGTTGAGGTGCTTGGCCTTGGCCCGGGCCTCGATCGGGTCGGCCGCGTCGGGGTCCTCGAACTTCGCGTGATCCTGGCGGAAGGACGCGTTGTCGTCCAGGCTGACCTTCCCGTCCACGGCGAGCACGTCGCCCTGGTCGGTCAGGGCCATGGGGTTGACCTCGACCAGGGTGGCGTCCTCGTCGGCGAACACGGCCCAGAGCCGCTCGGCGAGCAGCGCCGCCTGCTGCGCCGCTTCGGCCGGGATCCCGCCCGCCTCGATGATCTCGGCGGCCTTGGCCGCGTCCACCCCGTCCAGCGGGTTGACCGGGATCCGCGCGACCGCCTCCGGGTTGGTGTGCGCGACCTCCTCGATCTCCATGCCGCCCTGCACCGAGCAGATCGCCACGAAGGTCCGGGCCGCCCGGTCCAGCAGGAAGGACAGGTAGTACTCCTGCGCGATGTCCACCGCCTCGGCGATCAGGACCTTGTGCACGGTGTGGCCCTTGATGTCCATGCCGAGGATCTGGCGGGCCTTGTCTTCCGCCTCATCCGGGCCGTTGGCGAGCTTGACGCCGCCCGCCTTACCCCGGCCGCCGGTCTTGACCTGGGCCTTCACCACGACGAGGGGCGAGCCGTCGGCTGCGAAGCCCGCCGCGATCTCGCGTGCCTCTTCGGGGGTGGAGGCGACCCGGCCGCGCTGTACGGGTACCCCGTACTCGGCGAACAGTTCTTTCGCCTGATACTCAAACAGGTCCACTAGCGTCCGTCCTCGGGGTGACCTCGGGTGACCAGGATTCCGCACGCAGCCTACCGGGAGCGGCGCGCCTGTTCCCGCTCACCCCGCGCCCGCGACCCGGCCCCGCTTCCCCGGGCCCCAGCCAACCCGCCCCACGCAGCCGTCCGGCCGCCCCGGCGCCCACCGCCCTCACCCCACGAGCTCGCCGTCCACAGCCCCACCAGCCCCAGAGCCCCAGCCGGCCTGTTCGTGATCATGACGATTGGTGTTGTCATAGCAACACCGATCGTTGATCACGAACGCGCCGAGCGGGCGCCAGGCGGCGGAATGCCGTGTCAGACCCGGGTGGCGAGAGCTGGCGGCATGGCACCTAGCCGGAGCCGGGCGGAACAGCCCGCAGTCGCACTGGACGCCTCTGCGCGAGCAGGAGCAGTCATCACCCGGGCCCAGGCCGCCGACTGCGGGCTCTCCCTGGCCGAGATCCGGCACCGGATCCGCCCGGGCGGCCCCTGGCAAAGGCTGCTGCCCGGGGTCTACCTGGCCGTGACCGGCACGCCGACCCAGCGGCAGACGGAGATCGCCGCTCTGCGCCGCGCGGGCCCGGCAGCGTGCTGACCGGCATCGCCGCGTTACGCCACCACGGCGTCCGGGTGCCGGGAAGCCCGTGCGTCACCGTGCTCGTCCCGGCCGCGCAGCGCCGTCGAAGCCGAGGCTTCGTCAGGATCTGGCCCACGACGCGGATGCCGGAGTTCGTGTTCACCGACGGCGCGGTCCGGTTCGCGGAGGCGGCGCGGGCGGTGGCTGACGCGGCGCGGGAGCTGGGGTCGTTCCGGGAGGTGCGGGCCGTCGCCGCGGACGCGGTACAGCGGCGCCGGTGCCGGATAGATCAGCTGGCCGAGGAGCTGGCCTGCGGCGCCGGTGCGCCGGTCCGCGTGGCTGCGCCGCACGCTGGCCGAGGTCGCGGACGGCGTCCGGTCGGCGGCCGAGGGGGATCTGCGCGACCTGATCCGGGCGGCCGGGCTGCCTGCCGCCGATGTTCAACGCCCGGCTGTACGTCGGCCCGACTTCCTGGCCGTGCCGGACGCGTGGTGGCCGGACGCGGGGGTGGCGGTGGAAGTGGAGTCCCGGGAGTGGCACCTGTCACCGGAGGACTGGGAGCGCACGCTGCGCCGGCACGCCCGGATGAGCGCGCAGGGGATCATCGTGATGCACTTCACGCCGCAGCCAGATCACGCACCGAGCCGGCCGAGGGTCGCCGCGGACATCAGGGCCGCCCTCGAGGCCGGGCGGGCCCGGCCGGCCCTGGCCATACGGACGCTCCCCGCGGACCGGCATGCCGGACGCGGCGGGCTGCCAGCGGCCAGAACGCCATGATCACGAAGGGCGGCCGCGGGCGGCCGTGCGGTAGGTCAGCTGCCCTGCTGGGCGGAGACCTCCGCGGCCTGGCCGCCGAGGTGAGACTCCACCCACTCGACGATCTCGTAGGTGGACGCGCCCGGGGTGAAGATCTTCGCCACGCCCAGCCGCTCCAGCTCGGTGATGTCCGCCTCGGGCACGATGCCGCCGCCGAACACCACGATGTCGCTGGCCCCGCGCTCGGCCAGCAACTCCAGGACCCGGGTGAACTGGGTCATGTGCGCCCCGGACAGGATGGACAGGCCGATGGCGTCGGCGTCTTCCTGGATGGCCGCGGCGACGATCTGCTCGGGGGTCTGGTGCAGCCCGGTGTAGATGACCTCCACGCCCGCATCGCGCAGCGCCCTGGCCACGACCTTGGCCCCCCGGTCGTGACCGTCCAGGCCGGGCTTGGCGATGACGACCCGGATCGTTCCCATGATCTGCCTCCCGGCCGCCGCACTTGTCCTTCCCTCGCAGGGTAACCCGCCGGTCATCGGCTGCGCCGGCAGCGGGCGACCGGGCGGCCACGGCCCGGCCCGCGCCGCAGCGGGTGGCCGGCGGCCGTGCAGGCCGCCCGCCCGGGCTCGCGGCCGCGAGGCCGCCCGTGCGGGCTACAGCTTCTCGATGGGCGCGTAGCGCAGCACCAGGTGCTTGATCCCGTACTCGCCGCCGAAGTCGATCTTGGCTTCGGGGTCGTCCCCGCGGCCCTCGACGGACAGCACCGTGCCGAGCCCGTACGCGTCGTGCGTCACCTTGTCGCCCGGGCTGAGCGACGGCACCCGCCGGTTGCCGGGCGTGCGGCCGCCCGGCCGCTGGGCCAGCCGCTCCGACGCGGGCGCCGCCACGGCCCGCTCGTCGCGCCGCCACTCGATCAGGTGGCCGGGGATCTCGTCCAGGAACCTGGACTGCTTGTGGTACTCGGGCCGGCCCCACCAGGTGCGGGCCACCGCCCGGGTGAGGTAGAGCCGCTGCTGCGGCCCGGGTGATCCCCACGTAGGCCAGGCGGCGTTCCTCCTCGAGTTCCTTGTCGTCGGTCATCGAGCGCTGATGGGGGAAGACGTGCTCCTCCATCCCGGTGAGGAACACCACCGGGAACTCCAGGCCCTTGGCGGTGTGCAGGGTCATCAGCGTGACCACGCCGCCGTGGTTCTCCCCGTCCGGGATCTGGTCGGCGTCCGCGACCAGGGACACCTGCTCCAGGAAGTCGGTGAGCGTCCCGTCCGGCTGCTGGGCGTCGAACTCCCGGGCCACCGACACCAGCTCGTTCAGGTTCTCGATCCGGCTCGCGTCCTGCAGGTCGGTGGAGGCCTGCAGCTCGGCCAGGTAGCCGGACCGGTCCAGGATCATCTCGGCCAGGTCGGCCACGGGCAGGCCCTGCTCCGCCTCGGCCCGCAGCCCGGCCATCAGCTCGTTGAACGACGTGATGGCCTTGGCCGACCGGGCCGCCAGCCCGGGCGCGTCGTCGGGCCGGCCCAGCGCCGCCGCGAAGCGTGATCCGGTCGCGCTGGGCCAGCGCGGCCACGCAAGCCTCGGCCCGCTCCCCGATGCCCCGGCGGGGCACGTTGAGGATCCGGCGCAGCGACACCTCGTCGTCGGGGTTGGCGGTCAGCCGCAGGTAGGCCAGCAGGTCACGGACCTCGCGGCGCTCGTAGAAGCGGACCCCGCCGACCACCTTGTAGGGCAGGCCGGCCCGGATGAACACTTCCTCGAACACCCGGGACTGCGCGTTGGTCCGGTAGAACACGGCGACGTCGCCCGGCGTGGCCTCGCCCTCGTCCGCGAGCCGGTCCACCTCCTCGGCCACGAACGCGGCCTCGTCGTGCTCGCTGTCGGCCACGTAGCCCACGATCGGCGGCCCGTCGCCCGCGTCGGACCAGAGGTTCTTGGGCACCCGGCCGGAGTTGCGGGACACCACCGCGTTGGCCGCGGCCAGGATGTTCTGCGTGGAGCGGTAGTTCTGCTCCAGCATGATCACGGTCGCATCGGTGAAGTCCCTGGTGAACTCCTCGATGTTGCGGATGGTGGCGCCGCGGAACGCGTAGATGGACTGGTCCGCGTCGCCGACCACGCACAGCTCGGCGGCGGCAGCGGGCCCGCGTGATCATCGTCGGACTGCCAGGCCGGATGCGAGACCAGCTCCCTGACCAGCATGTACTGCGCATGGTTGGTGTCCTGGTACTCGTCCACCAGGATGTGCCGGAACCGCCGCCGGTAGGTCTCGGCGACCTCCGGGAACGCCTGCAGCAGGTTGACCGTGACCATGATCAGGTCGTCGAAGTCCATCGCGCCCGCGGCGACCAGGCGGCGCTGGTACTCGGCGTACGCCTGGGCCAGGGCCTTGTCCCGGTAGTTGTCGGCCCGGGCGAGGAACGTCTCGTAGTCGACGAGCTCGTTCTTCAGGTTGGACACCTGGGCCAGCATCTGCTTCGGCGGATGATGCTTGGTGTCGAGGTCGAGCTCGCGGCAGACCAGGGCCATCAGCCGCTGCGAGTCGGCCTGGTCGTAGATCGAGAACGAGGACGGGTAACCGAACCGGGTCGCCTCCCGGCGCAGGATCCGCACGCAGGCGGAGTGGAACGTCATCACCCACATGGCCCGCGAGCGCAGCCCGGTGAGCTCGGCCACCCGCGCCTCCATCTCGCCCGCCGCCTTGTTGGTGAACGTGATGGCCAGGATCTCGCCCGGGCTGACCTCGCGCGCCGCCAGCAGGTAGGCGATCCTGCGGGTCAGCACCCGGGTCTTGCCCGAGCCGGCCCCGGCCACGATGAGCAGCGGGGCGCCCTGGTGCGCGACGGCCTCCCGCTGCTGCGGGTTCAGGCCTTCCAGCAGGGAATCAACGGCTTCGGCGGTCACCCGTCAAGAGTAGGCGCTGGCGCCGACATCCCGGCCTGGACCGCGCGCGGTTCGCCCGGCCGCCGCAGCCACGCGCGGGCCCGACCGCGGCAGGCCGCCCACGGCCGCCGGCCAGGCGCGGTCCAGGCGATCACTCGTCCGGCACCAGCGTGGGCGTGGCCCGGGTCAGCGTCTGCCCTTGAAGAAGGCCGGCTGGCTGATCCGCAGGTCGATCCAGAAGACGAGCCCGGCCAGCCAGGACAGGAACGACGATGACGAAAATCCCGCCGATCTCCCAGTGCAGGCCCGGGCACCGTGTACAGTGGTGTAGCTGTTGCCGGTGGCACGTCGTAGTCCTCCCAGCAGGCTGTAGCCGCCCGAGGAACCACAGGATGAGGCCGCCGAGGCAGCGGCAGGATGCCCTGCATCCACAGGTTGCGGGCGCTGGTCGTCAGGTTTGCCGGTAGTACCAGACGCAGGCGAAGCCGGTGAGGCCGTAGTAGATGGCGATGAAGATGCCGCATCGCGGTCACCGCGTCGGAGATCACGTTGCCGCCGGAGATGTAGTTCATCGCGACGTAGAGGACGATCGAGATGCCGCCCATCACCAGGGTGGACACGGTCGGCGTCAGGTAGCGTGGGGTGGATCTTGGCGAACGAGTCCGGCAGCGCCTTGTAGGTCGCCATCGACAGGGTGGTCCGGGCGGTCGGCAGGATCGTGGTCTGGGTCGAGGCCGCGGCCGAGGAGAGCACCATCAGGATCAGCAGGTGGTAGACACGCTGCCGACGGCGCCGGCCGCCGAAGACCGCGCCGCCGAGCACCGACAGCACGTCGCTGGCGTTGTCTCGGGTTGGCCAGGCCGATGCCCTTGCGTGCCGATCCCGGCGAACGACTGCGCCGCGAAGATCACGATCGCGTAGGTGACCAGCAGCAGCAGGTGGAGATGATCGCCGCCCGGCCCGGCGTCTTGGCCGGGTCCTTGGTCTCCTCGTTGACCGACACGGCGGTGTCCCAGCCCCAGTAGATGAACACCATCAGGATCAGCCCGCCGAGGAAGCGCCGAACGGCAGGCCGAGTGGGGTTCAGCCAGGACCAGCGCTCGGGTGCAGCGAGACGGCCGGGTGGTTGCCGGTGCCGACCCTGATCAGCGCCGTCACCGAGAGCACCAGCAGCATGACGAGCTCGATGGCTCAGCAGCGCCTTCTGGAAGTTCGCCGAGACCTCGATGCCGCGGTAACAGATGTAGGTCATCGCGACGATCCAGATGATGCCGACGAGCAGCACCCAGCCGCTGGCCGGGTTGGTCCCGATGCGCTGTTGGCGCCCTGAAGCAGCAGGAAGACGTACTGCCCGGCCACCTGGGCCAGGCTGGCCATGACCAGGATGTCGGCGGCGACGATGCCCCAGCCGCCGGCCCAGCCGGTCTTCGGGCCGAACGCCCTGCGTCGCCCAGGTGAACGTGGTGCCGCAGTCCGGGTCCGCCTTGTTCATCTCGCTGTAGCCGATCGAGCAGAACAGGATCTCGGGACGAACGCCAGGATGGCGACGATCGGGCCTTGAAGCCGACCAGCGACCACGACGAAGCCGCAGCGTCGCCGCCAGGCTGTAGGCGGGCGCGATCGACGCGATCGCCATGACGACGCTGGAGACCAGGCCGAGGGCGCCGGTCTTGAGCCCCTTGTCCCTGGAACTCTTCCTGCTGGCTGAAGCTCCGGCGTTGCGGTCGCCATGGCTCCCCCTCCTGGCAACGGAACCCGAGCGGGCCGGGTTGAGAATTCGGACGCGGCCTGCCGGCTGTTCCAGGACGGAGTCTTCCCTGGTGAGCCGATCCGGGCCGCCATAGCGCTGCGTAGCGTTAACTATAGACGTGTACCCAACTGCCACGGTTCTAGCATGAATAGGCCCTGTCGGCAACGATTTCCGTCGTAACGGGTACGTATCACGACTGGTCCCGTGTTATCCGCGGCACGTAGATGGCTAAGATCGCCAGCATGCGCATCCTTCTTGTCGGGGCTGGCGGGGTTGGCACGGCCTTCGCCCGGATCGCCGCCCGCCGCCCGTTTGCCGACCTGGTCATCGCCGACTACGACCTGGCCCGGGCCGAGCACGCGGCCGCCGCGAAGGACGGCTACCGCGCCGTCCAGCTCGACGCCCGGGACGAGGCCGCCACCGCGGCCCTGCTCACCGAGCACCGCTGCGACGCCCTGATGAACGCCACGGACCCGCGGTTCGTGATGCCGCTGTACCGAGCCGCGCTGCGGGCCGGCACGCACTACCTGGACATGGCGATGTCGCTGTCGCACCCGAACCCCGACGCCCCCTACCGCGAGACCGGCGTCAAGCTCGGCGACGACCAATTCGCCCTAGACGCCCCAGTGGGAGCAGGCGGGCAAGCTCGCGCTGGTGGGCATGGGCGTGGAACCAGGGCTGTCCGACGTGTTCGCCCGGTACGCGGCCGACGAGCTGTTCAGCGAGATCGACCAGCTGGGCGTCCGCGACGGCGCCAACCTCGAGGTGGCCGGCTACGAGTTCGCCCCCACCTTCTCCATCTGGACCACGATCGAGGAGTGCCTGAACCCGCCGGTCATCTGGGAAAAGGACCGGGGCTGGTTCACCACCCCGCCGTTCAGCGAGCCGGAGGTGTTCACCTTCCCGGCCGGCATCGGCCCGGTCGAGTGCGTCAACGTCGAGCACGAGGAAGTGCTGCTGATGCCGCGCTGGCTGCAGGCCCGCCGGGTGACCTTCAAGTACGGGCTCGGCGCGGAGTTCATCGGCGTCCTGCAGACCCTGCACAAGCTGGGCCTGGACCGCACCGACCCGGTCGCGGTGGGCGCGGCCCGCGTCTCGCCCCGCGACGTGGTGGCCGCGTGCCTGCCGGACCCGGCCACGCTGGGCGACAAGATGACCGGCGTGACCTGCGCGGGCACCTGGGTGACCGGGACCGGCCGGGACGGCGCGCCGCGCGAGGTCTACCTGCACCACGTGGTGGACAACGCCTGGTCCATGGCCGAGTACGGCTCCCAGGCGGTCGTCTGGCAGACCGCCGTCAACCCGGTCGTCGCGCTCGAGCTGATCGACTCCGGCGCCTGGTCCGGCGCGGGCGTGCTCGGCCCGGAGGCCCTGCCGCCGGTTCCCTTCCTGGATCTGCTGGCCGACTATGGTTCGGCCTGGGCCTGCGAGGAGCGGACCCCGGAACCGCACAATTCCTCGAACTAACGAACGGAGGCCCGTGATGGAAGAACTGCAGAACTATATCGGCGGCCAGTGGACGGACACCGCGTTCGACCGCCGCAGCGAGCTGATCGACCCGAGCACCGGCGAAGCCTTCGCCAGCGCCCCGGTATCCAGCGAGACCGAGGTGGACGCGGCGTTCGCCTCGGCCGCCGAGGCGTTCCCGGGCTGGCGCGACTCCACCCCGGCCGAGCGCAGCCTGGCCCTGCTCCGCATCGCGGACGCCATCGAGTCCCACGCCGACGAGCTGGTGAAGGCGGAGTCGCAGAACACCGGCAAGCCGCTCGCGCTGACCCTGTCCGAAGAGATCCCGCCGATGGTGGACCAGATCCGCTTCTTCGCGGGCGCGGCGCGGATGCTGGAAGGCCGCTCCGCGGGCGAGTACATGTCCGGGTTCACCTCGTTCATCCGGCGCGAGCCGATCGGGGTGTGCGCCGCGGTGACGCCGTGGAACTACCCGATGATGATGGCGGTGTGGAAGTTCGGCCCGGCGCTCGCGGCGGGGAACACCATGGTGCTCAAGCCGTCCGACACCACGCCCGTGTCCACCCTGCTGCTGGCCGAGCTGATGGGCGAGCATCCTGCCGCCGGGCGTGTTCAACGTGGTCTGCGGGGACCGGGACACCGGCCGGGCGCTGGTCACCAACCCGGTACCGCAGATGGTCTCGATCACCGGCAGCGTCCGGGCCGGCCGTGAGGTGGCCATCGCCGCGGCGGCCGACCTCAAGAAGGTCCACCTGGAACTGGGCGGCAAGGCCCCGGTGATCGTCTTCGACGACGCCGACCCGGCCAAGACCGCCGAGGCCATCGCGATCGCCGGCTACTTCAACGCGGGCCAGGACTGCACCGCCGCGACCCGGGTGCTGGCCGGCCTGCGCATCGCCGCCGACCTGGCCGATGCCCTGGTCGAGCAGGCCCGGCAGCAGACCGTGGCCGGTCCCGACGTGCCGGACGCCGACTTCGGGCCCCTCAATAACGAGAACCAGCTGGCCCGGGTCACCGGGTTCATCGACCGGCTCCCGGCGCACGCGGAGGTGCGCACCGGGGGCAACCGGGTCGGCAGCCGCGGGTTCTTCTTCGAGCCCAGCGTGGTCACCGGGCTGCGCCAGGACGACGAGATCATCCAGCAGGAGGTGTTCGGCCCGGTCATCACCGTCCAGGAGTTCAGCGCCGAGGACGAGGCGCTGGCCTGGGCGAACGGGACCGAGTACGGCCTGGCGTCGTCGGTGTGGACCACGGACCACGGCCGCGCCATGCGGATGGCCCGCGGCGCTGGACTTCGGCTGTGTGTGGATCAACACGCACATCCCGCTGGTCGCCGAGATGCCGCACGGCGGGTTCAAGCACTCGGGCTACGGCAAGGACCTGTCCATGTACGGGTTCGAGGACTACACCCGGATCAAGCACGTCATGTCGTCCCTGGACTGACCGGGTACGGCCAGGGCCGGACGCCGCCGGAGGCCGGCAGCCGCCGCCGGACCCGCTCCCGGGCCGGGCGGCTGCTCGGCTCGACTGCCTGGACGCCGCCGTCCGTAGGATCGGGATCATGCTCAGTGACTCCGAGATCCAGCGCGTCCTGGTGATCGCCGCGCACCCCGACGACATCGACTTCAGCGCCGCGGGCACCGTCGCGCTCTGGACCGACGCCGGGATCGAGGTCACCTACTGCCTGGTCACCGACGGCGACGCGGGCGGCTTCGACGAGGCCGTCCCGCGCGCGGAGATAGCCCCGATGCGCCGCAAGGAACAGACCGCCGCGGCCGAGGTCCTGGGCGTCCATGACCTCCGGTTCCTGGGCTACCCGGACGGGAGGGTCGAGCCCACCCTGGCGCTGCGCAAGGACCTGGCCCGGGTGATCAGGCAGGTCCGCCCCGACCGGCTGGTCTGCCCGACCCCGGAACGCAACTACCAGCGGGTCGCGGGCAGCCATCCCGATCACCGGGCCGTGGGCGCCGCGGCCCTGGACGCGGTCTACCCGGACGCCCGCAACCCCTTCGCCTGGCCGGAACTGCTCGCCGACGAAGGGCTGGAGCCCTGGACGGTGCGCGAGGTCTGGATCTCCGCCGCGCCCGGCGCCGACCACTACGTGGACGTCACGGACACGTTCCCCCGGAAGATCGCCGCGCTGCGGGCCCACGAGAGCCAGACCGGTCAACTGGACGACCTGGAGGACTTCCTCCGCGGCTGGCTGGCCCGCACGGCCGAGCGGGGCGGGCTGCCCGAGGGCCGCCTGGCCGAGATGTTCCAGGTCCTCGACACCGGCTGACCGTTACCGGCCCGGGCGTAACGGGGCGGACCGGTATGGGCAGCCGCGGGCGGTACAGGGCCGCCCAGGGCGGTAACGGCCCGCGGTACGGCCCGGGCGGTAACGGGGCGGCCCGGGTAACGGAGCGGGCCCGGGCCGGTCCTGGGACTACCTGACCACCGCGCTGGCGCCCGGCGAGATACTCACCGGGGTCCGGGTGCCCAAACTCGGCCCGGCATGGGGCTATCGTTATGAGAAGTTCCACCGGACGGCCCAGGCGTGGGCGACCGTGGGGGTGGCCGCTATTGCCCGGCGTTCCAATGGGCATGTGGCGGAGGCCCGCATCGGGCTCACGAACATGGGCCCTGTTCCGGTGCGGGCCCGGGCGGCGGAAGAGGCGGTCGCCGGGGCCGAGGCCGACCGTAGCGCCCTGCGGGCGGCCGCAGCGCACGCCGACGAGGACACGCAGCCGCCTGCAGACTTGCACGGCGCGCCCGACTACCGGCGCCATCTGGCGCGGGTGCTGACCGCTAGGGCGTTGGCGGTCGCGGCTGGAGCTTAGCGACATGGATCTGGAGCACTCGTTCATCATCCCGGTCCCGCCGGAGCAAGCCTGGCAGGCCCTGCTGGACGTCGAGCAGGTGGCGCCGTGCATGCCCGGCGCCACCGTGGACGGCTTCGACGGTGAGGTCATCTCGGGCAAGATCAAGATCAAGGTCGGCCCGGTGCAGATGACCTACGCGGGCAAGGCCCGCTTCACCGAGAAGGACGAGGCGACCAAGACGGTCGTGCTGGAGGCGTCGGGCAAGGAGACCCGGGGCAGCGGCACCGCCTCGGCCACGATCCGGTCCTCCCTGCAGGACGAGAACGGCCAGACCCGGGTGCTGGTCCGGACCACCATGACCGTGACCGGGCGTCCCGCGCAGTTCGGCCGGGGCGTGATGGCCGAGGTGGGCGGCCGGATCATCGGGAAGTTCGCCACCAACCTGGCCGCCCAGCTGTCCGGTGAGGGCGCGGCGGCCCCGGCGGCCGCTTCCGCCGGCGAGGCCGCGGGCACTCCGGCCCCGGGCAGCGAGGCCGCGGGCAGTCCCGCCGCGGGTACTCCCGCCGCGGGCACTCCCGCCGCGGGCGCGGGGGCCACGGCCGCCGCGGAGCAGCGGGGACGAGGGCGGGGTGAACGGGCTGGCCGCCGATGCGGCCCAGCTGCCCATCGAGGAGCTGAACCTGCCGGTCCGCTCGTTCAACAGCCTGCGCCGCGAGGGCGTGCACACGGTCGGCGGCCTGGCCGCCCGCACCGAGAAGGAACTGCTCGCCATCGACGGCCTCGGGCCCCAGTCGATCAAGGAGATCAAGAGCCGGCTCGCCGACCACGGGCTGGCTCTCACCACCCCCGGCGTGACCGCGGACGAGACGGCCGGGAGCGTCGCGGCCGGCACCGCCTCCGCCGGGCGCCGCGGCCAGCGGCGCGGCGGGCCCGGCCCCGGCGGGCACCACTGCGGCGGACCGCGGCAGCACCGCTCCGGACGCGGCGCCGCTCCGCGGGACAGCCGCGGCCACCGGCACCGGCGGGACACGTCCGGCGGCCGTCAGCCCGGGCGCACGGACCGGGACCTGGGACGCGGGCGCTGCCTCCGCGGACCGCTCGGCCGCGAACGGCCTGCTGCCGCCACGCAGCGCCCGGCCCCAGGACGAGGACGCCCTCGACCTGCTCAGCGTGGCCGGCCTGCCGCTGCTCAAGCGGGTCGCGCCGGTCGCGGGCTTCCTGCTCGTCGCCGCGGTGCTGTTCCGCATCGTGCGCCGCCGCCGCCGCGCGTCCCGCGCCTGACCCGGGGCGCCCGGTGCCGACCCCGCCGGTGCCAGCCCAGCCGAGCCGGCCCAGCCGGACCAGCCCAGCCCAGCGCCAGCCCAGCCAGGCACCAGCCCAGCCGGCGACCAGCCCAGCCAGCACCGGCCCAGCCAGCGGACCAGCCCGGCCAGGACCAGCGCCCGCCATGCCCCGGTCCCGGGCCGCGGACCTGGACGCGGCGGATCCGCTGGCCGGGTTCCGGGACCGGTTCGCGCCGCTCGAACCAGGCCTGATCTACCTGGACGGCAACTCGCTGGGCATGCTGCCCGCCGCGACCGTGCAGCGCCTGGCCGACGTGATCCGCCAGGACTGGGGCACCGGCCTGATCCGGTCCTGGGCGCACTGGATGGACCTGCCCGGGCAGGTCGGCGACCTGCTCGGCGAGCACCTGCTGGGCGCGGGCCCGGGCCAGGTGACGGTGTGCGACTCCACCACCGTGAACCTCTACAAGCTGGCCTGCGCGGCCGCTGGACGCCCGGCCCGGCCGCCCGGTCCTGGTCACCGACGACGACAACTTCCCCACCGACCGGTACGTGCTGGCGGGCATCGCCGCCCGGTCCGGCGGCCAGCTGCGCATGATCCGCACCGACCCGGACCAGGGCATCCGGCCCGACGACGTCCGCGCCGCCATCGGGCCGGACACCGCGCTGGTCTGCCTCTCGCACGTGGCCTACCGGAGCGGGGCGCTGGCCGACATGGCCGCGATCACCCGGCTCGCGCACGAGGCGGGGGCGCTGGTGCTCTGGGACCTGTGCCACTCCGCAGGCTCGGTCCCGGTGGACCTGGACGGCTGCGCCGCCGACCTGGCGGTCGGCTGCACCTACAAGTACCTGAACGCCGGTCCCGGCGCGCCCGCGTTCCTGTACGTCCGCCGCGACCTCCAGGACCAGCTGACCCAGCCCATCCAGGGCTGGTTCGGCCAGCAGGACCAGTTCATGATGGGGCCCCGCTACGAGCCCGCGCCCGGGATCGCCCGGTTCAGCACCGGGACGCCGAACATCCCCGGCACGGTCGCCGTGCAGGAGGGCACCCGGCTGCTCGCCGAGGCGGGCATCGCGGCCCTGCGCGACAAGGGGATCCGGCTGACCAGCTACCTGATCGAGCTGGCGGACGCCTGGCTGGCGCCGTTGGGCTGCGAACTCGCCTCTCCGCGGGATCCGGCCCGGCGCGGGTCGCACGTGACCCTGCACCACCCGGAGGCCGGGCGGATCAGCCAGGCCCTCATCCGCGCCGGGGTGATCGGCGACTTCCGGACCCCGGACCGGCTCCGGCTCGGGCCGGCCCCGATCACCACCCGGTTCACCGACGTCTGGGACGCGATGGACACCCTCCGCCAGATCCTCGAGGCCGGACCTGAGACGACCTTCCCTGCCTGGAGCCCCGGAGCCTTCGGGGCCCCGGCTCCGCCCCGGAGCCACCGGCTCAGGGCGGGTGAGGGCCGCCCGCCAGGGCGTTAGGGAAAAGAAGTTCCGGGAGTCCCGGCCAGGGACCTGAGCGGGCGGGTTATTCCCACTCGATGGTGCCCGGGGGCTTGCTGGTGATGTCCAGCACCACCCGGTTGACCTCGGGCACCTCGTTGGTGATCCGCGTCGAGATCCGGCCCAGCAGCTCCCCGGGCAGCCGCGCCCAGTCGGCGGTCATGGCGTCCTCGCTGGTCACCGGGCGCAGCACGACCGGGTAGCCGTAGCTGCGGCCGTCGCCCTGCACGCCGACCGAGCGGACGTCGGCGAGCAGCACCACCGGGCACTGCCAGATCTCCCGGTCCAGGCCCGCGGCCGACAGTTCCTCGCGGACGATGGCGTCCGCGGCGGACACGACGGCGAGCCGCTCCGCGGTCACCTCGCCGACGATCCGGATGGCCAGGCCCGGGCCGGGGAACGGCTGCCGCCACACGATCTCCGGGGGCAGCCCGAGGGTCTCGCCGACCCGCCGCACCTCGTCCTTGAACAGCGCCCGCAACGGCTCGACCAGCCCGAACGCCAGGTCGCTGGGCAGGCCGCCGACGTTGTGATGGGACTTGATGTTGGCCGCGCCGGTGCCGCCGCCGGACTCGACCACGTCCGGGTACAGGGTGCCCTGGACCAGGAAGTCCGCGGCCGTCCCGTGACTGCCCGCCGCCGCGCTGATCTCCCGGGCGGCGCGCTCGAAGGCCCGGATGAACTCCCGGCCGATGATCTTGCGCTTCTCTTCCGGGTCGGTCACCCCGGCCAGCGCGTCCAGGAACGTCGCGGCCGCGTCCACGACCTTCAGGTCGACCCCGGTGGCGGCCACGAAGTCCTTCTCGACCTGGTCCGCCTCCCCCCGGCGCAGCAGCCCATGATCGACGAAGACGCAGGTCAGCTGGCTGCCGATGGCTTTCTGGACGATGGCCGCGGCGACCGCGGAATCCACCCCGCCGGACAGGCCGCAGATCGCGCCGTGCTCGCCGACCTGGGCCCGGACCTGCGCGACCTGCTCGTCGATGATGCTGCCCATGGTCCAGTCGGTCCGGCAGCCGGCCAGTTCCAGGAACCGGCGCAGCATCGCCTGGCCGTGCTCGGTGTGCATCACCTCGGGGTGGAACTGCACGCCGTACAGCCCGCGGGCGGGGTCCTCCATGGCCGCGACCGGGCTGACCGCGGTGCCCGCGGTCACGGTGAACCCGGGCGGGGCGGCGGTGGCGGTGTCCCCGTGCGACATCCAGACCTGCTGGGTTTCCGGCAGGCCGTCCAGCAGGGCCCCGCCGAGCAGCGTGCTCGTGCGGCAGCGGCTCGGCCGTCCAGGGCTCGTCCGGGAGCAGGCCGCCCGGCTGCGCGGTCTCCGCGTCGACCACCCTGCGGGTCTCCGCGGCGCTGCCGGGGGCCAGGATCAGCCGGGTGGCGCCGTACTCGCCGGAGCCGGTGTGGCTGACCGTGCCGCCCAGGGCGGTCACCATGAGCTGGAAGCCGTAGCAGATGCCGAGCACCGGGACACCCGCGCCGAGCAGCTCAGGCGGCCGTCCCCGGCGGGCGGCAGCGGCGGCGCGCCGTCGGAGTACACCGACGCGGGGCCGCCGGACAAGATGATGGCCTTGGGCTTGCGGGCCAGCATCTCCGCGGCCGGCATGGTGGCTGGCACGATCTCGGAGTACACCTGGCACTCGCGGACCCGGCGCGCGATCAGCTGCGCATACTGGGCGCCGAAGTCGACCACCAGAACGGTGTCAAAGTCCGGGCTGGGCTGCACGCCACCGCCTTCCCCTCGAAAATCGCCAGTCTAATGGGCGGGTCGCTGCGCGCCGGACCGGTCCGGCCGCGGGCGTCCTCGCCGCAGTCGTGATCAGGCCGGCCGGTGGCGTCCTCGCGGCGCCCGTCGGCTGATCACGACTTGGGTGACGAGCCTGGAGCGATCGCGGCTTGGTGATGCGCCTGGGGCTGCGGTCGCCGGGCTGGTGAGTGCCGGGGCTGTGGGCCGGAGGGGCTGAGGGGCTGGGGGGTCCGGAGGGGCTGGAGGCCGAGGGGCTCGGGGCTGCGGGGGCTGTCGGGGCCGCGAGACTCGGAATGACCCCGTCCCGGGACGCCGGCGCACCGTCCTGGGATGACGCCTCGCCGTCCGGCTCCGCGGGATCCACCCGGACCCGGGCGATCCGCCGCCCGTCCATGGCCAGCACGGTCAGCCGGTGCCCGCCGACCTCCACCGCCTCGTGCCCGGTGGGCAGCTGGCCCAGCATGGCCAGCATGTACCCGGCCACCGTTTCGTACGGGCCTTCGGGCAGCTCGATGCCCGTCTGTTCCGCGAAGTCGTCCAGGTTGAGCAGCCCGTCCACCTCGATGGCCCCGCCCCGCAGCTGCTTCGGCTGGCCCTCGTCCACGTCGTACTCGTCCTGGATGTCCCCGACCAGCTCCTCGACCAGGTCCTCCAGGGTGACGATGCCCGCCGTGCCGCCGTACTCGTCCATCACGATGGCCAGGTGGGCCTTGTCCCGGCGCATCTCCGACAGGGCCGACAGCACGGTCTTGCTCATCGGCAGCAGTTTCACCGGCCGGCAGATCTCGCCCACGGTCAGCTGGCGGGAGGTGAACTTCGGGTCGATCAGGTCCCGGACGTGGATGAAGCCGATCACGTCGTCGTAGGACTGCTGGTAGACCGGGAACCGGGAGTACGGCTCGCCGGCCACGATCTGCAGGGCCTCGCTGCAGCGGCGTGCCGGCGGCCAGGAACTCCACCTCGGTCCGGGGCACCAGCACCTCGCGGATCTGCCGCTTGCCCGCGTTGAACACCTCGCCCACGATGTGCCGCTCGTCGGCGCTCAGCGCCTGGTGAGCCGGCGACCAGGTCGCGCAGCTCCTCCTCGGTCATCACCCCGCGCCCGGCGGCCGGGTCACCGCCGAGGATCCGGACCACCAGGTTGATGGACCGGGACAGCAGCCAGACCAGCGGCCGGGCCAGCACCGAGATCCGGTCCAGGGTGGGCGCGGCGAGCATCGCGACCTTCTCGGGCCGCTGCAGGGCGAGGCGCTTGGGCGCCAGCTCGCCGAGCACCAGGGTGAAGTAGGAGATCACCACGGTGACGATGATCAGCGACAGGGCGGACGGCCCAGCCCGAGCTGAGCCCCTGATGGAGCAGGGCCGTCCTCAGGTGCCCGGCCAGGGTCGCCTCGCCGACCGTGCCGGACAGCAGGGTGGCCAGGGTGACCCCGATCTGCACCGCGGACAGGAACCGGTTCGGGTCCTGGGCGAGCCGGGCGGCCCGCTGGCCGCGCTTGCCGCGGTTCATGAGGGTGCGGATCTGCCCCTCGCGCAGCGAGACCAGGGCCATCTCCGCCGCGGCGAAGAACCCGCCGACGAGCACGATGAGCAGGACGAGCACGATGTCCCAGCCGACCTGGTTCACGTCCTGATCCCCGACCTCCGTGTGTCCGCCACCGGCGGTCCGGCTCCCCCGTGCCCCATGGTCCGGGGCCAGGCCGTGACACGCCCGCACGGCAGATGTGCGCACAGTCTAAGCAGTCCACCGCCGAGGCTGGGCTCGCTACCTGAGCAGTCGCCTTGACCGGGGCTGCCTGCCGGGCAGCCGCGGCCTGTTACGCTGGGCCGCCAGTACCCGCGCAAACCCGGGCCATGCGCGCGGTTTCGGCCCGCTACCCGGGGGGATGCGATGGGCAAGCCGGGCTGGGCCAGATAGCGTATGGGTCCCGTGAGCCCTGGGGTATGGAAAAGCAGCGGCACCCTCGCCGACGGCCGGGAGATCATCTACTTCGATGAAGCCCCCGGCCTGGGCCGCGCGGAGGTGCCGGACACCAGGCCGCTGCCGCCCATGCCCGGGCCGGGCGGCGAGCCCGACGCCGGCCTGCGCTGGGACGCGCTCCGCGGGGAGTGGGTGGTCATCGCGGCGGCGCGCCAGGACCGCACGTTCCTCCCGCCGCCCGGCGAGTGCCCGCTCGACCCGTCCCGGCCGGGACGGCCGACCGAGATCCCGGCCCCCGACTACGACGTGGTCGTGTTCGAGAACCGTTTCCCCTCCCTGCGCGGCGCGGGGCACTGGCCTCCAGACGCGGCAGCCGGGGGCACGGGCCCAGGATTTTCCGCAACGGAACCTCACCGCGGCCGCTCCCCTGGAGACGGGCGGCGTGCCCGGGCGGCCGTCCTACGGCCGCTGCGAGGTGGTCTGCTTCACCTCCGATCACGACGGGTCGTTCGCCGGCCTGAGCCCGGAGCGGGCCCGGACGGTCGTGGAGGCGTGGGCCGACCGGACCGCGGTCCTCGGCGGCATGGCCGGGATCGCCCAGGTGTACTGCTTCGAGAACCGGGGCGAGGAGATCGGGGTCACCCTGCATCACCCGCACGGCCAGATCTACGGCTTCCCGTTCGTCACCCCGCGGACCGCCACCATGCTCAGCGAGGCCAAGCGGTACGCGGAGCAGGCCCAGGGGAACCTGTTCGACGACCTGGTCGCCGGGGAGATCGCCGCGGGCACCCGGATCGTGGCCCGCAACGAGCACTGGACCGCGTTCGTGCCCGCCGCGGCGCGGTGGCCGTTCGAGGTGCAGCTGTTCCCGGCCCGGCGGGTGCCGGACATCCCCGCGCTGGATGACGGCGAGCGGGCCGCGTTCTGCGACATATATCTCGATGTGCTGCACCGGCTCGACGGGCTGTTCGGCGTGGCCCTGCCGTACATCGCCGCCTGGCACCAGGCGCCCGGCCAGGACGCGTTCGCGCGCAGCGAGTTCGGGCTGCATCTCCAGGTCCTGTCGGTCCGCCGGGCGCCGGGCAAGCTGAAGTACCTCGCGGGAACGGAGTCCGGCATGGGAGTCTGGATCAACGACGTCCTGCCTGAGGAGGCAGCACAGCGGCTGCGGGAGGCCGGGTGAGGCTGCTCGTCACCGGCGGGGCCGGGTACATCGGGAGCGTGGTCGGGGCGCTGCTCGTGGCCGAGGGCCACGACGTGATCGTGCTCGACGACCTGTCCACCGGGCATGAGGACGCGGTGCCCACGGGCGCGTCGTTCGTCCGCGGCACGCTGCGCGACGACGCGCCCCGGCTGCTGGCCGACGGCGTGGACGCGGTGCTGCACTTCGCGGCCAAGTCGCTGGTCGGCGAGTCCGTGGCCCAGCCTTCGCTGTACTGGGGGAACAACCTGGGCGGTTCGCTGGCGCTGCTGGAGGCGATGCGGGCCGCCGGGACCCCGCGGATCGTGTTCTCCTCCACCGCCGCGGTCTACGGCGAGCCCGAGACGGTGCCCATCGACGAGACCGCGCCCACCCGGCCGACCAGCCCGTACGGGGCGTCGAAGGTCGCGGTGGACACCGCGCTGGCCGAGTACGCCCGGATGCACGGCCTGGGCGCGGTCAGCCTCCGCTACTTCAACGTGGCCGGCGCCTACCGCCGAGGCCGGGGGCCCGGAGGCGGAGGCCCGGCGCGGGTGGGGGCCCGGAGGCGGAGTGCGCTGGCTCGGTGAGCGGCACTCGCCCGAGACCCACCTCATCCCCAACGTGCTCGCCGTGGCCCAGTCGGTGGCCCGCGGCGTCGGGCGGCCAGCTGACCCTGTTCGGCGATGACTACCCCACCAAGGACGGCACCTGCGTCCGGGACTACATCCACGTGGCGGACCTGGCCCGGGCCCACCTGCTGGCCCTGGAGGCGTGCCAGCCCGGCCAGCACCGGATCTACAACCTGGGCAGCGAGTCCGGGTTCTCCAACCTCGAGGTGCTGGCCGAATGCCGGGCCGTGACCGGGGTGGACATCCCGGCCGAGATCGGGCCGCGCCGGCCCGGGGACCCCGCCGTGCTCGTCGCCTCGTCGGCCCGGATCCGGGCCGATCTGGGCTGGGCGCCCGAGCGCGACCTGCAGGCGATGGTCGCCGACGCGTGGGCCGCCGCACCGGCCCTGGCCGGGCCGGACCGTGCCCCGTGAGCTCGCGCGGGCGCGGACCAGGCCGCCGCAGTGGTTCACCGCGCAGTACGCCAGCGCGCCGGAAGGCGTGTGGCACGCCCCCGGCCGGGCCAACCTGATCGGTGAGCACACCGACTACAACGACGGGTTCGTGCTGCCGTTCGCGCTCGACCGGGGCACGTTCGCCGCGGCCGCGCCGCACCAGGACGCGGTGCTGGAGCTGACCTCGCGGCAGGCCGCGGGGCGCGGCGCGGGCGCGGCGGACCGGGTGGAGATCCCGCTGGACTCGCTGGCCCCGGGCAGCGTGACGGGCTGGGCCGCCTACCCGGCCGGGGTGGTCTGGGCGCTGCGCGAGGCGGGTTACCCGGTGCCGGGCGCCCGGGTGGCCGTGGATTCGGATCTCCCGCAGGGCGCGGGCCTGTCCTCCTCGGCCGCGCTGGAATGCGCGGTGGCGCTGGCCCTGACCGAGCTGGCCGGTCTCGACGTGGCCCGGCAGGAACTGGCGGCCATCGCCCGGCGGGCGGAGAACGACTTCGTCGGCGTGCCGACCGGGATCATGGACCAGTCCGCGGCCCTGCTCTGCCAGGCCGGCCACGCCCTGCTGCTGGACTGCCGCAGCGGGGAAGCGGACTCGGTCCCGCTCGACCCGGCCCTGTCCGGGCTGGCCCTGGTGATCATCGACACCCGGGCCCGGCACGCGCTGACCGAGAGCGGCTACGGAGCCCGGCACATCGAGTGCGAGGAAGCGGCCCGGGCGCTCGGCGTGCGCACGCTGCGCGAGGTCGCCGGCCCGGAGAGCCTGTCCGCGCTGGCCGACCCGGTGCTCCGCCGCCGCGCCCGGCACGTCATCACCGAGAATCAGCGGGTCCTGGAGACCGCGGCCCTGCTGCGCCGGGGCAAGGTGGACGGGATAGGGCGGCTCCTGAACGAATCCCACGCGTCGCTGCGTGACGACTTCGAGATCTCCTGGCCGGAGGCGGATGTGGCGGTAGACGCCGCGGTCGGGGCCGGAGCGCTGGGCGCCCGGATGATGGGCGGCGGTTTCGGCGGCTCCGTGATCGCCCTGCTCCCCCAGGACGGCGCGGCGGTGCACGAGGCGGTCCGCGCCGCGTTCCGCGGCCGGGGCTGGCCCGATCCGGGGTTCCTGAACGCGCCGCCGTCGTCGAGTGCCCGGAGGCTGCGCTGATGTCTGTCCAGGATGACGCGGCCGCGATCGGCGGCGAGCTGGCCGGGCTGCGGCGGCAGATCCACCAGGACCCGGAGATCGGGCTCGATCTGCCGCGGACGCAGGCCAAGGTGCTGGCGGCGCTGGACGGCCTGCCGCTGGAGGTGACCCAGGGCCGCGCGCTCAGCTCGGTGACCGGCGTGCTGCGCGGCGCGCAGCCCGGGCCCACGGTGCTGCTGCGCGGCGACATGGACGCGCTGCCCATCACCGAGCGGACCGGGCTGCCGTACGCGTCCTCGGTGACCGGCGTGATGCACGCCTGCGGGCACGACCTGCACACGGCCATGCTGGTCGGCGCGGCGCGGATCCTGTCCGCCCGGCAGGCCGAGCTGCCCGGGAACGTGATCTTCATGTTCCAGCCGGGCGAAGAGGGCCGGGGCGGGGCGGCCCACATGATCACTGAGGGCGTGCTCGACGCGGCGGGCGGGCGGCCGGTCGCGGCCTACGCCCTGCACGCCGCGTCGGCCCAGTTCCCCCGGGGCGTGTTCGCGACCCGGCCGGGCTCGATGATGGCGGCCGCCGACATCCTGGACGTGACGGTCCGCGGGCACGGCGGCCACGCGTCCCAGCCGCACCTGGCCCAGGATCCGATCCCGGCGGCGTGCGAGATGGTCACCGCCCTGCAGACGCTGGTCACCCGGCGGTTCGACGTGTTCGACCCGGTCGTGATCACGGTGGGCAGCTTCCACGCCGGCACCGCCGACAACATCATCCCGGACGAGGCGCACTTCCTGGCCACGGTGCGTTCGTTCTCCGGTGCGGCCCGGGACCGGGTGCGGGCCGCCAGCCTGCGGCTGATCGCGGACCTGGCCGCCGCGCACGGCCTGCGGGCCGAGGCGGAGTACCTGGACGGGTACCCGGTCACGGTGAACGACGCGGCCGAGACCGCGTTCGCGGGGCAGGCGGTCGCCGCCGTGTTCGGCGAGGACCGGCTGATCGCCCAGGCCAACCCGCTGCCGGGCGCCGAGGACTTCTCGTTCGTGCTCGACGAGGTGCCCGGGGTGTTCCTGATGCTGGGGGCGGGCCCGGAGGGCTCGGACCCCGGCACCGCGCCGTTCAACCACGCCGCGGACGCCGTGTTCGACGACGCGGTCCTCCCCGACGGCGCGGCGTTGCTCGCCGAACTAGCCCTCCGCCGCCTGGCCGCCGGCCCAGACCCCCTGAACTCCTAGCCTGCCAGCCCGCCCAGCCAGCCGGTCGCCGGCCCGCCCAGCCACCGGCCGCCAGCCCTCGACCGCCGCTCAGCCCGCCCGCCCCGGCTCGCCGGCCGCCTGGCCCGCTCCGCCGAACCACTCCAACCACTCCAGTCACATAAGCCCTCACCAGACACGCCCACCACACCCGGAGCGCTCGTGATCAACCGATTGGTGTCGCTGGAGCGACACCAATCGGTTGATCACGAAGGAGGGCGTGTTACACGCGGGGCTCGTGGGCAGTGGGGCTGGTGGGGATGGGCGGGGTTAGAGGCTGGCCACGTCGGCCTGCTTGGCGCGGACCGCCTCGGCGGCCTCGCGCAGCCCAGCCAGTTCGGTGTCGGTGAGGTCCCGCTGCACGACGGAGCGGACCCCGGCCTTGCCGATCTCAGCCTCGACACCCAGGTAGACCCCGGAGATGCCGTACTCGCCGTCCACCCAGGCGCACACCGGCAGCACCCGGCCGGAGTCCTCGGCGACCGCGCGGGCCATCCGGGCCGCGGCGGCGGACGGGGCGTAGTACGCGGACCCCGGTCTTGAGCAGGCCGACGATCTCGGCCCCGCCGTTGCGGGTCCGCTCCACCAGCGCGTCGATCTCCTCCTGGCCGAGCAGGCTGGCCAGCGGCTTGCCGTCCACCGTGCAGGCGGACGGGACCGGGACCATGGTGTCGCCGTGCGAGCCGAGGGTGAGGGTCTGCACCGAGCCGACCGGCACGCCCAGCTTCTCGGCCACGAAGTAGCTGAACCGGGCGGTGTCGAGCATGCCCGCCTGGCCGAGGACGCGGGTCGCCGGGAAGCCGGTCACCTTGGCCGCGAGCGCGGTCATCTCGTCCAGCGGGTTGGACACCACGATCAGCACGGCGTCCGGGGCGTGCTTGACCACGTTCTCCGCGACCGAGCGGACGATCTTGGCGTTGACGCCGATCAGGTCCATCCGGCTCATCCCGGGCTTGCGCGGCAGCCCGGCCGTGACGATGACGATGGACGACCCGGCGATCGCCTCGTACCCTTCGCCATCAGGGCCGGTGGTCTGCCCGGTCACCTTGGTCTCGAAGCCCTCGATCGGCCGGGACTGGTTGATGTCCAGGGCCAGCCCCTCCGGCTTGCCCTCGACGATGTCGGTCAGCACGACCTCATCGAAGATGTCGTACTCGGCAAGCCGCTGCGCGGTGGTCGAGCCGTAGAACCCGGCCCCGACGACGGTCACCTTGCCACTGCGGGTCATGTCCCGTACTCCTTTCAGCCCATCGCCTTGGCGAGGTTCTCGCTCAGCGCCGTGAGGAATTCCTCGGTGGTCAGGAACGGCGTGTCCGCGCCCACGAGCAGCGCCAGGTCCTTGGTCATCTTGCCTTCCTCCACGGTCTCCACGCACACCCGCTCCAGGGTCTGCGCGAACCGGGTCACCTCGGGGGTGCCATCCATCTCGCCGCGGTGCGCGAGCCCCTGGGTCCACGCGAAGATCGAGGCGATGGGGTTGGTCGAGGTCGGCTTGCCCTGCTGGTGCTGCCGGTAGTGCCGGGTGACGGTGCCGTGCGCGGCCTCGGCCTCGATGGTCTTGCCGTCCGGGGTCATCAGGACGCTGGTCATCAGGCCGAGCGAGCCGTACCCCTGGGCGACGATGTCGGACTCGACGTCGCCGTCGTAGTTCTTGCACGCCCAGACGACGCCGCCGTGGCCCTTGATGACCTGGGCGACCATGTCGTCGATCAGCCGGTGCTCGTACCAGATGCCCGCGGCCTCGAACTCGGCCTTGAACTCCGCCTCGAAGATCTCCTGGAACAGGTCCTTGAACCGGCCGTCGTAGGCCTTGAGGATGGTGTTCTTGGTGGACAGGTACAGCGGGTAGCGGCGGGCCAGCGCGTACCGCATGGTGGCCCGGGCGAAGTCCCGGATCGAGTCGTCGTAGTTGTACATGGCCATGGCCACGCCGCCGCCGGGGAAGGTGGCCACCTCCAGGTCGATCGGCTCGCCCTGGCCATCCTCGGGCTGGTAGGAGATGCGCACCGTGCCCGGGCCCGGCACCACGAAGTCGGTGGCCCGGTACTGGTCGCCGTGGGCGTGGCGGCCGATGATGATCGGCTCGGTCCAGCCCGGCACGAACCGCGGCACGCTGGAGATCACGATGGGCTCGCGGAACACGACGCCGCCGAGGATGTTGCGGATGGTCCCGTTGGGCGACCGCCACATCTTCTTCAGCCCGAACTCCTCGACCCGGGCCTCATCGGGGGTGATGGTGGCGCACTTGACCCCGACCCCGTACTGCTTGATCGCGTTCGCCGCGTCCACCGTGACCTGGTCGTCCGTGGCGTCACGGTTCTGGATGGACAGGTCGTAGTACTTCAGGTCGATGTCCAGGTAGGGCAGGATCAGCTGGTCCTTGATGAACTGCCAGATGATCCGCGTCATCTCGTCGCCGTCGATCTCGACGACGGGATTGGTTACCTTGATCTTGGGCATGCCGCAGACTTCCCTTCCCTACTGCGCTGTGCTCTTGCCCGCCGGGCTGTTATCCCTGGGGCATGGTTACGACGGGGTCGGCAGCACCAGGCCAGCGACCAGCAGGCCGATGGCCAGGATGGCCAGCACCGTCACGTCGATATAGCGCCGCCTGCTGGCGAGCATGCCCGCCCGCCGCTCCGGCAGCGCAAGCCTGGCCGCGACAGCAACGAAAAGGGCACCCGCCAGGATAAACGTACCTTCCCGGACCGAGTGCGGACCTTGCCAGATATAAGCCAGCCCGGCCACCAGGCCCGCCAGGACGATCACGTACGCCACCTGGGCCCCCCGCACCGGGCCGGACCGCCGGGCCCGGCTGCCGCGTGGCGGGCCGGCCGGGGGCCCGGGGACGGCTGATGCTGGTGGTGCACGGGGCGTTCGGGGTAGGCCGCCCCGCCCGGGTGGGCAGGCCGCGGCGGCGCGGAGGGCGGCGCGGGCCGATGGCCTGGGCGGATATCCCGGATCCTGCGGATACTGCTGCCCGTGCGGGTACCCCGGGTCCTGCGGGTAGCCGGGTCTGCGGGTACCAGGTCTGCGGGTACCCCGGGTCCCGGGGATAGCCAGGGTCCTGCGGAGAGCCGGAGCCCTGGGCATACCCGGGCCGGTCCGGAGCCGACGCGGCCCGCTGGCGGCGCCCGCCTGCTGGCCGGCCGCGTCCGCTGGCCGACCGCCGGCCCGCCTGCCGTCGGCGCGGCCGCCCGCGCCGGCCGCCCTCTGGCCGCTGCCGGGCTCCCAGCCTTGCCCGGCGATGCTGCCCAGCGCGTAGGCGGCCAGGCCCCCGGGCGCTGGCGGAGTGACTCCCGTTACCTCGTCGGTCACTACCGCTCGCTTAGAGCGACCCAGGTGAGGTCGCGCTCGCCGATGTACTCGCTGTCCGGCCGGATCAGCCGGTTGTCCGCGTGCTGCTCCATCACGTGGGCGGTCCAGCCGGCCATCCGGCTGACCGAGAAGACCGGGGTGAACAGGTCCGTGGGAATGCCCAGGTAGTGATAGACCGTCGCGGCGTAGAAGTCCACGTTCGGATAAAGGCCCTTATCCGCGAACACGGTCTCCTCCATCGCCCGGGACATCCGGTAGTACGTGTCGTCCCCCGACGCGGCGGCCAGTTCCCCGGACATCTGGCGCAGGTGGGTGGCCCGCGGATCCTCGGTCTTGTAGACCCGGTGACCGAAGCCCATGATCTTCTCCCCGGCCGCCAGCCGTTCCCGGACCACCGGGCCGACCGCGGCGACCGGGTCCACGCCGGCCGAGGCCCTGATCGCCTCCAGCCCGCGCATCACCTGCTCGTTAGCTCCGCCGTGCAACGGGCCCTTCAGCGTGCCGAGCGCCGCGACCACCGCGGAGTGCATGTCGGACAGGGTGGCCGCGCAGACCCGCGCGGCGAACGTTGACGCGTTCATCGTGTGGTCCGCGTGCAGCACCAGGCACGTGTCCAGGATCTCAGCATCCCGCGCGGACGGGGCGGTGCCACGCAACTGGAACAGGAAGTTGGCCGCCAGGCTGAGGCCGGGATCGGCGGGCACGCACTCACGCCCCTCGCGGGCGGCGTGATAGGCGGCGACCAGGATCGGCTGCTGCGCGGTGAGCCGGGCGGCCTTCCGCTCGTTCGCCGCCGCCGCGTTGGAGCTCTCATCCGGGTCATCCGCACTGGCCAGGGAGACGAGGCTGCGCATCGCCTCCATCGGGCCCTGGCTGGCCGCGATCTGCGGCAGCGTGGAGCTGACCAGCTTGCCCAGGGTCCGGCCGGCGACCAGTTCGGCGCGGTAGCCGTCCAGCTCGCCCGCGCCTGGGCGCCGACCCGCGCTGCAGCAGGTAGGCGATCTCCTCGAAAGTCGAGGCCCCGGCGAGCTGATGGATGTCGTAGCCGCGGTAGAACAGCCGCCCGGCCTGCCCATCGATATCGCTCAATGCGGTGGACGCGGCGACGACGTCCGCCAGGCCCTTGGACGGCTTGTCCGCCATTTCTTCTTCCTCCCGAAGACTCGCTCGGCAGTGTACTTCCGGCGAGCTGCCGGTTCCCTGCACCGGCCGGCAAATGATCAGCGGCCGGTCACCCGGAGGCTGCGCGAAGCCAAACCACATAAGGAAAACGGGGTACGAGTCCGCCCGGGAAGGGTAACTGCACGGAGAGAGATCCGTGACTGCTCGGACAAGCGGGAGGAACGGTCGTGGAAGGGCCCTACATACGCATCGAGGACAGCGGCGAGGTGATACCGCTGGGCGAGGCTGTGACGACGATCGGGCGCGGCGGTGGGGTAGACATCCGGCTCAGCGATCCGAGCGTCTCCCGGCTGCACGCCGAGATCATCCGCCGCGGGCCGTACGCCTACGTCACCGACCTGGGGTTATCGCGCAACGGTACCCGGGTCAATGGGCGGCTCGTGGCCCGGCGCGTCCTGGAGGACGGGGACGTGCTGACGTTCGGGAACGCCCGGTGCCGGGTCGGCGGCATCCCCAGCTGAGGACCTGTCCGCCGAGGTCGAACTGCGGCGCTCCCCGAGCCCCGAACTGACCAGGCGCGAACTCGACGTGCTCACGTCGCTGTGCCAGCCCGGCGCTGTCCGATGAGGCGTTCGTCGCCCCGGCCACCGCCCGTGAGATCGCCGCCGACCTCGTGGTGACGGAGGCGGCGGTCAAGCAGCATCTACTCCGCCTCTACCAGAAGTTCCGCATCCCCGAGGGCACCAACCGGCGGGTCAGGCTGGCCAACGAGGTGGTCTCCCTCGGCCTCGTCCGGCCCCTGCCACCCGCCGGCGAGAAGCTGCCGCAGCCGCAACCACAGCCCTCTCGGTCCGCCCGGACCGGTCGACGGGCCCTCCGGTTCCCGCCGGGGTCAGGGCGCGTCCCGGCGGGGAGCGGCCTTCCTGAGCGGCGCGCCAGCTAACCCGATCCGCAGGTCCGTCTCACAGCGCAGCGGCCGGGTGACGGCTGCCCAGAACCAGCAGGCCCAGGCAGCCAGCAAGTGCCGCAGCGACCAGACAGGCCACACCAGACCAGCGGCAGGCTCAGAACCAGAACGGCAGGCGCCGGGGACGCAGGTGGCCGAACAGCCCCGGGAAGGCGGGCAGGTGCACCAGTGTGCCGGTCGGCGTGCCCAGCGGCCAGAAGGCGGCCGCCGCGGTCACGGCGGTACCGACCGCCGCGACCGCGAGCGCGCACATCCCGAACAGCGCCACGGCCTGCACGCCCGGGCTGCGCACCGCCGCAGCGCAGACCCGGTTGAGCTGGCGGCGTGCCTTGCCCGATCCCGGGCCGTAGGCGAAGAACGCCACCAGCGCACCCGCCCCGTACGACAGCGCGTGCAGGCCCGGGCTGGCCGGCATGCCCACGAAGGTGAGCCCGGCGACGGCCACGCCCACGATGAGCGCCAGCGGCGCGATGCACCAGGGTGGAGATCAGCGACCGGACCACGAAGAAGGGGAACGCGGCGGCGGTCATGACGGGACCCCGCTGATCCGAGCCCCGGTGGGCCAGGTCGCCGGCCCGCAGCAGCACCAGCAGGGCCAGCGCGATCAGGGTGCCGGCCACCGGCAGGATGACCGCGAGGCTCACCGCGATCACCAGTGTGGCCAGGACCAGGATCGGCTGCCTGCGGGGCGGCGTCCAGCGGTCCGCGTCATCCCGGTCAGCCCGGGCCCGGTCCTCCCCGGCGCCGGCTGGCCTGCCCGTTCCGCCGGCCCGTCCGGCGAGGCCGGAACGGCCGCCGAAACTGTCGTCCGAGCCGGGATACCCGCCCTGGCGGCCGCCCGGCTGGCCCGGCGGATAGGCCACCGGGGGCAGGATGTCCGCGAAGTCGTCGGCCCGGACCGGCCCGGACCGGACCGGGCCGGCCCGAACCGGACCGGCCGCGATCGGCTGCGGCCGCTCCCGGGCGGCGGGTACGTGGTGGCTCCCTGGGCCGCGCCGGAGGCCATGGTCCCGCCTGGCCCGCCGAAGCCGCCGAACCCGTCCAGGGCCGTGGGGCGCAGCGGGGCGCCCTCGGCCCGCGTCCCCGGGGCCCCCATCCCCTGCAGGCCGCCCGCGGGCACCGCCGCGGGCAGCAGGGCGGCCGGGTCCAGCGCGGCGGCCCGGCTGCGCAGCTGGATGGCCGCGGGCCGCTGGGCCGGGTCCCGGCGCAACGCGGCCGCCAGCAGTTCCGCCATCGGCGCCGCCACGCCGGTCAGGTCCGGCTTGCCGTTCACGATCCGGTAGAAGATCGTCTCGTAGGATCCGGTGCCGAACGGCGGGCGCCCGGTGGCGGCGAAGGCCACGGTGGCTCCCCAGGCGTGGACGTCCGAGAACGAGGTGCTGCTCTGGCCCTCGATTACCTCCGGCGACAGGTAGCCGGGCGTGCCCATGAACATGCCGGTCATGGTGAGCCGGGTCGAGTCGAGGGCCTGGGCGATGCCGAAGTCGATCACGACCGGGTCGCCGTTCATCAGCATCACGTTGCCCGGCTTGAGGTCGCGGTGCACCACGCCCGCCGCGTGGATCGCGGCCAGGGCATCCGCGAGCCCGGCGGCCAGCCGGATCAGCCGGGCCCCGCTCAGCGGGCCCTCCTGCGTGACCACCTCGTCCAGCGTGCGGCCCGGCACGTACCGGGTCACGATGTAGGGCGTCTCGCTGGTCACGTCGGTGTCGAGCACCTCGGCCACGAACGGGCTGCGGACCCGGCGCATGGTCTCGACTTCACGGGCCAGCCGCCGCCGCGCGTTCGGGTCGCCGGCCACCGCCGGGCGCAGGACCTTCACCGCGACCGACCGCTGCTCGGGGTCACGGGCGAGGTAGACCACGCCCATGCCGCCCTCGCCGATCCGGTCGAGCAACCGGTAGGGGCCGAGCCGCCCTGGCGTGTGCTCTGCTGGTGTCATCGCCTCCCCAGCCTACGAACTACCCTCGGGCTACCCCATCCAGACCGGACAGAACGCAGGTGGGAGCGTTCCTGCCCGCATGGTAACCAGCCCGCGCGGGACACCACGCCCCCGTCAGCCGCCGGTGACCAGCCTGCGCAGGGCCTCCGCCGTCCTGGCGTTCTGTTCCGCGTAGCCGACCAGGGCCCGGGCCAGTTCCGCGGCCCATTCCTGCACCGCCACCGGCTGGCGGGACAGCACCACCCCGCGCACCTCGCGGCAGATTTCCGCGCTGGGCTGCCCGGCCCGCACGGCCAGCGACATGACCCGGTCCCCCAGCCGGACCGTGATGCTTCGACACCGTGCCGGGGCGCCCGTGCATCCGGTCGGACATGGACCGGTCCCGCTCTATGGTCACGGTTCCCGGCGGCAGCGACTCGCCGAGGGACTCGGTGAGCACCCGGGCGTAGATGGCCGCGTCGGCGCTGTCCGCCCGCAGCGCGGCGGTCACCAGCTCAAGGTCGGGGCTCTCGTCCGGCTGCGTCATGCTTGGCTGCTCCCTCGGGGACGGGCTCGCGGGCGGCAGGCCCGCCCGCTACGTCAATTGTCACTGCGCCCGCGAAGGTGGCTTTGCCAGGTCCGTTCTCGACGAAGCTGCGCATTCCGGTGCGCTGGTCCTCGGTGGCGAACAGCCCGGCGAACTGCAGCCGCTCGATCTCCAGCCCGGTGTCCAGGTCGGTCTCCAGGCCATCGTCGATGGCCTGCTTGGCGGCGCGCAGGGCGAGCGCGGGCCCGGTGGCGTACCGGGCCACCAGGGCCCGGGCCACGTCGTAGACCTCCGCGTCCGGCACCACCCGGTCCACCAGGCCGATGTCCAGGGCCTCGGCCGCGCCCACGAAACGCCCGGTGAACACGATGTCCTTGGCCCGGGCCGGGCCGACCAGCCGGGGCAGCCGCTGGGTCCCGCCCGCACCGGGGATAACCCCGAGCAGGATCTCCGGCTGGCCCACCTGGGCGCCCTGGCCGGCCACCCGGAAGTCCGCGCACAGCGCCAGTTCCAGGCCGCCGCCGAGCGCGTACCCGGTCACCGCGGCCACGACCGGCTTGGGGATCTTGGCCACCGCGGTGAAGCTGGCCTGCAGCCGCCGCGAGTCCGCGGCCATCTGGCCGTAGCTGGCGTCGGCCATCTCCTTGATGTCCGCGCCCGCGGCGAAGACCTTCGGGCCGCCGTAGAGCACCACGGCACGGACGCTGCTATCGGCGGACACCTCGGCGGCGGCCGCCGCGATCTCGTCCTGGACCTGGGCGTTCAGCGCGTTCATGGGCGGCCGGTCGAGCCGGATCGTGGCGATGGCCTGATCGATCTCGACCCGGACGAACTCCCCCATAACGCACCTCCTGCCGGGCCGCGTTCCCGCTCAGGCAGGCACGGCTGCCCGCCCAGGGCCCAGGTGGAGGGTACTCCTGCGTCAGTCTTCGGCCGACCGCGGCCGGGGCACCCCCTGCGAGTCCTCCAGGAAGGCCTGGATCTCCGACTCGCTGTACCGGCGGTGGCCGCCCAGCGTCCGGATGGACCGGAGCTTGCCCTGCTGCGCCCACCGGGTCACGGTCTTCGGGTCAACCCGGAACAACGCGGCCACCTCTGACGGCGTCAGGAGCCTGTCCTCGGTGCGGTTGTCTTGCTTCATGACGGCGGTGTCCTTTCACGTGTGGGCATGACTTCGGTGACGGAAAGTGACACGAGGGCGTCATGCGGCTCGCATAACGTGTAGCTGGTACTCATGGCCCCCCCGGGCTTCCCTGCTGGCGCGCCTGAACCTGTTGTCTGCAGCCGCTGCGGGAGCGGCACACGGCGCACCCACGAGCGTGTTGCATTAAGTAGACGCTGTGCCACGCACGGCGGTTTACGTGCGGAACGTGATACGACGACCACTTTCCGCAATTTCTTTGGGGACGCGGACTCGGCGCCGCCGGCCGACGGCTCCGCCGCGGTTCTGCGCAGGCGTTTCCGTCCTGATTTTCCGCTTACGGCCCGGCGCCCCGTGACTCTGTCCCCAGCCCAGGCCGCCCGAGCCCAGGGCAGGGTTACCTGCGGCCAGGGCAGATCACGCGGGGGCAGCGGCGAGCCGCCCCGGTCAGCGCAGTGGCCGGTGGGTCAGCGCAGGTCGCCGGTGGTCAGCCCGGCGGGCGCCTCCGGCAGGGTGACCAGGCCCATCTCCGCGGCGCTGGCCAGCAGGCGATGCCGGGGCACGACCCGGAGCGTGTACCCGAACGGCCCGGGACGGCCCAGCTCAGCCTTGCCCACGAACCGCGCCACCCCGTCCTCCGGCCCATCCTCGATGGTCAGGGAGCTCACCGCCGGGTTGAGGATCTCGTCCGCGTCTCCCACCCGGCCGTAGACGACCTCGACGCTCACATCGTCGGGCGACAGCCCGCCCAGGGCCACCGTGGCCCGCACCACCAGGCTGCCGCCGGGCCCCTGGTCGCCGTCCTCGCCCTCGACATGCTCGATGCGGACCCCGCCCCAGGCCCGGGTGACCCGGCGCTTCCAGGCGGCCAGCTCGCGGGCGGCCGCGAACGGCTCCGCCGCCGGCGCAGGCACCGTGCCGGCCGGCACCGTGCTGGCCGACGCCGCGCTGTCGGCGGCCACCGCACCCTCGCTCAGCGCGCGGGAGGCCCGGGCGGCCGGGATGTACAGCTCCTCCACGTACTCGCGGACCATCCGGGAGGCCTGGACCCGGGGGCCGAGGGCGCGCAGCGTGTGCCCGACCATCTCCAGCCAGCGGCGGGGCAGCCCGTCCGGGCCGGTGTCGTAGAACCGCGGCGCCACCGTCTGGCCGAGCAGGTCGTAGAGCGCGTGGGACTCGAGCTCGTCGCGCCGCTCCGGATCCTCCACGCCGTCCGCGGACGGGATCGCCCAGCCGTCCGCGCCGTCGTACCACTCGTCCCACCAGCCGTCCCGGATGGACAGGTTGAGCCCGCCGTTCAGCGCCGACTTCATGCCGGAAGTACCGGACGCCTCCAGCGGCCGCAGCGGGTTGTTCAGCCACACGTCGCAGCCCTGGACCAGGGCGCGGGCCATGGCCATGTCGTAGTCGGGCAGGAACACGATGCGGTGCCGCACCGCCGGGTCGTCGGCGAACTGGACCATCTGCTGGATCAGCCGCTTGCCGCCGTCGTCGGCCGGGTGGGCCTTGCCCGCGATGATGAACTGCACTGGCCGCTCCGGGTCGAGCATCAGCTCGGTCAGCCGGGCCGGGTCGTGCAGGATCAGCGTGAGCCGCTTGTAGGACGGCACCCGGCGGGCGAACCCGATGGTCAGCACGTTCTCGTCGAGTACCTCGTCGGTCCAGCCCAGCTCCGCCTCGCTGGCGCCGCGCTGCCGCCAGGACGCCCGCAGCCGCTCCCGGGCCTGCGCGACCAGCCGGCCGCGCAGCGCCCGGCGGATCTCCCACAGCCGGGCCGGGGCGGTGTGCGCGACGCGCTCCCAGGCGTGCCCGTCCTCGGGCAGCTGCTGCGCCACGGCGGAGTCCTCCGGCGTGGCGCTGGCCAGGTCCAGGACCTCCTGGGCGACCCAGGTGGGGGCGTGCACCCCGTTGGTCACCGAGCCGATCGGCACCTGGGCGGTGTCGAACCCGGGCCACAGGCCGGCGAACATCTCCCGGCTGACCTCGCCGTGCAGCTGGCTGACGCCGTTGACCCGCTGGGCCAGCCGCATGCCCATCACGGCCATGTTGAACACGGACGGGTCGCCGCCGGGGAACGTCTCCGCGCCCAGGGCCAGCACCCGGTCGGTAGGCAGCGCCGGGTCGGCGGCGGCCCCGCTGAAGTGCCGCTCCACCAGGTCGCGGCTGAACCGGTCGATCCCGGCCGGCACCGGCGTGTGCGTGGTGAACACCGTGCCGGCCCGGCACAGCTCGATGGCCTCCTCGAAGGTGAGGCCCTGCTCGGCGTACTCCCGGATGCGCTCCAGGCCGAGGAAGCCGGCGTGTCCCTCGTTGGTGTGGAAGACCTCCGGCTCAGCGTGACGGGTGAGCGCGCAGAACGCCCGGACCGCGCGGACTCCGCCCACGCCCAGCAGCAGTTCCTGGCGCAGCCGGTGATCGCCGCCGCCGCCGTAGAGCCGGTCGGTGACCTCGCGCAGCGCGGGCTCGTTTTCTTCCACGTAGGAGTCGAGCAGGAGCAGCGGCACCCGGCCGACCTGGGCCACCCAGATCTGCGCGGCCAGCAGCTTGCCCTCGGCCAGGGCGACGCTGACCCGCACCGCGGTGCCGTCGGGGGCGCGGAGCAGGGTCAGCGGCAGCCCGTTCGGGTCGCTGGCCGGGTAGCGCTCCGTCTGCCAGCCCTCGGGCGACAGGGACTGGGTGAAGTACCCGTGCCGGTACAGCAGGCCCACCCCGATGAGCGGCACCCCCAGGTCGCTGCCCGCCTTGAGATGGTCACCGGCCAGGATGCCGAGGCCGCCCGAGTACTGGGGCAGCGCCTGGGTGATCCCGTACTCCGGGGAGAAGTAGGCGATCGCGGCGCGGCGGCCCGGGCAGGCCCCGGTCAGAGCCAGCCCGGTCAGGAGCCGGCACTGCCACCATCCGCGTGCCGCTGATACCACCGCGGCCCGGACAGGTACTGGTCCAGGTCACGGGCGGCGTCGTCGAGCCGCCGCAGGAACGCCTGATCGTGGCCCAGGCTCTCGAGCTGGGCCGGCGGCACCTCGCCGAGCAGCGCGACCGGGTCGTGCCCGGACGCCTCCCAGCCGACCGGATCGATCGCCGCGAAGAGGTCGCGGGTCTCGGCATGCCAGGACCAGCGGAGGTTCAGCGTGAGGTCGCGCAGCGGGGCGAGGGATTCCGGCAGCGCGGCACGGACGGTAAAGCGGCGGATGGCTCTCACGGCAGAGTCCTTGTCAGCATCGGACGCTAGCTGACCACGAAAACCGCAGGTCACTAGCCTAATGTGATCTTGTGAGGGACATGTTCCTGCCCAAGTGTGCTGACGAAAACATCACCGGAGGCAGCATGGCCTGCCCAAGGGGGTACCGGGGCAGGCACACCGGACTCTACCGGGACACCGAGGGTAAGCAGCCCCGTGCTGGGAACCTTCGCACTAAGTTCCAGGCTCCGGAGTCAGCCCGCCGGCGGCTCACCACGAGTGCATGGCCTCGCCGCAGGCCCGTGCCGGGCTGGCAGCCTCGGCACGAAGCCCGCAGCAGCACCGGCGGTCACAATGATCATGAATCAGGACCTGGATGGCGCTCGGCGGAGGGGCGGCGCACGGGCGCGGGAGAGGCGCGCGAGCCGCGGCAGGAGCGGCGCGCGGGCACGGCGGGGGCGCTGCGGGCGCGGCGGTGAAAGGCCCGGGTACGCACGGTCAATAGCAGGCCGCCCCCCTCGCGCGCAGCCGGCCAGACTGGGTAGCTTCAAGGGGTGATAGGACGCATCCCCATCCTGGACGTCGAGCCCGTCCTGGAGTGCGGGCGCCGCCCCGCTAAGGCGGTAACCGGAGAAACCTTCCCGGTCAGTGCCACCGTGTTCCGGGAAGGGCACGAGATGCTCGGCGCCGGCGTGGTGCTGCGCGGGCCCGACGGCCAGCGATCCCCGCTGGTCTACATGCGCGAGCTCGCGCCCGGCACCGACCGCTACGGCGCGGACGTGACCGTCACCGCCCAGGGGCTCTGGCACTTCCAGGTGGAGGCGTGGGGGGATCCCATCGCGCACTGGCGGCACGACGCCGCGATCAAGGTGCCGCTGGGCCTGGAGACCGAACTCATGCTGACCGAGGGGGCGCTGCTGTTCGAGCGGGCGGCCCGGGGAGTGCGCGGCGACGGCACGGCCTGGCGGGGCCGGTCCGCCCAGGCCAGCCCAGCCACGCCAGGCCAGCCCGGCCGCCCAGGCCAGCCCAGCTCACGCAGGCCAGCCCATCACGCAGGCCAGCCCGGTCGCCCAGGCCAGCCCGCTCAGGCAGGCCAGCCCGCCCAGGCCAGCCGGCCATCGCGGCCAGTCCGTCCTCGAGACCACTCCCGCCGGTGGCACCCGGGCGAGCGCACGGCCGCAGCCACGCCAGCGCCCGGCGCGAGCCGCCCGCGCCGGGCAGCGCTGGGCCAACGCCGCGCAGGCGGCGCAGGCCGCCCGGACGGCCCGGGCCACGCTGCGCCAGGTCGCCGCCCAGCTGCGTGACCGCGCGCTGCCGCCGTGGGACCGGCTCGCCGCCGCCTCGGCCCCGGATGTCCAGGCCATCCTGGCCCAGTACCCGCTGCGCGACCTGGTCAGCCGGTCGGCCCGGTACCCGGTGATCGTGCACCGGCAGCGCGCGCTGTACGGGGCGTGGTATGAGTTCTTCCCGCGCTCGGAGGGCGTCGAGATCGACCCGATGGGCTACCGGGAGCCGCGCAGCGGCACGTTCCGCACCGCCGCCCGGCGCCTGGACGGCGTCGCGGACATGGGTTTCGACGTGGTCTACCTGCCGCCCATCCACCCGATCGGGACCACGGCCCGCAAGGGCGCCAACAACGTGCTGCAGGCCGGCCCGGGCGATCCGGGCTCGCCGTGGGCCATCGGCGCCCCCGAGGGCGGCCACGACGCGATCCATCCCGATCTGGGCACGTTCGCGGACTTCGACGCGTTCGTCGGGCGCACCCGGGAGCTGGGCATGGAGGTCGCCCTCGACCTGGCCCTGCAGACCTCCCCGGACCATCCCTGGGTGAGCGAGCACCCGGAATGGTTCACCAAGCGGGCCGACGGCCGGATCGCGTACGCCGAGAACCCGCCCAAGAAGTACCAGGACATCTACCCGCTGAACTTCGATCACGACCCCGGCGGCATCTACGCCGAGGTGCTCCGGATCGTCCGGCAGTGGATGGCGCACGGGGTGCGGATCTTCCGGGTGGACAACCCGCACACCAAGCCGCTGGCCTTCTGGGAGCGGCTCCTGGCCGAGATCGCCCGGACCGACCCTGACGTGCTGTTCCTCGCGGAGGCGTTCACCCGGCCGGCCATGATGCGCGCGCTGGCCGAAATCGGGTTCCACCAGTCGTACACCTACTTCACCTGGCGTAACAGCGCGGCCGAGCTCAGCGATTACCTACGTGAGCTGTCTGGGCCCGCCGCGGCGTACATGCGGCCGAACTTCTTCGCCAACACGCCGGACATCCTGCACGAGTATCTGCAGCATGGCGGGCCCCCCGCGTTCAAGATCCGGGCCGTGCTGGCCTCGATGCTGTCGCCGACGTGGGGCATCTACTCCGGGCTACGAGCTGTGTGAGGACACCCCCGTCCGGCCGGGAAGTGAGGAATACCTCGACTCGGAGAAGTACCAGTACCGCCCGCGGGACTGGGAGCAGGCGCAGCAGGGCCCCGCCGGCATAGCGCCGTATATCGCCCGGCTCAACGCGATCCGAAAAGCACATCCCGCGTTGCACTGGTTGCGTAACCTACGCTTTCATCACGTTGACCAGCCGGAGCTGATCTGCTTCTCCAAGCGCGATCCGCAGGAGGAGGACACGGTCCTGGTCATCGTGAACCTGGACCCGCATCAGCCCCGGGAGGCGACCGTCTGGCTTGACCTGCCCGCGCTTGGCCTGGAGAGCAACGCCGACTTCGTGGTTACCGACGAGCTTTCCGGTCAGTCGTACCGGTGGGGACGGGCCAATTACGTGCGCCTCGACCCGGGGTACGAACCAGCTCACATCTTCCAGGTAAAGACCTCCCCGTCAGCCTGAGCCTGGAAGAGCCCGAGACACCCAGCAGGAGCCCTCAGTGGTTACAGAGCCCGGTCCGGGCCGCCCCGACTCTCCCGGCCTCCCCCTCCCGGAGCACCTGCCCAGCTTCGCCACGCCTCCCGGTGAGCCGATCCCCGACTCGTTCTCGTTTGAGCGGCCCCGTGACCCGCAGTGGTACAAGCGGGCGGTGTTCTACGAAGTCCTGATCCGCGGGTTCCACGACTCCAACGGTGATGGCACCGGGGACCTGCGCGGCCTGACCTCACGGCTGGACTATCTGCAGTGGCTGGGCGTCGACTGCATCTGGCTGCTGCCGATCTATGCCTCACCGCTGCGCGACGGCGGGTACGACATCTCCGATTTCACTTCCGTTTTGCCGGATTTCGGCAATATCGGGGACTTTGTGGAACTCGTGGACGGCGCCCACGAACGCGGCATGCGCGTCATCGCCGACCTGGTGATGAATCACACCAGCGATGCGCACCCGTGGTTCCAGGCGTCGCGCACCGACCCGGAAGGGCCGTTCGGGGATTTCTATGTCTGGTCGGATACCGATGACCGATTCCCGGAGGCGCGGGTCATCTTCGTCGACACCGAGCACTCGAACTGGACCTATGACACGGTGCGCGGCCAGTACTACTGGCACCGTTTCTTCGCCCACCAGCCGGACCTGAACTACGAGAACCCGAAGGTTCAGGACGCCATGCTGGAGGTCCTGCGGTTCTGGCTCGATCTCGGGATCGACGGGTTCCGGCTGGACGCCGTCCCCTACCTGTACGAGCGGGAGGGCACCAACTGCGAGAACCTCAAGGAAACCCACGAGTACCTGAAGCGGGTCCGGACCGAGGTGGACCGGCTGTACCCGGACCGGGTCCTGCTGGCCGAGGCGAACCAGTGGCCCGCGGACGTGGTGGAGTACTTCGGCGACGCGGAGAGCGGCGGGGACGAATGCCACATGGCGTTCCATTTCCCGCTGATGCCGCGCATCTTCATGGCGGTCCGGCGCGAGCAGCGCTACCCGATCTCGGAGATCATGGCCCAGACCCCGCCGATCCCGTCCCGCTGCCAGTGGGGGATCTTCCTGCGCAACCACGACGAGCTGACGCTCGAGATGGTCACCGACGACGAGCGCGACTACATGTACGCGGAGTACGCCAAGGACCCGCGGATGAAGGCGAACATCGGGATCCGGCGGCGGCTGGCCCCGCTGCTCGAGAACGACCGCAACCAGCTGGAGCTGTTCACCGCGCTGCTGCTGTCCCTGCCCGGCTCGCCGGTGCTGTACTACGGCGACGAGATCGGCATGGGCGACAACATCTGGCTCGGTGACCGGGACGGCGTCCGCACCCCGATGCAGTGGACCCCGGACCGCAACGCCGGCTTCTCCACCTGCGATCCCGGCGCGGCTCTACCTGCCGATGCTGATGGACCCGATCTACGGCTACCAGGCGCTGAACGTGGAGGCCCAGCAGAAGAACGCGGGCTCGTTCCTGCACTGGACCAAGCGGATGATCGAGATCCGCAAGCGCCACGCGGTCTTCGGCCTGGGCGGCTACGAGGAGCTGAGCTCCTCCAACCCGAGCGTGCTCGCGTTCGTCCGCGAGTACACGGAGAGTGACCGCCCCGACGGGGTAGACAGCGCGGATCGTATACTGTGCGTCAATAATCTTTCCCGGTTCCCGCAGCCGGTCGAGCTGGACCTGCGACGGTTCAAGGGCGTGACCCCGGTCGAGTGCATGGGGGGCGTCACCTTCCCGCCGATCGGGGACCTGAGCTATCTGCTTACCCTTCCAGGACACGGTTTTTACTGGTTCCAGCTGCCCGAGCCCCGCGGATGAGCACCCACGGTGACGGCGCGGGCGCCCCGGTGATCCCGGGGAACCCGCGCCGGACCCGCCCGCTTCGGTGCGGAATCTGGCGAGATGATGATCGCCGTGATGCTGCATGATCCCTGGGGACGGGGTAGACCGGAAATATGACATTTGAGGAAACGCTGGCGGAGTGGATGCCGAGTCAGCGCTGGTTCGCTGGCAAGGGCGCCAGGATCCTCGACCTGGCCATCGTGACCGACACCGAGCTGGTCGGCGGCGACCCCGGGCTGCACCACCTCATCGTGGCCGTCACCCAGAGTACGGCACCGCGCACCCGGGCCGGCACGCTGGCCGGGCAGCACGGTGGACTCCTACCAGCTCTTCCTCGGGCTGCGCGAGGAACTGCCGGACCACCTGCAGCATGTGCTGGTCGGGGTGGCCGACGACGGGCGGATCGCCTACGACGCGCTGCACGACCCGGACCTGACCCGGCTGCTGCTCCAGGCCATCGCCGACGGCGGCCGGGCGGGCCCGCTGTGCTTCGCGCACGAGCCGGGCGCCGACATCGACACCAGCCTGGACAGCCTGGTGCTGACCGGCGAGCAGAGCAACACCAGCCTGATGTTCGGCGAGGCCAGCATCCTCAAGGTGTTCCGCCGGCCCGTCCCCGGGCCCCAACCCGGACCTGGAGGTGCCCCGGGCGCTGGCCATGCGCGGCTCCCCGCACGTGGCCGAGCCGCTGGGCTGGATCGAGACCCGGCTGGACGGGGCCCCGGTCATCCTGGGCATCCTGTCCCGCTACCTGCGCGCCGCCTCCGACGGCTGGTCGCTCGCCGCGACCAGCGTGCGGGACCTGTACGCGGCCGAGGGCCGGATCGGCGCGGCCGACGCCGGCGGCGACTTCGCCGGCGAGGCCTACCGGCTCGGCGAGGCCACCGCCGAGGTGCACCGGGACCTGGCCCGGGCGTTCGGCACCGAGGAACTGCCGCCGGAGGCCATCAGCGCGCTGGCCGACGAGATGTTCGCCCGGCTCGACGTGGCCCTGGCCACCGTGCCGGAACTGGGCCGCCACGCCGACCTGCTCGGGTCCGCCTTCGCCGACCTGGCCAAGCTGGACACCTCGCTGAGCGTCCAGCGGGTGCACGGCGACTACCACCTGGGCCAGGTGATGCGGACCCAGACGGGCTGGGTGCTGCTCGACTTCGAGGGCGAGCCCGCCACCCCGCTGGCCCAGCGCCGCGCCCTGTCCACCGCGCTGCGTGACGTGGCCGGCATGCTGCGCTCGTTCGACTACGCGGCCCGGCACCAGTTGCTGGCCCGCCCCGACGGGGACAAGCTGCACGCCGCGGCCCTGGAGTGGGTCCGCCGCAACCAGGACGCGTTCTGTGCCGGGTACGCGGCGGCCGGGGGGATCGATCCGGGCACGCACGCCATCCTGCTGCGGGCCCTCGTCCTGGATAAGGCGGTCTACGAGGTGATGTACGAGGCCAGGAACCGGCCCTGGCTGGCTGTCCATCCCGCTGGGCTCGATCGCCGATTCATGAGCCAGTTCAAGGCGTCCCGCACGCGGGCGGGAGATAAGGCATGAGCATGGTCAGCCAGCAGAACCAGGCTGGGATCAGCCTGGGCGAGATCGACCGCGTCGTCGCGGGAACCCACCACGACCCGCATTCCATCCTCGGCGCCCATCCCGGGCCGGACGGGGTGATGGTGCGGGTCCTGCGGCCGCTGGCCAAGTCGGTCACGGTGGTGCTGCCCGACGGGCAGCGCTTCCCGGCCGAGCACGTGCACGAGGGCGTGTTCGCGGCCACGCTGCCGGCGGGCCAGACGCCCGACTACCGGATCGCGGTCAGCTACCCGACGACGGCAACGGCGGCAGCCTGCCCGAGATCATCGCCGACGACCCGTACCGGTTCCTGCCCACCCTGGGCGAGGTGGACCTGCACCTGATCGGCGAGGGCCGGCACGAGAACCTCTGGGAGGTCCTCGGCGCGCACGTGAAGCAGTACGGCGACGTGACCGGGACGGCCTTCGCGGTCTGGGCGCCCAACGCCCGCGGCGTGCGGGTCATCGGCGACTTCAACCACTGGGACGGCCGCGGGCACCCGATGCGGTCGCTGGGCGGCGCCGGGGTCTGGGAGCTGTTCGTGCCCGACGTGGGCGACGGCACCCGGTACAAGTTCGACGTCTGCGGGCCGGACGGGCAGTGGCGGCGCAAGGCCGACCCCATGGCCAACCTGGCCGAGCGGCCGCCCGCGACCGCGTCGGTCATCTACACCTCCCGGTACGAGTGGGGCGACGCCGAGTGGCTGGCCGCCCGCGAGCGGCGCCAGCAGGTCCGCGAGCCGGTCAGCGTGTACGAGGTGCACCTGGGCTCGTGGCGGCCCGGCCTGACCTACCTCCAGCTCGCCGACGAGCTGACCGACTACGTCGCGGGCCTGGGCTTCACCCACGTGGAGTTCCTGCCGGTGGCCGAGCACCCGTTCGGCGGGTCCTGGGGCTACCAGGTCACCTCCTACTTCGCGCCCACGGCCCGGTTCGGCAGCCCGGACGAGTTCCGCTACCTGGTGGACCGGCTGCACCAGGCCGGGATCGGCGTGATCCTCGACTGGGTGCCCGCGCACTTCCCGCGCGATGAATGGGCGCTGGCCCGGTTCGACGGCACCCCGCTGTACGAGCACCCCGACCCGCAGCGCGGCGAGCACCCGGACTGGGGCACGCTCATCTTCAACTACGGCCGCAACGAGGTCCGCAACTTCCTCGTCGCCAACGCCCTGTACTGGCTGGAGGAGTTCCACGCCGACGGGCTCCGGGTGGACGCGGTGGCGTCCATGCTCTACCTGGACTACTCCCGGAAGGCCGGCGAGTGGACCCCCAACGCCCAGGGCGGCCGGGAGAACACCGACGCGGTGGCGCTTCCTGCAGGAGGTCAACGCGACCTGCTACCGGCGGGTCCCCGGGACCATGATGATCGCCGAGGAGTCCACCGCCTGGCCGGGCGTGACCCGGCCGGTGCACCTGGGCGGGCTGGGCTTCGGCTTCAAGTGGAACCTGGGCTGGATGCACGACACGCTCAGCTACATGTCGCTGGACCCGGTGTACCGGCAGTACCACCACAACGAGATCACCTTCTCGCTGATGTACGCGTTCAGCGAGAACTTCGTGCTGCCCCTGTCCCACGACGAGGTCGTGCACGGCAAGGGTTCGCTGCTGGGCAAGATGCCCGGCGACGAGTGGAACCGCTTCGCCGGCCTGCGCGCCATGCTCGCCTACATGTGGGCCCACCCGGGCAAGCAACTGCTGTTC
Organism: uncultured Actinomycetes bacterium; assembly: GCA_963742055.1. GTDB lineage: Bacteria > Actinomycetota > Actinomycetes > Streptosporangiales > Streptosporangiaceae > RYN-230. Next base: position 93,993 of record CAVUKT010000005.1, on the reverse strand, counting down.
ATGGGCTCGGAGTTCGGCCAGGGCAACGAGTGGTCGGCCGAGCGCGGCCTGGACTGGTGGATGCTCGAGTACCCGGGCCACGCCGGCGTCCGCCAGCTGGTCGGCGACCTGAACCGCGCCTACCGCGGCTCCCCGGCCATGTGGGCCGAGGACAGCTCGCCGGCCGGGTTCAGCTGGATCGACGCGAACGACGCGGCCGGGAACGTGCTCTCCTTCCTGCGCCTGGCCGGGGCCCGGGACGACCCGGTGACGCCGGCGGCCCGCAGGTGATCGCGTGCGTGGCGAACTTCTCCGGCGGCCCGCACACCGAGTACCGGCTCGGGCTGCCGCACGCCGGCCGCTGGCGGGAACTGGTCAACACCGACGCCGCCGACTACGGCGGCAGCGGGGTGGGCAACCTGGGCGTGATCGAGGCGGTCCCGGAGCCGTGGCACGGGCAGCCCGCGTCGGCCGTGCTCACCCTGCCGCCGCTCGCCGTGCTCTGGCTCGCGCCGGAGTAAAGAGCAAAAATCGCCGCAACGAAACCGTCGCGGCCGCACCGGCCCAGTCCGAGCCGGAGGATGACCGGGGCGGCACCGGCCGGCCGCCGCATCCGGGGCCCGGCCCTCCGGACGACCGGACGGGTCCGCGACCCGGGCCGGGCCCTCTGCCTCCGGCGGGGGATGCCACGGGTGGTTTTCGTTGCGGCGAATTGGCCTTCAGTCGTACGCGCTCAGGCCGAGCTTGACGGCCAGCGCCACGCCGGCCAGGCCGATCACCACGCGCAGCACCCGGGCCGGTATGTAGCGGACCAGGATCGGGCCGATCCGGCCGCCGATCAGGAAGCCCGCGGCCAGCGGCAGGACCGCGGCCCAGCGGACCGGCCCGAACAGCGCGAACGCCACCGCCGCGACCGCGTTGGCCAGCCCGGAGACCACGTTCTTCAGCGCGTTCGTCCGGGCCAGCGGCTCGGTGACCATCGCGGTCAGCACGACCAGCAGCAGGATGCCGCCGGCCGCGCCGAAGTAGCCGACGTAGACCGCCACGCAAAACAGCGCGGCGATCAGGAACGGGTTGCGTTCCCGGTCGGACGGCGCGGTTTCCTCCCGGACCGGCTGGAGCAGGAGCAGCACGCGAGGCCGCCCCGATCAGGACCGGCGCCGCGGCCTCGAAGGTCCGGGCCGGGGTGAGCAGCAGCAGCGCGGCCCCGGCCGCGCCGCCCAGCGCGGTGACCAGGCCCAGCCGCCGGATCCGGCCCCCCTGGCCGGCCAGTTCCGGGCGTGAGCCGACAGCCGCGCCCGCCCCGGTGAACAGGAGCGACACGGTGTTGGTCACGTTTGCGGACAGCGGCGGCAGGCCGAGCGCGAGCAGGACCGGATAGGACACCACGGACGCCAGGCTCGCGACGGTGCTGCAGATGCCGGCGGCTATCCCCGTGACCAGCAGCAGGAACAGGTCGGCAACGGTCACTCCTTGACCAAAGCACATTCCGCCGGGGCCGGGCCGTGACGTCGCCCACACTGCGCGGCCGGCACCGGCCGGGATCAGCATGATCCGCGCGAACGGCGGCGCGGAGGGTAAGGGTGACCTATGAGCAACGCCCGTCCCGTCCCGGCCGCCGCGGTGCGCACCGCGTACCACGAGGAACTGAACGACGGGCAGCGCAGCGCCCTGCTCAGCTGGCTGTCGTTCACCGGCACCTTCGCGCTCACCCGGGGCGTCACCTACAGCATCCGGGCGGGCCGGGGGCCGTTCCGCAACCTGAGCGCCGGCGGCGAGCACCTGCACCACTACCTGTGGGGCATCGGCATGCTGGCCGGGGTCGGCGCGATCGCCGTGCGCGGCGAGGACCGGCACCGGCGGCATCCGGCCGTGGCGGTCAGCTACGGCGCGGCCCTGGCGCTCATCGTGGACGAGTTCGCGCTGCTGCTGGACCTCAAGGACGTGTACTGGGCCAGGCAGGGCCGGATCTCGGTGGACCTGGGCGTGGGCGGCTCGGCGCTGGCCGGGTCCTACCTCGCGGCCCGGCCGATCCTGCGGCGGCTGGCCCGCGACCGGCCAGCGCGCGCGCAGCCGGACCCGTCGTCGGCGGCCCGTGCCGAGCCGTCAGCCAGTTGGGCCCCGACCAGCGACCCGGCAGGGACCGGTCGCGACGGCGCCAGGCACCCGGTCAGGCCAACCCGGCCAGGGACCCGGTCAGCCGCAACCCAGCCGGCCAGCAACCCGTCAAGCTAGCCACGTCAGCCACGGCGGTTACAGCTGCCCAGCAGCCACCGGGGGCCGGTCACGGCCGCGCCCGCGGCCGCCGACCGGCGGCGCAGCTCCCGGTCGGCGGTGACCACCAGCCGGCGCCGCGGGCCGTGGCGGCCAGCTCGGCGATGGTGTCGTCGCCGGAGCCGGGCGCGGCGACCACCCGGACCCCCTCGACCTCGCGGAGCGCGGGCACCGCCGCCTTAGCCTGCCCCTCGACGACCAGGATGTACTCCGGGAACCAGCGGTCCAGGCCCGCCGCGCCCAGTTCCGCGGGCAGGGCCGCGACACCCCGCCCGGCCAGCGCGGCGAGTTCGCCGTACAGCCGGGCCGCCGCCCCGGCCCGGTCCCGCCACCACCCGTCGGCGCGGGAGCCCATCACGTTGGCGCCGTCCACGATCACCGTCACCGGGTCCAGCGCCGCGCGGATGACCGGCCAGGTCTCCGCGAACCCGGGATGCAGCGTCCAGCGACTCGACCCGGTCCGCGGGCACCCAGGCCACCTCGGGCGCTTCCTGGCTGACCGGGTAGACCGCGAACTCGCTGGCCGCGTCCGCGACCAGCGTCTGGTAGGACCAGCCCCCATGGTCGTCGTCGAGGAGGCCGTGGATCCGCACCGCCTCCGGCGGCACCGCGCACTCCTCGGCCGCCTCGCGCAGGGCGGCCCCGGCCGCGGTCTCGTGGCTGTCCCGGGCGCCCCCCGGGGGTCCCCAGGTGCCCGGGTGCTGGGTCCAGCTGGCCCGGTGGATCAGCAGCACGCTGGGCTGGCCGTCCGGTCCCGCCGCGCTGGCCAGCAGGCCCGGCCGCACCGTACTTCCCCCAGTGCCGGTGGCCCCGGGCGCACACCACCCAGCCATTGCCGTCACCCTCGGCCATTGGCGTCCCTTCCGGCCATCCCCGGCCGACGATAGCGCAGCCCCTCCGCCTGCCCCACGCCGCCCGGACCGCCCGGCCGGGCCATCATCGGGGTGCGTTCTTGCCCCGCCGGAGAACCGTCGGCGAGGCAAAGTCACCCCGTTAACGACGAAGGGGCCTGGCGCCCGGGGCGGCAGCTGGCCCCGTAAGGTGGGGGCATGGTGACTTCGATGCTGACCGACCGGATCACCAGGTTCCGCCAGCGCCGGACGGCGCCGCTGATCCTCGAGCTGGACCTGACCGAGGGGATCGCGGAGGAACCCCCGTCGGACCCGCTCACCGCGCTGACCACGATGCGCCGGCCGCGGCTGGCCGACGTGCTGGACGGGCTGCGCCGGGCCCGGTCGGATGACCGGGTCAAGGCGCTGGTGGCGAAGGTCGGCGGGCGGCCGATCGGGCTGGCCCAGGTCCAGGAGCTGCACGCGGCGATCCGCGAGTTCGCCGGCTCGGGCAAGCTCACCGTGGCGTGGGCGGAGACCTTTGGCGACTTCTCCCCCGGCAATGTGCCCTACTACCTGGCCACCGCGTTCGACCGGATCTACCTGCAGCCGTCCGGGGACCTGGGGCTGACCGGGATCAGCGTGCAGAACTGGTTCTACCGCGGCGCGCTGGACAAGCTGGGCGTGGAATTCCAGGTGGGCGCGCGGGGTGAGTACAAGAGCGCGGCCGAGCGGCTGACCGAGCACGGGTTCTCCGGGCCCGCCCGGGAGGCGCTGCAGCGGATGGCCGCCTCGATCGTGGAGCAGCTGGCCGGGGCGATCGCGCAGCGGCTGGAGATCCCGGCCGCAGGACGCCCGGGCCCTCATCGACCGCGGCCCGTTCGTGGCCGGCGAGGCGCTGGACACGGGCCTGGTGGACGCGCTCGGCTACCGCGACGAGGTCTACGCGGCGGTCCGGGAGGCGGCCGGCCCGGACGCGTACCTGCTGTACCTGGGCCGCTACCAGCGGGCCCGGACGCTGGGCGAGCGGGCCAGGAAGCTGCCCGCCCCGGCCGAGGACGGCGTCGCGCTGATCTACGCGACCGGGCCGATCCGGCGCGGCCGCACCGCCCGCAGCCCGCTGGGCGGCAGCTCGATGGGGTCGGACACGATGAGCGGCGCCCTGCGCAGCGCCGTGGCCGACCACCGGGTCAAGTCGATCGTGCTGCGGGTGAACAGCCCGGGCGGCTCGTACGTGGCCTCCGACACGATCTGGCGTGAGGTGGTCCGGGCCCGCCAGGCGGGCAAGCCCGTCGTGGTGTCGATGAGCGAGGTCGCCGCGTCCGGCGGCTACTTCATCGCCATGGCCGCCGACACCATCGTCGCCCAGCCGGGCACGATCACCGGCTCCATCGGCGTGATCAGCGCCAAGCCCGTGCTGGGCCAGGCGCTGGACCGGGCCGGGGTGAGCACGGACTCGGTGACCGAAGGCGCGCACGCGGACATGTTCACCACGTCGCGGCCGTACAGCGACGAGGAATGGGAAAAGATCAACGGCTGGCTGGACCGCATCTACGCCGACTTCACCGGGAAGGTGGCGGACGGGCGCGGGCTGAGCCAGGACCAGGTGCACGAGATCGCCCGGGGCCGGGTGTGGACCGGGGCGGACGCCGCGGGCATCGGCCTGGTGGACGAGCTTGGCGGCCTGGACACCGCGCTGGCGGTAGCCCGGCAGAAGGCCTCGCTGCCGCAGTCCGCGGCGGTGCGCCTGTTCCCTCGGTCCCACCCGCTGGACCGGCTGCGGCCACCGGACTCCAGCGAGGCACGGCCCGCCGCCGCGGGCGGCCTCGGGGAGCTGTTCGCGGAGAGCTGGGGTCCGGTCTCCCGGCTGGCCGCCGCCGCGGGCCTGTCCCCGCAGGGGCCGCTGATGCTGCCCGGGCGCTGGCTGATCCAGTGACCGCACGGGCTTCCGGTGACCGCGACTGACTCCGGCGGCCGGGCTGGCGAGCGGCCCTGTCCGCCTTCGCCAGCGGCGTCACGCTGGTCACGGTGGCCGACGGCCGGGACGACGTCGGTACGACCGTCAGCGCGTTCTGCCCGGTGTCCCTGGAACCGCCGCTGGTGCTCGTCTCGCTGATCGCTGATTCCTATCCCGCCGAACTGCTCGGCCGGCTGGACCGGTTCGCGGTGACGATCCTGGCCGCGGGCCAGCGGGCGCTGGCGGGCCGGTTCGCCGTCGCGGGACGGCCCGGGGCGCGGCTGATGCTGGACGGCGTCCCGCACCAGCGCGGGTCCTACTCCGGCGCGCTGATCCCGGACGGCGGGCTGGCGGCGCTGGAGGGCCAGGTGACCCAGCGGGTGCCGGCCGGCGACCACCTGCTGGTGATCGCGTCCGTGCGGCAGGTCGCCTACCTGGCCGAATCGGGCGAGCCGCTGATCCGGTTCGCAGGCCGCTACCTGGCCCCGCGGGCCGCGGCTAATCCCTGGAATGCGCGGGCGCATGAGCTCTGTTTTCCGGCGTAGGAGGCGCAGCCCCGGTTCCCGGCCGGGCGCCGCAGCGCGCCCTATGCTGAGCCCTGCTCAGAGTTCGAGAGGCACAACCATGGCAGGCAACGAGTGGCGTGACGCCGCACCCGGCGCGGGCACGCCACCGGTCAGGATCGACACCAGCGTGGCCCACATCGCCCGGGTCCAGGACTACTGGCTCGGCGGCCGGGACAACTTCGCCGCCGACCGCCACGCGGGCGAGGAGGCGGTGGCCGCCTTCCCCGGCCTGGTCGCATCGGTCCGCTCGACCCGGGCCTTCCTGGCCCGCACGGTGCGCTACCTGACCGCCGAGGAGGGGATCAGGCAGTTCCTGGACATCGGCACCGGCATCCCTACCGCGGGCAACACCCACTCGGTGGCCCAGGCGATCGCCCCCGAGGCGCTCGTCGTCTACATGGACAACGACCCGGTCGTGTTCGCGCACGCCCGGGGCCTGCTGTCCAGCGGCCCGCACGGGAGCACCGCGTACCTCGACACCGACCTGCGGGACACCGGGAAGGTCCTGGCCGAGGCGGCCCGGATGCTGGATCTCACCCAGCCGGTCGCGCTGGTGCTCAGCTCCGTGCTGCAGTTCATCCCGGACGCCGAGGACCCCTTCAAGATCGTCGCCACGCTGCTCGACGCGCTGGCGCCGGGCAGCTTCCTGGTGGTCTCCCATCCCGCCAACGACATCGAGGCCCGGGTCATGGCGAACATGGCGGCCCGGCTCAACGAGCTGCTGGCCGAGCAGGTCACGCTGCGCAGCCAGGAGGAAGTGGAGCGTTTCTTCCGGGGGCTGCGCCTGGTGCCGCCCGGGATCGTCCGGGTGCCGGAGTGGCGGCCCGACTCCGCCGAGGACGCCGGCCGGGTGGGCGACCATGTGGGGCGGCGTCGGCCAGAAGTGACCCGGCCGGCCTGGCGGCGCGTGCCCCCAGGCTGTGCACGGGGCTGTGGATGACTGGTGGATGACAGGTGGACAGCCCCGGTAACGCGGGGGAAAACAACAGGCGCACGGTGGATTGCCTGTGGACGGCCGAAGAATCTTCAAATAGGTGGCCGCGAGCCCTTGTGTGCCTGGTCACGGGGCAGTAGAACTGCTCTCACCACTGAAGACGGGCCACCCGGGGGGAACCCCGGACGCGGGCAGGGGACGGGAAGCCGGCGCCTGCAGCGGGTACCAGGGATCGGTGGTGGGCCGGGCCGCACAAGGAAGCCGGGGGTTGGGCTGCCAGCCCTGCAGGCGGGCCGGTGCGGCCAGGTGTCGCGAGGCCCCTCCATCTCATACATGGAGGGGCCTCGTCGTATTGTGCCCGACAATCGCAGTCTTCCCCGGCAGCGACACACCAGAACCGCCCGGAAGCGTGGCCGTTAAACCGGCGCGCCTTCGGTGGCGCCGGTGCTCTGCGCAGTGGCGCCTTCGCCTGTGGCCTCGTCAACTGGGCCGTCGTCAACTGGGCCGTCGTCAACCGTGCGCCCTCGTCAGCTGGGCCGTCGTCCGCCGGGTTGGCTTCAACCCGGGCCGCGTCCGGCCGCCGGGCGCCGGCGAGGACGGGTGGGACGGCGGGCGGCGCATGGCGGCCAGCACGATCACGCTGCCTGCCAGGCCGAGCGCGCCGGCGAGCAGGAACGCCGCGTTGAGCCCGGCGGCCGAGGCCGCGTGCACGACCTGATCCAGCGCGTCCCGCTGGCCCGCGGGCAGGCCGGCCAGCAGCCGCTGCGCCTGCCCACCGGAGATGGCCTGGGCCACGGCCGGGCTGGGCGCCCTGGTGCGCCACCACATGGCCCACCCGGGCCGAGAACACGCTGCCGAGCACCGCGATCCCGAACGCGTAGCCGAGCTGGCGCATGGTATTCACCGCCCCCGCCGCCATCCCGCCGCTGTGCACCGGCACGGCCGACATGGCGCTGGACACCAGCGTCGGCGTGGCCAGGCCCACCCCGATCCCGGCCACGATGAGGCCCGGCACCAGGTGCGTCCAGGCCGACCCCGCGCCCAGGCCGGCCTGGAGCAGGGCACCCGCCCCGACCAGCGCCATCCCGCCGCCAATGATCCACCGCGGGTTCGAGGCGTGCAGGAAGCGGCCGATGGCCGCGCTGACCACGAAAGCGGACAGGGACAGCGGCGCCGCCCCGGCCAGGCCCGCCTCCACCGGGCTCAGGCCGAGCACGGTCTGCAGCCACAGCGAGCTGTAGGCCAGGTAGGCGAACGCCGCCGCGTTGAGCAGCAGCGCGGCGACCATGATCGCGGCGAAGGCCGGGCGGCGCAGCAGCGAGACCTGCAGCAGCGGCTGCCGGGCCCGGCGCTCGATCAGGACGAAGACCACGAAGGCGGCCAGGCCGGCCGCGATCAGGCCGATCGTCTGGCCGCCGCCCAGCCCACGCTGGACGCGCGGACCAGGCCGAACGTCGTGGCCGCGGCGCCGGCGGTGAAGGCGAGCACGCCCGCCAGGTCGAACCGGCCTGTGGCCTGGCTGCGGTCGGCCCCGAACGCGGCCAGGGTGAGGGCGATCGCCACCGCGCTGACCGGCAGGTTGACGAAGAAGATCCACCGCCAGGACAGGGTCTCGGTGAGCAGCCCGCCCAGGACCGGCCCGACGGCGGCCGAGCCGCCGGCCACCGCGCCCCAGACACCGAACGCCGTGCCCCGGTCACGGCCCTGGTAGGAGGCATTCAGCAGGGCGATGGTGGTGGCGAACATGGCGGCACCGCCGACGCCCTGGACGGCGCGGGCCGCGATCAGCAGGCCCGGACTCGCGGCCAGGCCGCTGGCCAGCGACGCGGCCGCGAACACGGCCAGGCCGGCCAGGTAAACCCGCCGGCGGCCGCGCAGGTCGGCCAGTGAGCCCAGCCCCATCAGCAGGGCGGCCAGGGCCACCGCGTAGCTGTCGATCACCCACTGCAGGGACGAGAACGAGGTATGCAGGTCGACGGCCATGTCCGGCAGTGCGACGTTCACGATGGTCACGTCCACCAGCAGCATGAACGTGCCGAGGCAGACCGCGGCCAGCGGTGCCCATTTGCGCATCGAAGGCTCCTTCCGGCTCCGCGTCCTTCCAGGGCCGGGGCCAGGTTCCGCCCGGCGCCCTCACGGCCCCGGGTCACGGCCCACCATGGCCGTGCCCCGGGAAAATGACGACCCAGAGCGGCCGTGATGTAGCTTTCTTCCATGAAGCCGTATTCTAACGCCGGAATCCGCCATGCTGGACCAGCTTGATCGTCAGATCGTCCGCGCCCTCCAGCTCGATCCGCGGGCCCCGTTCAGCCTCATCGCCGAGGTGCTGGGGGTATCCGAGCAGACCGTGGCCCGCCGCTACCGGAAGCTGCGAGGTGACGGCTACCTGCGGGTGATGGGCCTGGTCAGCCCCCGGGGCGTCGGCGTGACCGAGTGGCTGCTGCGGATCGGCTGCCGCCCCGGCGGGGCCCGGCGGCTCGCGGACGCGCTGGCCCGGCGGGAGGACGTGTCCTGGGTGACGCTCAGCTCCGGCGGATCAGAGATCGTCTGCGTGGTCCGCTCGCTGAGCGAGCAGCAGAGCGACGAACTGCTGCTGCAACGACTGCCCGCGACCAGCCAGGTGCTGAGCCTGGCCACGCACGCGGTGCTGCACCGGTTCGCCGGCCGTGAGGCCGACTGGGCCGGGTACGTGGGCGATCTGACCGACGCACAGGCCACCCGGCTGGCCGCCCCGCCGCCGGCCGGGCCGGCCGATCCGGACCTGCTCCAGCCGTCGGACGCGCCACTGCTCGCCGCGCTGGCCCTGGACGGGCGGACGAGCTACGCCGCGCTGGCCAAGCAGGCCGGCTGGACCGAGGGCCGGGTGATCCGCCGGGTGGAGGCGCTGCGCGAGGCCGGGATCCTGTACTTCGACGTGGACCTGGCCACCACGGCGCTGGGCTTCAAGGCCACGGCCTACCTATGGCTGATCGTCGAACCGGCCCGGCTGGCCGCGGTCGGGGAGGAGATCTCCCGGCACGCCGAGGTGCCGTTCGCGGCGGCCATCACCGGATCGGCCAACCTGGTCGCCAGCATCGTGTGCCGGGACTCCGAGGCGCTGTACGAGTACGTGACCACCAAGATCAGCGCCGCGGCCGGGGTGCGGCAGCTGGAGATCTCCCCCGTCCTGAGCCGGATCAAGCAGGCCGGCTCGCTGATGGACGGCCAGCGCCTGGCCACACCGCACGCCTCCTCCATGATCACGGTCAATATGCGGGGTTCTCTGACATTTATTGACCGTGATCATGGAAGGGGGCGGAGGGCGCGGTGGCGGGAGGGGCACGGCGGAGGGGCGGGGTTGGTTAGAACTCGCGGTGGCCGGACTGCCAGACGGCGCGGACCAGGGGGACGCCGGGGCGGTAGGCGAGGTAGGTGTGCGACGGGGCCGTCCAGCAGCACCAGGTCCGCGCGGGCACCCACGCCCAGGTGGCCGACGTCGGTGCGGCGCAGCGCGCGGGCCCCGCCCGCGGTGGCCGCCCACACCGCCTCCTGCGTGGTCAGCCGCATCTCCCGGACGGCCAGGGCCACGCACAGCGGCATGCTGGAGGTGAAGCACGACCCCGGGTTGCAGTCCGTGGCCAGCGCGACCGTCACCCCGGCGGCCAGCAGCCGCCGGGCGTCCGGGTACGGCTGCCGGGTGGAGAACTCGACCCCGGGCAGCAACGTGGCCACGGTGCCTGAAGACCCGCGCCTGAAGACCCGGTGCCGGACGCCGCGAGGGCGTCCACGTCCGCGTCGCTCAGGTAGGTGCAATGGTCCGCGGAGGCCGCCCCCGCCGCCACGGCGACCTGCACGCCGGGACCGGGCCCGAGCTGGTTCGCGTGCACCCGGGGCAGCAGCCCGGCCGCGCGCCCCGCGGCCAGTACCGCCGCGCGCCTCGTCCGCGTCGAACGCCCCCTGCTCGCAGAACACGTCGATCCAGCGGGCGTGCGGGGCGCAGGCAGCTCAGCATGGGGCCGCAGACCAGGTCCAGGTAACCGGCCCGGTCGCCGTCGTACTCGGGCGGCACCACGTGCGCCCCCAGGAAGGTGACCTCGGGCGTGACCTCCGCGGCCAGTGCGACCGCCGCGCGCCTCGTCGGCCACCGTGAGCCCGTAGCCGGACTTGCACTCCAGCGTGGTCGTCCCCTGGGCGAGCATCTCCCGGGCGAGCGCGGGCCAGGTTCGCGCGCAGCACCTCGTCCGGGGCGGCCCGGGTGGCCGCGACCGTGCTGCGGATCCCGCCTGCCTGGTAGGGCGTCCCGGCCATCCGCGCGGCGAACTCCGCGCTGCGTTCCCCGGCGAAGACCAGGTGGGCGTGCGAGTCCACGAAGCCGGGCAGCACCGCCCGGCCGCCGCAGTCGACGACCTCGTCCGCGGCCGGCGCCTGCCCGGCCGGACCGGTCCAGGCGACCCGGCCGTCCATCGATGACCAGAGCCGCCCCGGTCAGGGCGGCGAACGATCCCGGCCCCGGGCCCGGGTCATCGCCCGGTGCCGCGTTGGTGACCAGCTCGCCGATGTTGGTGATCAGCGTGCTCACGCCGAGCTCACGCTACCGGGCCGGGCGTCCCGGGTGTGGTCCGCGGGCGCCGTGTCCGCCACCTGGCCGCCCGGATTCCGCGCCCCGGCCCCCGGCCGGGGTGAGGTGGCCGGCACCGGGACGGTTTTCGTTGCGGAAACTGATTTTTTTCAGGTCAGTTGACTTGGATAGAGCGCTTGGCCAGGCCGAGCCAGAATCCGTCGATCACGCTGCGGGCAGCGGTCAGGTCACCCCCGGCCGCGCCGAGCGTGACGAACAGCGGGGCGAAGTGCTCGGTGCGGGGGTGAGCCTGGTGGGCGGCCGGGGCCTGGTGCTGGAAGTCCAGCAGGGCGTCCAGATCACCGCGGGCCAGCGTCTCGCTCCCCCAGTGGTCGAACTCGGCCATGACCGGCTGGACCCGGCCGTCGGGGCTCAGGGCCCGCAGGTTGTGGGTGAAGAACCCGCTGCCCACGATGAGGACACCCTCGTCGCGCAGGGGGGCCAGCTTGCGGCCCATCTCGTACAGGCCCTGCGGGTCCAGGGTCGGCATGGACACCTGGAGCACCGGGACGTCCGCGTCCGGGTACATCTCGACCAGCGGCACGTAGGCGCCGTGGTCGAGGCCGCGGTCCGGGATGTCCTCGACCGGGGTGCCGGCCGCGCGGAGGAGTTTGCGGACGTCGGCGGCCAGTTCCGGGGCGCCGGGGGCCGGGTAGCGGACCTGGTAGTACCGGTCCGTCGAAGCCCCAGAAGTCGTAGGTGAGCGGCACGGTGGTGGTCGCGCCCAGCGCGAGCGGGGCCGACTCCCAGTGCGCGGACACCATGAGCACCGACTTCGGCTTGGGGAGTTCCCGGGCCCAGTCCGCGAGCTGGCGGGTCCACAGGGCGTCGTCGGCCAGCGGGGGCGCTCCGTGGCTGAGGTAGAGCGCGGGCATGCGCCCGGGTCCGTGCCCGGGTGCTCTGGGCCCGGGTTCCCGGGCGCCTGGTCGCTGGCGGTCATGGTGTTCCTCCTGCGGTGGTTCACGTCGTCGCCCCGGACAACAGTTCAAATTTGAACTACATTCCCATGCGCCCGCCTTGTCGTTCGAATTCAAACGATACTCGGTAGGCTGGGCAGGTGACCGACCGCGCGGACCGGATGCCGGCCGCCGATAACGGGGGCGCCGGCGACCGTCCCGCGAGCGACGGGGCTCGTAGTGCCGGCGGCGAGGCGGCCGCCAGTCCCGGGCCGAGCGCTGGCTCGACCCGGCGGAGATGGCGGCGTGGCTGGCCTTCCTGGAGGTCAGCCACCTGCTGGAGCGCGCGATCGAGCAGCAGCTCCGGCAGGACGCCGGGCTGTCCCACGCGCAGTACGAGATCCTGTCCCGGCTGGAGGCCGCGGACGGCGGGCGGTTGCGGATGAGCGAGCTCGCGGACGTGATCGTGGTGTCCCGCAGCGGGCTGACCTACCAGATCACCCAGCTGGAGAAGGCGGGCCTGGTCCGCCGGGAGAAGTGCCCGTCGGACGAGCGCGGCATCCTGGCCATCCTGACCGGCGCGGGCCGGGCGGCCCTGACCCGGGCCGCACCCGGGCACCTGCGGGTGGTGCGCGACAACCTGATCGACGCCCTCACCCCGGCCCAGCGCGAGGCGCTCACCGAGGGCCTCACCGCCGCCCGGGCCCGCCTCCGCCCCGGGCGCTGACCGGCCATCCGCTCCCGAGCCGCCGCTCAGGCCCGCCGGTCGCGCCCAGCCGTCAGGCCCCGCCGACCGTTGCGGCAACCGCTGTGATGCAGCGGTCTGCGCACCGAGCCATCCGTGAGTCGGTGCGGCATCTCACGAACGGGTGGCGACCTCTCATCTGGCATCTGCGCAGGTCACCGGATGCATCACGGCCACTACGTGGCACGCCCGCGCACGGCGGGAAATGACGCGACGTGCCAGCTCGGGGACGCACGCGTGGCTGGAGCAGCGGACGAGACCGATGGGGGAGGCGCACGTGCGTGGGCGGGTGGGGTCTAGGCGAGGAGGGGGCGGAGGGCCGCGGGTGAGGGCGGCGGGGACGTCGGGGACCAGCAGGTGCTGGCCGTCCCGGACGACGTCACGGCCGCCGGCCACCACGTCGGTGACGTCCGCCGCGGTGCCCGCGAAGATCACCGACTCCAGCGCGGTGGCGGGGACCGGCGCCGGCCAGCCGGGGGGTGTCCAGGCGGACCGTCACCAGGTCAGCCAGCGCGCCCGGGCACGATCTCGCCCGCCTGCGGCCAGCCCAGGCAGGTGTGCCCGGCCGGCGGTGGCCGCGGCGGCCAGCGCGGCGGCGCCGAACCGGCCCCGCTGGCCGGAGGCCAGCCGCTCGTCCAGCTCGATGCGGCGGGCCTCGTCCAGCAGGTCGATCACCGCGTGGCTGTCGCTGCCCACCGCGAGCGGGCTGCCCGCCGCGGCCAGCGCCCCCGCCGGGCCGATGCCGTCGGCCAGGAAGGCCTCCGTCGTCGGGCACAGGCAGACGCAGCTGCGGCTGCCGCCCAGCAGCTCGATGTCGCGGCGGGTGAGGTGGGTGGCGTGCACCATCGTGCTGCGCGGCCCCAGCGCCCCGGCGTCGTCGAGCACGCCGCGCCGGGGTGGCGCCGTAGGCGGCCAGGCAGGCCTCGTTCTCCGCGGGCTGCTCGGACAGGTGCGCGTGCAGCGGCGCCCCGAGGCGATGCGACCACTCGACGACCGGGTGCATCTGGCCGGGCGGCACCGCGCGCACCGAGTGGATGGCCACCCCGGCCCGGGCGTGCGGCGCGAGCATCCCGTGCTCGTCCGGCCCGAGCGCGGCCAGCCGGTCCGCCCACCGGTCCGCGTCCCCGTCGCTGAACCGCTGCTGCACCGGGGACAGCGGCGTGGCCGTCCCGTCCGGGGCCAGCCCGCCGGTCAGGTAGCAGGTGTCCAGCAGGGTGATCCGCAGGCCCGCCTCGGCCGCGGCCTGGATGAGGGCCCGGCCCATCTCGTTGGGGTCGGGATACGGCGACCCGCCGGGGCCGTGGTGCAGGTAGTGGAACTCCCCCACGCAGGTCACCCCGGCCAGGGCCATTTCCGCGTAGACGGCCCGGGCCAGCGCCAGGTAGCTGTCCGGCGACAGCCGCCCGGCGACCTGGTACATCCGCTCCCGCCAGGTCCAGAAGGTGCCCTGGCCCGCCTCGGTGATCCCGCGGAGCGCGCGGTGGAAGGCGTGCGAGTGCGCGTTGGCCAGGCCGGGCAGGGTCAGCCCGGGCCGCCGCTCGGTGCCCGCCGGCACCGAAGCCGCCGGCACGTCCGGGGTCACCGCCGCGAAGACGTCCCCGGCGGCCTCGATCAGCACCCCGGACCGGACGCCGCCCTGGCCCAGCCAGGCCAGCTCGGCGTGCCAGCGGCGGACGCCGGCGCTCGCGGCGCGGCCGGGCATCAGCCGGCCAGGTCCCGCAGCACGGCCGCGAGCCCGGTGACCCCGGCCGCACAGTCCGCGTCCTCGGCGTGCTCGGCCGGCGAGTGTGACACCCCGGTGGGGTTGCGGACGAACAGCATCGCGGTGGGCAGCCGGGCGGCCAGCACCCCGGCGTCGTGCCCGGCCGCGGTAGGCAGTTCCGGCGCCTCGATGCCGCGCGCCGCCAGCGCCGCCGCCAGCCGGCCGGCCAGCGCGGGGTCGAACTCGACCTCCGGGCTGAAGGACTCCTGCCGTGACGTCAGCTCGACCCGGTTCGCGCCGGACTCCTGCCCGGCCACGGCCAGGATCTGGTCCACGGTGTCCTCGAGCGTCCGGCCGTCCGGGGCGCGGACGTCCAGCCAGGCGCGCACCGCGGAGCAGACCGCGTTGGCCGCGCCCGGCTCGGCGGTCACCTTGCCGATCGTGGCCCGCGCGCCGTGCTCGATCGCGGCCTCGCGGGCGGCCAGCACGGTCGCCGCGTAGGGGATCATCGGATCGCGCCGGTCGGCCAGCGCGGCCGTGCCCGCGTGGTCAGCCTGCCCGGCGAAGTCGAGCCGCCACCGGCCGTGCGGCCAGATCCCCTCGGCGATGCCGAGGGCGGCATCGAGGTCGGCCAGCGCCCGGCCCTGCTCGATGTGCAGCTCCACATAGCCGCCGAGCTGCGCGAGCAGGTCCTCGTCCCGGCCGATCTGGCCGGGATCCTGGCCGGCCGCGTGCATCGCCTCGGCCAGCGTGATCCCGTCGCCGTCGCGCAGCTCCCGGGCCTCCTCCGGGTCGATCGCGCCGGTCAGCAGGCGGCTGCCCAGGCAGGCGACCCCGAAGCGGCCCCCTTCCTCCTCGGTGAACGCGGCCACCGCGATGGGCCGGGACGGGGTGAAGCCCTCGGCCCGGAGTTCGTCGATGGCCGCGAAGGCGGACACCACGCCCAGCGGCCCGTCGTAGGCGCCGCCGTCCGGCACCGAGTCCAGGTGGCTCCCGGTGGCCACGGCGGCCCCCATCGGACGGGAGACGTCCCACCAGGCCCAGAGGTTGCCGTTGCGGTCCGGGCCGGTGCGCAGCTGCCGGTGCCGGGCCGCGGCCTCGAACCAGGCCCGGCAGTCCAGGTCGGCCTGGGTCCAGGAGAACCGGCGGTACCCGCCGGTGCCAGGGTCCCGCCCGACCGGCAGCAGCGACTCCCAGAGGGCCGCGAACGTGGGGTGGGCGGGCGCGGGACCGGGCGAGCGGGCCATCACGGCTGCATCGGGACGCGCACGCCCCGCGCCGCGGCCACCTCGGCGGCCTCGTCGTAGCCGGCGTCCACGTGCCGGATCACGCCCATCCCCGGGTCGTTGGTGAGCACCCGCTCCAGCTTCTCCCCGGCCAGCGGGGTGCCGTCGGCCACGCACACCTGGCCGGCGTGGATGGACCGGCCGATGCCCACGCCGCCGCCGTGGTGGATGCTCACCCAGGACGCCCCGGACGCGGTGTTGACCAGCGCGTTCAGCAGCGGCCAGTCGGCGATCGCGTCCGAGCCGTCGGCCATCGCCTCGGTCTCCCGGTAGGGCGAGGCCACCGAGCCGCAGTCGAGGTGGTCCCGGCCGAGCACGATGGGGGCCTGGACGTCACCGCGGGCGACCAGCTCGTTGAACCGGACCCCGGCCAGCTGCCGCTCGCCGTAGCCGAGCCAGCAGATCCGGGCCGGGAGGCCCTGGAAGTGCACCTTCTCCTGGGCCATCCGGATCCACCGGGCGAGCGGCTCGTTGTCCGGGAAGAGGTCCAGGATGGCCGCGTCGGTGGCGGCGATGTCGGCCGGATCGCCGGACAGCGCCGCCCACCGGAACGGCCCCTTGCCCTCGCAGAACAGCGGCCGGATGTAGGCGGGCACGAAGCCGGGGAAGTCGAAGGCCCGCTCGTAGCCCGCCGTGAGCGCCTCGCCGCGGATCGAGTTGCCGTAGTCGAACACCTCGGCGCCGCCGTCCATGAAGCCGACCATGGCCGCGACATGCTCGGCCATCGACTGCTGGGCCCGCTCGGTGAAGCCGGCCGGGTCCTCGGCCCGCAGCGCCGCCATTTCCTCGAACGCCACCCCGCGCGGCAGATACGTCAAGGGATCATGCGCGGAGGTCTGGTCGGTGACGACGTCGACCGGGGCGCCCATGGCCAGCATCCGGGGCAGCAGTTCGGCGGCGTTGCCGAGCAGGCCGATGGACAGCGGCTCGCCCGCGTCCCGGGCCGCGACCGCCCGGCGCAGCGCGTCGTCCACGTCGTCCGCCGCCACGTCCAGGTACCCGTACTCGATCCGCCGGGCGATCCGGGACGGGTCACAGTCGATGACGATGGCCACGCCGCCGTTCATGGTCACCGCGAGCGGCTGGGCGCCGCCCATGCCGCCCAGCCCGGCGGTCAGCGTGATCGTGCCGGCCAGCGACCCGCCGAACCGCTTGGCGGCCACGGCCGCGAACGTCTCGTAGGTGCCCTGCAGGATGCCCTGGGTGCCGATGTAGATCCACGACCCGGCGGTCATCTGGCCGTACATGGTCAGGCCGAGCGACTCCAGGCGGCGGAACTCCTCCCAGGTGGCCCACTGCGGGACCAGGTTGGAGTTGGCGATGAGCACCCGCGGCGCCCATTCGTGGGTGCGCATCACCCCGACCGGCTTGCCCGACTGGACCAGCATGGTCTCGTCGTCCTTGAGGTCTTGCAGGGTGCGCACGATGGCGTCGTAGGCCGGCCAGCTGCGGGCCGCGCGGCCCGAGCCGCCGTACACGATGAGCTGGTCGGGATGCTCGGCCACCTCGGGATCGAGGTTGTTCATCAGCATCCGCATGGCCGCCTCCTGCGGCCAGCCCCGGCAGGACAGGGCGGTGCCGCGCGGGGCACGGACCGGGCGCGGGCCGGATGGGTCGGCGGCAGTCATCGCTGGCTCCTCATCGAGTCGGGCACCCGGCCGGTGGCGGGTCTGGGCGGGTGGCGTCGGCGGCCGGCGGCGCCGGTCGCCGCCACGGTTCATCATCCCTGGTGGCCCGCGAACGACAAGCGCCGGGCGGGGCTCACCGTGATGGTGAGCCCCGCCCGGCGCGATAAGCCAGGCCTGACGACGGGCCAGCCAGACGTCGGCCAGCCGGACCTCAGCCGGCCAGACGTCAGCGGTCAGCCCATGCCGACCGCCTTCAGCCAGCCCTGGGCGACCGTCGAGTAGTTGGCGTGATCCAGGATGACCGCCTTGTCCATCTGGAGCAGGGCGTCGGTGGTCAGCTTCTGCGAGATCTCGTTCAGCGTGCTCGTGATCGTCGGGGTGGCCGCCTTCTTGTAGACCAGCGGGATGACGTTCTGGGCCGCGAAGTTGAACTTGGGGTCGGCCAGCGCCACCAGCTTGTCGGTGACGATCTGCGGGGTGGTGGTGAACACGTCGGCCGCCTGGACCTTCCCGTCCTTCAGGGCGGCCAGGGTGAGCGGGCCGGACTCGTCGAGCGGGTCGAAGCCCTTGAACGTCAGCCCGTAGTTCTTCTTCAGCCCGACCAGGCCGTCGGTGCGCGTCTTGAACTCAGACGGGCCGCCGATGACCATGTCCTTCGCGTACGGCTTGAGGTCGGCGATGGACTTCAGGTGGTCCTTCTTCGCGGTGGCCTGGGTCACCGTGACCGAGTCCTTGTCCTGGGCCGACGAGGGGTTGAGGATCTCCAGCGTCGAGGGCAGCTTGGCCTTCAGCGCCGCGTCCACCTCGGCCGTGGTCGCCGCCGTGCTGCTCGTGTCCACCGACGTGGTCAGCAGCGCCCCGTTATATTCGGGAATGATGCTGATCGCGCCCTTCTCGATCTGCGGGTAATAGACCTCGCGGGCGCCGATGTTGAATTTCGGGGTGACCTTGACGCCCTTGGCCTGCAGCGCGAGAACGTAGATCTCCGCGAGCAGCTCGTTCTCCGGGAAGTTGGCCGAGCCGACGACGACGGTGCCTTTCGCGGCACTGGGAGCCAGCGGATTGGAGCTGCTACTGCTACTGCTACTGCGCGCCGCTGCCGCTGCTGCTGCCGCACGCGGCCAGGCCGACGCCGGTCAGGACGGCCAGGCCGCCGATCGCGCCGACGCGCAGCCGTCTCGTGAGCAGGGGCGATGCGACCGCCGCAAACCGCGATCTCGGAAACATGGTGTTTCCCTTCTTTTCCGATGGGTTTAGTACGCTATCAGGACGAGCGCTCTTGCTGGCGCAGGCCCGCCGGGACGGCCAGCGCGCCGGACCCCGACGAAAAGCGCTTGCACGGCGAGCGCCAGCAGGACAACAAACAATGCCCCGCCGGCGACCTCCCCGTAATTGTCGACCGCGAGCCCGTCGATTATGTAACGGCCCAGGCCGCCCAGGCCGATATAAGCCGCGATAGTCGCGGTGGCCACCACGAAAATCGCGCCGGTGCGCAGGCCGAGAACGATCAGCGGCATGGCCACCGGGACCTCTACCTTCCGCACCTGCTGCCAGGGGGTCATGCCCATGCCCCGGGCCGCGTCCTTGAGCTCCGGGTCCACCCCGGCCACCCCCTCGTAGACGTTGACCAGGATGGGCGGGATCCCCAGTACGACCAGGGGGACCAGCCAGGCCAGCACGGAGAAGCCGAGCCAGATGGCCAGCAGGACCAGCAGGCCGAGGGTGGGGATGGCCCGCCAGGCGTTGGCCACGTTGACCACCAGCACCGCTCCCCGGCCGGTGTGCCCGATCAGGATGCCCAGCGGGACGGCGATCAGCGCCGCGATGATCAGCGCGACGCCCGGTGAAGTACAGCTGCTCCAGGATCCGGATCGGGATGCCCTCGGAGCCGTGCCACTGCTGCGGCTGCTTCAGCCAGTTCCAGGCGTAGCTGAAGAAGCTCATGCGGCCCCTCCAGGCAGCGGCCGGACCGGTACCCCGATCGGGAGCGGCTCGGCCTGCGCCGGGCGCGGCGCGGCCGCCACGGGGTCAGCGCCCGGCGCAGCAGCACCAGGAGCAGGTCGCAGACCAGCGCGAGCGCGATGATGAGCCCGCCGCCCACGTAGATCTCTTCCGGGAAGTCGCGCTGGTAGCCGTCGATGATGAGGTAGCCGAGGCTGCTCACGCCGATCAGCTGGCCGACGCTGGCCAGGCTGATGCTCGACACGACGGCCACCCGCAGCCCGGCGATCACGATCGGCACCGCGAGCGGCAGTTCCACCTGGACCAGCCGCCGCGTCGTGCCGAAGCCCATCGCCGTCGCGGCCTGCCGGACCGGTTCCGGGCACCGAGCGCAGCCCGTCCACCACGGCGGGCAGCAGCACGCACAGCGAGAACAGCGTGAGCGGGATGATCACCGTGGTGTCGGTCAGCCCGGTGTACGGGATCAGCACGATGAACAGGGCCAGCGAGGGCAGCGCGTACAGCACGCTGGTGGTGGACAGCACCGGGGGGTACAGCCATTTCCACCGGACGCAGGCGATGCCCAGCGGCACCGAGATGACCAGGCCGAGCAGCGCGGGCACGATCCCCAGGTAGGCGTTCTCCCAGATGAGCGTGGGAACTTGACCCCAGTCCATGGCTAGGAGGCCTTCTGGACCGGTTCAGCGGGCCTGCGCTGGCGGCTCGGGCTCGCACCGCCCGGGCGGCTGGCCGTGGCCTGCCGGCCTGGATCGCGACCCGCAACCGCTCGTAGGAGGTCACGCCGACCACCCGGCCGTCGTCGTCCACCCCGACCGCCTGGCCGGTGGGGGACAGCACGGTCGCGTCCAGCGCGGCCCGCAGCGAGTCGGTGCGCACGTCGAACGTGTGGCCGTACGGCTCCAGCCGGGCCTGCCCGGCCTGCGACCCGGCGGGCAGCGCCTCGAGGTCACTCGGCCGCGGCCCAGCCGCGCGGCTGGTGCCCGGTGTCGGTGACCAGGACCCAGTCCTCCCCGGCCTGGCGGGCGGCGTCGGCCGCCATGGACGCGGCCATGTCCTCGCCGACCACGGCCCGGTCGTCCAGGCTGAGGCCGGAGGCGGCGAGGAAGGACAGCCGGCGGATGCCGCGGTCGAAGCCGAGGAAGTTCTCCACGTACCCGTCGGCCGGCGCGCGCAGCAGCCGCTCGGGGCTGTCCAGCTGGGCGATCTTCCCGCCCGGCCGGAAGATGGCGACCTGATCCCCCACCTTGATGGCCTCCTCGACGTCGTGGGTGACCAGCACCACGGTCTTGTGCAGCTCCGCCTGGAGCCTCAGGAGCTCATCTTGCAGGGTGGCTCGGACAATCGGGTCAACGGCGCTGAACGGCTCGTCCATCAGCAGCACCGGCGGGTCGGCGGCGAGCGCCCGGGCCACGCCGACCCGCTGCTGCTGCCCGCCGGACAACTGGTAGGGGTAACGGCGGGCCAGGTCCGTCGTCCAGGCCGACCAGCCCCATGAGCTCCCGGGCCCGGTCCCGGGCCCTGGCCTTCTTCCAGCCGAGTCAGCAACGGGACGGTGCCGATGTTGTCCTCGATGGTCTTGTGCGGGAACAGGCCTGCCTGCTGGATGACGTAGCCGATGCCGCGGCGCAGCGTGGCCGGGTTCGACTGCTGGATGTCCTGACCGTCCAGCAGGATCCGGCCGCTGCTGGGGTCGATCAGGCGGTTGATCATGCGCAGGGTCGTGGTCTTCCCGCAGCCGCTGGGGCCGACCAGGACCATGGTCTGGCCGCCAGGCACCTCCAGGTCGAGACTGTCCACGGCGACAGTGCCCCCGGGGTACCGTTTTGTCACGCTCTCGAAGGTGATCAAGACGTGGCCTTCCGGTGTGCCCCGCCGAAGGACCGGGGACTTTCGCTGGTCAGTACCCGCGACGCCGGGGCGCATGCCGCCCCCGCAGGAAGATCAGAGTATCCGCCAGGTCCACAAGCTGCCGTGAGAGGCTCCGAATCCTCGCGAACCCGCGCCGAACTGCCGACAAAGGGCAATCAAACCGTGACCAGCGCGGACAACACGGGCCCAGCGCCAGCGGGAACAGGGAGCTGCCCGCGGCGGCTGTCTAGGACTGGAATAATGAGCCTGGGCAGGTGGGTTAGCAGCCCTCCTTGAACCCACACTTCCTGGGACACCCATCATGACGGTAGAGATCAACGAGCAGAACGAGGCCCACGGGCACGAGCACAAGGACGTGTCCGGTGGCTGGCTGCGCCCTGCCGTGTTCGGCGCCATGGACGGGCTGGTCACCAACGTCTCGCTGATCGCGGGCGTGGGCGCCGGGGTCGGCGCCTCCGGCGGGTCCCCGCACCTCATCGTGCTCACCGGCCTGGCCGGCCTGGCCGCGGGCGCGTTCTCGATGGCGACCGGCGAGTACGTCTCGGTCTCCTCCCAGAACGAGCTCATCCAGGCCGAGGTCCGCAAGGAAGCGCACGAGCTGAAGCACAACGCCGAGTCGGAGCAGATGGAACTGGCCGCCAGCTTCCGCAGCCAGGGAGTGGACGCGGACCTGGCCGACCAGGTCGCGGCCCAGATCTCGGCCAACCCCGAGCACGCGCTGGGCGTGCACGTCCGCGAGGAACTGGGCGTGGACCACAACGATCTGCCCTCGCCCTACACCGCGGCCGGCGCCTCGCTGGTCACCTTCGCGGTCGGCGCGCTGATCCCGCTGCTGCCCTACCTGCTCGGGCTGGACAACCTGGCGGTGGCGCTGGGCCTGGCCGCGGTGGCCGCGTTCGTCGGCGGCGGCCTGGTGGCCCGGCTCACCGACCGGCCGTTCCTGCGCGGCGCGCTGCGCCAGCTCATCCTGGGCGCCGTCGCGGCCGGGATCACGTTCCTGATCGGCAGCGCGGTCGGCGCCGGCGTGTCCTGATACCGGTGGCGGCCTACGGGCCGCCCACCCATGCGGCGGCGGCCTACCGGCGGCCCACCGCATCCGGTGGCGGCCTGCCGGGCCGCCCAGCCCCCGCGGCGGCCTACGGCCGGCGCCGGCCTACCAGGCGTCCGGCCCGAACGAGTCGTCCTCGTGGCCGCCCGGCCCGGACAGCAGCTTCAGGTCCGCCTCCACCATCATCGTGATCAGCTCGTCGAAGCCGACCTGGGGTTCCCAGCCGAGCCGCCCCGCGGCCTTGGCCGGGTCCGCGCACAGCTGGTCCACCTCGGCCGGGCGGACGAACGCCGCGTCCACCGTGACGTGCTCCCGCCAGTCCAGCCCGGCCACGGCGAAGGCCTGCTCGACCAGCTCCTCGACGCTGTGCGTGACCCCGGTGCCGATCACGTAGTCCTCGGGCTCGTCCTGGCCCAGCATCAGGTGCATGGCCCGGACGTAGTCCCCGGCGAACCCCCAGTCCCGGCGCGACCACAAGGTGCCGAGCCGCAGCTGCCGTTCGTGCCCCAGCCTGATCTTGGCCACGCCGAGGGACACCTTGCGGCTGACGAACTCCGCGCCCCGCCGGGGCGACTCGTGATTGAACAGGATCCCGGACACCGCGAACATGCCGTAGGACTCCCGGTAGTTCTGGGTCAGGAAGTGCCCGTACGCCTTGGCCACCCCGTACGGGCTGCGCGGGTGGAACGGGGTCTGCTCGGTCTGCGGGCTCTCCCGGACCTGGCCGAACATCTCCGACGAGGACGCCTGGTAGAAGCGGATCTGCCCGCCCCTGCGGGGTGCGCGAAGCGCTGATCCCGCTGCACACCCGGATGGCTTCCAGCACCCGGAGCACCCCGATGCCGGTCACCTCGCCGGTCAGCTCGGCCTGCTGCCAGGACATGGGCACGTAGGAGATGGCGGCCAGGTTGTAGACCTCGTCCGGCTGGACCTTCTCCACCGCGGCGATCAGGCTGCCCTGGTCGAGCAGGTCGCCGCGGACCAGCCGGATGTCGCCGAGCAGCTGGCGGACGCCGCGCACCCGGGGGTTGGACTGCCCGCGGACCAGCCCCCAGACCTCATAACCCTGTGTCAGCAGGTATTCGGCCAGGTACGAGCCGTCCTGCCCGGTGATCCCGGTGATCAGTGCGCGCCTCGTCAGCGGAGCCTCCGTCCTGGCGAACCGGGCCATCTCAACCCGCGATCGGGCCACATCCGGGCACGACCGGGCACACCGGCTCAGCTCGTGCCACCTGAGGGTACGTCGGCGCAGCTTACCGCCGCGGGCGCGACGGGTTCGCCGGGCCGTGGCGGACGCGCCCGTCCCGGCTCCCGGCCGCCGGTGTACCCGATGGTAATGTTCGCTGCCTAACAGGCCACGCGGGCCAGCCCTCCGGCAGCGGGCGGACCCCCGCAAACCGGGCGAACCGCCCGCCAGCACTTCGGCAGCATTGGCGCGACCACGGCACAAACCGGACAGCCATCGGCTAACGAGAGGTGCGTACCTGCGTGATGAGCACCGGGATGAGCACGGATCGGCCGCTCCGCGTCGCGCTGCTGTCCTACCGCAGCAAGCCGCACTGCGGCGGCCAGGGCATCTACCTGCGGCATCTGTCCCGTGAGCTGGCCGCGCTCGGGCACCACGTCGAGGTGTTCTCCGGCCAGCCCTATCCCGAGCTGGAGCCGGGCCCGGTGCTGCGTGAGCTGCCCAGCCTGGACCTGTACGCCGACGACGACCCGTTCCGCACCCCGGCGCTGTCGGAGTACCGGGACTGGATCGACGTGCTGGAGTTCGGCACCATGAAGACCGGCGCCTTCCCCGAGCCGCTCACGTTCAGCTTCCGGGCCCTCCGGGCGCTGCGCGAGCGGGCGGGCGACTTCGACCTGGTGCACGACAACCAGGTGCTGGCCTACGGGATGCTCGGGCTGGCCCGGCTCGGCCTGCCCCTGGTGACCAGCATCCACCACCCGATCAGCGTGGACCGGCGGATCGAGCTGGCCTCGTCCCGGGGCTGGGCCAAGGTCGGCAAGTGGCGCTGGTACTCCTTCGTCCGGATGCAGGGCCGGGTGGCCCGCCGGGTGGGGCCGGTCCTGACCGCCTCGCAGGCCTCCCGCGCCGACATCTGCCGGGACTTCGGGGTCGACCCGGCCAGCGTGCACGTGATCCCGCTGGGCGTGGACACCCGGCTGTTCCACCCCCGCGAGCAGCCCCGCGTCCCGGGCCGGATCGTGGCCGTGGCCAGCGCCGACTCCCCGCTCAAGGGGGTGTCCACGCTGCTCCAGGCCTTCGCCAAGATCACGGTGGAACGCGAGGGCCAGCTCATCGTGGTCGGCAAGCCCGCCGCCGGGGGACCGACCGAGAAGCTGGTCAGTGACCTGGCCCTCGGGGACCGGGTCCGGTTCGTGCACGGGATCAGCGATACCGAACTGGCCGAGCTCGCCGCGAGTGCCGAGATCGCGGTGGTCCCCTCGCTGTACGAAGGGTTTTCGTTGCCTGCCGTTGAGCACATGGCCTCGGGCACCCCGCTCATTGCCAGCCGCACCGGCGCCCTCCCCGAGGTCACCGGCGACGCCGCGGTCCTGGTGGAACCGGGGAACCCCGAGGCGCTCGCGGCCGCCCTCCGCGACCTGCTCGACTCGCCCGCCGAGCGCGCCCGGCTCGGCGCCGCGGCCTGGCAGCGGGTGCAGGAGCGCTTCGCCTGGCCCGCGGTCGCGCGGGCGACGGTCGGGCAATACCGCGATGCGATGGCGCGCTTCGCCGGCCGGCCCGGCGCCGCGCGTGGTTCCCTTCCGGCCCGCAACGAAAACCCGCCGTGCTGACCGTCAACTTCACCCGGCTGCCAGTCGGCCCGGGTGACCGGGTGCTCGACCTGGGCTGCGGCGCGGGACGGCACGCGTTCGAGGCGCTGCGGCGGGGCGCGTCCGTGGTGGCGCTGGACGCCGACGCGGGCGAACTGCGCGGGGTGGCGGACATGGTGGCGGCGATGGACGCCGAAGGCGAGGTCCCGCCCGGGGCCGCCGCCCGGACCGTGCGCGGCGACGCGACCCGGATGCCGTTCCCCGACGGCGCGTTCGACCGGGTGATCGCGGCCGAGGTGCTCGAGCACATCCCGGACGACTGGCAGGCGCTGCGGGAGATCGCCCGGGTGCTGCGGCCCGGCGGCCGGCTCGCGGTGACCGTGCCGGCCTGGCTGCCGGAGCGGATCTGCTGGCGCCTGTCCGACGACTACCACAACGTCCCCGGCGGCCATGTCCGCATCTACACCCGGGCCGAGATGGAGACCAAGCTGGCCCGGGCCGGGCTGCGGGTCGGCGGGCACCATCACGCGCACGGGCTGCACTCGCCGTACTGGTGGCTGAAGTGCGCCGTCGGCGTGCACGACGACGACCACCCGCTGGCCCGCGCGTATCACCGGCTGCTGGTGTGGGACATCATGAAGCGGCCGGCCGCGACCCGGCTGGCCGAGCGGGCGCTGAACCCGCTGATCGGCAAGAGCATCGTCATCTACGCGGACAAGCCCGCCGACGGCGTGCCGCGGGCTCGCGGTGTCCCGGCCGGCCACGCAGCTGAGCAGGCGCATGCCATCGCCTGACTCCCTGGCGGGCTCGGTGAGCGACGGCCTGCCCGCTGACCCTCGCCCGGCGCCGGCTGCGGACCGTGCCGGGAACGCTACGGTGCGCCGTTCCGGGGTCCCGGAGGTGCCGGGCGTCCTGACCGCGACGGAGGTCCTGGCCACCGCCGAGCACATCGCCGGCCGGCAGGAGCCCGGCGGCGCGATCAGCTGGCCGGACGGCCACACCGACGCCTGGGACCACGTCGAGTGCGCGATGGCCCTGTCCGTGTGCGGGCTGTCCGGCCCGGCCCGGCGGGCCTACGACTGGCTCCGCCACACCCAGCGCGCCGACGGGTCGTGGCCCAAGCGGACCGAGGCCGGGATCGTGACCGACGCGGCGGCCGAGAGCAACCAGACCGCCTACGTCGCGGTCGGCACCTGGCACGAGTTCCAGCTCACCGGGGATACCGCGTTCCTGGCCCAGATGTGGCCGGTGGTGCGCCGCGCGATCGGGTTCGTGCTGGACCTGCAGCTCCCGCGGGGCGAGATCGTCTGGCAGCGGACGGCGGACGGGACCCCGGCCCGCTACGCGCTGCTGACCGGGTGCTCCAGCACGTACCAGAGCCTGCTGTGCGCGGCCCGGCTGGCCCGGCTGGCCGGCGAGCCGCAACCGCGCTGGGAGCGGGCCGCCCGGCAGCTCGGTCACGTGGTGGCCGGCCACCCCGGGGCGTTCGCGGACAAGAGCCGTTTCTCGATGGACTGGTACTACCCGGTGCTGGCCGGCCCGGTGCGCGGCCCGGCCGCCCGGGCCCGGCTCGATTCGGGATGGGCGGAGTTCGTGGTCCCGGGCCTGGGGGTGCGCTGCGTCCGCGACGAGCCGTGGGTGACCGGGGCGGAAACCTGCGAGCTGGTCATGGCGCTCGACGCCGTCGGGGACTCGCGACCGGGCCCTGGCGGTGTTCGCGGAGGTCCAGCACCTGCGGGACACCGACGGCGGTTACTGGACCGGCTGGCAGTACGCGAACCAGGCGCACTTCCCGGACGAGCGGAGCAGCTGGACCGCGGCGGCGATGATCCTGGCCGCCGACGCCCTGTCCCGGACCACCCCGGGCTCGGGGCTGTTCCGCGACCTGCCGTCGCCGCCGGGCCCGCGAGCCTGCGCGCCCGCGGCGGAGGGCGTCGGGACCGACGGAGCCGGGGGCGATGACGGGTCCGCGCCCTGCGGCTGTCCGCTGCCACCCGGCTAGCGCGGAGGCCGGCCGGCGGTGCGCTCCAGGACCCGCAACGACCCGTGCGCGCTGACCTCGGTGAACTCCCCGGAGGCTCAGGGCGCGCTGGTAGATCGTGTAGGGGGCCTGGCCGCCGTCGGCTGGGTCGGGGAACACGTCGTGAATGGCCAGCGCGCCGCCGCGGGTCACCCACGGCGACCAGTTCGCGTAGTCCGCCTGAGCCGCGGCGTCGGTGTGCCCGCCGTCGATGAACAGCATGCCCAGCGGCGTCCGCCACAGCCCCGCGACCTGAGCGGACCGGCCCACCACCGCGATGACGTGTGACTCCAGGCCGGTCGCGGCCAGGGTGGCGCGGAAGTGCGGCAGCGTGTCCAGCAGCCCGGTCCGCTCGTCCACCAGGGTGGTGTCGTGGTACTCCCAGCCGGGCTGGTTCTCCTCCGAGCCGTGGTGATGGTCCACCGTGATCGACCATCTGGTCCGCGTCCCGCGCCGCGGCGGCCAGGTAGATCGTGGACTTGCCGCAGTAGGTGCCGATCTCCAGCACCGGCCCGCGGGGGGCGTACGCGGCGGCGGTCCGGTACAGCGCCAGGCCTTCCCCGGGAGGCATGAACCCCGTGGCCGCCTCGGCCGCCTGCCTCAGTTCAGCTGGCATTGGGCCGGCGGCCATGGGAGCCGCGTCCGGGACCGTGGTCATGCCCCCACCTTTCCTCCCGGCTGCCCGGGACCTGCTCGGCTGTCGGTACTACGGTAAAGGTGTCTGACGGCGGGCACGAGGAGGCACCGCGATGCGGGTGGTGGTCGACCGGGATCTCTGCGAGGCCAACGGCGTATGCGCCGGCCTGGCCCCGGAGGTCTTCGACCTGGACGACGAAGACTACCTGCACATCGTGGCGCCTGAGGTGCCGGCGCGGCCGGGCCGACGCGGTCCGCCGCGCGGTCGCGTCCTGCCCGAAACAAGCCCTCCGCCTGGCGGAGTGACCGCGGCCGGCTGAGCGGGCCCGGATGGCGCCCGGGACCGGATCGGCCCGGTCGACGCCCCGGATCAGATGACCCCGGCGGCGATGGCCACGCCCACGCCCACCAGGATCGCGCCGCCGATCTGCTCGCCGCGGCGGCCCGCCGCGGCGCCGATCCGGCCGCCGAGTTCGAGGCCGGCCAGGGACATCACGACGCTCACCGCCCCGATGACGATGGCTCCCTCGGCCACGCCCACGTGCATGGTGCCGAGCGCGAAGCCGGCCGCGAGGTTGTCCAGGCTGAGCGCGAACGCGCTGATGATCAGCCGCCCCAGGCTGTCGGTGTGGTGCGGGGCGTCCGCGGGGATGCGCCCGCCTGGGGACGCGCCGTCGCTCCGGGCGCCGCGGGCTGGCGCAGGGCCTGGATCACGGTGACGAGGCCGATGACGATCAGCACCGCCGCGCCGATCCAGCGGGCCGCGTGGCCGATGCCGCTGGCCACCCCGGCACCGAGGACGAGCCCGACGATGGGCATGCCCGCCTCGAAGACCCCGAAGACCAGAGCCACCCGGATACGGGTCCGGGCGGTGACGCCGCCGAAGCCGATGCCGATCGCCGCGGCCAGATTGGACAGGCCGACCGAGGCCGCGACGAGGAGGAGGGGGAGCACGCGCCCAGGCTAGCTGCGGGGAGTCCGGATTTACCGGTTTTCGCTGGTCATGGGCTCAGCGGCCGGGTTCTTGCAGCTCGACCCGATTGCCGGCCGGGTCGTCGAGGAACGACTGGCGCCCGGTGCCGACCTTGACCGGATCGGTGACCGCGACCCCCATCCCGCGCAGTTCGGTGACGGCCGCGTCGAGATCGGTCACCGCCAGCGCGAAGTGCTGGCCCAGCGACGGCGGCGCATCCGCCTCGATGAGGTGGATCTGCTGGCCCCCGGCATCGAGCCAGGCCCCGCCGAAGCTGAAGTCCGGCCGGTCGGTCCGCTCGGTCAGGCCGAGCACGCGGGTGTAGAAGTCCAGCGCCGCCGGGACGTCACGGACGTTGAGCGAGACATGGTGCAGCCCGTCTGGTCGCATAACCCCAGTGTCGCAGCCAGCACAACCGGCGGCCAGCCCCGGTCGCGGGCCTGCCCCGGCGGCTGCTACCCGGGGCCGGGCGGGTCAGCCCGCGGTGGGGTCGGTGACCCGGCCGAGGAACAGCGGCAGCCCGCTGCGCAGGTCGGTGATCGCGAACAGGAACGGGCGGTCCACGATCATCTCCACCGGCGGTTCGGGCCTCATCGAGCCGGGCCGACGCCGTCATCACCACGGCGGTGGCCGCGGCCGCCTCGGTGCCCGCCTCGTTCACGTCGATGTAGGCCTGGTGCACCACCTCGTCGATGCGCAGCCGCTGCGCGGTGGTGATGCCGCTGAAGTCCGCCTCGTCGGTGAACGCGAGCGGCATGCCCAGCGCGGCCAGCACCGGGCGCAGCGCGAAACCGCTGGTCACCCTGAAGCGCGGCAGCGCCAGGCTGACCTGCCGCGGCGCCAGCCCGGCCCGCAGGCCGCCCAGGCCAGCGCCGCGGGCGACGCCGCCGGCCAGCAGGCCGGCCCGGCGCCGGCGCCGGACCGGGTCGCCGGAGCCCGGGCCGGACGCCGGGTCGGGCAGGACGATCACCATGCCGAGCCGGGCGCCGGCGTAGGGCAGCTCGACGGCCTGGTAGCCGTCGCCGCGCAGGTAGCGCAGCCTGGCCCGGAGCCGCATGGTGGGCACCGTGACCTGGGTGCCCGGGTCCGGGCTGGCCCGGAGCCCGGACTGGCCCGGGTCCAGGTAGAAGGCGGCGTCCTGGGTGGCGCCGGCCGGGAACGGGTGCGCCCAGGCGGCCTTCAGGTACACCGCGCTGGCCAGGACCAGGCTCGTGGTGGCGCTGACGACGCCGGGGCCGAGCAGGTCGCTGATCTTGCCCGCGGTCTGCTCCGCGATGAACTGGTTGATCTCCTGCCTGGCCTGCTCCGCGGCCCGGCGGAAGTCGGCGTCGCGCACCGTGACGGCCGCGGCGGCGGCCACCGCCGCGGTGAAGCCGGGCTCCAGCGGCAGGCCCGACTGGACCCACATCGCGTTCGGCGCGCGGAGGGTGAGGTCGCCGGCGGCCAGGTCGCCGAGGCAGTCGCCGAGACAGCCTGCAGCTCCTGGGCGGCCTGCGAGGCGCGGGTGCGGCGCCGTCCGGGATGGCCAGGTGCAGGGCCGCGGCGATCTGCGCCGCCGTCTCGCCCCGGGCCCCGAGCAGCACCAGGCGCAGCGCGGTGGCGATGCTGGCCGGGGAGAAGACCAGGTTGCCCTGGCCAGGCAGCCGGCCGTAGAGATCGGCCCCGAACGCCTCGTCGCCGGACGCCGGGACACTGGTCGGGCTGCCGCCGGACACGGGGCCGCCGGGCACCGGGCCGCCGGATCCGGGCGGCCGGACCGGGCCGCCAGGCACGGGGCCGCTAGCCAAGGCCCCGGCGCGCCAGGCGGGCCAGCGCCTCGCGCAGCACCTCTTCCTTCTTGCAGTAGGCGAACCTGACCTGGGTCCGGCCCGCCTCGACGTTGTCGTAGAACACCGAACTCGGGATGGCGACCACGCCGGCCCGGGCGGGCAGTTCCCGGCAGAACTCCATGCCGTCCGGCTCGCCCAGCGACCGCACGTCCGTGGTCACGAAGTAGGTGCCGGCCGGCCGGAACACCTCGAAGCCCACGTCGGCCAGGCCCGCGCAGAGCAGGTCGCGCTTGGCCCGCAGATCCGTGCTGATCGACGTGAAGTAGGAATCAGGCAGGGCGAGCGCCTGGGCCACCGCGTACTGGAACGGGCCGCCGGTGACGTAGGTGAGGAACTGCTTGACCGTGCGCACCGCGGTCACCAGCTCCGGGGTGCCGGTCACCCAGCCGATCTTCCAGCCGGTGAACGAGAACGTCTTGGCCGCCGAGCTGATCGTCACGGTCCGTTCGCGCATCCCGGGCAGGGTGGCGATCGGGATGTGCTCGCCCTCGAAGACCAGGTGCTCGTACACCTCGTCGGACACCACCAGCAGGTCGTGCTCGCAGGCCAGCGCCGCGATCCCGGTGAGCTCGGCCCGGGTGAACACCGCCCCGGTCGGGTTGTGCGGCGTGTTCAGCAGCAGGAGCCGGGTGCGGGGGGTGATGGCGGCCCGCAGCGCCTCCAGGTCGGGGCGGAACCCGGGGGGCCGCAGCGTGACCGGGACCCGGGTGCCGCCGGCCATGGCCACGCAGGCGGCGTAGGAGTCGTAGTAGGGCTCGAACGCGATGGCCTCGTCACCCGGCTCCAGGAGCGCGATCAGCGCGGCGGCGATCGCCTCGGTGGCGCCCGCGGTGACCAGGACCTCACGATCCGGGTCGACGTCCAGGCCGTAGAAGCGCTTCTGGTGCGCCGCGACCGCGTGCCGCAACTCGGGAATGCCCGGGCCCGGGGGGTACTGGTTGCCCCGGCCTTCCAGGATCGCCGCCGCGGCCGCGGCGGCGATCTCGGCCGGCCCGTCGGTGTCCGGGAAGCCCTGGCCGAGGTTGACCGACCCGGTCGTCAGGGCCAGCGCCGACATCTCGGCGAAGATCGTCGTGCCCATGCCGGTCAGCCGGCGATTCAGCAATGGTCGGTCCACACCGCCATCAGATCACACGCCGCGGCCAGCCTGCCCTGGCCAGCCGGCCCCTGCTGCGCCCCGATCCGGTGGTTTACGCTGCGCACATGGGGATGCCGATGCGGATCGCGCTGGGCCAGCTGCCGGTCAGCCCGGACCCGGCGGTGAACCTCACCCGGGTCCGGGTGGCGCTCGCCGACGCCGCCGCGGGCGGGGCCAGCCTGGCCGTGTTCCCGGAGGCGACCCAGGCCCGGTTCGGCACGGATCTGCAGGCCGTGGCCGAGCCGCTGGACGGCCCGTTCGGCATGGGGCTGGCCGCCGCCGCCCGCAGCGCGGGGGTGGCCCTGGTCGCGGGGGTGTTCGAGCCCGCGCCGGACGGCCGCGTCTACAACACCGCGGTCGGCTACGACGCGGACGGCCAGCGGGTCGCGGCGTACCGCAAGATTCACCTGTTCGACTCGCTCGGGGAGACCGAGTCCAAGGTGGTCGCCCCCGGCTCGGCCCCGGTCCTCGCCGAGCTCGCCGGGCTCCGCGTGGGCCTGCTGACCTGTTACGACATCCGCTTTCCCGAGCTGGCCCGCAGCCTCGTGGCCCAGGGCGCGGACCTGCTCGTGGTCCCGGCCGCCTGGGCCGCCGGGCTGTTCAAGGAGGAGCACTGGGTCACCCTGGTGCGGGCCCGGGCCATCGAGAACACGGTCTGGGTCGCCGCCGCGGGTCAGGTGCCCGACCCGGAGTCGCCCCGGACCCGCGCCCCGACCGGGATCGGCCGCAGCATGCTCGTCGACCCGA
This sequence comes from uncultured Actinomycetes bacterium, assembly GCA_963742055.1. Taxonomy (GTDB): domain Bacteria; phylum Actinomycetota; class Actinomycetes; order Streptosporangiales; family Streptosporangiaceae; genus RYN-230. The sequence goes on along the minus strand of CAVUKT010000005.1, from coordinate 61,599 downwards.
TGGGCACCGTGCGGCTGGACCTGGGACCGTTTCCGGGGTGGCGGTCGGCGAGGTGGACACCGCGCTGACCGCCCAGGTCCGGGACACGCTGCCGTGCCTGGAACACCGCCGCGAGGACGTGTTCGGGCCGGCCAGCAGGCCCGGCCAGCAGGCCCGGCCGAGCGACCGGGGGCCAGGCTATGAGGCCGCCAGCCGCCGCTCTTTGGTGTGCAGGACGGCGCTGCGCAGGCTCTCCCGCTCCTCGTCGCTGACCCGCTCGACGAACCGCATCATCGTGATGTGCTCGTTCCCGCCGGAGCGGAGCACCTCCGCCATCAGCCTGGCGTCGTGCTCCTCCCGGGATTCCGCGGGCCAGTAGCGCCAGGCGCGGCCCTGCTTCTCCCGGCACAGCACGCCCTTGCCGTACAAGATGTTCATGACCGTCATCACGGTCGTGTAGGCGAGGGGGCGATTGTAGGAGAGCCGCTCGCGGACCTCCCGTACTAAGTACGCCCGATCACTGGCCCACACGACGTCCATGATCGCGGACTCGAGCTCACCGAACTCGCGCACTTTCCGCCACCTCCTGATTACCCATGCTAGACACGGGTCTCATTCCGGCCCGCGGACGGAATCCGGGCCGGGGGAGGAAATCTTCCCTGCGTGCTGATTTAGTAGCCCGAGGCCACCGGGACCTGGCCCGCACCGGCGGACAAACGCCTTCACCCGGGATCAGCGGGGCGTTCCGGGCCGTCGGGCGATCACGGCCGGCACCGCATCCGGGTCAGCCGGCCGGACGGCCGCCTCCGGCCAGCCGCATCCGGGCCAGCCACATCCAGGCCGGCCGGGTCCGGGCCGGCCGGCATCCGGGCCGGCCGCATCCGGGCCAGCCACGTCCGGGACAGCCGCATCCGGGCCGGCCCGTTCCCGGCGGTGCCGGCGAACCAGCCAGAAGCCCACCCCGCCGAGCACCGCCACGGCCACCACGATCGCCACCCCGGTGCCGACGGTGCGCTCGATCGCCGCGTACGCGGAGCCGGCCGCGTAGCCGAGCAGGCAGTATCCGACGCCCCAGATGAGGCCGCCGAGCATGTTGTAGATCAGGAAGGTGCGGTAAGGCATCCGGGTGGTGCCCGCGACCGCGGGCACCAGGGCCCGCAGGATCGCGACGAAGCGGCCGAGCAGCACGGCCAGCCCGCCGCGCCGGTGCACGACCGCCTGGGCGCGGTCCATGCCGCTCGCGACCCGGCGCATCCGCCGCGCGGCGATCACCCGCCCGCCCAGATGCCGGCCGATCTCGTAGCCGATCAGCGGCCCGGTCACGGCGGCGGCGACGACCACGATGATCAGCAGCGGAAGCGAGACCCGGCCCCGGCTGGCCAGGACGCCGCCGAGGACCGCCGCGGTCTCCCCGGGGATGACGAAGCCGAGGAAGACCGCGGTCTCCCCGAACACCAGCGCCGCGATGAGCAGCAAGGCGACCGTGCCGCTGAGACCGGCCAGGTCAGTGGTGATAGAGGACACTCGGTCCGCCTCTCTCCCAGAGTGCCCGGCCCGGCTCTCTTCCATAGTCCCCGGCACTGTCGCCGCCGGCACCGGCCAACCCGCCCGGCCCGGCCGGGCGGGATCCAGGAAACCCGGGCCTTGACCGGTCCGGGAACCCCGGCCTTGGCCGCTGCGGAAACCCCGGCCTTGGCCTCTCCGGGAAACACAGTGCCTTCGGGTGCGATGCTAGCCACTGGGCAGGTGCGGTTTGTGCCACCTCGCCCGCAGCCTGGCGGCACCCCTTCCGCCAGGCCACCAGGCCGGCCATCATCTGCTGACAAATCCACGCAATCGTCTGCGGCGGGCAGGAGGGAGGACGATGCCAGTTACTCCCGACACTGGCCCTGAGGTCCTGCCTTCGGGCGGATTCGTCCGCCCGGCGAACGTATTCGCCACGCGGATCACGGGCGATGGATCGAGCGGGTACCTGGCAGAACCGGGGCGCTACCAGCTGTACGCCTCGCTGGCTGACCCGTGGGCGCACCGTGCGCTGATCGTGCGCCGGCTGCTCGGGCTGGAACGGGTCATCGGGCTGAGCCTGGTGGACCCGATCCGCGACGAGCGCGGCTGGCGCTTCCCGGCCGCCACCGGCGGCGTCGACCCGGTCAGCGGGGCCCGGTTCGTCTCGGACCTCTACCTGACCACCGACCCGGGCTACCGCGGCCGGTTCACCGTCCCGTTCGTCTGGGACACCCGCAGCCAGCGGATCGTGGAGAACGACTTCCAGCAGATCACGGTCACGTTCGAGACGGAGTTCCGCGGTTACCACCGGCCCGGCGCGCCCGACCTGTACCCGGTGCCGCAGCGGCCCGAGATCGACGCGCTCAGCACGCTGATCTACCACGCGGTCAACAACGGGGTGTACAAGGCGGGGCTGGCCACCAGCCAGGCGGCCTACGAGGAGGCGTTCGACGCGCTGTTCAGCACGCTGAGCGCGCTGGAGGAACGGCTGACCCGGCGCAGGTTCCTGCTGGGCAGCAATATCACCGAAGCCGATGTACGGCTTTATCCCACATTGGCCCGTTTCGACGCCGTCTACCACACCCATTACAAATGCAACCTGAACCGCCTGGTGGACTACCCGGGGCTGTGGGGTTACGCGCGGGACCTCTACCAGCTGCCCGGCTTCGGGGACACCACGGACTTCGACCAGATCAAGCGGCACTACTACCAGACCCAGGACTGGATCAACCCGAGCCGCATCGTGCCCAAGGGACCGTATGTGAACTGGCTCTCACCGCATGACAGGGACCGCATGTCCGCGCGATCATGAGGAAGTGGCCCGGACCCGCGGCCCAGCCGCGGCGGTAGCCTGGGAGGCCGGGCAGTGACAGAAATCCAACATCGGAAGAGGGCGATGTCCGCCGTGTCTTCTGAGGCACCGCAGTCCGCGGATCTCAGCGAAGCAGAACCCAGCAGTCCCGCATCCGGAGCGGGCGGGGGTGCACCGCACGAGCATTCCGGCGACGGCGCAGCCAGCAAGGACTTCGGGCCGAACGAATGGCTCGTGGACGAGCTCTACCAGCGTTACCTGGCCGACCCCGGCTCCGTGGACATGGCCTGGTGGAATTTCTTCGCCGATTACTCTCCCCCCGCCGGGAGCGTGGCCGCCCGCGCCGCCAGGCAGCAGGGCCAGCCGGACCAGGCCGCAGCGCCGGGCCAGGGCGCGAACGGCGGCCCGGCCAGCGCACCGGCCCAGGCCGCCAGGCCGGGCCCGGCCGCGCCGGCCCGGCCGCCGGACCGGGCCGGCCGCGCCGGCCAGGCCGGCCCGGGCGGCCAGGCCAGTGCGCCTGCGCAGGCCGCAGCCCCGGCGCGCTCCCCCGAAGCCGGACGCCGCCCCGGCCCCGGCTACGCCACCCGCCGCCGGGCCTCCCGCAGCGGCGGGCGCACCGGCGTCCAGGCTGCGCGGCGCGGCCGCCCGGACCGCGGTCAACATGGCCTCCAGCCTGAGCGTGCCGACCGCGACCAGCGTCCGGACCGTGCCCGCCAAGCTGCTGATCGACAACCGCATCGTGATCAACAACCACCTGGCCCGCGGCCGGGGCGGGAAGGTGTCGTTCACCCACCTGATCGGGTTCGCGGTGGTGAAGGCGCTGGGCGCGGTCCCGGCGATGAACTACTCCTACACCGAACTGGACGGCAAGCCCGCGATCGTCGAGCCCGAGCACGTCAACCTGGGCCTGGCCATCGACGTGACCGCCAAGGACGGGTCGCGCCAGCTCCTGGTGCCCGCGGTCAAGGCCGCGGAGGCGATGGACTTCCGCCAGTTCTGGATGGCGTACGAGGACGTGGTCCGCCGGGCCCGGGCCGGCAAGCTCACCGTGGACGACTACGCGGGCACCACGATCAGCCTGACCAACCCGGGCACGATCGGGACCGAGCACTCGGTACCGCGGCTGATGGCCGGGCAGGGCTGCATCGTGGGCGTCGGCGCGATGGAGTACCCGGCGGCCTACCAGGGCGCGGCCGAGGAGACCATGACCCGGCTGGCCATCAGCAAGTCGGTCACCCTCACCTCGACCTACGACCACCGGATCATCCAGGGGGCCCAGTCCGGGGAATTCCTGCGCCAGATCCACCAGCTGCTGCTCGGCGAGAACGGCTTCTGGGACGAGGTCTTCCAGGCGCTGAAGATCCCCTACGAGCCGATCCGCTGGGTGCGGGACATCCCGGCCGGCCACGAGGACGACATCACCAAGTCGGCCCGGGTGCACGAGCTGATCCACGCCTACCGGGTGCGCGGCCACCTGATGGCCGACACCGACCCGCTGGAGTACAAGCAGCGCAAGCATCCCGACCTGGACATCAACCAGCACGGCCTGACCCTGTGGGACCTGGAGCGGGAGTTCGCCACCGGCGGCTTCGGCGGCAAGCCGCTGATGAAGCTCCGGGAGATCCTGGGCGTGCTGCGGGACTCCTACTGCCGCACGGTCGGCGTGGAGTACATGCACATCCAGAACCCGGAGGAGCGGGCCTGGATCCAGGCCCGGGTCGAGCGGCCGCACGACCGGGCCGGTCACGACGAGCAGATGCAGATCCTGTCCCGGCTGAACGTGGCCGAGGCGTTCGAGATGTTCCTGCAGACCAAGTTCGTGGGCCAGCGCCGGTTCTCCCTGGAGGGCGCGGAGGCGCTGATCCCGCTGGTGGACGCGGTGCTCACCGAGGCCGCGAAGGCCTCGCTGGACGAGGCCGTGATGGGCATGGCGCACCGCGGCCGGCTGAACGTGCTGGCCAACATCATCGGCAAGTCCTACGCCCAGATCTTCCAGGAGTTCGAGGGGAACCTGGACCCGCGCAGCACGCACGGCTCCGGTGACGTCAAGTACCACCTGGGCGCGGACGGCGTGTTCACCGCCAGCGACGGCGCCACGATCCCCACGTCCCTGGTGGCCAACCCGAGCCATCTCGAGGCCGTGGACCCCGTGCTGGAGGGCGTGGTGCGGGCCAAGCAGGACGTCATCGACATGGGCGAGCCCGGCTTCACGGTGCTGCCCCTGCTGATCCACGGGGACGCCGCGTTCGCCGGCCAGGGCGTGGTCGCCGAGACGCTGAACCTGTCCCAGCTGCGCGGCTACCGGACCGGCGGCACCGTGCACATCGTGGTGAACAACCAGGTCGGCTTCACCACCGCGCCCGCGGAGTCCCGCTCCAGCGTGTACTCCACGGACGTGGCGCGGATGATCCAGGCGCCGATCTTCCACGTCAACGGGGACGACCCCGAGGCGGTCGTCCGGGTCGGCAGGCTCGCCTTCGCCTACCGGCAGGCGTTCCGCAAGGACGTCGTCATCGACATGATCTGCTACCGGCGGCGGGGCCACAACGAGGCGGACAACCCCTCGTTCACCCAGCCGCTGATGTACGACCTGATCGACGCGAAGCGGTCCACCCGCAAGCTCTACACCGAGTCGCTGATCGGCCGGGGCGACATCACCATGGAAGAGGCCGAGCAGGCCCTCCGGGACTACCAGCAGCATCTGGAGCGGGCCTTCACCGAGACCCGCGAGGCGTCCAAGCGGCCGATGGACCCCGGCGCGGTGGTGCGGCCGCAGACCACCCTGGAGCCGATCGATCACCGCAGCGTGCCCACCGCCATCTCCGAAGAGGCGATCAAGCGGATCGTGGACACCCAGCTCAACCTGCCCGACGGCTTCACCCCGCACCCGCGGCTGCAGCCCCTGCTGGCCCGCCGGGCCACCATGGTCGAGCAGAACGCCATCGACTGGGCGACCGGGGAACTGCTCGCGTTCGGGTCGGTGCTGATGGACGGCCACACGGTGCGCCTGGTCGGCCAGGACACCCGCCGCGGCACGTTCGGCCAGCGGCACGCGGTCCTGGTGGACCGGCACACCGGGGAGGAGTACACCCCGCTGCGCCAGTTCAACTCGGCCAGCGCCCGGTTCCATGCCTACGACTCGCTGCTGTCGGAGTTCGCGGCCGTCGGCTTCGAGTACGGCTACTCGGTCGCCCGGCCTGGGGCGCTGGTCTGCTGGGAAGCCCAGTTCGGTGACTTCGTCAACGGCGCGCAGACCATCCTGGACGAGTTCATCAGCTCCGGGGAGCAGAAGTGGGGCCAGCAGTCCAGCGTGGTGCTGCTGCTCCCGCACGGCTACGAGGGGCAGGGACCGGACCACTCCTCGGCGCGGATCGAGCGCTTCCTCGGCCTGTGCGCGCAGGGGAACATGACCGTGGCGCTGCCGACCACCCCGGCCAACTACTTCCACCTGCTCCGCTGGCAGGCCCTGTCGCCGCGGCGGGCCCCGCTGGTGGTGTTCACGCCGAAGTCGATGCTCCGGCTCAAGGAGGCGTCCTCGGCGGTGGCCGACTTCGCCACCGGCTCGTTCCTCCCGGTGATCGGCGACCCGCAGGAACCCGACCCGGCCGGTGTCCGCCGGGTGCTGCTGTGCTCGGGCAAGATCTACTACGACCTCGCCCAGCGCCGCGCCGCGGAGGAGCGGACCGACACCGCGATCATCCGCGTGGAGCGGCTCTACCCGGTCCCGGCGGAGGAACTGACCGCGGAACTCGGCCGCTACCCGGGGGTGGAGGAGATCACCTGGGTCCAGGAGGAGCCCGCCAACATGGGCGCCTGGCCGACCATGGCCCTGAAGCTGCCCGGGATCGTGGGCCGCGGAGTCGGCGTGATCTCGCTGCCGGCCAGCGGCCCGCCCGCCGTGGGCTCGGCGACCGCGCACAAGGCCGAGCACCAGCATCTGGTGGACGTGGCCCTGCCGGGAGCGTAGGCGATGTACTTCACCGACCGCGGCATCGAGGAACTGCTCGACCGGCGCGCGGATGACGAGGTCAGCCTGGGCTGGCTGGCGGAACGGCTGCGCGAGTTCGTTGACCTGTTCCCCGAGGCCGAGGCGACGGTGGAGCGGCTGGCCACCTGGCTGGCCCGGCTCGACGAGGACGACCCGGACTAGCAGGGCCTGGCCGGCACGGCTCGGCCGGGTCACGGCTTCGCACGCCTCGCGCAATACGCGATACATCTTGACTTTCGGCCAACGCGATATATCGTATGAGTGCTGCAACGCCTGGCCGCCGGGCCGGGGGAGAGGATCACGACATGCCGCGCTGGACCGTTGACGCTCCTGCTACGTACGACTTCGACCGGGTGGACGCGCTGCGCGTCCGCGCGATCGGCGGCACGGTGGCGGTGCTCAGCACCGGCGAGCGCGCCTGCCTGGACATCTCGGCCGTCACCGGCCAGCCGCTGGTGGTGAGTCACTCTGACGGCACCCTCACGGTCAGCTATGAGGACCTGAGCTGGGACGGGCTGCTCGGCTGGCTGCGCCCGGACCGGACCGCCGCCACCATCACCATCACCGTGCCGAAGGATTGCCCGGTCCAGCTGGGCGTGGTCACCGCGAGCGCCGTCGTGTCCGGGATCGCCGCGGCGACCTCGGTGAAGAGCGTGTCCGGGGCCATCACCCTGGACGGCGTGACCGGGGCGGTCGACGCCCGGACGGTGTCCGGCGACATCGAAGCCCAGGGCCTCGGCGGCACCATCGGGTTCAACTCGGTGTCCGGCGATCTCACCCTGGCCGACGGCTCGGTGGACCGGCTGGACGCCAAGACGGTGAGCGGGCGGGTCACCGCGGACATCGACCTCGATCAGGACGCCGCGCTGCGGGTGGCCACCGTGTCCGGGCCGGTCGCGATCCGGCTTCCCGCCGACGCCCGCGCCCGGGTGGACCTGCGGTCCGCCACCGGCCGGGTGCTGAGCGAGTTCCCGGGCCTGCAGCACAGCGAGAAGCCGGGCGCCAGCACGATCAGTGGCGACCTGGGTCCGGCGGGGCATCCTGGCGTGGTCCGGGTCAGCACCATGTCTGGCCAGGTCACGCTGCTCCAGCGGGGGCAGCCTGGAACGCCGCAGGCGGCGGCCGGGGCGGCGGGCGGCAGCCGATGAGCCCCGTCTTCCGGCACGGCAGGCTCCGGCTGTACCTGCTCAAGCTGCTCGATGAGTCACCCCGCCACGGGTATGAGGTGATCCGGCTGCTCCAGGACCGGTTCATGGGCGTCTACGCCCCCTCCCCCGGGACCATCTACCCGCGGCTGGCCCGGCTCGAGGAAGAGGGCCTGGTCACCCACGACGAGGCCGACGGGCGCAAGGTCTACCGGATCACCGACAAGGGCCGCGAGGAACTCCGCAACCGCTCCGATGACCTCAGCGAACTCGAGGACGAGATCACCGCGTCGGTCCGGGATATCGCCCGTGAGGTCACCGAGGACGTCCGGGAGACCGTGCGCAACCTGCGCGAGGAACTGACCTTCGCCGCGCGGGACATGCACCGGCGCGGCGCCGCCCCGCCCGCGCTACGGCCACCGCCGCGCCCGCGACCACCTCCGCCACGCCCGGCGCCACCCGCCCGGCCAGGCCCCGCCGCGCCGCAACGGCGCCCCGCCGCCCCGCCGCGGCCCCGGCGCCGCCTCCGCGTGGGACGAGGCCCTGCAGGAAGAAGCCAGCAGCAGGACGCCGGCAGCAGGACGCCAGGCATGAGGAAGCACAGCACGGGGACACCCGGGGCGACCAGGCTCAGCGCGGAGCACGCCGGCGCGGGCCGGGACGAGGCGGGCCAGGCCCATGGTGCCCGCCCGGGCTGGCGGGCCTGGCCGCCGGGAGGATCCGGCTGGGCGGACCCCGGGACCTACCGGGACCTGGAACAGCTGGCCCGCCGCTTCACCCGGGAGCTGCGGGCGGCGGCGGCCCAGGCCCAGGCGGTGAGCGAGGACGCCGTGGGCGACTTGCGGACCATCCTGGACGACGCGCTGGACCGGATCAAGGCCGAGGTCTTCGGTACCGCGGACGCTTCCGGGCCGGACGACGCTCCCCGGCCGGGGACCCGACCAGGGCACCCGCCACGAGGACGCCGACCACGGGACCGCACGGACCACCGGGGACCACGACACGGGACCACGACCACGGGGAGCCGACGCTAAAACCGGTTCACGGACGGGGCGCGGTGGGGTGAAGATAGGCTCTTGTCTCGTTCCGTGATCGCCGCTGTGCGGTTCGCAGGCAGACAGCCCAGCCCCCGGATCAGGAGGAATGTGTTGATGGTGCCCCAGGCCAGCAGGCTGAACAACGTCCGGTACGACATCCGCGGCCCGGTGCTGCGCCGGGCCCGGCAGCTGGAAGCCGAAGGGCACCGGATCCTCAAGCTCAACATCGGTAACACGGCACCGTTCGGGCTGATGGCCCCCGACAGCGTGGTGACCGAGCTGGTCCAGAACATCGGCGAGGCCCAGGGTTACAGCGACGCGCGGGGCATCCACTCGGCCCGGCTGGCGGTGTCGCAGTACTACACCACGCTCGGCGTGCCCGATGTCGGCCCGGACGACGTCTATCTCGGCAACGGGGTCTCCGAGCTCATCGTGATGGCCCTCCAGGCGCTGCTGGACCCGGGCGACGAGGTCCTGGTGCCCAGCCCCGACTACCCGCTGTGGACCGGGGCGGTGATCCTGTGCGGCGCCCGCGCGGCGCACTACCGCTGCGACGAGCAGACCGGCTGGCAGCCCGACCTGGACGACGTGGCCTCGAAGATCACCGAGAACACCCGGGCCCTGGTGATCATCAACCCGAACAACCCCACCGGGGCGGTGTACTCCAGGGAAACCCTGCTCGGCCTCCTCGACCTGGCCCGCCGGCACGGCCTGCTGGTGCTCGCCGACGAGATCTACGACAAGATCCTCTACGACGGCGCGGTGCACGAATCGACCGCCGCGCTGGCTCCCGATCTCGTCGTGCTGACCCTGTCCGGGCTGTCCAAGACCTACCGGGCGCCGGGCTTTCGCACCGGCTGGCTGCTGGTCAGCGGCCCGCGCCGGGAGGCGGCCGGGTACCTGGAGGGCCTGGAGCTGCTCGCGAACATGCGGATGTGCCCCAACGTGCCGAGCCAGTACGCCATCCAGGCCGCGCTGGGCGGGCCGCAGAGCATCACCGCGCTGCTGCAGCCGGGCGGCAGGCTCCGCGACCAGCGGGACCACGCCTGGCGGAAGCTGAACGAGATCCCGGGCGTGGACTGCGTCAAGCCGCAGGGCGCGCTGTACGTGTTCCCCCGGCTCGACCCGGACGTCCACAAGATCTCTGACGACCAGCAACTGGTCATCGACCTGCTGGAGCAGCAGCACCTGCTGCTCACCCACGGCACCGGGTTCAACCTGGACACCCCCGACCACCTGCGGATGGTGTTCCTGGCCGGGATCGACGTGCTGGACGACGCGATCGGCCGGCTGAGCACCTTCCTGGAGACCTACCAGCAGTAGGGCGGCCGGCCCGCTCCGCATCGAGCAGATGGCGGGTGCCTGCGCTCCGCGGCAGCGCCAGCACCACCACGTCGCTTCCTTCCCGCTAACGAAAAGCAGCCGGGCCGGCGCGCCCGCGCAGCGGGACCCGGTGGCAGGGGACGGGGGATCGCAGTAGACGATCCGCGTGCCCGAACCCGTGGCTACCTCCGGATGCACCCTGGTCACGACCACCCGGGGCGGCGCCTGCGGGCGCGCCCGGCACCCCGGCTAGACCGTGAACACGACCTTCCCGAACAGGTCGCCCGCGATCATCGCGGCGAAGCCGTCCCTGGCCTGCTCCAGCGGCATGATCCGGTCGATCTTCGGCCGCACGCCGGTCTGCTCGAGGAACATGGCCAGCCGCTCCAGCTCGTCCCGGGTGCCCATGGTCGAGCCGACCACCGACAGCTGCAGGAAGAAGACCCGGTTGAGGTCGGCCGGCGGCACGGCGCCGCTGGTCGCCCCGCACACGACGATCCGGCCGCCCGGCTTCAGGGCGCGCAGCGAGTGGGCCCAGGTCGCCTCGCCGACCGACTCCATGACCGCGTCGACCCGCCCGGGCAGCCTGGCCCCGGACGGGAAGACCTGGTCGGCGCCGAGTTCCAGGGCACGACGGCGTTTCTCCTCGTCGCGGCTGGTCGCCCAGACGCGGAAGCCCGCGGCGCGCCCGATCACGACCAGCGCGGTCGCGACACCGCCGCCCGCCCCCTGGACCAGGATGGTGGCGCCGGGCTGCAGGCCGGACCGGGTGAACAGCATCCGGTACGCGGTCAGGTACGCGGTGGGCAGGCACGCGGCCTCGGTGTACGACAGCGCCGAGGGCATCGGCACCAGGTTGCGCCGGGGCACCGCGACCCGCTGCGCGAACGTGCCGTCGAAGCGCTCGGACAGCAGTGACCGCCGGGGGTCGAGGGTCTCGTCGCCGCCCGCGACCGCCGGGTCGCCGATCACCGCGTGCACGATCACGTCGTTGCCGTCTTCGTCCACCCCGGCCGCGTCACAGCCCACCACGATGGGCAGCCGGTCGGGCGAGATGCCCACCCCGCGCAGGGTCCAGACGTCGTGGTGGTTGAGCGCGGCGGCCCGGACGGTCACCGTGGTCCACCCGTCCGGGGGCGAGGGATCGGGGCGCTCGCCCAGCTCCAGCCCGGCCAGCGGGTCATCGGCGTCGATGCGTGCGGCAGTGACAGCGAACATGGGCGCACCCTAGCGCCTGGCGGCCCGCTGATGGATGATCAGGCCCCGCCACGTGGCGGCCCGGATCCACCTCGCTACACTAAGCTACCAAGCAGTACGGGCGACCCGGCAGAAGGCCGGCCGGGCCGGACGGTCTGTGCCATACTCGGTGCGGGGAAGCGGACCCCCATGTCCCCCAGCAGCTGAAGGACTGGAGTGGATCTCAACTCCTACGCCGAGCTGGCGGTGCGCTTGGTCAACACGAGCGACGCCGGCGGCGGCCGCCAGGATGAGCTCGCCACCATAGAGGCCTACCGAGGCCTCATGGCGGACCGGGCTGCTTTGTGTACCCGGGCCACGGCGGCTGACCTCGACGCGCTGCGGGAACTGCGGTCCCAGCTCCGGCTGATCTTCGCGGCCTGCGCGCGCGGGCGACGGGGACGGCGCGGCGGCGCAGGCTGAACGCGCTGCTCGCCCGGCATCCCGTTCACCCGGAGATCGCCCGGCACGACGGCGGCACCTGGCACCTGCATCACGCGGACAGCGGCTCGGTCGCGGACCGTTACGCGGCGGGCGCCGTGCTGGGGCTCACCATCGTGCTCACCAACCTGGGCACCGACCGGCTGCGCCACTGCGAGGCCCCGTCCTGCCCGAACGTGCTGGTGGACACGACTCCCGACCGGTCCCAGGCCTACTGCGGTGACCGCTGCGCGGCCAAGGCGAGCGTGACGGCCCTGCACGAGCGCCGGCGCAGCCCGAGCGAAAAGGCCTCCACCGCGGCGGTCTAGCCGCCCGCTTTGCCGTCTCGCTGCCGCCCGGTTGCTCGGTCCAGCCGCGTTTCCTGGCTTCCGTTTTCACTTCCGTCTCATGTTTCCCCTCCGTTACAGGGGAAGTCCGCCGGTAAATGGACAGCGGCCCGTGTCGCCCTGAGGACTTATCGTGATCTGCGTTACCGAAATGAAGCCGCTGACTTCTTCTCAGGCTGTTTGACGATCATTACCATGAGGCCTACTCACAGGCCGTATGGCCCACGTATGCGGACCGGAAAGAAGGTTCGGAACCATGGCAACTGAGTCCGTAGCGGCTCACTCCGACGGCACCGTCGGATGTCGGCCTCAAACGAGAGATGGGGTTGATCGGCGCCACCTGGGCGTCCGAGACCTCCATCATCGGCTCGGGCTGGCTGTTCGGAGCGCTGTTCGCCGCGCAGGCCGCGGGGCCGATCGCCCTGCTGGGCTGGGTCATCGGCGGCATCGCGGTCATCTTCCTGGCCCTGGTGCACGCCGAACTGGGCGGGATGTACCCGGTCTCCGGCGGCACGGCGCGATTCCCGCACCTGGCCTACGGCAGCGTGGCCGGCATCTCGTTCGGCTTCTTCTCCTGGGTGCAGGCCATCACGGTGGCCCCCATCGAGTGCTTCGCGGTGATGCAGTACGGGTCGTACTACTGGCACGGCCTGTTCGACGCCACCGCGAACGGCGGGAAGGGCAACGTCACCGGGCTCGGCTTCGCGATGACGGTCGTCCTCCTGGTGATCTTCACCGCGCTGAACTTCCTGGCCATGCGCACCTTCAGCAAGGTCAACTCGGGCATCACCTGGTGGAAGGTGGCCATCCCGGTCATCACCATCATCGTGCTGCTGTTCAAGTTCCACGGCGGCAACTTCAGCAGCCACGGCTTCAACTCCTACGGCTGGAAGGCCCTGTTCGCGGCCATCCCGTCCGCGGGCATCGTGTTCGCCTACCTGGGCTTCGAGCAGGCCGACCAGCTGGCCGCCGAGATCAAGAACCCGCAGAAGAACCTGCCCCGGGCCATCCTGCTGGCCACCTTCATCGGCATCATCATCTACTGCATGCTGCAGGTGGTGTTCATCGGCGCGATGCCGAGCAGCCAGATCGCCCACGGGTGGGCGAAGATCAGCAACCCGGACATCCTCGCCGGGCCGTTCGCCGGCCTGGCCGGGATCGTCGGCCTCTCCGCGCTGGCCGTTGTCCTGCGGATCGACGCGTTCGTCTCCCCGTTCGGCACCGGCCTGATGTACCAGACCTCGAGCTCGCGGGTCGGGTACGGCCTCGGCCGCAACCGCTACTTCCCGCAGGTCATCACCAGGGTCGACAAGAACGGCATCCCGTGGGTCAGCCTGATCGTGGCCTTCGTGGCCGGGCTGTTCTTCCTGCTGCCCTTCCCCAGCTGGCACTCGCTGGTCAGCCTGGTCACCGGGGCCAGCGTGCTGATGTACGCCGGCGCGCCGCTGGCCATGGGCGCGTTCCGGCAGGCAGGTCCCCGAGGCCGACCGGCCCTACCGGGTGCCCGCTGGCGAGGTGATCGCCCCGCTCGCGTTCATCATCGCCAACATGCTCATCTACTGGTCCGGCTTCGAGACGGTCTGGAAGCTCGGCGTGGTCATCGTCATCGGGTACGTGCTCATCGCCATCTGCATGGCGTTCGACGAGAACCGCCCGCCGCTGGACTGGAAGTCGGCGCAGTGGCTGCCGTTCTACCTGATCGGCATCGGCATCATCTCCTGGCAGGGCCAGTACAGCGGGGGCGCCGTGGCGGCACCGCTGAACACCAACCACATCCCGTTCTGGTGGGACATGCTGGTCGTGGCCGCGTTCAGCCTGGTCATCTACTACTGGGCGATGGCCACCCGGCTGCCCAAGGCGGAGATGCTCAACCTGGTCGAGCGGCAGTCCGGCATCGAGCCGCCCGAGCGTTCTGCGGCCTGACCGCCCTGGCTCCAGTCCGCAGAGTGCGCAGTACGGAGACCCCCGGCCCTGGCGGCCGGGGGTCTTCCGTTATCCGGGCATGTATCAGGCCCGGGCCCGGCGGTAGCGGAGCAGCACCCGGCCCTCGATCAGCCCGTCCGGGACCACGCCGAACGTCCGGCTGTCCGCCGCACCGGCCGGCAGGTTGTCCGCGCTCAGCCACCACCCGCCGGGCTCGCGCCGCGCGGCCCGCTTCACCAGCAGCAGGTCCGGCCGGGCCGGGTGCCGGGCGATGACCAGCTGTCCCGGGCGGACCCGGACCGCCCGGCCGGGCCGGGTGCCCCGCCAGACCAGCAGCCAGTCACCCGGGTGGAGGGCAGGCTCCATGGACCGCTCCACGACCGCAACCCGCCACAGCGGCCAGCGCATCGGCCCTCCTACGTTCGTTCCTGAGCCTGGGGGGTAGTGTCGGTCACCGGTAACCCATGATCCGAGATGAGAGAAGGGGACCTATGGGACTGCTGACACGTCTCCTCGAACCAAAGGCCACCGTGCACGCGCACTGCGACCTGCCCTGTGGGGTCTACGACCCGGCCCAGGCGCGGATCGAGGCTGAGTCCGTCAAGGCGATCATCCAGAAGTATCACGACAGCTCGGACCCGGCGTTCCAGACGCGGGCCCTGCTGATCAAGGAGCAGCGCTCCGAGCTCGTCAAGCATCACCTGTGGGTGCTGTGGACCGACTACTTCAAGCCGCCGCACTTCGAGAAGTACCCGCAGCTGAACCAGCTGTTCAACGAGGCCACCAAGCTGGCCGGCGGCGGCCCCGGGGGCACCAAGAGCAGCACCGACGTGGCCGCGGCCGATGAGCTGCTGGCCAAGATCGACGAGATCAGCAAGATCTTCTGGGAGACCAAGCAGGGCTGACCTCCCGGCTCAGCACGTCGCGATGGCCAGAGGCCGCGCAGGCACCCGCCTGCGCGGCCTCTGGCCTGCTGGGATTCGCTGGCCTTCCGGGATCGGCCCGCCTCCCGGGATTCGCCGCCTCCTGGAATCGGCCGCTCAATCCAGTGCATCCTGGCTGGTCAAAAGGGAATTGCCGGGCAGCGCCCGGGGCGGCGCGTCAGCGGTGCACGCCGCGGACGGTAGGTTGCATGGCAAGACCACGACGGCCGCCAGCAGCAGTACGGCTGACGGTACTGGAGGACAATCGTGACGGAAGAGACGACCGCGCCGACTGCTGCGGCCGTGCCCACGGCGGTTCGCGGCGACCATGCGCCGCGGGACGCCGAGGATCGCGTGACGATCCGGATGCCGGCCGAGGGCGCCTACCTGTCCGTGCTGCGCACGGCCACCGCGGGCCTCGCCGCCCGCCTCGACTTCACCCTCGATGAGATCGAGGACCTGCGGATCGCCGTGGACGAGGCGTGCGGCCTGCTGCTGAGCCAGGCCTCGCCGGGCGCGAGCCTGGACTGCGACTTCACCCTCGGCGAGGACAGCGTGACCATCGCGGTGTCCGTGCAGACCCAGCGGGCCCAGCTCCCCGCCCGTGACACCTTCGCCTGGACCGTGCTCGCCGCGCTGGCCGGAAGCGTGGACGCCTGGGCCGGGCCGGGCAGCAAACTCACGGTCATGCTGCGCAAGACCCGCGAGCTGTCGAGGTCCGGGTGACCGAGGAAATCGAGGTCCGGGTGCCCCGGAAAGTCGATGCCCGGGTGGCCGAGGAGATCGATGCCGGAGTGGCGGCCGCCATCGAGGCCCCGGCAGGTGAGCGCGCCGCTGAGCGAGGTGGCCCCCCCGCCGCGGATCCAGCATGCGGTCCCGGACCGGGGACGCGCGCGGGAACTGTTCGAGCGGCTGTCGGTGCTGCCCGACGGCGACGCCGAGCGGCTCCGCATCCGCGGCGAGCTGGTCGAGCTGCACCTGCCGCTGGTGGAATACCTGGCCCGGCGCTTCCGTAACCGCGGCGAATGGCTCGACGACCTCACCCAGGTGGCGACGATCGGGCTGATCAAGTCCATTGACCGCTTCGACCTGGCCCGCGGGGTGGAGTTCTCCACCTACGCCACCCCGACCATCGTGGGCGAGATCAAGCGGCATTTCCGCGACAAGGGCTGGGCCGTCCGGGTGCCCCGGCGGCTGCAGGAGCTCAAGCTGGCCCTGACCAAGGCCATCGGGGACCTGGCGCAGCGCGAGGGCCGGGCGCCCACCGTGGCCGAGATCGCCGCGCACCTGCAGATGACCGAGGAAGAGGTCCTGGAGGGCCTGGAGTCGGCCAACGCCTACTCGACGGTGTCGCTGGACGCCCCGGACTCGGGCGACGACGACGCGCCCGCGGTGGCCGAATCGCTCGGCATGCTCGACGACGCCCTGGAAGGGGTCGAGTACCGGGAATCGCTCAAGCCCTTGCTGGAACAGCTGCCCAGCCGGGAAAAGCGCATCCTGCTGCTGCGGTTCTTCGGGAACATGACGCAGTCGCAGATCGCCAGCGAACTGGGGATCTCGCAGATGCACGTATCCCGGCTGCTGGCCCGGACGCTCGCCCAGCTCCGCGACGGCCTGACCGCCGACGATTAGAGGCTCTGAGCTCTAGCCCGGGGGCCCGAGCCCCCGGACCCCCAACTTGCCCGCTCCGCGGGCACTTCGGCTGCGCCGGAGCCGGGTTGGTCGCGGCTCGGAGGACCCGCCTGCGGCGGGCCGCGCCTCGCCGGCGAGCTTAGCCGCGGGCGGGGCGCTTGCCCGGCGGGCCCGGCTTGGCTGGAGTCCTCGGCTTGGCCGACCCGGTTTTGGCGCGACGCCGTCTTGGCCGACCCGGTTTTAGCCGGCCCGTTTTGGCTGACCTCGTCTTTGGGCGGCGCTGTCTTGGGCCTGGGACGGCGCCTGAGGTCCCGGGCCGCCGCCGGCTCGGCGGGCCGGCCAGGGCGCGCAGGCTGGCCGGCATCAGCAGCAGGGCGAACCCCGCGGCCGCCAGCACCAGCGACGGGATCCCCCACGCGTAGCGGTGCCCCTGCACCAGGTAGATGCCGACGATGCCGACGAACAGCTGGGTCAGCGCCGCGGGAGTGCGGCTCCACCGGCGGCCCGGGACAGCCCGACGGCGACCCAGGCCAGCGCGGCCGCGGTGGCCAGCCCGATCAGGGTCAGCGCGATCCCGCTGCCCCGCTGGTAGGACTTGCCCGCGACCGTGTCGACCCCGGCCAGCACGCTGGCCGCCAGCACGATGAGGGCGTCAGCGGCTTGCACTCCCGCCGCGCCGAGCAGGCTCGGCGGCCTCTGCTGCATCTCCCGTACCCCTCGTCGCTAACCTGAGCCCGTGCCCGCGCTCCTGATCGTCAACCCGCACGCCACGGCCACCACCCAGTTGCGCCGGGACGTCATCACGCATGCTCTCGCATCCCAGATGGAACTGGAAGTCGTGGAAACACGCTACCGGGGTCATGCGGGCACCCTGGCGCGCAAGGCCGCCTCAGACGGCTTCCAGCTCATTCTGACGCTCGGCGGGGACGGCACGGTCAACGAGGCCGTCAACGGCCTGCTGCACGGCCTGAAGCCCGGGACGGACCCGGCCTTCGCCCCCGTCCCGGGCGGTAACGCCAACGTGTTCAGCCGCGCGCTGGGCCTGCCCGCCGACCCGGTTGACGCGACCGGGCGGATCCTCGAGGCGCTGCGGACGGGCCGCGACCGCCGCGTCGGCCTGGGCTGCGCCAGTCCCGGCCACACCAGTCCGGGCGCCCCCCCGGGAGCCAGCCTGGACCGCTACTTCACCTTCAACGCCGGGATGGGCCTGGACGCCGAGACGGTGCGGGTGATCGAGGGCATGCGCGAGCACGGCCGGACCCTGACCCCCGGCCTGTACCTGCGGACCGCGCTGCGCCAGTTCTACCGGGTCACCGACCGCCGTCACCCCCGGCTCACCCTGGAACGGGACGGCCAATCCCCGCTCGGGCACCTGTTCCTCGGGATTATTTCCAACACGTCGCCCTGGACCTACCTGGGCCGCCGGCCGGTCAATCCGAGCCCGGGCGCGAGTTTCGACACCGGGCTCGACATCTTCGCGCTCCGGCGAATGCGGACGATGGGCACATTGAACGCGCTCCGCCAGATGTTTACCCAGCGACGGCGAGCCACCCCGGGGCCGGGACGTGGTCAGCCTGCACGACCAGCCCGCCTTCACGCTCCGGTCGGACCGGCCGGTCGCGCTCCAGGTGGACGGCGAGTACGTGGGCGAGCATGAGAGTGTCACGTTTCGCGCTGTTCCGAGCGCTCTACGGGTAATTGCCTGAGTCGCCCGGAACAGCCGCAAGATGTGACCTATCAGACACCGAAATCCGGCTGAACCTTTGCCGAATAGTCTTGCGTTTGATTCGGGCGCTTGACAGGCTAGAACCCGGTTCGGGTGAGCGGTGCCATGCGCCGACATCCAGCAGGTCTTGGCGTTGGTGTCCTGATTCCGCCTCGGACCGGAGTCCAGTGGGGGCCGCTGGCTCGAATAGATGTGTGAGTGTACAAACCCCGGGAAGCTACACGGCTCCCGACATATGACCTGGCTCGTGAATTCGTTCACAAGCTCGCGGGCCGGGTCACCACCCTGGGCCTCGGCCCAGACGCCATAGGAGGAGTGGACCGCATGGACTGGCGCCACGACGCCGCCTGCCGTGACGTGGACCCGGAGCTGTTCTTCCCGATCGGGAACACCGGACCCGCGCTACTCCAGATCGACGAGGCCAAGCAGGTATGCCGCCGATGCCCAGCGATCGAGGCCTGCCTGCAGTGGGCGCTCGAGAGCGGCCAGGACGCCGGGGTGTGGGGCGGCATGAGCGAAGACGAGCGGCGCGCGCTCAAGCGGCGGGCCAGCCGGATCCGGGCTCGCGCCCACGCCTGAGCGCCTCGCATGGGCGCCACCGCGCGCCAGCCGTCCGGGGCCTGCCGCGGCTCAGCCGCGCCTCCGCCGGCGCCAGCGGACGTATCGGGGCCGCCCGGGCCGATAACGGCGCCCCCGCGTCCAGCGGCAGGTCCACCACGGCCTTGGTACCGCCGCCCGCCCTCGGCTTGACCTCCAGCCGGCCGCCGAGCTCGGAGACCACGAGCGTCCGGACGATCTGCAGGCCCAGGCTCGTGGTCGAATCCAGATCGAATTCCTCCGGCAATCCGACGCCATTGTCTTGGACAATGACCGTCAGCCGCTCCGGGCTGCGGTCCACGCGAGACCTCGAGCAGCCCGTCCAGGCCCGGAGCCAGTCCGGTCCACACGGCGCCAGCCCGTGCTGCAGCGCGTTCTGCAGCAACTCGGCCAGCACCAGGGCCAGCGGCGTGGCCACCGCGGAGGGCAGCAGCCCGAACCTGCCGAGCAGCACCGGCTTGACCCGGGCCTCGGCCGCGGACACCTCCCCCGCCATGGCCGCCACCCGCTCCGCGACGTCGTCGAAGTCCACGATCTCCTCGGGGGCGTGCGAGAGCGTCTCGTGCACGGTGGCGATGGACCCGACCCGGCGCACCGCCTCATCCAGCGCGGCCCGCGCCTTCGGCTCGTCCAGCCGCCGGGACTGCAGCCGCAGCAGCGCGGCCACGGTCTGCAGGTTGTTCTTCACCCGGTGATGGATCTCCCGGATGGTGGCGTCCTTGGTCATCAGCTCGCGCTCGCGGTGCCGCAACTCGGTCACGTCGCGGACCATGCACCAGCGCGCCGGTGCGCAGGCCGTTGACCACCAGCGGGATGGCCCGGAGCTGGACCACGGACCCGTTCCCCTCCACCTCGGTCTCGCGCGGGGCGCGGCCGCTGGCGGTGACCATCAGGGAGTCGTCGGTCGGCCGGCCTGGCGCGCAGAGCCGGGCGGTCAGGGGGCCCAGTTCCGCCCCCACCAGATCGGCCGCCAGGCCGAGCCGGCGGTACGCCGAGAGGGCGTTAGGGCTCGCGTAACTGACCTTGCCGGACCGGCCGAGCCGGAGCAGACCGTCCCCGACGCGCGGGGAACGGACCAGCGCGGGCTGCTGGCCCGGCCAGGGGAACATGCCGGAGGCGACCATCTGGGCCAGGTCGTCCGCGCCCTTGAGGTAGGTGAGCTCCAGGCGGCTCGGCGTGCGCGCCGAGCTCAGGTTGGTGCTCCGCTCGATGACCGCGATGACCTGGCCCTCCCGGGTCACCGGAATCGATTCGCGGCGGACCGGCACGCCGCGGGTCCACTCCGGGTCGCCTTCCCGGCAGATCCGCCGCTCCCGCTGGGCCGATTCCAGGAAGGGCCGGGCCCCGGTGGGCGCGAACGTGCCCACCGCGTCGTCGTGGAACGTGGTCGGCCCGGTGGTCGGGCGCATCTGGGCCAGCACCACCCAGCCGGAGGAGTCCTGCAGCGGCGCCCACAGCACCAGGTCAGCGAAGGACAGGTCGGCCAGCAGCTGCCAGTCGGACACCAGGGCGTGCAGCCAGTCGATGTCGGCCGACGTCAGCGCGGTGTGGCGGCGGGCGAGGTCGTTCAGCGTGGGCACCCTGCCATCATCGCTTATCCGGGCCACCTGACGGGCCTGGGCGAAGCGAGTCCGGCCGCTGATGAGGGATCATGTCCGGAACGCAGTTGCTGCGGAAGGAAGTGACCGTGACAGCGTCCCCGCCATCCGCGACGGTGAGCCCGCCCCGCCCGGCACCCGCACCGCCCGGCCCGACGCCGCCCCGGATCCCCAAGTACTACGCGGTCAAGCGCCAGCTGCTCGAGCTGACCCAGGCCATGGCGCCGGGCAGCCCGGTGCCGCCGGAGCGCGAGCTGGCCCAGCACTACGGCACGTCGCGGACCACGGTCCGCCAGGCCCTGGCCGAGCTCGTGGTCGAGGGCCGGCTGCTGCGCATGCAGGGCAAGGGGACCTTCGTGGCCAAGCCCAAGGTCGCGCAGCTGCTCGAGCTGGCCAGCTACACGCAGGGGATGCGGGCGCACGGGCTGCACCCGCAGACCAGGATCCTGGACACCAGCTACGTGCCCGCCGACGCGCAGCTGTCCGAGCTGCTGGCCATCCCGGCGGGCAGCCGGGTGCTGCGCATCCACCGGCTGCGGCTGGCCGACGGGGAGCCCATGTCCACCGACACCTCGCACCTGCCCGCCCGCCGGTTCCCGGGGCTGCGCCGGAACCTGGACCGCTACGCGTCCCTGTACGAGGCGCTGGCCTCGGCCTACGGGGTCCAGCTCGCCGAGGCGGTGGAGACCATCGAGACCGTGCTGGCCGACCCCAAGGACGCCCGGCTGCTCGGGGTGGACGTCGGCATGCCCCTGCTGCTGCTGTCCCGGCAGGCGTTCGACGCCTCGGCCGAGCCGGTCGAGTGGGCCCAGTCCAAGTACCGGGGCGACCGCTACAAGCTGGTCACCCGGCTTCGCCGCCCTAGGGCCAGCCCTGCTGTCCCGCTGGCTCAGCCGGCCTCGCCGGCGGGCGTCGTCCGGTCGCGCCGGTAGCCGGTCAGCCACCAGGCCGCGGGCAGCAGCCCGGCGGCGATGGCGGCCTTGATGGCGTCGCCCGCCACGAACGGGGTGAAGCCCTCCGACAGCGCCTGCGCGGCACTCAGGTGCAGGTCCAGCGCCAGCCAGGTCACCCCGAACGCGTAGATGACGACCTCGCCGGCGATCATGGCCGGCACCGACCGCAGCACCGAGCGGTCCGCGCCGCGCTCGGCCAGGTAACCGCACAGGATCGCGGCGGCGATGAAGCCGAGCACGTAACCGAACGAGGCACCCACGTAGCCGCTGGCCTGCCCGGCGAACCAGGGCACCCCGGCCAGCCCGGCCACCGCGTAGAGCACCAGCGCCGCCCCGGCCCGGCGCCAGCCCAGCGCCGTGCCCGCCAGCAGCACGCCCAGGGTCTGCCCGGTGATGGGCACGGGGGTGAAGGACAGGTGGATCGAGATCTGGGCGAGCAGCCCGACGAAGCCGGCCGCCCCGACGACCAGGAGCGTGTCCCGGACCAGCGCACCGGGCAGCAGGTCGGCAAGCACCAGGGGGGATCGCTGGCGCAGCGCGGCCGCATCAGACATGGGGGGACTCCTCAGGCGGGGGAAACGTACTGGTAGCCGAGGGGGACGATACCAAGGTGACCGGTACCGTCCAAGGCACCGGGTGGCCGGTAGGCCGTCCGGAGCGGTCACAATGGCGAACTATGCGGGTAAGCGACACGCTCGCCTTCGCGGCGGGGCACTGGCGGATCGAGCGGGTGCTGGCCGACCACCGCTCTGGCACGCAGGGACGGTTCACCGGCTCAGCCACGCTCAGCGAACCGGTGCGCCGGCGGAACCTGGCGATCCCGGGCCGCACGATGCCGGGCCGGAACTGTGCTACCTGGAGACCGGCGAGCTGCGCTTCGGCACGCACACCGGCCCGGCCACCCGCGCCCTCCGCTACCAGGGCCGGCCCGACGGCACGGTGGACGTGCGGTTCGCCGACGGCCACCTCTTCTACCGGCTTGACCTGCGCTCAGGCCGCTGCGCGGCGGTCCACCAGTGCCGCGCGGACCGCTACGAGATCACCTACCTGGTGCTCAGCGAGAACGTGATGGAAGAGCGCTGGCAGGTGCGCGGACCGGGCAAGGACTACCAGGCCACCGCGACCCTGATCCGCTGGGATCACTGATCCGCAAACCATTGCAGCCCGGGTCATTTCATCGCACCATGGACGTCAACAACGTGACATACGTCACGCGCGCGCCGCCCGCCCCGCGCCGTGGCCCGGCGGGAAGGCACGCGGACGACACACCGCAGGGAGACGAAGCGATGACGCACTCCGGCCCCCCAACCCGGCGCACCGGCGCCTGGATCTTAGTCACGATCCTGCTGTTAGTTGCGGTGCTCGGGACCCTCATCGTCCCGATCTACGCCCGCAGCGCCCCCAAGCTCGGCAGCTTCCCCTTCTTCTACTGGTACCAGCTGCTCTGGGTCCCGGTCGTCGCGCTGCTGACCACGATCTGCTACCTGATCACCACCCGGGTCGCGCGCCCGCCGGCTGACGGCCGAGGCCCTGCCTCGCCGCCCCTGAGCGGCCGCGGGGAGGCGTCGTGAGCCACGTCAACTGGGTCTCGTTCGGCATCCTGGTCTTCCTGTTCGCCCTGGTCACGGTGGTCGGGTTCGCCGCGGCGCGGTGGCGCCGGGCCGAGGACGTGCTGCACCTGAACGAGTGGGGGCTCGGCGGGCGGGGCTTCGGCACGCTTCGTCACCTGGTTCTTGCTCGGCGGCGATCTGTATACTGCCTACACATTCATCGCGGTGCCGGCCCTGGTCTTCGGCACCGGGGCGGCCGGGTTCTTCACCCTGTCCTACACGATCATGGTCTACCCGATCGTGTTCGTGTTCCTGCCCCGGCTGTGGTCCGTGGCCCGGGTGCACGGCTACATCACCCCGGCCGACTTCATCCGCGGCCGGTACGGGTCCCGGGGGCTGGCCCTCGCCGTGGCCTTCACCGGCATCCTGGCCGTCATGCCCTACATCGCCCTGCAGCTGGTCGGCATCCAGTCCGTGCTGACCGTGATGGGCATCGGCGGCAGTTCCACCACCGGGTTCGTGCATGACCTGCCGCTGATCATCGCGTTCCTCATCCTGGCCGGCTACACGTTCGTGTCCGGGCTGCGCGCCCCGGCGCTGATCGCGTTCATCAAGGACACGCTGATCTACGTGATGATCATCGTGGCCATCATCTACATCCCGATCCGGGTGGGCGGCTGGGGGCACATCTTCAGCGTGGCCGACACCCACCTCAAGGCGACCAACCCCAAGACGGGCAAGCCGAACGGCAGCCTGATCCTGGAGCCGGCCGGGATGTGGGCCTACTCCACGCTCGCCCTGGGCTCGGCGCTGGCCCTGTTCATGTACCCGCACAACATCACCGGCGTGTTCGCGGCCAAGC
Source organism: uncultured Actinomycetes bacterium (assembly GCA_963742055.1). Lineage (GTDB taxonomy): Bacteria > Actinomycetota > Actinomycetes > Streptosporangiales > Streptosporangiaceae > RYN-230. Next base: position 37,542 of record CAVUKT010000005.1, on the reverse strand, counting down.
GGCGCAACGTGATCCGGCGCAATGTCGCCGCGCTGCCCGCCTACTCGCTGGTGCTCGGCCTGATCGCGCTGCTCGGCTACATGGCCCTGGCCGCGCCCGGGGTGCCCGCGGAGGTCAAGGCCCACGGCGCGAACGCACAGCTGGCGGTGCCGTTCCTGTTCCAGCGGATCTTCCCGAGCTGGTTCGCGGGGATCGGCTTCTCGGCCATCGTCATCGGCGCGCTGGTCCCGGCGGCCATCATGGCGATCGCGGCCGCGAACCTGTTCGCCCGCAACATCTGGAAGGAGTACTTCCGGCCGAACGCCAGCGAGGCGGAGCAGACCAGGGTATCCCAGTGGGCCTCGCTCGTGGTCAAGCTGGGCGCCCTGCTGTTCGTGCTGTTCGTGAAGCAGACGTACGCCATCCAGCTCCAGCTGCTGGGCGGGATCTGGATCGTGCAGACGTTCCCGGCCATCGTGGCCGGCCTGTACACCCGCTGGTTCCACCGCTGGGCGCTGGTCATCGGCTGGGCGGTGGCCATGGTGTTCGGCACCATCGCCGCGTACCGGCTGCCGGCCCCCGGCGAGCCGGGCACGCACTTCGGCGCGTCCACGGACACCGTGCCGGTGATCAACCACACCGTCTACATCGGGCTCACCGGGCTGGTCATCAACCTGGTCATCGCGGCCCTGCTGACCCTGCTGTTCCGGGCGTTCAAGGTGCCGGGCGGGTCGGACGAGACGCGGCCCCAGGAGTACGTGGCCGACCCGGAACCCGCCACCGCGGAGCCCGTTCCGGTCGCGGCCGGGGCGGCGGACGCCGGCTGATCCCGGCGCAGGTGCCGGGCCCGCTCCCCTTCCGGGCCCGGCACCTGTTCCCGCAAGCTACTAGCTGGTAACATCGCCGCATGACCGAGGGCGCGGCAGATGAAGGCACTGGGCGTGGAGCACCGGGCGTGAGAGCACCGGGCGTGAGGTAACTGCGCACGGGGGCACGCTGGCGGCGGCGGCGGCCCGGGCCAACGGCGCGGACACCATGTTCACGCTGTCCGGCGGGCACGTGTTCCCGCTGTACGACGCGGCCGTGCACATGGACCCGCCGATGCGGCTGCTGGACGTGCGGCACGAGCAGACCGCGGTGTTCGCCGCCGAGGCCACCGCCCGGCTGACCCGGCGCCCCGGCCTGGCCGTGCTGACCGCGGGGCCCGGGGTGACCAACGGCGTCAGCGCCATCACCACGGCCCAGTTCAACGGCTCGCCGGTGGTGATCCTCGGCGGCCGGGCCCCCGACGGGCGCTGGGGCTCCGGCAGCCTGCAGGAGTTCGACCATCCCGAACTGCTCCGGCCCATCACCAAGGCGGCCTGGACCGAGCACGAGACCGCGAAGATCGGCGCCGGGGTGGACGAGGCGTTCCGGCTGGCCACCGCGCCGCACCGCGGCCCGGTCTTCGTGGACGTGGCCCTGGAGGCCCTCTTCGGCCCGGCTCCCCGGGAGCCAGGGCCGGGCGACAGCTACGGGCCGGGCGGCACATGGGTGCGGGCCGCCCGGCCTGGCCCCTCCGGGCTGGCCGACCCCGGGCTGGCTGACCCGGGCTGGCCCACGCTGGCCGGACGCGCCGGGTGACCCGGAGGCGGCCGCGGCCATCGCGGGGCTGATCGCGGCGGCCCAGCGCCCGGTGCTGGTGCTCGGCTCGGACGTGTGGATGGGCGGCGCGGAGCAGGCCGCCCGGACCGCGGCCGAGGAACTGCGGCTGCCGGTCATCGCCAACGGCCAGGGCCGCGGCATCCTGCCCCGGGGTCATGAGCTGCTGGTCACCCGGGCCCGGTCGGCCGCGTTCCGGGAGGCGGACCTGGTCGTCGTGGTGGGCACGCCGCTCGACTTCCGGCTCGGCTATGGCGCGTTCGGCGACCAGAACGATCCGCAACGAAAACCAGCCGTGGTCCATGTCGCCGACGCGCCGGGGCAGGTTGCCGCGCATCGCCCGCTGGCCGCCTCGCTACGCCGGTGACCTCGGCGCGCTTCTTCGCCGCCCTGGCCGGCCCGGCGGCCTGGCCGGGCCGGCCCGCCCGGGCGGCCTGGGAGGAATCCTGGCTGCCCCGGCTGCAGGACGCGGCCCGCGACGCGGTGGCCGCCGACGGCCCGCTGCTGGCCAGCGAGGCCAGCCCGATCCACCCGATGCGCATCTACGGCGAGCTGGCCGGGATGCTGGACGACGACGCCGTGGTGATCGGCGACGGCGGGGACTTCGTCTCCTACGCGGGCAAGTACATCGAGCCGGGACGGCCCGGGCGGGTGGCTCGACCCGGGCCCGTTCGGCTGCCTGGGCACCGGGCTGGGCTACGCGATCGCGGCCCGGATCGCCCGGCCCGTCGGCCCAGGTGGTGCTGCTGCTCGGGGACGGCGCGGCCGGGTTCTCGCTGATGGACGCGGACACGCTGGTCCGGCACGGGCTGCCGGTCGTGATGATCTGCGGCAACAACGGGATCTGGGGCCTGGAGAAGCACCCCATGCAGGCCATCTACGGCTACGACGTGGCCGCCGACCTGCAGCCGCAGTGCCGCTACGACGAGGTGGTCAGCGCGCTGGGCGGCGCCGGGGAACTGGTCACCCGGCCGGACGAGATCGGCCCCGCGCTGCGCCGGGCCTTCGACTCCGGCGTGCCCTACCTGGTCAACGTGATCACCGACCCCGCGGTCGCCTACCCGCGCTCCACCACCGGCGTCTGACCGCCCGGCCCGCCCGTCCCGGCCACCGCCGGCCTCCATGCCCCGCTGGCCCGCACCATCCCGGCCCGGATCACCAGCCGCCGCGCCAGTCACACGCGCCTGGCACATTTCCACGCCGACACGTGCGCTCTGATGGGTGGTTTGCGCGGGTTTGGGCGCACGTTCGCGTGGAGAGGTGCGTCGCGTGCGCCCGGCCGGGCCCGGCCGCCGGCCGGGCAGCGCGCAGGCGAGGCGCGGTGGCCGGCTGTGCCCACGGGCCGGCGGTCGGCGGCGCGAGGGCTAGGACGGGGGCTGGCGCCGGGGCGTGAGCGGGGCGGTTATTCGATGATCGCGATCAGGTCGCCTTCCTGGACCACGTCGCCCTCGGCCACCGCCAGCTTGGTCACCGTGCCTGGCTCCTCGGCCAGCACCGGGATCTCCATCTTCATCGACTCGAGGATGACCAGCGTGGAGCCGTCGGAGACTTCCTCGCCCTCGGCGGTCACGACCTTCCACACGTTGGCCACCATCTCCGCGCGGACTTCGGCCACTCGCCGCTCCTCTCACTCACCGGGTCGCCTGCCGGCGGCCCCGTCCTCATTGTGTCAAGTCAGGGACGCAGCCGGCTGATCACCAGCGTGTCGTAGCTGCCGTCGCTGAACTCCTCGCTGTCCAGCAGGTCGGCGTGGAACGGCAGGTTCGTCTTCAGCCCGGTGATCCGGAACGACGCCACCGCGTCCCGGGCCCGGCGCAGCGCCTCGTCCCGGTCCGGGCCCCACACGCACAGCTTGGCCAGCAGCGGATCGTAGAACGGGGTGACCTGGTTCCCGGCCGTGTAGCCCGCGTCCACCCGGATGCCCTCGCCGGCCGGCTCGTCCCAGGCCGTGATCGTGCCCGGGCTGGGCAGGAACCGGCCCGGGTCCTCGGCGTAGACGCGCAGCTCGATCGCGTGCCCGGTGGCGGTCACGGCGGCCGGGTCGAAGCTCACGCCGCCGCCGGCGGCGATCCGCAGCTGCTGCTCGACCAGGTCGATGCCGGTCACCATCTCGGTGACCGGGTGCTCGACCTGGAGCCGGGTGTTCATCTCCAGGAACGTGAAGTCCCCGGTCCGCGCGTCCACCAGGAACTCGACCGTCCCGGCGCCCTGGTAGCCGACCGTCTCCCCGGCCCGGACCGCGGCCGCCAGCATCCGGGCCCGCAGGCCGGCGCCGACCCCGGGCGACGGGGTCTCCTCGGCCACCTTCTGGTGCCGTCGCTGCACCGAGCAGTCCCGCTCGCCGAGGGCCAGCACCCGGCCGTCGGCCAGCCCGAGGATCTGCACCTCGACGTGCCGGGCCGGCGCCACGTAGCGTTCCAGCAGGATCGCGGGGCTGCCGAAGAACCGCTCCGCGCGGGAGCGGGCCGTCTCGAAGGCCGCCGCCAGCTGCTCCGGGTCGGCCGCGGCGCTCATCCCGATCCCGCCGCCGCCCGCCGCGGCCTTCACCATGACCGGGTAGCCGATCAGCGCCGCGGCGGCCAGCGCCGCCTCGAGGTCGCTCACCGGCTCGGTGGTGCCCGTCGGCCACCGGCACCCCGGCGGCGGCCATCAGGTTCCGGGCGCTGATCTTGTCGCCCATCTGCTCGATGGCGGACGCCGACGGGCCCACCCAGGTCAGCCCGGCCTCGGTGACCTGCCGGGCGAAATCCGCGTTCTCGGACAGGAAGCCGTAGCCGGGGTGGATGGCGCGGGCCCCGGTGTCCCGGGCCGCGCGCAGGATGGCGGCGGCGTCCAGGTAGCTGCGGGCGGGCGGCGGCGGGCCGATCAGCACCGCCTCGTCCGCCTCGCGGACGTAGGGCAGCTCCGCGTCGGCCTCGGAGTAGACCGCCACGGCCCGGATGCCCATCCGCCGCGCGGTGGCGATCACCCGGCGGGCGATCTCGCCGCGGTTGGCGACCAGCACCGACTCGATCACAGCTGGATCAGGCCCGGCTGGATCAGGCGCGGCGGTATCGGGCACGGCGGCAGCCTACAGGTGGCCGGGGTAGTACCGTCCCGTCACCTTGGTGAGCGCCTCCACGACACCCGGGTCGTATTCCGCCGCGGTGTCCAGCCGGAGCCGTTCCAGGGCGGCCGCTGACCGGTCCCGGTCCGGCGACCCGCCGACCAGGTCGTCGAAGGCGTTGGCGGCCCGGATGATCCGGCTGCCGATCGGCGGCTCGGGGTCACGGCCGCGCCAGGGCTGGCTCTGGCGGCGGACGATCTCGGCCACCCCGTCCAGCACGCCGGCCTGCTCGATGACGCTGGCCCCGAGGCCGGCGATGCGTTGCTGATCTTCGGGAGAGGCCAGCACGGTCGCGCCACCCGGGATCGGATCCGCCAGCGACAGCTGGCCGATGTCGTGCATGAGCGCGGCGTACTCCAGTTCCAGCAGGTCCGGCTCGCTCATCCCGAGCTCGCGGCCGACCGCGACGGCGAGCCTGCCCACCCGGTAGGAGTGGCCGTCCTCGACGTACCCGCCGACCTCGGTGACCCGGGCCAGCGCGCGGACCGTCTGCAGGTAGGTGGAGCGGATGCCGGCGTACCGGCGGAAAGCCGTCTGGGTGACCAGCAGCGGCGCGATGAGCAGCGCCAGCGCCACCAGTCCCATGGCCTCGGTGGCGAGGGCGATCAGCATGGCGGAGGCGCCCACCGCCGCGCCCAGCGGCACCTGGATGCGCAGCTCGTCGGCCAGCGACACGACGAACCGGGCCCGCAGCGCGTCCGCCCGGATCAGCGCCTTGATCACGCATTCCGCGAGCCATCCGGCCACGATCAGCACGGCCATGACGGCGAGCCTGAGCCACACGTGATCGATCGATGATGGCCAGGTGGGCGAGGGGCCGGTAGGCGATGGCCACGAACGCCACGGCCAGCAGCCGGGACGCCATCCCGGCCACCCCGGCGGGCCGCCCGGCGGCCAGGTGCGGCAGCGCCCCGACGATCATCCCGACCGCGGTGACCGCGACCACCTGCAGCGCGGGCTGCAGCGCGGGGATCATGCCGACCCGGATCGCCAGCGCGTAGCCGAGCGCCCCGGCGCTGCCGATGGGGGCGGCCTCCCGGTCGCCGGGCAGGGACAGCCGGAGCAGCTCGCCCAGGGCGATCAGCGCCCCGAAGGCCAGCGCGTCGCGGGGCTGCACCAGGCCGGCCGCGGCGGTCTGCGCCACGGCCGCGACCAGCAGCACGCCCGCCGCGGCGACCAGCAGCAGCTGCCCGGAGTCGATGGACTGCCAGGCGGACTGGCGGGCGAGATGCCGTTGCGTCGTCACTGCGGGCTCACCTCAGCGGCTCTCGACGACCCGCAGCGGCGCGGTGGGGTCGTCGTGATCCTGGGCCGCGACCTGGGCGGGGAAGTCGGCCGGCAGCGTCGCGGGCGGGGACTGGCCGCCCGCCTGGGACTCCCAGCGCTCCTGGCCCAGCGCGGCGATGAACGCGTCCACGAGCACCGGATCGAACTGCAGGCCGGAGCATTTGCGCAGCTCCGCGACGGCCTCCTCGACGCTCCGGGCGCCGCGGTAGGACCGGGTGGACGTCATCGAGTCGAACGCGTCGGCGACCGCGATCACCCGGGCGAACTCGGGGATCTCGTCACCGGCCAGGCCCATCGGGTAGCCCTTGCCGTCCATCCGCTCGTGGTGGTGCATGATGCCGTCCAGCGCCTCGGTCAGGAACCCGATCTGCCGGACGATCTCCAGGCCGCGCATCGGGTGCAGCTGGATGGCGGCCAGTTCCTCCTCGGTCAGCGGCCCGGTCTTCTGCAGCACCTTGGTCGGCACCCCGAGCTTGCCCACGTCGTGCAGCATGCCCGCGTACCGGATGGCCTCGACCCGCTCCGCGCCCATGCCGATCTGCCGGGCCAGCAGGGTGGCGCCCCGGGACACCCGCTCACTGTGCCCGCGGGTGTAGAAGTCCTTGGTCTCCACGGCCTGGCACAGCGCGGCCATCGTGGCCGAGTAGGCACCCTCCTGCGCGGCGAACTGGCCCATGGCCCAGCGCGCGACGAACAGCGGGATCAGGACCAGGACCGCAGCGAACGGGCCCACCAGATCCCACAGCGCCGCGATGAGCAGCCCCAGCGTGGCGTAGCCCAGATCGGACACCAGCAGCAGGGAAAGGTGCAGGTCAAGGCGGCCTCGCTGGGGGCTGACCCCGGCCGGGGGCAGCAGCAGCAGCATGCTCCACAACAGGCCATGATTGACCGCCACGTGCACGGCGGCCGCCACCGCGAACGGCAGGATGATGGCCGGGAACGCAGCCGGCCTGGGCACGCCGATATGGCCGCCGAGCGCCAGGTAAGCCTCGCCCGCCGCAAAAGCACTCAGGGCGTACATTGCGCCGTTAAAGGCCCGCTCGCGCAGGCCGCCGCGGCGCAGGCTGATCAGTGAGGTGGCGCCGACCAGCGCCGCCCCGCCCGGGCCGAGCAGCACGACCGCGGCCAGGGTGGCCGCCGAACTGGGCGACCAGGCGGACTGGCGGGAGGTGAGGGTGGTCGGGGTGGAATCACAGATCATGAACAGGACGGCCAGGACCAGCAGCATCCGGGACTCCTGGTAGTCCAGGCCCCGGCTCAGGTCCTGCACCAGCACGTGGGTCAGCAGCAGGACCGCTGCCGTGACCACCACGGCCATGTAGAGCCACGCGGCCCGCGAGAGCCTGCTCAAGACCCCCCCTCGCAGTCAGTCCGATCGGCTACCAGGTGGTCACTCCCTCATGGGCGCACGCCGGCCGCAAACCGGTAACTGCCGATCTCCGGCCCCGATGAAAATGACCCTGCCAATAGGTCCAGCTCGCCACTCAGGGTAACGCCATCACCGCTGATCGCGTAGCCCTCATGGCCGATATCTACAATCTGTATATACGACATGACAGAAAGTAACAATGGCCAGCGGCAGAGATGTCCGCGCAGGTCAGCGGGCAGATCGTATTGGCCGGTGGCCCGGCGGGTGATTTGGCGGGTAATGGGCCGGCCGAAGGCGGGCTATTCGCCCGGCAGTTCGGTGATCTCGATCTCGATGGTGGCCCGCACTTCCTGGATCCGGGTCAGCACCTTGATCCGCAGGTCACCGGGGACCTCGTCGTGGCCGCAGGACTTGTGCACCAGGCGCTTGACCGCCTCTTCCAGGCCGTACTCCCGCAGGCACGGGCCGCACTCGTCGAGATGCTGCCGGATCTGCGCCTTGCCGGAGGGGCCGAGCTCGCCGTCCAGGTAGGAGTAGACCCGCTCGAGTACCTCGCTACACGGAGTCTCGTGGGGTTTCCCGCAGCTCATGACGCGTCCCTCCCCGACTCCGCAGCCTGGGGCTCCTGCCCGTCGCCGTTACCCGCCGGGGCCGGACGGGTCACGCCCCGGTCAGCCGCGTAGTCCTGCAGCATGTCCCGCAACTGACGCCGCCCGCGGTGCAGGCGCGACATGACGGTGCCGATCGGCGTGCCCATGATGTCGGCGATCTCCTTGTACGCGAACCCCTCCACGTCGGCGAGGTACACCGCGATGCGGAACTCCTCGGGAAGGGCCTGCAGCGCCTGCTTGATGTCGGAGTCCGGGAGCCGGTCCAGCGCCTCCGCCTCCGCCGACCTCAGGCCCGTGGAGGTGTGCTCGGCGGCCCGGGCCAGCTGCCAGTCCTCGACCTCTTCCGCGCCGGACCGCTGCGGCTCACGCTGCTTCTTGCGGTAGCTGTTGATGAAGGTGTTGGTCAGGATGCGGAACAGCCACGCCTTGAGGTTCGTGCCCGGCTGGAACTGGTGGAACGACGCGTAGGCCTTGGCGAACGTCTCCTGGACGAGGTCTTCGGCGTCCGCCGGGTTGCGGGTCATCCGCAGCCCGGCCGAGTAGAGCTGATCCAGGTAAGGCAGCACGTCGTGCTCGAAGCGCTCGCTTCGCTGCTCGAGTGTCTCGGTTACCGGACCCACCCCCTCGGAGATCTCCTGCGACGGCCGGAAGTAACGGCCGTATGGGCGGGAGGATACATCCCCGCTCAGCCCTCGGCTCGAAGCGAGGCAGCTTGGAGGCGCTCTTAGGAGTCGCGTATTCGGCTACAACCACGTCGTCTGGAACATGCGACCCGCCGGCTTCATTCCGTCATCCGCCCGGGCCGGATGGCGTTTTATCCCGCCAGGACCACGGGCCCGGCGGGGCCCGCCGGCTGGACCGCCCGCCGGCCGCCGCCTGGCCGCGCGCTGGGCCGCCCGTGCCCGCCGGCTGGCCGCCGCGTGGCCTGGGCGGCCGGGCGGGCGCCTGGGCGCCCGCGGGTGGCCGGGCGCGGCCGGGTGGCCGCGCTCTCCGGGAACACTGGACGACCTTCCCGTCAAGTCAGGTGAGAAAGACCCAGGTGGGGGAAGATTTCAGGAAATAGGGCTGCGCGGGCTCCCCGTCTTCGCGGCGGCGTTTCAAGTCTGCCACTGGGCAGGCCGCCGGCCGCGATGTGTGCAGCCCGGCTGCTGGATGGAGTCATGGTGGCGGCAAGTGCGACCAGCCCGCTGACCGTTCTCGGGTCAGGCTCACTCACGGCCTACTGGCGGTTCCAGCGCGCTGTGGTAGCGGCGCAGCTGCAGGCGTGGCTGCCGCCACGGGGGCGGATCCTGGTCGATATCTCCGGCCCCCAGTCCAGCGTGGCGTCCCAGGCGGCCGCGGCGGGCTATGCGGTGCTGCAGGTCATGCCGCGCGCTGCCCGCTGCTGCTGAACGCCTGGCCGGGCAGTGGGCCGCCCGGCCGGAGATGCCCCGGGTGCCGGCGGCCCGCAGCGTGCACCGGCGCCGCGCCTCATCCGGGCGGCTGGTCCGCGTGGTGGCGGACTCCGCGAACCTGGCCTTCCTCGCCGACGGGTCGGTAGACGGGGTCATCGCCGACGACGGGGCACTGTCGCGGCACCTGATGGCCGAGGACGTCGCCGCGGAGATCGCGCGGGTGCTGCGGCCCGGCGGCCAGCTCCTGGCCTGCGTGGACTCGCTCGTCCTGGGCATGTCCATCCTGGCCGAGCAGCACCACTGGGCCGAGCTGACCGATCTGCCGCAGGCGGAAGTGGTGCTGGTGCCCTGGCCGGACGGCCGGATCACCCGGTGCTTTGGCCCCGAGCAGCTGGTCGACCTGCTGACCGAGGCGGGGCTGGAGGTCAGCTGGATCCGGCCGCGCACTCGTGCTGTCCCCGTCCATGGTGGATCATGTGCTGCGCAAGGACCCGAGCGCCATCATGCGGCTGGTCCGGGCCGAACTGGCCGCGGGCGCGGAGGACGCCGGGCCGGCCGGGGCGGGTAACGGCACCGGGGACCGCGGGAACGAATCGTTCGGTATCTACCTGCTGGCCGCGGCCCGCAAGCCCGCAGCCCAGCGAGCCCGCGGCCCGCAGTCACGACAGCCGCAGGCCCGCAGCCCGCAGCCAGCGGCTCAGCAGGCCCGTGGCCAGCCCGTCCATGTCCGGGGCCGACAGGCCGCCGCCGCGTCCCAGGCGGTTGGCTAGCGCCGCATCCGGTCCCGCTTCGACTGGCAGGCCACGCACCGGGAGGCCTCGGGACGCGCTTCCAGGCGGCCTTCCGGGATCGGCTTGCCGCAGTCCGCGCACTTGCCGTAGCTGCCGTCCTGGATGCGCTGCAGCGCGTCCACGACCTCCGTACGCTGGGACATGGCCGAGGCCAGCACCGCGTCGGCCCGGTCCGCTTCGGACAGGCTGGTCCCTACGTCCGCCTCGTCCTGGGGGAAGTCCGCGCTGCCGGACACCGGCCTCTCGCCGCGCAGGACCGCGATGGAACGGTCCAGGTCGTCGCGCGCAGACTCCAGGCGCTTGCGTACGGTGATGGTCTCCACGGATCCTCCTGCTTCATCGGGGCACCAGTGGCGCAGCAGACGATGGTCCTGGGAGGGCCGGCCGCGCTCGGGGGCCTCAGAACAACGTGCTGGGGGCACCACGGGAGGCGTCGCTGCGCCCCCCCGCCCCATCCCGCGGGGACCCCGCGGGATCAGAATCACCCTCCATGGGCTCGATCAGCCCCGGGCCGTTGTGCCGGACCGAGTTAACTTCCGTTGACACGGGATACGTCGTCAGGTGGACCGAGGCGGCGGGCGTCATCAGGCCGTGCAGCGCGTCGGCGCTGGTCGCCGCGGGATCCAGCCAGTCCGCCCAGCGGGCCGGCTCGATCACCATCGGCATCCGGTCGTGGATGCGGCCGACCTCGTCCTCGGCCCGGGTGGTGATGATGGTCGCCGTCCACAGCCAGGAATCGGGATCATCATCGGGCCGGTCCTTGTCGCGCCACAGCTCGTAGAGGCCGGCGAAGGCCAGCACGCCGCCGTCTTCGCGGCGGATGTAGTACGGCTGCTTGCGCGGGCTCTTCGGGTCCCCGGATTTCTCCCACTCGTAGAAGCCGTCCGCGGGGAGCAGGCAGCGGTGCCGGGCGAACGCGCGGCGGAAGGCGGGTTTGCTGGCCACGGTCTCGGCCCGGGCGTTGATCAGGCGGCTGCCGATCGAGATGTCCTTGGCCCAGAAGGGCACCAGCCCCCAGCGGACCACCCGAAGTTCCCGCACGCCCTCGCGCTCAGCCGCCCGTGCTCGCCCGCCTCGTGCTCGCCCGCCTGGTGCTCGGCCCGCCTGGTGCTCGCCCGCCTGGCGCTCGGCCGTCTGCGTCGCCCGCCTGGCGCTCGCGCCCGGCCGCTGGTGCTCGGCTCCGTCCGGCCCGGCGCCGTGCTCTTTCGCGGCGTCTTCCGGGCGCCGGGTGACCACGGCGTACACGGGCTTGGTGGGCGCCACGTTGTAGTCAGGCCGCAGCGGCTCCGCCACCCGATCCCGCTGCACGCCAAACTCCTCCAGGAGCTCCTGGCGCTTCCGCGCCGACGCGAAGCGGCCGCACATGTCGTCACCTGATCACTACGTAGCTGGGCTGCTGGGGGCAGCACCAGGGAAGTACGGAATGTGCCACTTAATAACCACAAATCTTGATTACCAAACCTCGGCCACCGCGGCGGTCCGCCACGCGCCGCTACCGGCCGGGCCCGCGATCCAGCGGGCGACACCCCGGCTGGCCGCCGTCATCCAGGTCCAGGAGGACACAGCGCTCGCTGGTTCTTCCCTGATTCCCTCGCTTCACTCCCAGGCCAAGCGCTCAGCACACGCATTACGCTCACAGCATGGACATCCCACGCCAGGATCCCGGCCGCGCGGCCCTCCCCTGGCCCGCGCCGCAGGCCGCCGGCCCGCTGCGGGCCCGGCTGCGGGTGCCCGGGTCGAAGTCCATGACCAACCGGGCCCTCGTCCTCGCCGCCCTGGCCGCCGGGCCGACCGACATCCTGCAGCCCGCTGGAGGCCCGGGACACGCTGCTGATGGCCGGCGCCCTCCGCGCGCTCGGGGCCACGGTGGTCACGGGGAGTTCCGGCGTCACCGGGAACCCCGCGGTCACCGGTAGTTCAGTGGTCACCGGCGATTCCGCGGACGCCGGGACCACGGCCTGGCGGGTCTCCCCCGGCTGGGCCGCCAGCGACGCCCGGGTGGACGTGGGGAACGCCGGCACCGTGATGCGGTTCGTGCCGCCGGTGGCCGCGCTGGCCAGCGTGGCCACCGAATTCCACGGCGACCCGCGGGCCTCGCAGCGGCCGGTGGGCGCCGATCATCGCCGCGCTGCGTGAGATCGGCGCGGTGATCGACGACGGGGGACGCGGCGCCATCCCGTTCACCGTGCACGGCACCGGGTCACTGGCCGGCGGCGCGGTGACCGTGGACGCCTCGGCCTCCTCGCAGCTGGTGTCCGGGCTGCTGCTGGCCGCACCCCGGTACGACAAGGGACTCGAGGTCCGGCACCGGGGCGGCCGCGCGCCCTCGGCCCCGCACATCGACCTGACCGTGCAGATGCTCCGCGACGCCGGGGCGACGGTCGAGACGGCGCACGGCCGGCCAGAGCGCTGCGGACGCCCTGCCCGATACCTGGTACGTGCACCCTGGTGTGCTCGGCAGCCACCCGATCACCGTCCAGCCCGACGTGGTGAACTCGATGCCGTTCCTGGCCGCGGCCATGGTCACCGGGGGGACCGTGACCATCCTCGGCTGGCCGGCGGTGACCGCGCAGCCCGCCGGCCACATCCTGCGCGTGCTGCGGGACATGGGGGCGGACGCCGCGCTGGGCCCCGACGGGCTGACCGTCACCGGCCCGGCCGCGCTGCGCGGGATCACCGCCGACCTGACCGACTGCAGCGAGATCTCGATGGTGCTCGGCGCGCTCGCCGCCCTGGCCGAGCTCGCCTTCGGTGCTGACCGGGATAGGCCACCAGCGGCCACCAGGAGACCGACCGGCTCGCCGCCCTGGCCACCGAGATCAACGCCCTGGGCGGCTCGGTCACCGAGCGGCCGGACGGGCTGGAGATCCGGCCGCAGCCGCTGCGGGCCAGCCGCCCCTTCGCCACCTACGACGATCACCGGCTGGTGATGGCCGCGGCGGTGCTCGGCCTGGCCGTGCCCGGCCTGCAGGTCGAGAACGTGGCCACCGTGGGCAAGACCTTCCCCGGCTTCACCGGCGCGTGGGCGGCGATGCTGGAGCGCGCTCCCTGAACCGGCAGCCGTCCTACTCCCACCTGGACGAGGATGACATCCGGGTCCGGCCCGCGAAGAGCACGCGGCCACGGACCCGGCGCCGGCCCGCGCACGAGGACGCGGCTGCGGCGTTCGTGGCCGCGGTCGACCGCGGCCGGTACGGGACCCTGGTGGGGGACCGCCCGGTGACCGCGATGCGGGCCCGCGAGCTGGGCCGCCGCAGCGTGGTGGTGGGCGACCGGGTCGCGCTGGCCGGGGACATCTCCGGTGAGCCGGGCACCCTGGCCCGGGTGGTCCGGATCGAGCCGCGCACGTCCGTGCTGCGCCGCTCCGCCGACGACACCGACCCGGTGGAGCGGGTCATCGTGGCCAACGCGGACCAGCTCGTGATCGTCACCGCGCTCGCCGACCCCCCGCCCCGGCCCCGGCTGATCGACCGTTTCCTGGTCGCCGCCTATGACGCGGGGCTGTCGCCGCTGCTCTGCCTGACCAAGTCCGATCTCGCGCCGCCGACCGCCATCCTCGATGCCTACGGCGCCGCTCGGCATCCCGTACGTGGTGCTCGGCCAGCCGCTCAGCAGCGCACGGCTCGACCCGGTCCGCGAGGCCCTGGCCGGCCGGATCAGCGTGCTGGTGGGGCACTCCGGGGTCGGCAAGTCCACCCTGGTGAACGCGCTGGTTCCCGGGGCGGACCGGGCGGTGGGCACGGTCAGCCCGGTGACCGGGCGGGGCCGCCACACGTCCTCGTCGGCGGTGGCGCTGCCGCTGCCCGGCGGCGGCTGGCTGATCGACACGCCGGGGCTGCGCGGCTTCGGCCTGGGCCTCGTGGCCCCGGACCGGGTGGTGCGGGCCTTCCCCGACCTGGCCCCCGGGACCGCGGCCTGCCCGCCCGGCTGTACCCACCTGGATGCCGATTGCGCGCTGGACGACTGGGTCCGCGACCAGGGCGGGGACAGCCGCCTGGTCACCCGGCTGGACTCGCTGCGCCGCCTGCTGCGCAGCCGCGAAGGCGACGACCCCACCCCGGCCCAGCCCGATGACTACTCCTCAGAACCATCAGCCCCTCAAGCCACACCAGCACCGGACGACGGTTCGTGATCATGGGGTTACTGGCGATCAGCGACCCCAGTAACCCCGTGATCACGAAAAGTTCCGGCCTTGCGTGGTCACGGAAGCTACGCACGGGGGCGGGGGGTCACCAGGCGTAGGCTTCGGGGGCCGCGCCGCCCGGGCCCGGGAAGATCTCGTCCAGCCGCCGCGAGGGCCTTCTCGTCCAGCGTGACGTCCAGCGCCCGCAACGCCCCGGTCAGCTGCTCCAGCGTCCGCGGCCCGACGATCGGGGCGGTCACCGCGGGCTGGTGCAGCAGCCAGGCCAGCGCGACCACGGCCGGTTCCTCACCGAGTTCGGCGCAGAACGCCTCGTAGGCCTCCAACTGGGGCCGCGCCTCCTGGATGGCCTCGGCCGCCCGGCCGCCCGAGCTCCGCCCGCCACCGCACGCCGGCCCGCCAGCGCCCGGCCCGCCGCGCACCCGGCCGCCCGCCGCGCCCTGCCCGTTCGCACCCTGGGCGGCCGCCTGGCGGCGCAGTACCCCGCTCAGCAGCCCGCCGTGCAGCGGGCTCCACGGAATGACCCCGATGCCGTAGCCCTGGCAGGCGGGCAGCACTTCCAGTTCGACGGTGCGCGCCGCCAGGTTGTACAGGGACTGCTCACTCACCAGGCCGAACGCCGGACGGCGGAGCGCCGCCTCCTGGGCCTGGGCGATGTGCCACCCCGCGAAGTTCGACGACCCGACGTAGATGATCTTGCCCTGGGTGCGCAGGACCTCCATGGCCTCCCAGATCTCGTCCCACGGCGTGCTGCGGTCCACGTGATGCATCTGGTACAGGTCGATGTGGTCGGTGCCCAGCCGCCGCAGCGAATCCTCACAGGCCCGGCGGATGTTCAGCGCGGACAGGAAACGGTCGTTGGGCCAGTCTCCCTTGCCGCCGTACAGCTTCGTCGCCAGCACGGTGCGGTCCCGGCGGCCGCTGCCCCCCGCCAGCCACCGGCCGATGACCGGTTCGTGATCTAACAATTGGTGTCGCGATAGCAACACAGCGGGAGTATGAACATGACGCTGACCGTGCAACCCAAGAACTGATCATCGAGTGGACGGCCCAGCTCTGAACCATGCGGCCCCGAACCGACTACAGGTAGAAGCCTAGCGACAAGGAGGCCGACTGGCCGCGCGGGCGAACCGAACTCGCGCGGCCAGATCGCCCATAACCTACCCACCCCCGCCATGCGGTGGCCCCGGCTGGCTGTCTGCGGCAACCGGGGCGGCCACCACCGTCCCCCGGCCACCCGCCCCCAACCACGCTGTGGCACCGGCAAGCGCACCACTGACCCCGCCACGGCACACCCTGGCAAACGGCGCGCCCTCCGGGGCGCACGGTCTCTCTGGGGTGTCCTGCGGGCACCCACACCCCGCGCCCCCCGCACAGCGCCCCGGCCCGGAGCAGCTACAGTGCGGCACCAGCCCAGTTCATCCGCCGCTATCGCTGGCGTCCTGCGGATTCACGCCTACCGCCGCCGGGAACTTCGCCAGGCACGCCGTCAGATCGGCCTCGTTGGCGTCACTGGCCCTGGTGGTGTCGAACGGCACCGAATTGACGATGTCGATAGCCGGGAGCTTGCGGGCGATCGGGTCGGCCGTCACGTTCGGCACATGGGAGCACGCCGCCCGGATACGCAGCACCTGCGCCACCGACGTACCAGGCCTGAAACTGACATCCACCCACCGCTGGGACAGCGCAGCGTCCATCTTCGCGCAGCCAGCCAAAGCCAGCAGCGCCAGCCCCGCCCCTGTTGACACGCGGACCAGGACCGACAGCACCGGCGCAAGCTGCACTGGCACCAGATGCAGTCTGACGTGGGATCGCCTGGCTAGGTGATGTCGCCGACTGCGCGAAGCGGGAAGAGACGGGAGCACGGCCTCAGCCTACGGCGTGCCGGCCGCACGTAACGCTGCCACCTAGCGGCTCGGTAGTCCGGTGTGATCGTGCTGGCATCCCCACGAACCGGGCCGCCTGGCCCTGCACCTCTTCCTGCCACGCCGCGTTCGAGCAGCTTGCTATACCAGCAGCATAAAGGAGGCATGGATTGACGTACGAACGCAAACAAAGATAAACTTCGATCATCATCGTCCATTCCTAGCCGCATTAGTAGCCGAACGAAGAAGAGAGGCCAAAATGAGGTCGAAGATTGCCTCAATCGCCGGAACTACCGTCGTCCTGTTAGGCACCCTGCTCTTAGGTACCGCCGCCAGTGCATCGGCCACCACACCTGCAGTCGGGGGCTTAGGCTCCTGCAACGGCGCCTGCTTGTGGAACGGAACTGGTTACGGAGGCAGCAATGAAGACATCCTCTTCCAGTCCGACAGCAGCCTCCCGTCCGGCATCAGCAACGACGAAAAGTCGGCGGCGAATGAACTCAGCGGGAAGTATGCACGGTTCTATTACGGGTCCAATTACACGGGCGCGGCCACGTCGAATCGGTGCGGCCACGTAGCCTCGGCCTCACCCACTTCATGAGGCAGAAAGGAAAACGGCCGTCCAGCAACTTTACGGGGAATCTGTTTACTGACATAGCCTCCGTAGGCATCAACACCAGCGCCTGCAGTTGATCGCTTTCAGCCGGACCCAGGGTGTCCGTGGCCATGAGAAAGTCCCCGTGTGTGGCCAGGTCTAGGTCCCCGCTGGTGGCCAGTTAAAAGTCCCCATCCCTCGTTCGTCGTGTCGGCCGGGAGTTGAGGCCCCGGGCGGTGACGGTGGCGGTGCCAACCAGTCACCGCACCGCCCGGGGAGCTTCCATTGAAGTCTGCGAGGGAACGGATGGACATCATTGCCGCCTACCGCGAGGCGGGCACTTACCGCGGGGCCGCGGAGATCAGCGGGGACCACGCACAAGACCGTGAAGCGGGTCGATCGCCCGGCACGAGGCCGGCGGTGCCGCGCCGGAGCGGGCTGCCGCGGGGCCGCAACTACGACGGCGTGGCCGCCCTGGTCGCGGAGCGGGTGGAGAAGACGGCGGGGCGGATCTCGGCGAAGCGGCTGCTGCCGGCGGCCCGTGCGGCGGGGTATGCGGGGTCGGCCCGGAACTTCCGGCGGCTGGTCGCGGAGGCGAAGCAGGCGTGGCGCGCGCGAGCATCACCGTGGCCGCCGCCCGGCGGTGTGGTCGCCGGGTGAGCACCTGGTGATCGACTGGGGCGCCGATGGGCGGGCTGCACGTGTTCTGCGCGGTGCTGGCCTGGTCCCGGGTCCGGTTCGTGCGGTTCGCCGCCGATGAGCGGGCGGAGACGACGCTGGCGCATGCTGGCGGAGTGCTTCGAGGTGCTGGGCGGGGTGCCGGGCAAGGTGCTGGCCGACCGGATGGGCTGCCTGAAGGGCGGCGTCGTCGCCAACGTCGTGGTGCCCACGGCGGAGTACGTCCGGTTCGCCGGCCATTACGGGTTCCGGCCTGATTTCTGCGAGGC
The DNA here is from genome assembly GCA_963742055.1 of uncultured Actinomycetes bacterium. Classification (GTDB taxonomy): domain Bacteria; phylum Actinomycetota; class Actinomycetes; order Streptosporangiales; family Streptosporangiaceae; genus RYN-230. Next base: position 19,816 of record CAVUKT010000005.1, on the reverse strand, counting down.
CGCGGACCCGGAATCGAAAGGGATCGTGGAGAACCTGGTCGGCTATGCCAAGCGCGACCTGATGGTGCCGCAGGCGCCGTTCGGCGACCTGGCCGCGGCGAACGCCGCGGCCGCGGCGTGGTGCGCCGAGGTCAACGGCGTCGGTGCACAGCGAGATCTGCGCGGTGCCCGCCGAGCGGCTGGTGACCGAGCGGGAGCTGCTCGGCGCCGCTGCCGTCGCTGCGGGCCAGCATCGGGCGGCTGGTCACCCGCAAGGTCGACCGGCTGTCCTGCGTCCGGTTCGGCTCGGCCCGCTACTCCGTGCCCGTCCCGGCTGATCGGCACCGAGGTGCAGGCTGCGCACCGATGACGGGCGGCTGCTGGTCATCATGACCGGCACCGGGGAGGTCGTCGCCGAGCATGTCCTGGTCGCGCCCGGGCGAGGCCTCGGTCCGCGATGAGCACTACGGCGGCCCGCGGCCCGCGCCCCGGCGGGCGGTGCGGCCGAAGACCGCGGCGGAGAAGGAGTTCTGCGCGCTCGGCCCGGTCGCCGAGGCGTTCATCACCGGCGCCGCCGCGGCCGGCAGCACCCGGCTGGGCACCGAGCTGGCCGAGCTGAACACGCTGCGCGCCGCGCACGGCGACGCAGGCGTTCCTCGCCGCCCTGGACCGGGCGGTCGCGTTCTGCCGGTGGCGCGCCGCCGACGTGCGGTCCATCCTGGCCGCCGGGGCCGGGCGTGCCCGACCCCCGGTCCGCCGGTGACGCGCTGATCCTGGACCTGCCCGCCGTCCCGGTCCGGCCGCTGGCCGACTACGCGATCGGCGGCCTGTCATGACCGCGGCGCGCGCCGCCGCTGGCACCCGACCTCGCCGCCGGGCTGCGGCGGCTCAAGCTCGCCGCGATGCGCCAGCTCGCCCCCGAGCTGCTCGATCACCGCCAAGACCCAGCGGTGGGCGCCGGAGGAACTGCTGCGCACCCTGATCGAGGCCGAGATCACCGCCCGCGACGCCTCCAACGCCCGCGACCCGGATGAAGAACGCCGCGTTCCCGGTCATCAAGACCCTCGACGAGCTGGACCGTCGCGCGTCCTCGATCCCCGGCCCGACCCTGGACTACCTCGCCTCCCTGGAATGGATCACCGCCCGCGGAGAATCTGTGCCTGGTCGGCCCGGCCGGCACCGGCAAGAGCCACGTCCTGGTCGCCCTCGGCGTCGCCGCCGTCCACGCCGGGCACAAGGTCCGCTACTTCACCGCCGCCGACCTGGCCGAGACCCTCTACCGCGGCCTGGCCGACAACTCCGTCGGCAGAGATCATCGAGACCCTGCTCCGCAACGACCTGATCCTCGTCGACGAAGTCGGGTTCGCCCCGCTCGACGACACCGGCGCCCAGCTGCTGTTCCGGTTCGTCTCCGCCGCCTACGAACGCCGCGCTCTCGGCATCGCCAGCCACTGGCCCTTCGACCAGTGGGGCCGGTTCCTGCCCGAGCACACCACCGCCGTCAGCCTCCTGGACCGGCTGCTGCACCACGCCAACGTCGTCGTCACCGACGGCGACTCCTACCGCATGCGCCAGGCCCGAGCCAGAGGAGGAACCACCCTGAACAAGAACTGATCAACCCGAGGGGTGGGGACTTTTAACTGGCCACCAGCGGGGACCGCAACTTGGCCGTTGACACGAGGGACGCCGACGATCTTTCCGGTTGCGAGCGGCGCCTTGGGGTACCTGGGGCTCATGATTTCGGCGTCCAGGCTGCGGTCCGCGCGCAGTGGCTTCAGGGTGCTGCACGTCTGCGGGGCTGCTGCGGCCGCGCTCGGAGTACTTGACCTTGTGCTGGCCGCACTGGGCGGTTCCAGGATGGCTTTGGCTCGCGGGAGCTGGGGGCTGGTCCTCGGGGGTGCCGCTACATCCGCCGCGGCGTTCCTGGAAGGCCGTAAGCACCGAAGTCGGCAAGAGTCCGGCTGGTATTCAGAAGCGCATCCGCGTCATTGCAGCTGCCGAGGGCATTCCTGCTGATGTGCTGGAGGCGTTACTGGCAGAGGAGCGAATCCAGGCCATCAAGCGGTACCGGGACGTAACTGGAACCAGCCTGACGCACGCAAGATCAGTGATCGACGGCCTTGAACATCAGGCTGGTTGACAAGGCACCCCGGCGAATGAGGGCACAGGCTCTCCTGCCGCTATCGGGATGACGACGGGAGCGGATAGGCCTCGCGGGCGATGTAGCGCTTGGAGGCAGCGCAGGATCTCGGTTTTGGTTTTGCCTTCGGCGGTGCGGCGGGCGACGTAGTCCTTTGTGGGCTGGTGGCCCAGTTCATGCGGACCAGGGCGATGCGCGGAGCACGCCCGCGGGAGTGAGTGTGTCCGGGGCTTCCGAGGTCCAGGCGCGCGGAATGGTTGGGTCATGACGACCGATCCGGCTACTTCGGTGCCGAACCCGGTGCAGCACCGCGACGCCGGGGTGCTGATCGGGATCCTGGCGATCCTTGAGGGTGCAATCTGGGCTGGCAGCTTCGACGAGCGGACCGCGGGCAAAATCGCGGAACGATTCGGGCAGCAGGGCTTGCTGGCTGGCGACTACGACCAGCGCGACCTGCGTCAGGCGCTGGGGGACCTGAATGAGCGGCTCCGGTATGCCGCTGCAAGTCCAGCCCGCCGGAATCGATCCCGCTCCGCCCTGAGCACGCCACCGCCGGGGCCTCCGGACGGTGCCGCCCACGCCGGAGCCGCAGCGGGGTCAGCCTCAACCCCCGCAGCGCGCAGACGAACGACGTCGGCGCCGTGAAGGCAATATCGACGCTAAAGTGAGTGCGAAATCTCGCCGTTCTCCGGCGGGCGCCCCGAGGCAAAAAACGATGAGGTGCCTATGACCGGTGATGATACGACCTTGTCGGTTATTCAAGGCCCCCATCCTTCCCGTCATTCTGGGCCCGGCTACGCGGAACATCCGATAGCACGCGAGTTCGAGCTTAACGATGAAGTTACAGAAGCCGTAGCACGGTGGCTCGACTATGTGCCCTCTGAACACCGCCATCGGCCCGCAGAATCGGACAAGCGTACTCTGGAGACACTCCAAGAGCACATGCGTAGCTGCAGCGAGCATCCCCTTCGGGCCCTGTGGACCGCGCATCGCCACCTGAAGGAGCCATCGACCCCGATCCGGGTCGCGTCGCTCGTGCTCGCCTCGGAGGCGCTCTGGCAGCTGGAGTATTTTGAGGATGCCCGGATTGCCGCCCAGGCGGCAGTCGAAGCCGACCCAGAGTCGGCCCAGGCGCGCTGGCGCCTTGCGGTCGCGCTCTACCGGCGGGGCCGATTCAGCGACTCGGCCAAGTGCCTCGACGACCTGCTCAGATTGGTCAATCGGTTCGGCCCTGCGTGGGCGCTACGCGGCCAGGTCAAGGTCTGGCTCGATCCGGACAACCGTGACGCAGGGCAGTCCGACTTCGCCGCTGCGGCGAAGCTGAATTCCGATTCCGGCACCTGGGTGGTGCCGTACCGGATGGAGCGCGATGACTTCGAGGCGAAAGTTGAGGAAGAGATCAGGATCCGCAACTTGGAGGTAGCCGGTTCATCCGGTGCCGCTGTCTTTACCGACGTGGAGTGGCTTCCAGAAAAGTCCTGGATCGAGAACGGCCTGGACCCGGACACGCGGTGGTACTTGCCCTCCTTTACCGGCAGCGGATCCGGCAACAGTGTGCTTCCGCTGGGCGGGGAATGGAATGCAGGGACACCCTCGCAGCTGCCGTTCGGTACGACATTCGTCCTTTATCAGCGTAACATTGAGAATCTCAGCGGGGACGAGGAAATCCTCCGCAAAGTAATCCGGGAGACAGTGGCCGAGGTCTTCGGCAAGGCTCACAATCTTCGAGCGAGGATCGCAGATAGGGTACCTGAAGAACATGCCGATGCTGCGGGCGTCCCGGAGGACGAGGACAGATAGGCGTTTTACTTGATCCAGACGGCCCACGGGACCTGCTGACAGCAACCACAGGGTCAACATCGGCAACAGCCAGCGGGCCCGGCCGGGGGGCAGCATCAGACCGCACGCCCGGAAGCGTCTCGCTAACCGGGCAGTTTGCGCAGAAACCGAGGTTAAGTAACGTAAGGGTCAGCCGGCAACCGGGCGCGCACCGGCGTTCTTTGCTGTACAGGCGCCCACCAGGTTGAGTGGCTCAACGGCAGCCCCTGACCCAGGACGGAGAACACGGTTGGAGGAGAGCGCAGCCGCGCGGAGCGCCCTGGAAGCCGACGGGTACATCGTGCTGCCGACCGGCCTGCCCGCCTCCATCCTCGAAGGCGTGGTGGACGACATCTGGCGCCATGCCGGTGCCACACCTGACGACCCCGCCACCTGGTACCAGCCGGCTACCATCCGGCCACGGCCGGGAATGGTCGAGATGTATCACTACCAGTCGATGTGGGACGTCCGGCAACATCCGGCGGTCTACGAAATCTTCCGCGACCTGCACCACACGGAAGAACTCTGGGTCTCCATCGACCGGGTGGCACTCAAGCCGCCAGTCCGGCCCGACCAGCCCGACTACGACCAGCCTGGCTTCATCCACTGGGACATCGACATCAGCAAGTACCCCGGCATCCCGTTCCAGCTGCAAGGGGTGCTGGCTCTTGAGGACACGTCTGCCGACATGGGTGGCTTCCAATGCGTCCCCTCCATCTACCAGGACCTGCAGCGCTTCCTCGACGAACGGTCCAGCGCTGGCCCGGTCCCCCGTGCTCCCGACATCGGCGACCATCCGATCGTCAAGGTCCCCCTGGCCGCCGGCGACCTGGTCATCTGGAAGTCGACCCTGCTTGCACGGAAACGGCAGAAACTCCACACAACGCCCCCGGCTGGCCCAGTACCTCACCATGAACTCGTTGCCCCCGGCCGGGGCGCAGCGGGAAACGGCGAGGCAAGCAGCGCATCCTCTCGTGGTCCACCTGCGCACCCCCAGACCGCAAGGCTTTCCCCGGTGACCCGCGCCGCATCGAGGAGCAGCGGGGTGAGCCAGCGTCGCTCGGCCCGCTGGGCCAGCGCCTGCTGGGACTCGACGACTGGGCCGATGTCCCCTCGTGACACGGCGGCCCGCACCTGGACGCCCTAGCCGGGCCGTTCAACCTGGATTTCCCGTTACGGCCTGAATTGTGACGGCAGAATGGCCCGGAGCGCTTCGGATGCAACTGGCCCGGTGGAGTCAGTGAGCGCGGTGCTCGCTGGCCTGCGTCAGGCCTGGGCCGGTGATAGGGGCGGGAGCTGGGATGGAGCCTCTGGCAGCGGATGACCCGCAGCAGGTCGGTGGGTACCGGCTGCACGCCCGGCTCGGGGCCGGCGGGATGGGCCAGGTCTTCCTGGGTTTCTCCCCGGCGCGGCCGGGCGGTGGCAGTGAAGGTCATCCATCGGCAATTCGCCCGCGACCCGGAGTTCGTGCGGCGGTTCGGGCGCGAGGTAGAGGCAGCCAGGGCAGTCAGCGGCGCGTACACCGCACCCGTCGTGGCGGCAGGTCCCGGCGATGATCCCCCCTGGCTGGCCACAGTCTTCGTGCCCGGCCCGTCGCTGGCCGAAGTGATCGCCCAGGCGGGGCCCCTGCCGGAGCCGGCGGTGTGGAGACTGGCCGGAGGCCTGATCGAGGCGCTGCAGGCGGTACATGCCGGCGGCCTGGTGCACCGGGACCTGAAGCCAGCCAACGTGCTCCTGGCTGCCGATGGGCCGCGGCTGATCGACTTCGGGATCTCCCGGGCGCTAGAAGGCGGCGCGACGAGCCGCGACCAGCTTGATCGTGGGGACACCGGCGTTCATGTCGCCTGAGCAGGCCGAAGGTCTCCCAGTCGGGCCGGCCAGCGACGTGTTCGCCCTCGGCAGCGTGATCGCGTTCGCCGCGACCGGGGCCGCGCCATTCGGGGCCGGGCACGAGCGGCCCGATCGTCGTCGCCTACCGGGTCGTCAACGCCGAGCCTGACCTCAGCCACGTCCCGGTCCCGCTGACGAACCTGGTAGCCGCCTGCCTGGCCAAGAACCCCGCCGACCGCCCGCAGCTGGCCCAGCTGATGGATGACCGTCAGGGACGGATCGGCGCCTTACCAGGCGGGCTGGCAGGGGAGTTACTGGCCAGAGCCGGTAGCCGGGATGGTCAGCTCCCGTCAGGACAGCTTCCACCCGCCGTCCCGGGGCAAGGTGCTGCTCGCGACCGTGCAGCTGTGGGCGCAGCGCCGCCTGCACCTTCGCTGGCCCGCTCAGGCCCGGTGGCGGGTGCTCACCCTGGCCGTCATGGCCGCGGTGCTGCTCGGCGCGGGCGCGATCAGCATCGCGCTGATCCGCAGCAGCCCCGCCCCGGCCGGCCCGGCGCCCACTCCGGCGCCCACTCCGGCCGCCATCCGGGCGGCCGCGGCGGCCCACACGGCCGCGGCCCGCTGGATCGCCGCGCAGGTTTCCACGGACGCGATCGTGTCCTGCGACCCGCAGATGTGCGCGGTGCTGGAGGCCCACGGGATCCCGGCGGGCCGCCTGCTACCGCTGGGCGGGAGCAACCCTGCCCCGCTGGGCAGCGACCTGATCGTGTCCACCGAGGCCGTGCGCAGCGAGTTCGGCGCCCGGCTGAGCAGCGTGTACGCGCCGGTGGTGCTGGCCAGCTTCGGGACGGGCAGCGCGCAGACCGCAATCCGGGTGGTGGCGCCCGACGGGGCCGCCGCCTACATGCGCAGCCTGCGGGCCGACATGGCGGCGCGGGCCTCCGCGGGCCGCCAGTTGCTGCAGAACCCCGCGGCTCCATGCTTCCGGCCGCGGCCCGCCGCGCGCTGGCCGCCGGCCAGGTCGATTCCCGCCTGCTCACCGCGTTCGCCGCGCTGGCCCACCATGTACAGGGTGGATGTGGTCGATTTTCGCCTGGCCGCCAGCGGAGCGAGCCCGGGCATGCCGCTGCGGGCCGCGGACATCGCCCCGGCCGGGCCGGGGATCCCGCACCGGCCCAACACGCTGGCCTCCCTGGCCCGTTTCCTGCGGAACCAGCTGGCCCCGTTCCGGCCCGCGAGCATCACCTTCGTCCGGCTGGCCAGCGGCCGGCCGGTACTGCGCGTCGAGTACGGCGCACCCAGCCCCCTCGGGCTGCTGGGGAGGGTCTGACCGGTCCGCAGAGAAGTCCGGCACTGCCCGTCGGAGTGCCAGGCCGCCCGGACGACGATGAGGGTGTGACGGACCCGCAGGTGCGGCCCGACCCCGCGTTCGGGCTGCTGAAGCTGTACGACGATGCGCTGCCGCACGTCTACGGCTACCTGCTGGCCCGCTGCGGCGACACCGGCCTGGCCGAGGACCCGTGGGAGACGGCCGTTCAACCGGATCCGCGCCCGCGAGGTACTCGACCGGCTCGGCGCGCACCACCGGGCCGCGCTCACGCTGCGCTACCTTGACGGGCTGCCGGTGCCCGAGGTGGCCCGGCACCTGGACCGGACCGTGCACGCCACCGAGGCGCTGCTGGTGCGGGCCCGCGCCGCGTTCCGCCGGATCTACGAGGGAGAGGAGGGCTCACGATGATGGATCCGTTCGAGGCTCTGCGTGAGCCCGTCACGCCTGTCGATCCCGACCCCGGCTTCGCCGGACGGCTGCGGCTGCGGCTGACCCGGGAGATCTTCGCACCCCCAGGAGGAACCATGTCCCAGCAGGCAGATTGGGTCGAGCGCGAGCCCGCCTCGCCCCCGACGCTGACCCCCTACATCGTCGTGTCCGACGCCCGGCGCGCCATGGACTGGTACGTGGAGGTGTTCGGCGCGCAGCGCCGCGGCGAGCCCCACGTCAACGCGGACGACACGATCGGCCATGCCGAGGTCGGCATCGGCGACGCAGTGCTGATGTTCGCCGAAGCTTCCGGCCTGTGGCCCGACGTGCCCGTGCGCGCGCCCGATTCCCCCGCGACATTCAGCCATACCCTGCACCTGGAGGTCGATGACGTTGACGCGAGTACCGAGCGGGCCCGGCGCAGCGGCGCCTCGGTGGAGCGGGAGCCGGCCGACCAGCCCTACGGTCGCGGCTCGGTAATCGTCGACCCGTTCGGGCACCGCTGGATATTGCTCAGGCCGCCCGCCCGGGCCACCCGGCTGCGCCAGGGCGACGTCGCGAACGTGACGATGGTGGCGCGGGACGCGCACCGGGCCAAGAAGTTCTACGAGGCCGTGCTGCAGGTGCCGTTCTCCTCCGGTCACCCCGGCGCGTGGCGCACCGACGAGATCAGGCCGCCGCTGGGCATCCGGTCGTCGGAGGGTGCGGAGCCCGAGGTACAGCTGTCCTACCGCGTCGACGACATCGCCGCTGCGGTCGAGCGGGTCCGGGCAGCCGGCGGCCGGGCGGACGAGCCCGGGCACAAACCGTACGGGCTGCTCGCAGAGTGCGCCGACGACCAGGGTGCGACGTTCCGCCTCTGGCAGCCGGCCAGGCCGGCCGAAGCCCTAGTGTCATCCGCCTGAGATTCTAGACATTAATACCTATGCTGTTGTTATGTCGCTTCCTGTTGTGCCGCTGGCGCTGTCGGGTGAGGACCGGGCTGAGCTTGAGCGGCTGGCGCATTGTGGGGACCGCCGCCTGGAGGAGCGCGCCAGAGTCGTTCTGGCCTGCGCGGACTCGGCCGGGGGGAATTCCGGGGTGGCTGCTGAGCTGGGGCTTTCCGTTGAGACGGTGCGGAAGTGGCGCTCGCGGTTCACCGGGTCCGGCACGGCCGGGCTCGGGGACGCCCCGCGGCCGGGACGCAAGAAAGCCAACCTCGTGCTGACGGGCGCCGAGCGGGAGCAGCTGGCCCGGTGGGCGCGCCGGGGGAAGACGTCGCAGGTGCTGGCGCTGCGGGCGAAGATCGTGCTGGCCTGCGCCGGCGGCAGGGAGAACAAGGCCGTGGCGGCGGAGCTGCGGACCAGCGAGCACAACGTGGCCCGGTGGCGGGGCCGGTTCGTCCGCCAGCGGCTGGACGGGCTGCACGACGAGAAGCGGCCCGGCCTGCCGCCGTCGGTCTTGCTGGACAAGGTCGAGGAGGTCGTCACCGCGACCCTGGAGGAGCTGCCCCGGGACGCGACGCACTGGTCGCGGGCGTCGATGGCCCGGCGCAGCGGCCTGTCGGAGTCCACTATTGGGCGGATCTGGCGCAAGTTCGACCTGAAGCCGCACCTCATCGACGGGTTCAAGCTCAGCACCGACCCGCTGTTCGTGGAGAAGGTCGTCGACGTGGTCGGCCTCTACCACAACCCGCCCGAGAAGGCCGTCGTGCTCTGCGTCGACGAGAAGTCGCAGGTGCAGGCCCTGGACCGGTCTCAGCCGGTGCTGCCGATGATGCCCGGGATGCCCGGGCGGCGCACCCATGACTACGCCCGCCACGGCGTGACCAGCCTGTTCGCCGCGTTCGACATCGCCGACGGCACCGTGATCAGCGAGCTGCACCGCCGCCACCGCCACCAGGAGTTCCTGAAGTTCCTCAAGAAGATCGACAAGAACGTCCCGGCCGGCCTCGACGTCCACCTGGTCTGCGACAACTACGGCACGCACAAGACCCCGGTCATCCGGGACTGGCTCGCCCGCCATCCCCGGTTCCACGTCCACTTCACCCCGACCGGGTCCTCCTGGATCAACCAGGTGGAACGCTGGTTCGGCTACCTCACCGACCAGAAGATCCGCCGCGGCGTCCATAAGTCCGTCCAGGCCCTGGAAGCCGACATCCGCGACTGGATCGGGCACTGGAACGAGAACCCCCGCCCCTTCGCCTGGACGAAGACAGCCGAGGAGATCCTCAACTCCCTGGCCGAATATTTGTCGAAGATTTCAGGCGGGGCACACTAGTGTCCTGAGTCGCCAGTCCGGCCGTAGCGGCCGCTGAGCCAGCTCGCGTTGGCTGGAATCTGGCCAGGATGGCTGGCACCGGCGGGTTGATTCTCCAGCGGCTGGAGTATGCAGACTGGTGGATATGGAGGACGACGGGCCGCTGCTTTCCATCGGCGAGCCGGCCAGGCGAGCATCGCTGAGGTCGCTGCCGTCCACCTGGACGCGCTGGACACGCAGATCCGCGCGCTGCGGCTGCACCGCGCGGTGCTGGCCGTCGTGGTGAAGCGCGCGGCGGGCAGTGAGGAGATGGCCATGATGAACAAGCTGGCCCAGATGTCGGTGGCCGAGCGCAGGCAGATGATCTGGCGCCTTCCTGGCCGAGGTATTCGAAGGCCTGGAACCCAGCCCGGCCAGCGCCGCGCGCTGGGCCGGGGCCCCGAACCTGCCGGATGACCCCTCGCCTGAGCAGGTTGACGCCTGGGTGGAGCTGGCCGAGCTGGTCAGTGACCCGGACTTCCGGCAGCGGGTCCGCCAGGTGACCGACTATGGCCTTCACATGCAGGCCGATGACGGGCTGGAAGACCTGGCGGACTGGGCGCAGGAGAACGCCATGGCAGCGGTGCTGCGGGCCTGCCCGTCGGATTCCGCCGAGGCCGCCCAGGTAGTGAACCGGATCCTGGGGCCCGGCCCGGGGGAGCACCCTCTGCGCCGCCAGGAGCGGCCCGCCGGGCTGGAGGTAGTCACCGATCCGCGGATCTACCGGTACTGGCAGCTCACGGCCACCATCAACGGATGGCCGCCCTTCCCGTCCCCAATGCCGGCAAACGCATGGCTGCTCGCGGCGCTGCGCGCTCATGAGTGACGGGCAAGCCCGTAAGGAAGCTGCCTGGCTCCCAGGCCCTCGCAGGGCCGAAAGCCAGGCAACCGTCCCCGAGTGAGGGTTTGGTGAGGGGGCGCATCGGGCTGACCAGCCGGAGGTCAGCCGGTCTGGTGCTGCAGGGCCCGCTCGGTGAGCACGCGGGCCAGGTGCTGCCGGTACTCCCGGTCGGCGTGGATGTCCTCGGCCGGGCTCGGTGCCTTCCGCGGCCAGCGCGGCCGCCTCGGCCACGGCCGCCCCGGATGCCAGCGCCTCTTCCACCGCCGAGGCCCGCAACGGGTACCGCCCATGTTGGCCAGCGCGACCCGGCCGCCCACGGCCGCGACCCCGACGATGGCCCAGTCGTTGGCCCGGCGGGTGAACTTCTGGTAGCCCCAGGGCTCGTCCGGGCGCCGCGGGACCCGGACCGCGGTGAGCATCTCGTCCGGCTCCATCGCGGTCTCGAAGTACCCCACGAAGAAGTCGTCCGCGGCGACCGTCGCGGTTCCCGGCCGGTCCGGTCAGCTCCACCGAGCCGCCCAGCGCGGCCAGCGCCATGGGCAGGTCGGCCGCCGGGTCGGCGTGCGCGAGGGAGCCGCCGATCGTGCCGCGGTGGCGGATCTGCGGGTCGCCGACCTGCGCCGCGGACCAGGCCAGCAGCGGGGCCTGGGACCGGACCAGCTCGGACGCCGGCGACGTCGGCGTGCCGGGTGGTGGCCCCGATCACCAGGTCGTCGCCGTCGATGGCGATGCCGGCCAGCTCGTCGAGCTGGCCGATGTCGATCAGCGACCGAGGGCACGGCCAGCCGCAGCTTCATCATCGGCAGCAGCGAGTGGCCGCCGGCCAGCAGCTTGGCCTCGTCGCCGTGCTCGGCCAGCAGGTCCAGCGCGTGCCCGGCCGACTCGGCCAGCTCGTACTCGAACGGCGCCGGGATCACTTCGCCACCTCCGCCGAAGAATCCAGTCATGTCCGCGGCGGCCAGCACGGCCCGGACGATGTTGTGGTAGCCGGTGCAACGGCAGAAGTTGCCCTCCAGCCCCTCCCGGACCTCGGTCTCGGTCGGGTGCGGGTTCTCGGCCAGCAGGCCGGTGGCCGCCATCACCATGCCCGGGGTGCAGAACCCGCACTGCAGGCCGTGCTCCTGGCGGAACGCCGCCTGCACCGGATGCAGCTCGCCGTCCCGGGCCAGGCCCTCGGCGGTGGTCACGTCCTGCCCGGCGGCCTGCACGGTCAGCACCGTGCAGGACTTGACCGACTGGCCGTTCAGCAGCACCGTGCAGGCCCCGCACGAGGTCGTGTCGCAGCCGACGTTGGCCGCCCGCAGCCCGAGCACTCCCGCAGGTAGTGCACCAGCAGCAGCCGGGGCTCGACGTCGTCGGACCGCTCCTCGCCGTTGACCGTGAGCTGAACCTTCACCGCGTCCTCCTTTCGCTGCCTGCAGCGCCCGCCAGACCCGCTGCGGGGAGGTGGGCATGTCGATGTGCCGGACGCCGAGGTGGCTGACCGCGTCCACGACCGCGCTCTGCACCGCGGGCGTGGCCCCGATCGTGCCCGGCCTCCCCGATGCCCTTGGCCCCCAGCGGGTTGTAGGGGGTCGGGGTGGCCATGTCGGCCAGCTCGAAGCTGGGCACCTCGGTGGCGGACAGGAACGGGTAGTCGGCGAACGTCGCGGTCAGCAGGTTGCCGTCGGCGTCGTAGACGACCTCCTCCAGGAACGCCTGCGCGGCGCCCTGGGCGATACCGCCGTGCCGCTGGCCCTCGGCCAGCAGCGGGTTGACCACCGTGCCCGCGTCGTCGACGGTGATCACCTGGCGCAGCGTCACCTTGCCGGTCTCGGTGTCCACCTCGACCACGGCCACGTGCGCGCCGAACGGGAACGTCGGCCCGGGGGCGCTGAACACCGACCGGACGAACAGCCGCTCGGTCTCGGCCAGGCCGGCCAGCGGCACCGCGGCGTCCGGGTCGCCGGCCACTTCGAACTGGCTGTGCGCTCACGTCGAAGACCAGGTCGCTCGCGCTCACCTCGAGCTGGTCGGCGGCCCGCTGCCGGGCCACCTCGATCAGCTCCAGCGAGGCCTGCCGGACCGCGGCGCCGCCCTGCTGCAGGCTGCGCGAGCCGCCGGTGCCGCCGCCTTCGGGGATCAGGTCGGTGTCGCCCCACTTCACCGTGATCTTGTCGATCGGGATGCCCAGCTCCTCGCTGGCCAGCATGGCCCAGACGGTCTCGTGCCCCTGGCCGTGCGGGGAGGTCCCGGTCAAGATGGTGGCCGTCCCGTCCGGATGCACCTCGACCGTGCCGTTCTCGTGCGGGTCACCGGCCTCTGACCCGCCGCCGGTGATCTCCACGTAGCAGGACACGCCCATGCCGAGCTGGCACGGTCTCGCCCGCCGCGCGCCGCTTGGCCTGCTCTTCCCGCAGGCCCGCGTAGTCCGCCGCGGCCAGCACCTTGTCCAGGGCGGCCTCGTAGTCGCCGGTGTCGTACACCGCGCCGAACGCGGTCTGGTGCGGCTCGGTGAACTTGGGCAGCAGGTTCTTCCGCCGGACCTCGGCCGGGTCCATCCCGATCTCCGCCGCGAACAGGTCCATGGCCCGCTCGATCGCGGCCGTGGCCTCCGGCCGGCCCGCGCCGCGGTAGGCCCCGATCGGGACGGTGTTGGTCAGCACCGCGACGGCGGCGGACTCGGCCCGCGCGGATGGCGTACGGTCCGGGCGTCATCAGAATCGTGAGCGACGGCAGGATCGTGCCGATCTTCGGGTAGGCGCCGCAGTCCTGGATGACTCTCCAGCCGGTAGGCCTGCACGGTCCCGTCCCGGGAACCGCCGATGGTGACCGTCTGCCGCTGCGCCCGGCCGTGGGTCATGCCGGCCAGGTTCTCGTTGCGGGTCTCCACCCAGCGGGCAGGCCGGCCCAGCTTCCTGGCCACCAGGCACACCAGCCCGTGCTCGGGGTCCGCCCCGAACTTCGCGCCGAACCCGCCGCCCACGGCGGGGGTGATGATCCGTACATCGGCCTGGTCCAGGCCCAGCATCGAGGCCAGGCTGGCCCGGGTGCCCTGGGCGCCCTGGTTGGGGATCCACGCGGTCACCCGGTCGTCGTCACCCCAGGCCGCTGCGGCGGCCCGGCCCTCCATCGGGGCCGGGGCGACCCGCTGGTTCTCGATCGTCCGGGAGACCACGGCCTCGCACCCGTCGAACAGGCCGGGGTCGAACTTGGCCGCATCGCCGAATGTGGCGGCCACGTTGGTGCCGGCCGCCGGGAACAGCCGCTCGGCATCGTCGCTCAGGGCGTCCGACATGTCCACCACGACCGGCAGCGGATCGTAGTCCACGTCGACCAGTTCGGCCGCGTCCTCGCCCTGGTAAGCCTGCTCGGTGACGATGACCGCGACCGGCTCACCGGCGAACCGCACCACGTCCCGGGCCAGCAGCGGCTGGGTCATCTCCTGGTTGATGATGGTCATCATCGGCTTCAGGTCCGGCACGTCGTACCAGGTCCGCGGCCGGCGTAGGCGGCGATCACGCCGGGAGCTTCCCGGGCAGCGCTCGAGGTCGACGGAGTTGACGCGAGCGTGCGCGACCGGGGACCGGACGAAGAACACGTGGCAGGCGCCGTCCAGCCGGTCATCCTGCACGTCATCGGTGTAGACCGCGCCACGGGTCAGGAAGGCCGGGTCCTCTATCCGAACCACGCGGGTCCCGAGAATGCTCACGCCTGCTCCCTCCAGCCAGTTGGTTCAAGCCTAACGAAGGTCATCAGCTATCTGGAGGCGGGCTCCGCTCCAGCACCGCACGGCTCCCCGGCCCGGTCCAGCTGTTCCCCGATCGCCGCCGGGCCTGCTGGTCCAGCGGCCTGCCAGGCTAACGGATTTGCTAATGAGACCTCCCGGGACAAGGAAGACGGCCAAGGAAACTGGGTAACCGGACCGCCGACGAGCATGGTCAGCGAGATGCGGCGAAGGCTGAAGACACGGGAGACGTAGAACTTACCCCGGCCGGCCGGAGCGCCATGCCAGCTAGCCGGGAACAGGCGGTCGCTGACACTGCCCTTGATCATCAGTGCGAAAGCTGCCAACTCGCCGGGGCACCGGTCGTCAACCGGGCGGAGGAAGTCCTCTTTGAGCGGGGCGTGGTGGCTGGCGCCCGGCGCGGTGCGCTCCTCGCCGGGCGCCAGCGTCTATGGGTGGAGCAGCGTGGTGATCAGGCGCCAGCCTCCGATCCCTCGGCCTCGAAGGCCAGCGGGAACGTCCTGGCTGCGCCGTCGTCGGCCCGTCCCTCGTCAACGTCGCTCATCGCGGCCCGCAGGTCGTCCGGGCTGCACTCGGCCAGCAGGGGCAGACGGTACGCGCACCACCGTGTCGGCCCATTCGTCCGCGGAACGAACCAGATCCTCCAGCCGGGATGATCGCGCTCCAGTTCGGCTTTCGCCTCGTCGAGCACGCTTAACACGATCCGGCGCCTTCGCTGATCACGCTGCCTCCTGGCTTGGTTTCAACACGTGCATCATGCATGGCTTGCTCTGGCTAGCCATGGCAAGCCCAGACTCAACTTGGCGTGATCAGGCTGCTTACGGTGAGCTAGTGGACCTTGATCATGGCTCGCCCGTCGCGCTGTACGTGCAGCTCGCGGCGGTGCTGCGTGACCAGATCGAGGCGGGGAGGATCCGCGTGCGGGTACCGTCACCGCGCACCCTGGCCCAGGAGTACGACGTCGCCGTTGGGACGGCCCGCAAGGCGCTGGAGGTGCTGCGCGCCGACGGGCTGATCGTGTCGGCGAGCGGGCGCGGGCACTTCACAGTGGACCGGCCGTAGGATCGCTGCCGCCCGGCAGGCCGGCCGGATCTATCCGGCCGAACTTGAGATGATTTGCGCCGTGCGCTGGAAGCAGGGCGGTCATTGGCATACCGCCTGGGCGCGATCCGGCTATGAGTGCCGCCAGAGTGATCTCGTGGCACAGCAAGACAGCGGCTCGGCCTCGTGCCCGCGAACCAGCCGCTCCTCGCACGCAGACGATTAATCGACGCGGGAGGATTTCTGAGTTGCATCGGCGGTGGTGGAGACCGAGTGCCGCAACGAGATGGCCGTGGCGGGACGCCGGTTCCGGTGAAGCGGGCCGACCAGTTTCCGGCCAGAACTCTGAGGGCTGACCCTGCGGGCGCTGCGCCAGGCTTAACCGAGGACAGCCAGGCCCTGCAGGTCGACGCACGTCCGGTCGTGGGCCGTGACGAAGACCATGAGCACGCTGTCGCAGGTCCGGCAGCGGACGATCGTGCCCGGCGCCTGCAGGTACACCGCGAGCTCGCCGACCGGCCGGGCATCGCCGCAGTTCCCGCAGACGCTGGCGGCGCGGGTCATCTCGGTGCCGAAGACCTCGAGCAGCAGGCCGCCGATAGCGTTCCCGTCGACTGCTTCCATCAGGTTCCTCCCGTTGCGCCGAACCGCTCGGTCTTCACCCGCTGCGGCGGATAGCCGGACTGCACCAGGGCCTGGGACACCGTTTCGACGAAGCTGGTCGGGCCGCAGACGTAGGCCAGCGGCATCTCGGCGGCCGGCCACGCCACCTCGCCCAGCAGGGCCGCGTCGACGCGCCGCGCGTACCCGGCCCAGCCTGGCGGCTGGTGGCGGGTCAGCGTATGGATGACCTCGACGCCGGGGGCGGGCTGGTCGAGCTCAGCCCGGTAGATAACGTCGTCCAGCGTCCGGGACGAGTACAGCAGCCGGACCGGGACGGTGCTGCCGGTGCGCTCGCGGTGCCGCAGGATGGACCGCAGCGGCACCACCCCAGAGCCGCCGGCCAGCAGCAGGAGCGGGCCGCCGTCCTCGGGCTCCCAGATGAAGTAGCCGCCGATCGGCCCGCGCAGCTCCAGGTCGTCCCCGGCCCGGAGCTCGTCGGTGAGGTACGGCGAGACCTCCCCGTCATCCAGCCGCTCCACGGTGATCGCGACGGGCTCGCCCGGCGCCGAGGCGATCGAGTAGGACCGCTCGGCCACGTACCCGTCCTCGTCGGTCAGCCGGATGTCCAGGTGCTGGCCGGCCTGGTGGCCGGGCCAGTCCGGCACGTCCAGCATGATCGTCCGCACCGACGCGGTCTCGGCCGTTACCGCGCTGACCTTCGCGACCTGCCAGGTCAGTCGCCTGCGTAGCGCTGTTCCCGCCATGGGTCTCCGTAGATGTGGTAGCCGTAGTTCTCCCAGAAGCCGGGGTCGTTGGTATCCCGCAGCTCCAGGCTGCGGACCCACTTGGCGCTCTTCCAGAAGTACAGGTGCGGGACGAGCAGCCGCGCCGGGCCGCCGTGCTCGGGCTCCAGCGGCTGGCCGTCGTAGGCGTAGGCCACCCACGCCTTGCCGCCGGTGAGGTCTTCCACCGGCAGGTTGGTCGTGTAGCCCCCGTCGCAGTGCGCCATCGCGAACGGGCCGTCGTGCCCGGCCAGGTCCAGCAGCGTGTCGACCGACACGCCCTGCCAGGCCGTGTCGAGCTTGGACCACTTGGTGACGCAGTGGATGTCGACGGTCACGTCCTGGCTCGGCAGGGCCCGGAACTCGTCCCAGCTCCACGTCTTCTGCCGGCCGCCGCGGCCGACGGAGAAGCTCCAGCGGTCCAGGGCCGTGTGCGGGGTCGGGCCGGCCGACAAGACCGGGAAGTCCTTGGTCAGGTACTGGCCCGGCGGAACCCGGCCCGCGTTCTCGGCCGGGTCCTGACGCCTGCGGTGGAATCCGCGCGAAACAGGGCTCATGACAGCCATCCTCCCTCATCCGGCCCGGCCGGCGCCGGGGCTCCGCCGGGCGTTCAGCCCGGGCCGCCACCACTGCCGGGTCGCGCTTAGGCAGGCCACCGCGCCGGCCACGGTGAACCGCGCGCGCCTGGCTGGCGCGGCCCGGTTTCTTACCTGCTAGGGCAGGCAGTTTCCGCCTGATCCGACTCGGCGGCGAGATACTCGTCCGCGATGCGCACCGCCTCGCGCCGTCGCCGGCAGCGGAGGCGACCCGCTTGATCGACCGGTACCGGACGTCACCGGCCGCGAACACGCCTGGGACGGAGGTCTCGGGTGGGAGCGGCGCCCGTCCGACGAGCCACGGGGACGGATGGGCGCCGTCCCGGTGGACGTCCCGCCCCGTCAGGATGCCGCCGCCTTCGAACCCGGCCATTCTGCGGACCTGCGACCGGGTCCGGCTGACGCCGACGGGCAGGCCCGCAATTGCCTGTTTGCCATCACCGAGACCGATCTGCGCTCCCTGCTCCGCACCGGCGCCACCACGACCAACTCGCCGCCCCCTGGCATGGCGCCGTCGCCGCCAAGCTCCCGGCCACGGCATCAACGACCCGGGTTCCTGCAGCCCGCCCGGGCCATGTCCGCCATCGGCGGCCACCACAGCCCTTCACGGCCCGCTACGAGTCCAGGGCATCCAGGAACCGCAGCGTACGCCGATATTCGTCTCGCGCCGCCACAGCATCACGGTGCGCTCGGGACCCTCCGCCGACTGCAGCCGCTCCTCCAGACCGCCGGCGATCGGGGCGAGCTGGTCTCGCTGCGCCCGCACCAGATCACTGGCATCGGCCCCGGCCCGGTCCAGCAGCGCCAGCTTCACCAGCAGCTCCGACCGCACATCCCGGCCATGCCGGACCGGCCTGCGCAGCCACGCGCCCGCCGCAGCTTCCCGGCCCGCCGGGGTGACCTCGCACAGCTGGCGGACTCGCCGGTGCTGGAGCGTTCCGCCCGACCTCGCGGATCAGGCCTAGCCCCGCCAGCCGTTTCCAGGGGCCAGGTAGACCTGCGGCCGGGCGACATGCCAGACAGTACCGAGCGCGAACCGCGGCCGAGCTAAGTAGCGATAGAAAGCCGTGATGCGCGGTCTTCTCAGCGGCCACACACAGCACGACCCACTCCGTCAACGACAGCCGCAGCTCCGCAGGATCACGCATCACCCCAGGCTACGACCGCTCCGGCGTGCGCCGCGTCCTGGTTCTTGGCGAGCGGGTCAGCGACCCGGTCGTTGGGCGCGCGGGTGAGCGACCGGATGATCTCGACCTGAGGCAGCACCATGGCGGGAACGAGGTCGCCCATCGGGAGAGTGAGCAGCTACTTCCGGCTGTCCGGAGACACCCGGCCGGGAGAGTGATCACTCAGGGACGCTGAATCCGTTGCCGGAAATTACTGTCGCTGCTGGCCGACATCAGTCTCTGTCCGCTTGCCTGGAGTCACCTGATCAGGCGAACAAGGAGATGTAGGAGTTGCCTGGGTCAGCGCGCTCGTTGCGGCGGGAGTCGCACGGCGGGTGCGGGAGGGGGCCTGCGGGAGACGATAGGTGGCGACACTGGCACGCGCGCGGGTCTACCTCACCCCACGCCGGGAGAGCCGGTTCAACTGCTCTTGGGGATCTCAACGGAGCCGCAAGGTCTTCTACAACCTCACCATCACCGGCCTGTCGGTGTTCGTCGCGTTCTTCATCGGCACCATCGAGATCCTCGGCCTCATCGGCCAGGAATACGACCTCACCGGCGGATTCTGGTCCTTCATGGCCAACTTCGACATCAACAATGCCGGCTTCATCATCGTCGGCATCTTCGTCCTCACCTGGGCCATCGCCCTGTCCATCTGGCGCTTCGGCAAAATCGAGCAACGATGGGACATCGCCGCCGCCAAGGCTAACGCGCACGACTAGCCGCCCCGGCTGACGCAACGCCTGCCGCTGAGGCGATAGGCCAGATCTCCCAGATCTGATGACGGCGCCGGCTGTTCAGTCGTCATTCGGGTACGACACGAATGCCGTGCAGCTCACCAATCCGGTGACGTTCCTGGTCGTCTCAGGGCGTTGTTGATCTGGCGGAAGTAGTCTTCGATGCCGCCTGGAACGGCGATCATGAGGAGCGTGGCCGGCTGGCCCGCAGCCCAGAACCGGTGCGGACGGCCGCGGGGCAGGAAGACGAAGCTGCCCTGGGCCGCATTGAAACACTTCGCTGCCGCAGCGGAACGGACAGGTCGCCGTCGAGCACGTAGAAACACTCGTCCTCGCGGTCATGGACATGCAGCGGAGGTCCGGCGTCAATGCTGGTCTCAAAGACACTGAGCGCCCCGCCGGTGGAGAGCTGTGAGGCCTTGAGGCCCGAATCGTCGGTCGGACACGCTAACGCCGGGCGGAACGACGTAGCAGGCCGGGAAGTCAGTCATGGATACATGATCACCCACCGTTTGAAGCTG
>CAVUKT010000004.1:0-96636 GCA_963742055.1 uncultured Actinomycetes bacterium | reverse complement strand
TTGCGGACTCGCCTCTTCATGACGGATTGTGCGTTGAGCCTTTGCGTTCTTTGGATTGGCATCCTGGCCGACCAGCGGATGCGTGGAGTACTCAAGGAGAGGCTCTGGCGATACCTCACTCTGGTCTACGTTGAAAAGCGCGGCGGCCTCAATCTCAGGAATGATGTTGCCCACGGCCTGCTCGATCCAGCCGCGTTCAACCAGCAGATTGCGGACTACGTGTTCCATTCTCTGCTGGCCCTCAGCCTCATACGTGAACGGAAGAAAGAGGAAGGCGCAGCTCGATAGATTACGAGAGCCCAAGCCATGACGTGCGTAGTTAATCATTCCGAAGTGCGGGCTTATACTAATCCGCATGCAGGGTTTTCAGGCCGGAAACGTCGACGCCATCCGCAGCGGGCGCGTGGTCTGCGTAGTTACAACTGGCGATCTACGTGTGAAGGCCTTTCAGATACTGTTTGGCGGCGACGGAAGTTTATTTATTACGTTCCCTTATTTCCGGCACCGGACAGGAATACTTTCGGTCTCCGCAATCCCCGCCACGGGCAAAAGGCAATCTCAGGTGAACCTCGAACAGCGCGGTAAAGTCACATCTCATCTCGTCAAATATTCCCATCACCCCGATGGACGTGCTCATTTTTCCCAGACCGGGAAAATAGTCACTGTAATCAAGCGGCAATCCATCGCCCTCGAAAAGCAGCATGGCCATATGTTCTCGCTCCTGATTCAAGGACTACGCGCCCTCGACACTGCCGATCCGAGAAAAGATACGGTAATGTCTTCGAAGCGGGCGGTCGTCGATTTTGCCGTCGGTTCTTCAGAGGCCATCAAATTCGCTGGTCACTGGTTTGATGTAAATGAAATGCGTTTCAATAACCCAACGCTCACCATAGGCCCCACGCTTCTCACAACGGACCCCGATGGAATCCAAAGAAATGCGTGCCTGTTCGCTAGCCCAAATGCGAACACCAGGCACGTTCTCGCTATCACTTGTGAACCGATTTCGAAGCTCGGCCCGGAGCCTGAGATATTCTTGTTTTACGGCGGTTTCGATCCGGCCCAAACAATGAAGGACGCGACGAAGGAAGCTGGATTTCTGGCGTTCTTGTATCCCCTATCAGAAGCGGACAAGATGACAGAACGACTTGGCAGCGTGGATTTTATTCCGATGCCATAGACAAGAGCTCATACATCGCGTGCTTTCCAAACCTACAAACTGTCTCCAGCAAAGCGCTCCTCATGAAATTGTTTCAATCTAGGAGTTCACTCCACCGCCTGCTCGCACGTAAGAGCCTGCCTTGGGCGCACCGAACCCGACTCCAACAGCTCCTTCTTCTACTCTTAACTAACAACGTTTCCAACAAATCGGGGAATCTGCTTTTCGCTCAAAGCTATCCCCAATGCCCAGAAAACGTTGGATTCTTGCACAGTTGGTGCACAGTCGCATCCACATTGGCTGCGTGACACAATAGTCGTTCATGTTCCTTCCGGGGCTCTTTGCGACTTGCTTGCGGGTCAGACTGATCCTCTGATTAGAAGCTATGCAATACAAAACTCTAAGTGCCGCTTCTGGTGTCGCTTACGAGGGAGCGCGTCATTTATCTCGCCCTTGAACTGGACCGAAGCTGGACCGAACCTTTTGGCCGTGTCAAATCCACACAGGCGGTTCGATTTCAGGATTCTCACCGGGAGTCGCCCTCCCATGAATTCAATGCAATGCAAGGCGGGCATACACGATCATCGCGGATCGAGTCGCGTGCCGGAAATCATATTGAGCCCACCAATGAACTTGGACGAAAGGCTGTATTTTTTGATTAGATGGTCTTCGAAGGCGAGCGCGGAATTCCTGTCTAGCCCGACACCGCAAAGCGCAGAAATTAGTCCAGTCAGCCTAGGTTCTTGGCCACCTTCGCCAGCCAACTGCTTCACGCGAGCCCCGGTTAGTTCTCGCAGTTTCTGAGGCAGGCTTCTTTCAGAGTGGTCCCGCATAGCGGATTTGATGTGTTCCGAAAAGCGCTTGTTCCAACCCCGCTTCGTTATTCCGTAGTAGATATACTCATTCCCGTCGTCAGCCCGAAGCGAATGGAGATAGACTGAATACGTTCCTTTCAATGGCGGGCCGCCACGCAAAAGCGCCCGCAGTGGGATTTCAACCCGCATCGGTATGTCGAGCGAAGGCGAATGCAGGCTGATGAACACGACTGGAACTTTTATGGGGTCTTTCTTGCATTCAAGAAGGGCGACCGTATAAAGCACCCTCTGGTCACCAGTGCGATGTTGGGCTATCTCGAAAATCAACCGGTCGCGTTCCGGAAACTCAAGCGGGGGTTGACGATTTCCACCTGCCTCATTCCACGCAACAAGCTTGTCCGGCATGCCCGTTTGTTCGTTGAACTTAGCAAGCAAGGCGTCGAGAACTTCGGCGCATCTTTTGACATTGAGAACCAGTCCAGAGGTTAGGTACTCCGTGTCCGGCAGATTGACGAATTTCAAGGCGGTAGCGGGAATGGTTGTCAACGTTGCGTTATCCTCACTGCACACAGGCTTGCTGGTTGCCTTCCAGATCGACGTAGTTTCCTTTCGGAAAGCCCTCGCAGTACAAATCGTTTCCGTTGTGCCGCGCCGTCATGGCAGCGGACCTACGTGTCAGCAGCTCCACTTATCCTACTGTACAGACGGGTTCAAGAAGCAGAGCACAAGCTCGCAACCCGCTGATAACATCTAACTCCAGATCCCACTCGTCGGATTGATTCCATTTTTGAACTCTCCGTCCAAGAACCGACGAAGGATCTCAAGCGACTTTTGATCCCGATCTGTAAGAGTAGAATCTGGAGGCAATTCCTCGTAGAGTCTTTTGAGGTCGTCTAGAGAAATTCTGTTTTGAACAAGAAGGGCTGGGTCCTCACTGTACGCAGCGATAGGCAGGAAGA
The DNA here is from genome assembly GCA_963742055.1 of uncultured Actinomycetes bacterium. Taxonomy (GTDB): domain Bacteria; phylum Actinomycetota; class Actinomycetes; order Streptosporangiales; family Streptosporangiaceae; genus RYN-230. The sequence goes on along the minus strand of CAVUKT010000004.1, from coordinate 93,706 downwards.
AGTCCCTGAAGGCATGTGCCAAGCGCGCTCTGCTATTTCCGATATATCGCAGCCACAAATCGTTTTGTATTTTACGATCCTCGGGATCGGTTGGTATTCCATGTGCTCTCAAATCGCGACCCCAATAATCGAATGCCCACGAATCTGATGTGCTGAGGTCGATATTCGTGGCCTCGACATTGCGCCCATAGCGATTTCTCATTCGGATTGCAAAGCTCCCATAGAGATCAGCCACCGACACGTTGAGGTTTGAGTCATCCTTCTGCTTCGTCAGGACGGTTAGGATGCGAAATGCCATTGTGTCGTCGCTAGCGTTAAGAATGCATTCTTGGAGAAACGCTATTTTCTCTGAATGTTGCAATCTCAATGCAATCAAGAGAATCATCCGCAGAACGTGGCCGGCCTCGCCGAAAGCAGACATTAGATCGTACGTGTAATTTGCCGAAGCCTTTACAGCCGCTAAACCCAACGACTTTGCGAGCGGTTCAGGAATTGACTTTGCCAACTCAGCGAGTTTACGCAGGAAGTCGTCGCGCTTGAGCGATCCCTTTGGCATAGAGTCAAGGATTTCTAGGAATACAGTCTCGCGTGCGGTTTGATTTATACTTTTCTCCAATCGCTGTTGCAAAGAAGCCATTTCCACATAACTGAAGATTGCTTCGGGAAGTTCGTAACGAAAATATGCCGGAAACATGCCCGGCTCGCTGATCCTCTTGTCGCTTTCTTCTTCCGAGTCTTTTCTCTTAGGTCGCGGTCGTCGTATTCGTCGGTCGTTTTTAAAGAACAATGGAAATAGTTCGCAAAGGACACCTTTCACTTTTTCCAAGTCCTCTTCGTTAGGTGCCGCCTTCTTAAGATCATCTAACAGGCGGGTTTGGTTCGCTTCCTTTTCCTTGTCGGTTTGATAGGGTCCGCCCCGCACCATACTTTCCCCGCCTGTGAGCGCCAAGGAATTTCTGGCAACGAGTTCATAAACAGCCGGTCTAAAGCGACGCAACAGTTCGATAAATATGAGATCGAGGGGGTCCACTTCCTGTTTTAATGGAGCAGCTGCAACGCTTACATCGTTTGCCAACAAGCCGATTGTCCTCATATTCCGACAAAACGGCGCTATTCGGTCTTCCCATACTTCGCTAATCTGTTCACGGAACTTTGCTGTTTCGGACTTATTCTCAAACCAGTCACGGTTAACGAACGCTCCCACCAATCGCTCCGTACCAGCCTTCCGAAGTGCCTCGGGGCTGGGTTCTGGAACTGAAATCAGTACTGGAAAGAACTTTTCGAAGTAGATGAAGTGTTTATCATTCACTTCACCTTTGACGGTTTCAACCATCACGTCGCGATCACCAGCGCAGACAAAGCTGAGGTTGGGCAAAGTCGATATGCCTCGAATGACCTTTAGGAGCGTGATGAGCTCACCTTTCTCCATTCTGTCGATTTCATCGAGAAGAACGACAACTCGCTTTGGAAGCCGAATCAGAGCTGACTTTAGGTTGTCGATATCATCTTTTTGCGTGGGCGTTGGTAGTAACTTCAAATAATCGCCTAGAAACGGAACTTTCTTGCCTAAGGTTGTGGCAAAACGACGCGCGCTTTGTCGCAAGCCAGGTACGACGTATTGCTTTTTACACTCGTTAGCGATGTCAGCCAAAAGATAGGAAGTCAGCGTTTCTTGAGAACCCGGCAACCACGTGCTAAAGGACACAGTAATAGTCTTTTTACCAAGATGCTCATGCAAAAGATTAAGAATTGAAGTTTTGCCTGATCCGAACGTGCCGGATAGGGCAAGCACCGGAACCTTCCCAATCATGATCTTTACGGAGAGGCTGTCGACCAATGCAGCGCGTCCTAAGGCGTCTTGCTCCCAAAATTCGATGGGGTCATCGGATTCTCTCAATTGAGATCCTGCTAGAGATCTGACACTCGAAGGAACCTTCAATTCTTCCTCTCGAATCGTTCGTTCAGCATATATTCTTGCCCGCAAGTGCAAAGCGAAACTGCATGCAAACCAGACACCTGCTATCGCGCAGCTAAGGATGATGCGATGAGAAAAGCAAGACCGTGGTAGTAGCGCGAAGAATAAAGCTGAAACAAAGGGTAGCAAAACCAAACCACTCGTTACGCCGGTCCACCACGACCTTAACCCACGTGTGACATGACCGAATACGAAAGCTCCTATAGCAAGAGCCGTCGTGATGAAGATTATGGTTACGTAGGGAATGTAATATTTGGGGTCGTCGAAGGACACTGCGGGTTTGTAACGGGAGACGAGAAATGATTGAAACGACCGGTCCCACAGGACGAGATGGATAACTTCTGCAGCGAGAACTCCAAGGCTGCTCGATATGAAGAACGAAAACCATTCTCTTTTTGCAAATTGCCGCAGTATCTGGTGCCAGGACTTGAGGATTTTCTTCTGACGGGGATTCATCCCGGCGCACCTCACTCTTGAAACCACAGAGGATGTCCCTATGGTGGGTAGTCGAAAGATACCATGTATCTCTGCGAGGATTTACCGTTGTAAGAAAATCGGGGTTCGGTGGAGTGCTACCACGTCGTACAGCTCGGCCCGGTCACGCAACTTACTCCGAGGCGCTGTCGACAAGGTCGAGTCTGAGGCGGCCAAAAGTAAATCCACTTGAATGGCGGCACCTCGTGTTCAAAAGAGGGTGACGGTATTGTGAGTGTAGAACTGCCCGTTGCTGCCCAACTTGGAATAAACGCACATTCCTTTCGGGGCCAGACAGCCATTCAATCTTGACTCGCTGCCAACATGATTTGCGTGTGAATTGTCGCGTGCTCGGAAACTGCCCTTGCGCATTGCGACTCCCTCTCAGACCGCGGCATATCAGAAACTCCCCGCATGACCTGGCACTGTTTTCCGGAAAATTGTAGCTCCTACCTCTGGTACTCCGTACCTTCGGCCTCCAGCGCCCAAGGCAGGCGCGCTACCAGGCTGCGCTACGCCCCGACATGAAGTGCGAGATTCATTCTAAAGCACTTTCCAACTTTACTCCTAATCCGTCCCATGCTTTCTACCTCCGTGGAGTGAACCCCTAGAGCGAGACACTTTGATAGTGCACACTTTGCAGAAATCCGCCAAAGTCTGCCACAAGAGAAGTGTGCACGAGCGTGCCGTTCACGGACGCCTGCCTGGTGAGCAGGAGTGCCACGGCGGGGGGATGCTGTTGATGAATAGACTCTTTTCAGTTCGTTAGAATCATTGAACCAGCTCCACTTCCGGGCGCAGCAATTGATGTTTCGTTCCTGTTGACATGCTCATAGTGTCGGGTCTAAATGATTATTCCGAGGTCGTGCTGCGGTGCCGACAAGAATGTCACCCATCCCGGGGCCCTCGGGGTACGTACTGGTGCCCCTGCGGGAAAGCGCGGACTTTACCCTTTACCGCGGCCGAAAGCACAACGACCCCTCTCCAGTCCTTGCGATCGTACCCACTACAGAACAGCCGTCGCCTCAAATTATCAGGCGGCTCGACCACGAATACTCGTTCGCAGCCGAACTCGATCCCGCGTGGGCGGCCAAGCCTCTGGCCATTACTCGTCACGAAGGGCGGACGATCCTCATACTCAAGGACCCTGGCGGCGAGCCGCTGGATCGCGTTCTTGAGCGCGGCCAGCGGCAACCGCTCGACCTGACTCGCTTCCTGCGCGCTGCCGTTGGGTTGGCAAAAACGCTAGGTCAAGTCCATCGGCATGGCCTCATACATAAGGATATCAAGCCTGCAAATGTCTTCGTCGACGATACCGGCAACGCGTGGCTCACTGGATTCGGGATTGCGTCCCAATTGCCGTTCGAGCGCCAATCGCCCGAAGCAATACGTAGTCGCTCGCCCTGGAAGGCCACCATCGCTGTCGGCCGGACCGACGACGCGGCCGATCGGGAGCGTGGCCCGCAGCTCGCTGCGGCGCGCCTCGAGCTGGTCTCCGAGCAGCGACGCCGACAACGGGGTGTCGACGAAGCCGGCCGCGATGAGGTTGACGCGGACCGGCGCCAGCTCGAGCGCGAGGGCCGCCGTGAACGGGGGCAGCGCGGCGGTGGCGGCGGGGAAGATCCCGGTGCCGTGGCCGACGCGCCGGCCGCCGGTGCCGCCCATGAGCAGCAGCGTGCCGCCCGGCCTCATCTTGGGAGCAGCGTGGCGCGCGACCTCGAGGGCCTGCACGATGTGGCTGCTGAGCTCCTCGCGTATCTGGGCTGAGTCCATCTCCAGCAGCGGCGCGTAGTGCGGGCCGCCGGCCGTGATCAGCACATGGTCGATCGGCGCCGGCAGGTCCTGGAAGAACCTCTGCACCGAAGCCGCGTCGGTGGCGTCGAAGGCCGCCGTGCTCCGGGCGCCGACGTCCTCCGCCGCTTGCTTGAGCCGGTCGGGATTGCGCCCGGTGAGGACGACCTCGGCCCCCTCAGCCCGGGCGCGGCGGGCGGTCTCGAGCCCGATGCCGGCGCTGCCGCCGATCAGGACGACGGTCTGCCCGGCCAGTTCCGGTTCGCGCTGGGCAGGAACGGAAGTGGTCGCGCTGGTCATGATTCCTCCGATGGGTGGTGCGGCGCCCGGTCACCGGGCGGCCGGCGGCGCTTGGCCTGGAAATCCCGCACTGTCCTGCTCATCCCGGCAGGGGCGCCATCTGCGGGTCCATCGGGCTGGCTGGCCGCGGCTGACCCGCGATCGTCCATCCGGAGCGCCTTCACGGCCGCCGTCGTAGATACTCGAGAAGCTGGGGAAGGGCTGGATCGTGTCGCTCAGCACCTCGAGCGGGACGCGGGCCCGGATGGCCAGCGTGGCCTGCTGCAGCCACTCACCGGCTTCGGGCCCGAGCGCATAGGCGCCGGTCAGCCGCTCGCCGTCGCTGAGCAGCGTCAGGAACCCGTTGGACTCGGCGTAGGCGTGGGTGTACGTGGCGGTCTTCGGCACCTCGGACAGGGGTGCGGTGGCGCTGTACTGCGCTTCGGTCGCGCCCACCGCCGCGGCCTGCGGATCGGTGTAGACGACGCGCGGAACGGCGTCGTAGTTCGCCGGGCGCCCATCGCCGCGGATGTTCTCCGCGACCACGTCGCCCTCGTACTCGCCGACGTGGGTCAGCGGCCAGATGCCGTTGACGTCGCCGATGGCCCACAGGCGCTCGCCCGCGCGCAGGTGCTCGTCCACACCGATCCCGTGCGGATTGGCCTCGACGCCGACCGTCTCCAGGCCGATCCCCTCGACCCGCGGGCGCCGGCCGGTCGCCACCAGCAGCCGGTCGCCCCGCAGCTCCGGACGCCCGTCGAAGGCCAGGACATACTCCTCACCCTCCCGCCGCGCGGCGGTGGCGTGCTTGCCGAGCACCAGCTCGATTCCGTCCCGGCGCAGCGCCTCGCTGAGCGCCTCGCCCAGCGGCGCAGGCTCGCGGGGAAGCACCCGGTCGGCGCCCTCGACAATCACCGCCTCGCCGCCGAGACGCCGCACGACCTGGGCCAGCTCGACGCCTGCGGCCCCACCGCCCAGCACCAGCAGGCGGCGCGGGACAGCCTTCATGCTCGTCGCCTCCCGGGTGCCCCAGACGCCTTCGAGCTCACGCAGGCCCGGGATCGGGGGCACGAACGGGGCGGCGCCGGTCGCCACGACGACGTGCTCCGCGGTATGGCGGACGCCGCCCGACTTCGACCACGCCGGTGCCGGCCAGCTTGCCCGTGCCCCGCAGCAGGTCGATGCCCCGGTCGGCCAGCCAGCGCTGCTGGCCGGCGTCGGACCAGTTCGAGACCATGTAGTCCCGCCAGGCCAGCGCGGCCGCCACGTTGACCTGCGCGGTGGCTGCCGCGTTGCGCGCGCCCGCCACCGCCTCGCCCGGGCGCAGCAGCGACTTCGACGGGATACAAGCCCAGTAGGAGCACTCACCGCCGACCAGTTCCCGCTCCACGACGGCGACGTGCAGCCCGCGCAGCAGCCAGCGCCGCGGCGCAGTGCTCGCCGGGCGCCCCGCCGCCAAGAACGATCACGTCATAGTCATTGCTCGAGCTCATCGTTACCTCCGTCGGTTGCTGATGACATCACGGCCCTGCCGCCGCCGCGCGGTACCCGTCGTGACCCAGTCCGCGATCAGGGAGGCGTACCGGCGCATCGGTCCCGCCGCACGCGGCTGCCCGGCAGCCGCATCGGGAGGCGACCAGGTCGTCGACGATCCGGAACCGGATCCCATGCGCCCCTCGTCCGAGCCTAGGTCGCCACCGGCGAGCGCCGGGTCAGACGACGATGTGCTTGACGTCGGCCATGTACTTCCCGGCGGCCGCGGAAGCCGCCTCCGGGGTGCTCCCGCGCTGGCGAGCGTCCATGTACGCCGCATACCAGTCCCACCAATCATGCGGCGGGGCCACCGCCTCGAACGCGCCGTGATGGTCGGCCGTCTCATGCAGCAGGTCGGCCAGGGCCGCGACGTCGGTCGGCCACACCCGGCCCGGCAGCCGCTGCGTGACCTCCTGCAGCAGCCAGGTGTTCCCGTCAGGATCCGCGAACGTCGCAAAGCTCTTGTACGAACCGTGCTCCGGGTCGGGACCGGGCACGCGCCGGCCGGGGTTCGGCCCGGCGCCGTGAAAGACCTCGCTGACCTGCGCGCCGTGGCTGGTCAGCTCGCCCCGGGCGGCCTCGACGTCCTCGACGACCAGCAGCAGGTTCTGCGCCGAGCCGGGCGCCGCCGTCGTCATCCCGATGCCGAACTGGATGGAGGCGGGCGAGTTCGGCGGAGTGAACTGCACCACTCTGTAGTCCGCGGCGACGGGGAAGTCGGCGTCCAGGCGCCACCCCAGGGCCTCGTAGAACGCCTTCGCGCGATCGACATCCGCGACCGGCAGCACCACGGCCTCGAGCTTTGTATCCACGGTGTCGGCTCCTCTCCCTTGCGCAGCCGAGCCCGAGCCCAGGCCCCTGCCCGGCCCGCGAACATGATTCCCGGTCTTAGCGAGCAGATAACCAGTGATTGGGGATGAATAAAGTGATTGGGGAAGATGAATAAGGAGACTGCCCCGCCGCGCCACGCCGCGGGTCCGGGCACCTAGGCGCGGCCGGTGCGCTGCTGGGCCTGGGTGATGGCCCAGGCGGCGTTGACCAGGCCGATGTGGCTGAACGCCTGCGGGAAGTTGCCGATCATCTCGCCGTTGCCGGGGTCCACCTCCTCGGCGAGCAGGCCGACGTCGTTGATGGCGGCCAGGGCCCGCTCGAAGGTCACGGTGGCCGCGTCGACCTCGCCCGCCAGGGCCTGCGCCTGGGCCAGCCAGAACGTGCAGACCAGGAAGGTGCCCTCCGTACCGGCCAGGCCGTCGCGGGCCAGGTAGCGGTAGACCAGCCCGCGCTGGTCGGTGAGCCGCTGCGCGGTGGCGTCGATGGTGGCCTTCATCCGCGGGTCGTCCGCGGGCAGGAACCCGGTGATGGCCAGCATCAGGTTCGATGCGTCGAGGTCCTCGCTGCCGAACGCCTGGGTGAACGCCCCGGCCCGCTCGTTCCAGCCCTGCTCCAGAATGGCCGCCCGGATCTCGTCGCGGGTGGTGGCCCAGTCGCTCACCCGGTCTTCGGCGCCGAGGCTGGCCGGCCAGGGCGATCGCCCGGTCCAGCGCCACCCAGCACATCAGCTTCGAGTACAGGAAGTCGCGGGGCTCGCCGCGGATCTCCCAGATGCCCTGGTCCTTCTCCCGCCAGCGGGCGGCGGCGGTGTCCGCGGCCGTGGCCAGAAACTGCCGGGTCACCGGGTCCAGCTCGCCGAGCTGGTCGACCAGCCGCTGGGCGGCGCCGAGCAGTTCGCCGTAGACGTCGAGCTGCCGCTGGGTCCACGCGCCGTTGCCGACGCGGACCGGGCGGCTGCCCCGCCATCCGGCCAGATGCGGCAGCTCCCGCTCGGTCAGGTCCCGCTCGCCGCCGATCCCGAACATGATCTGCAGGTCCGCGCCGCGCTGCAGCTGGGAGGCGGCGGCATCGGCGAGGAAGGTGAAGAACTTGTTCGCCTCGTCCGGGCAGGCCGCCACCCACAGGGCCTCCATGGTCAGGCTGGCGTCGCGCACCCAGGTGTAGCGGTAGTCCCAGTTGCGTTCGCCGCCGACGGTCTCCGGCAGCGACGTCGTCGGCGCCGCCACGATCGCGCCGGTCGGCGCGAACGTCAGCGCCTGCAGCACCCGCCCGGAATGGCGCACCAGCTCCCGCCACGGCCCCTCGTAGTTCTGGTGGATCGCCGACCACGACCGCCAGCCCTCCGCCGTGTCGTCCAGCCGGTCGCTGATCTCGGCCGTGGTCCACGGGGCCACCGGCGGGTCGGCCATCTGCCCGTGCCCGAGCGCGAACAGGGCGGCCTGCCCGGCGGCCAGCCGGAACCGGGCCGTCGCGGTGGCGCCGTCCACGCGGAAGCTGACCGAGGTGGACAGGAGCAGCCGGTCGGCGCCGCCCCGGGCGGCGAGCCCGCCGGGTACCGGAACCAGGATGGGCTGGATGAGGCCGTACTCCGGCCGTGGCGCGTAGCTGACCTCCACGTCGACCTCGCCGCCGGTGCACTCGAGCCGGCGCAGCAGCATGCTGGGGGAGTGCGTCCCCAGCTGGTGGCCGCGTTCGTTGCGGCCCACCGCGAGGGCGTCGGTGAGCACGGCGGTGCCGCCCGCGGTGGTGAAGGTGGTCTCCAGCACCATCGTCTGGTCCAGGTACCTGCGGCTGGCCTGGAACTCGGCTGCGGGCCGGATCGCGAAACGCCCGCCGGCCGGGTCCAGCAGGCGGCAGAACACCGACGGCCCGTCGAAGCGGGGGAAGCACAGCCAGTCCACTGAGCCGTCCCGGCTGACCAGCGCCGCGGAGCGGCAGTCCGAGAGCAGGGCGTAGTCACCGATCGGCAGGCTGTCCACCGTGTTCCTCTCCAGGACCCTGCGATCTTCCTTCCCCGATGCTCCTGGCCTCAAATCGATCATGGCCAGCGACCGTGTGTGATCGTGTGGCGGGAGGACGGTGCGCGGGGTCGCCACGGCCCGGGTGGGCGTGGGTCTGGCCCGGGCCTGCGCGGACCCGGGCCAGCTCCCTGCTCCCGTTCCAGTCGCGCGGTCAGCTCTCGCCGAAGGTCACCTGGATGGTCCGCTCGTCGGCGCCGCGCAGGATCTGGAGCTCGAGAGCGCCGCCGCGGGCCGCCTCGAGCGCGTCGAACAGGTCGTCCACGGTGCGGACCGGCCCGGTCCCGGCCGCCACGATCAGGTCGCCCTGGGCGAGGCCGGCCCGCGCGGCCGGGCTGTCCTCCGTCACGTCCCGGATGAGCAGGCCCTCGGCCTCAGGGAGGCCCACGGCGCGCCTGAGCCGCTTCGCCACGTGCCCGGGAGCGATCGCGACACCCAGCTGCGGCTGGGCCGCGGACTCCCCGCGGGCCAGCGCCCCAGCCCGGCTGCGGAGCGTCTCGTCGGCGGGAATGGCCAGGTAGAAGCCTTCGCCGAGGCGGTTGGTGTTGATCCCGAGCAGCTGTCCCCCGGCATCCAGAACCGGGCCGCCCGAGGAGCCGGGCAGCAGCGCGGCGGTGTGCTCGACGCTGCCGGTTATCCGGCGGCCGCGCGGCCCGCGGAAGCTCCGCTCGACGCCGGACACGAATCCGAACGTCACGCGCAGTCCCCGCCCGCCCGGGTTGGCCAGGCCGAAGACCGGCGTTCCGATGCTGGTGGTGGCGCCGGCCGCCCAGGGGAGCGCCGGGGTGGTGCCGGTGTCAACGGCGATGACGGCCAGATCCCCGTCGATGTCGCGTCCCGCCACGCTGCCTTCGGCCGTGCGCCCGTCGGCGAAGGTCACCACCACCTGATCTCCCCGCACGTTGTGCGCGTTGGTCAGCACCTGCCCTTCGGCGAGCACGATGCCCGAGCCGATGCCCCAGCGCTGCCCGATGCCGACCACCGAGGGGCCGGCCGTCTCGGCCAGCTGCCTGATGCTGGCCTGTATTTCGTCGAGGACTGTCATCGGTGTCCCGCCTCCTAAGTAGTAACTTGCAAGTTACTACTTACTTGGAGCGTGTCAAGGCTGGCGGCTACGATCGGGGGATGACCGAACGGGTGGATGCCTCATCGCCGCTGGCCCAGGCGCTGGCCAGGGTGGGTGACCGGTGGACCCTGCTGCTCGTGGAGGCGCTGCTCGACGGCCCGCTCCGGTTCAACGATCTCCTCGGCCAGATCCCGGGCCTGGCGCCCAACATCCTCTCCGAGCGCCTCAAGCGGCTCGAGCGGGATGCGCTGCTGACGGCCCGGCCGTACTCGGAGCGGCCGCCGCGCTCGGAGTACCAGCTGACCGCCGAGGGCCAGGAACTCGCCGGCGCGCTCCGCCTCCTGGCGCACTGGGGGGCCAGGCACGCCGACCCGTCCACCGCCCCCCGCCACCCGGCCTGCGGCACCCCGATCGAGGCCCGCTGGTACTGCCCGACCTGCGACGCCCTGGTGGACGACGAGTTGCCGCGCGCCGACGTGCACTTCGTTTAGCGGCCGTCACCGGCAGCCAGGTCATGGCCTGCCCTTATCCGGCGGCTGGTCCGGGATTATCGTGGGCGGCGGGGGAAGAGGCCGTGCAGAGCCGGTTTCGGCGCAGGCGCCAGCCGCGGCGCGAAGCCTGAAGGGACGAGGTCAGTGAGCGAGTACAAGGTCGTCAACCCGGCGACGAACGAGACCGAGCGGGAGTTCGCCGCCGCCACGGATGCCGAGATCGAGCAGGTGCTGGAGCGTTCCGAGCGCGCCTACCAGTCCTGGCGGACCACCGGCCAAGGACGAGCGCACCAAGATGCTGCTGCGCGTGGCCGAGCTGTACAAGGAGCGAATCGACGACCTGGCTGCGCTGATCACCCGGGAGATGGGCAAGCCCACCCGGGAGGCCAAGGGTGAGATCCAGCTGGTGATCAGCATCTACCGGTACTACGCCGAGCAGGGGCCGGCGCTCCTGGAGGACGTCCCGCTCAGCCCGCGGGCCGGAGGCACGGCGCTGGTCCGCAAGGAGCCGGTCGGCCCGTTGCTGGGCATCATGCCGTGGAACTTCCCGTACTACCAGGTGGCCCGGCTCGCCGCCCCGAACCTGATGGTCGGCAACACGATCATCCTGAAGCACGCGCCGCAGTGCCCGGAGTCGGCCCTGGCGATGGAGCAGATCTTCCACGACGCCGGCCTGCTCGACGGCGCCTACATCAACGTGTTCGCCACCAACAGCCAGATCGCGGACATGATCGCTGACCCGCGGGTGACCGGCGTGTCGGTGACCGGCAGCGAGCGGGCTGGCGCGGCCGTGGCCGAGGTGGCCGGCCGCAACCTCAAGAAGGTCGTCCTCGAGCTCGGCGGATCGGACCCGTTCATCGTGCTGGACAGCGACGATGTCACCAAGACGGTCCAGGCCGCGGTCGGCGCGCGGATGCTCAACGCCGGCCAGGCGTGCAACGCGGCCAAGCGGATCATCGTCGTCGGGGATCTCTACAGCGAGTTCGTCGACCAGTTCAGCGCCGCGATGGCCGCACTGCATCCAGGCGATCCTGCCGACCCCGCCTCGGACTTCGGGCCGCTGTCCTCCGAAGGCGCCGCCGAGCTCCTGATGGGCCAGATCCGTGACGCCGTGGACAAGGGCGCCACGCTGCGCACCGGCGGCCAGCGGCTCGACCGGCCCGGCGCGTTCGTCGAGCCGACCGTCCTCACCGACGTCACCCCGCAGATGCGGGCCTACCGTGAGGAACTGTTCGGCCCGGCGGCGGTCGTCTACCGGGTCGCCGACGCCTCCGAAGCCATCGAGCTGGCCAACTCCTCATCGTTCGGGCTCGGGGGCGTCGTCTACAGCGCGGACCAGGCCCGGGCCGAGGAAGTCGCGGACCTGCTCGACACCGGCATGGTGTGGATCAACAGCCCGCAGGGCTCCATGGCCGACCTGCCGTTCGGCGGGACCAAGCGCTCCGGCGTCGGCCGGGAGCTGGGCCCCGCCGGCATCGAGGAGTTCGTCAACAAGAAGCTGATCTACACCCCGGCCGCACGCTGACCCGTCCCGCGACGCGCCGCCCCGTGCCGCCGCGCCCGCCGCCGACCCGCCGGCCGCACCGGGCGGGGCTGGGCGCGTGCAGGGCCGGTCAGTCGTCCGGCTTCGTGTCCGCGAACGAGTGGTGCTCATGGGTGACCGCCCAGCGGCCACCGGCCTTGCGCAGCCCGACGGTGAGCCGCAGCCGCTGCTCCGGCTCGCGCTCGAACTGCTCCGGCGTGCCGCACCGGAGCAGGGCGGACGCGAACGCGACGTCCGCGCCTGCAGTCACGTCCAGTGACTCGATCTCGAACACCGCGCCGGACGCCTGCCAGGCAAAGAATCCCGGCCACGTCTCGCGATAGGCGTCGATGCCGCGGACGCCCTGCTGGGGCGGCGGGACGTCGAACATGAGGATGCCGGGGGCGTGGTCGGCGAGCACGGTGGCCATGTCGCCCTCGTGGACGGCTGCGGCCCAGCGCTCGATCAGGGTGCGGATCTGCTGTTCGTCGGTCATGGCGGTTCCTCCTCGTAGACGGCCCTCACTGGTGGAACCCGGGTCCGCGCGCAAATTCATCGCCCCCGGCAAATAGGCGCATGACGGCACCCACCGCGCTGCTGCAGGCCGCGCGCTCCGGCGACCCCCGGGCCTTTGCGGAGCTGGTGGCGCCGTACCGCGGTGAGCTGCAGGCGCACTGCTACCGGATGCTCGGCTCGCTGCACGACGCGGAAGACGTGGTGCAGGAGTCACTGGCGCGCGCCTGGCGCAGCGTCGGCCGCCTCGACGAACGCGGTTTCGTCCGCGCCTGGCTCTACACGATCGCGACCAACCGGTGCCTGACCGCGATCGAGCAGCGCGCCCGGCGCGAGCTGCCCGTCGATGTCACGCCCGGCACCCCGCCGGCCGAGATCAGCTGGCTCGAGCCCTACCCTGGCAGCTCACCCGAGACGCAGTATCTCGCCCGCGAGAGCGTCGAGCTCGCGTTCGTCGCGGCGTTGCAGCACCTGTCCGGCCATCGCAGCGGGCGGTGCTGATCCTGCGCGAGGTGCTCGGCTTCTCGGCGGCCGAGGTGGCCGGGCAGCTGGGCACGTCCACCGCCTCGGTCAACAGCGCGCTGCAACGGGCGCGCAAGGCGATCGACTCAGCCGCGCCCACCCAGCAAGCGGTGCTGCGCGACCTCGGTGACGCCGCGGTCGCTGACCTCGTCACCCGCTGGACCGACGCCTGGCAGGCCGGCGACGTCGACGCGATCGTGGCCATGCTGGCCGCTGACGCGCGCTACTCGATGCCGCCGCTGCCGCAGTGGTACCGCGGCCACGACGAGATCCGCGCCTTCCTGCGCGACGGCCCGCTGCAGTCGCGCTGGCGCTTCCTGCCCACCACGGCCAACAGCCAGCTCGCCTTCGGCACGTACCTGTGGGAGGACGCCGCGGGCGCCTACGTCCCCGGCGGCCTCGACGTCCTGACCCTGCGCGACGGGCGCGTGGCCGAGGTGGTCGCCTTCCTCGTCCGCCGACTTCACCCGCTTCGGGCTGCCGGCCCGCCTTCGTCCCTAGCGGGCCGGCCACGTCACTCGCGCATCAGCGCGGCCACGTCACTCGCGCATCAGCATGGCCTGGGCCTCGCGCTCGAGGTTCTCGTAGGGCTCGCCGCTGACGTCGACGGCGACCCGGTTGATCGTGCCGCCGGTGAACGCGTACGGATGCTCGCCCGGGTAGTCGCTGGTGACCGCCTCGCCGCTGTCGCGGCCCACGCACAGGCCCTCACCGGCCAGGCTGAACATCCCCGGCTGGGTCCTGATCCGGCCTTCGCCGACCTTGGTGTCCCCGTGGTAGAGGGACAGGATGCCGGTGGAGACGCCGGGCGGATCCTCGCCGTCCTTGTCGAAGGAGGCCGAGAGGATCAGGTCCTTCCCGGCCGGGATGTCCTGCGTGCCGTCGATCTTCTGCTCCATCATGCCGACGAAGTTGTAGACGTAGTGCAGCCGGTTGTCCTTCACGTACAGGGCATGCCCGCCGAAGCGGGACCCGTGCGCGAACAGCACGCCCTGGGCGCCCGGGCCGGGGATATCGACCAGCGCGCCGATCGAGTACGACCGGTTGCGGATGTTCACCGCCTGGGCCTCCGGTACCTCGGCGGTGTCGGGGAAGTAGGCGTACCGGTTGCGCGGTGAGGCCAGCTGCGGCCGCGGGGTCATGATGATCTCCAGCGCGGACCGGTCGTCGAGCGGGAACGCGTCGTTGGCACCAGCCTCGGCGAACCACAGGTTGACCAGTTCCCGGAGCTTGTCCGGGTGCTCGGCGGCCAGGTCGTGCAGCTCGGCCCGGTCGGTGTCGGTGTGGTAGAGCTCCCAGGTGTCGTCGTTGAAGTGGCTCCAGCCGCTGAGGGTGGGATGCGTGGTGACCGCTTTCCACCCGTCGTGCCAGATACCGCGCGAGCCGAGCATCGAGTAGAACTGCGTCTGCCGGGCCGACGGCGCGGACGGGTCGCTGGCGCTGTAGCGCATGCTCACCCCGTCGATCCGGCTCTGCACGTGGCCCTTGATCGTGGCCGGGGCCTGCACACCCAGGGTGTCCAGGATGGTCGGCACGATGTCGATGGCGTGGTGGTACTGGTGGCGCAGCTCGCCCTTGGCCGCGGTCGCGTCGGCGGCGGCCGCGGGCCAGGAGATGATGCACGGGTCGGCGGTGCCGCCGTTGAACTCATACCGCTTCCACATCTTGAACGGCGTGTTGAACGCCATCGCCCAGCCGTTGGGGTAGTGGTTGTAGGTCTTGGTCCCGCCGAGCTCGTCGAGCATGGCCAGGTTGGACTGCATGTCGTCGGGGATGCCGTTCGCGAACTTCATCTCGTTGACCGACCCGTCCGGGCCGCCCTCGCCGCTGGCGCCGTTGTCGGAGACGACGATCACCATCGTGTTCTCGCGCTGCCCGGATTCCTCCAGGTAGTCCAGCAGCCGCCCGATGTGATGGTCGGCGTGGGCCAGGAACCCCGCGTACACCTCGGCCATCCGCGCGAACAGCCGCTTCTCCTCGCTGGACAGTGAGTCCCACGACTTCGTGAAGTCCAGCGGCGGGAAGGGCTGGCCGTCGGGACCCTGGCGGGTCTCCGGGGTGCCGATCGGGTTGACCGGCGGCAGTTCGGTGTCCGCGGGGACGATGCCCAGCTGCTTCTGCCGGGCCAGCGTCTGCTCCCGCATCGCCTCGTAGCCCATGTCGAAGCGGCCCTTGAACTTGTCGGCCCATTCCTTGGAGACGTGATGCGGGGCGTGCGCGGCGCCGGGCGCGTAATACAGGAAGAACGGCTTGTCCGGCGCGAGGACCCTCGAGTCCGTGATGAACTCGATGGCCTTGTCGGTCAGGTCCTCGGTGAGGTGGTACCCCTCTTCCGGCGACTTCGGCTGGTCGACCGGGTGGTTGTCGTAGACCAGGTCCGGATACCACTGGTTGGTCTCGGCGCCCAGGAACCCGTACCAGCGCTCGAACCCCCGGCCCGAGGGCCAGTTCCGCCGGGTGGAGGCGACGTTCATCTCCACGGTCGGGCACAGGTGCCACTTGCCGACCATGTAGGTGTTCCAGCCCTGCTCACCCAGGATCTCCGGCAGCATGCCGTTTTCCGGCGGGATGGTCCCGCTGGCGTTCGGGAACCCGACCGCCGCCTCGGTGATGCAGGCCATCGAGTTGCGGGTGTGGTTGCGGCCGGTCAGCAGGCATGAGCGGGTCGGCGAGCAGAGCGCCGTGGTGTGCCACTGGGTGTAGCGGATCCCGTCCGCCGCGATCCGGTCGATGTTCGGCGTCTCGATCGGGCCGCCATAGGAGGACATCGCCGAGAAGCCGACATCGTCCAGCACGATGTAGACGACGTTCGGCGCCCCGTCCGGGGCCTTGGGTGGCTCGAAGGGCGACCAGTCCGGGGTCGAGTCCCGGATATCAACGTTGATCGTGCCTTTGAACTCCTGGGCCATAGTCGAGCGTCCTCTCCAGATCATCGCCGTCTCTGCGCAGCATGATGCAGAGGTGCCCGGATGGCGTCCCCCTGGCCGGGTGAGTCTGCCCGGCCGCATGGTGACGCAACTCACCCGGGTGGGGTGGTCCCGTCCCGGGTGAACGCCTCTAGCGTCAGGAGGCTGAGGCCGGGCAGATCGGGAGCGAGCGCCGGGCAGATCGGGAGCGAGCACTGCATTGAAGCGAGCACTGTATTGAAGCGGGCACGGCATTGACCAAGACCAAGCACACTCCCCGGCCGGGCGGGACGACCAGGCCGCCCGGCTGACCAAGGCCATGAGCTGGATCCCCGGCGGCACGTTCCGGATGGGCTCCGCCGACTTCTATCCGGAGGAACGCCCGGTCCACCGGGTGACGGTGGACGGCTTCTGGATGGACCGCCATCCGGTGACGGTGGAAGCGTTCCGGCGGTTCGTCAAGGCGACCGGATACGTGACCGTCGCGGAACGGCCACTCGACCCGGCCGACTATCCCGAGGCTGACGCCGCCCTGCTGGTACCGGGATCACTCGTCTTCTGCCGCCCGGCCGGGCCGGTGAACCTGCGGGATTACCGCAACTGGTGGAGCTACGTCCCGGGTGCCGACTGGCGTCACCCGCGCGGTCCCGGCAGCGACGATCGCGGTCGCGAGCGTCATCCGGTCACCCACGTCGTCTACGAAGACGCGGCCGCCTACGCGGCGTGGGCCGGGAAGGAACTGCCCACCGAAGCCGAATGGGAGTACGCGGCCCGCGGCGGGCTCGACGGGGCGGTCTTCGCGTGGGGGGACGAGTTCGCCCCCGGCGGCCAGATGATGGCCAACACGTGGCAGGGCGAATTTCCCTGGCAGAACCTGCTCACCGACGGGTACGAGGGAACCTCCCCGGTCGGGTCGTTCCCGGCCAACGGGTACGGGCTGTACGACATGACGGGGAATGTCTGGGAGTGGACCGATGACTCGTTCTCCCCGCGTCATCCGGCCGACGCCGCCCACGCCTGCTGCATCCCCCGCAACCCCCGGGTCACGACGTCCCACCAGGTCAGGCCGGCCGGCGAACCTGGCTCCCACCTTCCGCGCCGGGTCATCAAGGGCGGCTCCCACCTCTGCGCCCCCAACTACTGCCTGCGCTACCGGCCGGCGGCCCGGCAGGCGCAGGCCATCGACAGCGCCACGAGCCACCTCGGCTTCCGGTGCATCGTCCGCGCGCCAGAGCATTAGCCGCCTCACCATCCGGCGAAGACGAGCGCGCC
Source organism: uncultured Actinomycetes bacterium (assembly GCA_963742055.1). GTDB lineage: Bacteria > Actinomycetota > Actinomycetes > Streptosporangiales > Streptosporangiaceae > RYN-230. The sequence continues at coordinate 76,513 of CAVUKT010000004.1, read as the reverse complement.
GTACGTCACGCTCAGGCTGACGGCCGCGAGCAGAACCCATCCGATCCACCAGGCCACCCGGCTCGGCCCAGCCCGGCCCCCGTGGTGCTAGGGGAGGTGGCGGCAGGGGAGGTGGCGGCGGGTCTGCGACGCGCCGCGTTCCGGCATCGGCTCAGGCCGTCGCCGCTCTCGACCGCGCCCTGGCCATCCACGCCGCCTGCGGGGCCCGCCGGGACCTGGCCCGGGTCCGGATGCGGCTCAGGCGGCTCGGGGTCCGGCGCCGGCTGGCCGCCGAGCGGCGTCCGGCCCAGGGGTGGGCCGCCCTGACCAGCTCCGAGCTCTCCGTGGTCCGGCTGGTCGCCGACGGCCTGCCCAACCGCGAGGTGGCCGAGCGGCTCTACATCTCCCCGCACACCGTCAGCGGGCACCTGCGCCACGCGTTCGAGAAGCTCGGCATCAGTTCCCGGGTCGCCCTCTCCCGTCTCGCCCTGGAGCATCAGGAACCGTGACCGGGTGGCCGGCCGCGTGCTCCGCGGCTGGCCACCCGGTTCCCTCAGCAGGCGGTTAAGGCAGCGTCCAATGCTGGTTGCTGCCGCCGTTGCAGGTGTACAAGATCAGCTGCGTCCCGTTGGTGGTGTTGGAGGCGGGATCATCGAGGCATTTGCCGGAGGCCGGGTTGACTACCTCCCCGTTCTCAGCCTGCCATTGCTGGTTGGCGCCGCCGTTGCAGGTCCACCACTCGATCAGGGTGCCGTTGGAGTAGTTGGCGCCGGTGATGTCCATGCAGCCGCCGTCGATGGTGAGGGTGCCGTTGCTGTTGACGGTCCAGTTCTGCGCGGCGGTGTTGCCGTCGCACGTCCAGATCTGCACCTTGTTGCCGTTGGTGCCGCTGCCGTTGTTGTTGTCCACGCACTCGGAACTGCTGAGGCCGGACACGATCGTCCCGGTCGCCCCGCTGGCGGTAGTACGGTGCGTAGCCGGCCGAGACGATGCTGGCCTGGACCGCGCTCTCGGTGGCCGCTGACGGATAGCCAGAGGTCATCACGCCTTCGTAGAAGGTGCCGGCGGAACTCTTGCTGTTGTCGCCGCCGATGCCGAGGATGATCGCCCCCTCCTTGTGCATCGGGTTGTAGCCGGAGGGACGGACGCCGCTGTAGAACGTGGACAGGCCGCCGGACTGGGCGTTGCCGCCCAGGATGGCCCACTGGTTCGGCTCGCCCTCGATCATGGCGGTGGTGAACCGGTCGGCGATGGTCGGGTCGCCCGAGTTCAGGCCCGCATTCGAGCCGGAGAACAGGCCGTTCTCCATGTCGGCCATGATCCACGGCCCGTTGCCCGAGCCGAAGCCCCAGGTCTTCTCGGTCCCGAAGTAGATCGCTTCCATGTGGCCGGCACCGTTGTCGTCGTTGTTGGTCTCGGCATTGCCGTAGTCGAAGCAGCAGCCGTTGTTGACGTGGGTGCCGTCAAAGATCGCGTACTCGCCCTCGGGGTTGTCGCCGGTCGCGATGCCCGAGGTGGCGTCGTCGCGGTACCCGGTGCCGGCCGCCACGTAGACGCCGTAGGCCTTGTGACCGCCGACCATGACCGGCGCCGCGGTCGCGTTCGCGAGGTTGTCCGGGCCGCCGGCCGCCCCGCCCGCGGGTGCATCGGTGAGGTTGTTGCCGTGGCCGGACTGGTCGTAGATCTCGGTGATGACGCAGGTCGTGCCGGCGCAGAAGGAGTCCTGCGCCGCGGCGTTGGCGACCCCGCCCGCGCTGAGCGGGCTGATGTTGGTGGTGGCGCTGTCGGACGCGCGCCGCACCTGATAGAGCGGGCCGTCGTAACTGGCGTACAGCGCCCGGGTCGTGCTGTGCGCCGCCACGCATGGCGTGCCGCCGGACGCGTAGATGTCACACGGCAGCGACGCCGCCGACGCTGGCGGCGCACCGCGCGGCGGCCAGGGCGCCGACGGCGAGCGTCAGCGCGCCGGCCAGGACGAGTAAAACCTGCCGTAGGGACCGAAGAGGTGACCGGAAGGTCATGTGCATGCCTGCCTTTCCTTAGCCAAGGCTCCATTGCTGGTAGGGATTGGCGTTCGCCGGCTGCCCTCTCACCACGCGCGGGATGTTAGCGCTAACTTCTCTCCTCTCAAGCAGGTCCGGGATCCAAGGGCAGGAAGTAACCGTCATAGTGAGCGTTCACAACAAGTCCGTCAATGGTCGGCCGCAGGCCTGTCTGCGGGCAGCGGGGGACGACGCCGGGTCGGTGTCTTGACCCTCCCGCCGGGGGAGGGCCGAGACTCGGTTAAGGAGCACAGAACCGGCGGCCGGCGGCCGTCGCTACCGAGGAAGGGACGCCATCATGAGTACTCACGTGGTCACCCAGCTTCACGCCAAGCCCGGCCGTGGGGACGATGTGGAGAGCCTGCTGCTGGAGATCCTCGGCGAGAGCCTGAAGCATGAAGGCTGCGAAGCGATCAGGATCACGCGCGATCAGGACCACGCCGACCACGTCGTCGCCTTCACGCAGTGGACCGAGCGTCATCACTACGATGACTACCTGGCCTGGCGCACCGCGCGCGGGTTCACCGACACGTTCGAGGCCATGCTTACCGAGCCGCTGGTCATCAACTATTACGACGAGGTCTTCTACTCGCCGGGCCTGGCCGCGTCCTCCTCAGGGCCGGCCGCCGGGGCGTAGCCGCCTGCTCGCGGCACCTCAGACTGGGAGAACAGCGACCTCATACTTCTGGCATTGGGGGTCTCGTGTGACGAGCATGAGATCTTCGCATCGCGCCTGCGCCACCAGCATCCGGTCGAAGGGATCCCGGTGAATGAGGGGGAGGCGTCCGGCCGCGATGGCGTGCCCGGAGCTGATGGCCAGCTCAGCGAATCCGCTGCCGAGGATTCGCTCTGGCAGGTCCGCAGGCTCGGTCAGCTTTCCGGCCGCCTGCTTGATGGTCACTTCCCAGACGGTCGCGGCACTGACGTAAACATCCGGGTCGTGGTCAAGCCGGGTCTTGATGTCATCGGACAGGGTCGGATCGTCAGTCAGCCACCAGAGCACCACATGGGTGTCCAGCAGCAGGCTCATCGCATCATGCCGAAGTCGCGGGCGATGGCCTCGTTGACCTCATCGGAATCCCAGTCGTCGGCAGCCACGAGCTTGCCGCGCAGGGAACCGCGCCCGGCCCGGTCGATCCTGCGGGTCAGCGGCACGACTTTGGCTACCGGATTCCCCGCACGGCTGATGATGATCTCTTCACCATGCTCGACCCGCTCGATGATCCGGGACAAGTTGGTCTTAGCGTCGTGGATGTTGAATTGCGCAGCGGCCTCGCTCGGCATGGCTCCTCCTTAGCTAACAGGTTAGTCCACTATCGGTGCCGCGGCCTCTCGAGACGGCCCCGCGGTGGTGGTGCCGTCTACACCCAGCCTCCATCGCCGGTGCACAGCGGCTCCTCGCGGCCTGGCTATGAATAAGGCATGGCCGCAGAAGCAGGCCATCAGCACATCGAGGTGATCGTGATGACAACCAGCCAGCGCCCGGGCCAGGCCGAGACCGGCTCGCGGGTGCGGCACACCCTGGACGGTTCACTTGGGGCTCTGCGGCACCTGAACGACGAGCAGATCATTTTCTGGGAGTGCTTCTGGCGGTCCGCCCGCGCGCCGCAACCCGGTACGCAGGTTCCTCCCCGGGCGGCGGAGGACGCCCCGCTCTGGCCTGCTATGACGGCACAAGTTCTCCGGCCGTCAGCGGGCCGCTGAGGGTGTTGCCCGCGGGAGCCAGCGGGCACGCCCAGGCCGGATCGTAGGCACACGACGGGTTATAGGCGAAGTTGAAGTCGAGGATCAGCCGGCCGCCGTCGCCGCCGAGATCCGCGCCCTTGGCCGTGTCGATCAGATACCGGCCCCCGCCGTAGCTGGTCACCCCCGCGCTGGCGTCCTTCACCGGAACGAAGACACCCCCGCCGTACGAGCCCAGCCACCACACATCCAGATCGCCGTACCCGGGCAGATGCGCGCATCCGATGCGGTCGAACGGGACGATCCCGTCCGAACCAGTGGCGAGTTCCAGGTGCCTGGGCGGCACGCCGGTATCCACGAGGACATCGAAACGCAGCTGCGGATCGTAGGCCGCGACCGGCGCACCCGGGTAACCAGCGCGCTGTGGCGGGGGGATGGGTGAGTCCGGATGGGTGCGGAGCAGGTCGTCGCGGGTCCGGCGCCAATGATCGTGCGCGGCCACGATGTCGGGCTCCCCGCGAACCTCCTCGTACAGCCGGGCGACCCTGCGACGCCAGTCGAGCAATGTCAGCGACATGCCAGCACCTCCCCGTCTCACGACCGTATCCGGCCGGCCGACAGGGACCCCGGGGCCCCTGATCGGGGGCAGCAGAGGATTGACGTGACCGCCGGCGGCGCGAATCATTGACCCGCACCGGCCTCAGCGGCGAGGAGAGATCATCGTGGGTACCCGGATCAGGCGTTCGCTGGCGTTAGCCGCAGCCGCGGCCGCCTCGCTGACCATGCTGGCAGGTGTCGCCCGCCCGCCCGCGGCCCACGCGCAGGCGCAGGCAGATGCCCCCGGTGAATCCCCAGTCAATGTCTGGATCACCACCGCTGACGGCCGGCAGGAGCTGACTCAGCAGGCTCCGGTGTCGTTCGGGGCCAGCCCGCCCGCCAGCCTGACCGTCACGGTTGATCCCACCCGGACGTTCCAGGCCATGACCGGTTTCGGTGGCTCACTCACTGACTCCTCGGCGGCCGTGCTGTCTTCACTCTCGCCCTCCGCGCGCGACGCGGCCATGCATCTGTTGTTCGACCCGGTGACCGGCGACGGCCTGGACTTCCTCCGCCAGCCGATTGGGGCGTCTGACTTCGTCGCGACGCAGGACTACACCTACGACGACATGCCGCCCGGCCAGACCGATTACCTCCAGCGGCACTTCTCCATCGCGCACGACGAGGCGCAGATCCTGCCGCTGCTGCGGGAAGCGGAGCGCATCAATCCCAGGCTCACCATCATGGCCACCCCGTGGAGCCCGCCCGCCTGGATGAAGACCGGCGACTCACTGATCGGGGGCCGCCTGATCGACGACCCGAAGATCTACTTTTCCTACGCGCTGTACCTGCTGAAGTTCGTGCAGGCCTACCAGGCCCAGGGAGTGCATGTCAACTTCATCAGCGTGCAGAACGAGCCGCAGAACCGCACGCCCGGCACCTACCCGGGTACCGACATGCCGTCGGTTCAGGAGGAGAAGGTCATCGAGGATCTCGGCCCCATGCTGCGCGCCGCCGGGCTGCACACAAAGATCCTGGCCTACGACCACAACTGGGCCGAGCACCCCAACGACATCGCCTCGACCCCGCCGGACGAAACCGCTGACACCAACGACTACCCCCAGCAAGTGCTCTCGTCCCCCGCGGCACGCTGGGTGTCCGGTGTCGCCTATCACTGCTATTACGGCGACCCCAGCGCCATGACCGCGCTGCACGATCAGTTCCCGGGCGAGGACATCTACCAGACCGAGTGCTCGGGCAGCCAGTCGGCCGTCCCGGCTAACACGTTCTCTGACACGCTGAAATGGCAGGCGCGCAACCTCGAGATTGGCTCGACCCGGAACTGGGCCAAGACCGTTATCAACTGGAACCTCGCCCTGGACCCCAGCGGCGGCCCCCACGTGGGTGGCTGCGGAACCTGCACCGGCATCGTGACGGCGTGCCTCGGCGACACCGTGACGCCTAACGCCGAGTACTACGCGCTGGGACAGCTTCAGCCGGTTCGTCCAGCCCGGGGCGGTGCGGGTCGCCAGCACCTCCTTCGGCACCACGGGCTGGAACGGCCAGATCATGGACGTGGCTTTCGTGAACCCGGACGGGTCAACCGTCCTGGTCGCGCACAACGAGAACGACAACCCGCAGAGCTTCTCGGTCACTGAGAACGGGCAGAGCTTCAATTACGCCCTCCCCGGCGACTCCCTGGCCACCTTCGTCTGGGCCCGCCCGCCGGGGCCTCCGCCGGCGGTCCGGGCGCTGAGCCCATCCGGCTGGCAGGCGGCCGCGGTGCCCGCCGGGCCGGCGGATCCGTGCTGCACCGACGATGTGGCCAGCAACGCCGTGGACGACGACGCCTCCACCCGGTACTCCACCGGTACATCGCAGGCTCCTGGCCAGTACCTGCAGGTGGACCTGGGCCAGGCCGAGCCCGTGACCAGATTCGTGCTGGATACCGGGGCCAGCACCGGCGATTACCCCGCCGGGTATTCGGTGGCAGTCAGCCTGAATGGCACGGACTGGAGCGCACCGGTGGCGACCGGGGCCGGATCGGGCCAGCTCACCACCATCAACCTGGACGGCAGGCCGGTCCGCTACGTCCGGGTCACGCTGACCGCGTCCAGCGGCAGCTGGTGGAGTGTAGCCGACGTCCGGGCGTACGTCCGGGCCCGTCTCCCGGTAGCGGGGGAGCGGTGTAGCCGGGCCCGCGCCGACCCCCTGACCCGGGCCGTTATGCAGCCTGCGCGTCGTGCGGGCCACCGCGGGGCTGGGCGCCTGGTTCCGCGTTCTCGAACACCAGGAGCCAGGCGACATTCACGCCCGCGAACACCACGCCGGTCAGCAGCACGGCCTCGATGCGCTCCGGCGCATTGTCGAATCCCAGCAGGCCGACGATGTGCGGGTGGATCGCCAGTATCACGATCACGACATAGGCGGCGATCGCGCTATGTAAGCGGCCGGCCAGCCTGCCCGCCGCGGGCGCGCGCAGCGCGAGCAGGGCGACGATCCCGCCTCCCGCGGCGACGCCGAACGACAACCGCCAGAGGCCGCCGCTGTCGGGGTTGATCAGGACCAGCAGCCCCACCAACCCGGGCAGCGAGAAATGCGTAGCCACGGCGAAGGCTCGCCGCTGGCGCAGCGAGTTCCCCGCCACTCGGCCTGACGTGCCTGCACGACAACAAGCCACAGGCCCAGCAGCGTGAAACACGCTACGGACAACGGAATATAGAACTCTGTAAGCATGGCTCCCCCGGTGCACGTCCCGCGATCACGCCGCCGAGGTCCCAATCAGCCAGGCAATCGCCCCGTATGTTAGCGAGGGCGCCCGCGACCGCTGACCTCGGTCTCGTGGTCCGCGAACCCGACCGCACGGTAGAGGCCGATGGCGGGCTCCCCGGGGTCGGCGACGATCACCAGCGTCGTGGCGGCGAGCTGGCCGGTGGCGTAGCGGGCGGCGTGGCAGAGCAGCGTGGCGGCCAGGCCCTGCCTGCGGGCGTCCGGATGGGTCGCCACCTCCTGATAGCGGGCGACCCCGCGCCGGTCAGAAAACACGCCCAGCTGGGAGGCCAGCTGGCCGTCGAAAACGCGCCGAACCACGCCCCGTGACCGGTCCCGGCCAGGGTGCGCCGGGCCGCGTCCCGGGCCGCGATGAAGGCCGGGCCAGCCGCTGAACTTTCCTCCTCGGCATCGCAGACCGCCCGCAACTGCACGGACTGCCGCCAGTCGTCGTCCCCGGCCAGTTCCCGGAGCACCGCCGCCTGGTTCGGATGCGGCGGCTCGCGGAGGGCCCCGGCGGTCAGGACCGTGTCGTGCTGCACGTCAAGCCCGGCGGCGGCGAAGTCGTCCAGCCCGGCCGCGGCCCCGCTGGTGACGTCGATACCCAGCGCCACATGTGCCGAGTCCGGGAACTCGGACCTGAACCGTGCCAGGCACGGCTCCGCCCCCTCGTGCGCCGCCCGGGCTGGCAGCAGCATGAAGTTGCCCCGAAGAAAGCCGGGTTCGCCGGGGTGCGGACGGTCACGTAATCGGGGTGCTGAACGACCTGGCTGCCCTCGAGGGCCCGGATCATCAGGTCAGTCCGGTAACCCAGCGAGGTGACATCCACCCCGCGAGCATAGCCAGGGCCGCAGCCCGGTCCGGGTTTAGGGTTGCAGCCCGTCCCAGGACCATCGCGGGATGCTCAGGTCCCCCGGCACCTCGTCCGCGGACCCGCGAGAGCGCGACATGGTCGTCGTGGTGGCCCAGGCGAAGTAGTCGTCAGCACCTGCCAGAGCCCGGCTGGCTCCAGGCCGGCGTTGCCCATGGCCTGGTCGAAACAGGCGATCGCGCGGCGGTCCATCTCCTCGTGCGGCCCGTTGCCGCTGTGGATCCGCACGACCGAGGTCTCGTCTGGAAGTGCCCGAGTAGCGGCCGGGCCGCCGAGGGCCTCGGCCCAGTACGCGGCCAGCCGCTCGTTGTGCTGCGGATGGAATCCGTGGCTGAACGCGTGGCTGACGATCTCGTCGGCCATCACCCGGGAGTGCCACGCCCCGGCCAGGCGGAGCAGGCCCGCCGGCCGCCCGCGGCCTCATACACGCTCTGCATGCCCCCAGGATGCCAGGCGCTTGCCGCAGCGTGAGGTTGCAGCGCCCAGTTCCCCGGGAAACCAGGCGCCGCGACCTCGGCATCGTCACGTTTGCCGGGTGAGCTGGGCTGAGAACGACAGGTTGACGAACCGGCGGACCAGCAGCCCGGGCACCCGGACGCTGGCGTCGGGCAGGTCCACCCGGGCCGTGCCGCTCACCAGCGGCCGGGCCTCGGTCGGGAGGATGTCCGGCTTCGAGCGTCGATGTGCAGCGGCGCTTCACATCGGCGCACGCGGAGCACCGCGTCGGCGTGCCACCGGTCGCCGGTGCGTCGATGTCGTCCGCGGCGGCCTCCATGAGCGGGCGCGTCTCGCGCGGCCAGGAAGCGCCTGCCGCGCAGGTTACCGTCGCGCCGGGCGTTCCCGGTGTCGATCGAGGCGGGGTCGAGGGTGGCCTGGAACCGGCGGGCCGCCCGTCCGGGGCAACGTCGAGCGTCCCGCCTGTCACCGCGATCGTGCCGTGCACCGTCTGCCCGAACAGGTGACGCGCCGCGAACGCGGCCCGGGTGCGGGTCAGGTCGGCGGTCCAGATCCCGGCGCCGACCGAGGTCATCGTGGTCATGACCGGCTCCCTTCGGGGATCGGCAGGTCGGCGTGGACCAGCCGGTAGAAGCTGATCCGGTCGGGACCGCCGAGAAGCGCCGGGTCTCGCCGGGCAGCAGGTCGGTGGACATGATCGCCTGGGACGCCGCGTCGAAGACGTCCAGGCTCTCGGCCAGGACCGCCACCAGGTAGGCGTTGTCTGCGGCACGCATCCGCATGACCGAGACGATGCCGGCGATGCCCTCGGTGGCCGGGCCCAGACGCCCCGCAGCGGCCCGTTGCTCGGCCGCGACCCACTCCTCGCTGCGAGGACCGGAGAACTCCACGACCTGCATGTATGTGGCCGGCCCGGCTTCGGCCGGGCCGCGCCTCGATCAGGTGATACCGGCCGGGTCCGGTCTCGGGCCACCCGACCAGCATGATTCCGTCGCCGGGGGCCAGGGGCCGCCGATCAGTGCCCCGAGGGGGTCCCTGGCGGCGTAGGCGCTCGCGAGCGCATCGTCCACCCACCCGGTCTGGACCGGGTGGGCGCTGGGCTGTGTGTGTACGGAAATATCCATGTCCGCCAGCGTCGTATCCGGGCCGGGCCGGCACATCCGTGCCGGTACTGAAGCGCGGCACTGAATCGGCCTGGCGGCCAGGTTGCGCGATACTGGGTGCGTGTCCGCCGTCGCGCCGGGTGCCGTGTTCGTCGGCCGGGAGCGAGACTCGATGTCCTGGCCGCCATCTGGCCGCCCAGGACCGGCGATCCGGCGGCGTCCTGCTGATCAGCGGCCCGGCCGGTGTCAGCAAGACCACCCTCGTTGACCAGGCGGTCCGGCGACGCCGCGGCTCCGCCGGTGGTCCGCGGGTACTGCCCGGCGGAGCCTGCGCCGCCGCTGTGGCCCTGGCGCGCCGCGCTGCGGCGGGCCGGGGTCGAAATCGCTGCATGAGCCCGACATCGAGCCGGCCGTGGCCGCTCCGCCCGGTTCGCCGCGCTCGCGCAGATGAGCGACGCGCTGATCGCGGCCGGCCCGCTGACGGTGGTGCTCGAAGACCTGCACTGGGCGGACGCTGCGTCCCTGGACCTCCTGGCGCAGGTCGGGGCGGCCTCGGGCGCCGCCCCCGTCACGGTCATCGGCACCGTGCGGTCGCCTGCGCCGCACGAGGCCGGCATCCGCCTGGCCGGCCTTTGCCGGTACGGCGCCGTGACGCTCCCGCTCGCGCCCTTCACCCCCGACGAGGTCGCCGAACTGGTCGATCCCGGCCTGGCGTCCGACGTGTACCAGCGGACCGGCGGCCTGCCCCTCCTGGTGGCGGCCATGCGGGCCGGGTACGGGTCAGCCGACCTCGCCGTGGTCGTCGGCGGCCTGCTGGCCGCCCTGACCCCGGCGCAGCGCGAGGTCATCGAGGCGGCTGCCGTGCTAGGCGAGACACGTTGACGAGCACCAGCTGGCCGCCGTCGTCGCCGGGAGCCCCGGGACACCACGGGCGATCCGGCGACGTGGCACGACGAGAGCGTCGCGGATGCGCTGGCCGCGGCCTGGCGGGGCGGGCTGCTGGCGGTGGACGACGCGACCCGGCGCTACCGCTTCGCCCACGCGCTGGTCCGCGACGGCATCGTGGACCGCCTCGACCCGGCCACGGCCCGGGCGCTACACCGCGCGGCCGCGCTCGCCCTCCAGTCGTCGGCGGATACCGGCCGGGCGGGCCGCATCGCCGCCCACTGGCGGCAGGCGGGCACCGATCCCGCTGCGCGACGCGCGGCGGCGGCGTGGGCCCGGGAGGCGGCGGCGCAGGCGCGGTCGGCCCGGGCCTACGACGACGCTGCCGGCTGCTGACCGGCGCGCTGGCCGACATGTCGTCGCTGGACGGAGACAGCGTCGAGCGCGCCGGGCTGCTGCTCGAGCTGGCGCACGCGGAATACCTGGCCGGCCGGTACGACCTGTGCCTGGAACACTGCGTCGACGCCGCAGACGCGGCGGCGGCCGCGGGCCGGGGTGACCTCGTGGCGCGCAGCGCGCTGGTCCTGCAGGGCGTCACGTACACAGAGGCCGCGGAGGTGCTCACCCGGCTGGCCCAGCGCGCCCTGGCGTACGCGGATCTCGGAATTGATCTTCGCGCCCGGGTGCTGGCCCAGCTGGCCACGATGGAGGCCGATTCCGGCCGGGTCGCGCAGGGCGAGACGCTGGCCCGCGAAGCGCTGGCCCTCGCCGCGCAGAGCGGGGATCCGCTGGCCGAGATCGAGGCCGCCCGTGCTCGCGAGATGACGCTCGTGCACCCCGACGACTTGCCGGAACGGATGCGGCTCGGCGACCTGGTGGCCGACCGGGCCGAGGCGCTCGGCAGCCGCTCGCCGCGCTGATCGGGCACGAGTGGCGGATCCACGCGGCCTACCTGTCGGCCCGGCTGGATGTCGTTGACGCCGCGGTCAGCGCCATCGAACGGCTGGCCCGCCGGTCCGCCCTGCCGCTGGCGCGATGGCACCTGCACCGGCTGCATGCCAGCCGGACCATGCTGGCCCGCCAGTTCGCCGAGTCCTCCGAGCACAGCCGCCGCGCGCTCGTAATCGCCCGCGACTCCGGTGACCTGACCGCGATGGCCATGCACTACGCCCACGGCATCAAGCTGGCGCTCGTGCGCGGTGACGCCGCCTGCCTGCCCGAGGGCTTCCGCGAGGCGCTGGCGGGGGCGCCCTCGATGCCGCTGGTCGACGTCGAGCGCGCGAACGTGCTGGCGCTGACCGGTTCCTTGCGCGAATCGCGGAGCATGTACGACCGGTTGTGTGGCCTGCTGCCCATCCCGACCGAGCATCCGGCGTGGGCAGCGGTGCTGATCCAGATGGTCGAGCTCATCCAGCGGTTCGGCGACGCCGCGACGGCCGAGATCGCCTACCGGCAGCTCCTGCCGTTCGGCCTTACCCGGGCGCGCTGGGCAGCTCCACCGTCTTTTTCATCGGCACGATCAGCCGTAGCCTCGGCGAGCTGGCCGAGGTCTTCGGTGATAAGGCGACGGCCGTGGAGTTGCTGCGCGAGGCCCTGCCGCGCAACCGGGCGATTGGCGCCCGGCCGGACACCGCCCTGACCTCACTCAGCCTGGCCCGGCTGCTGCGGGACGGCGACCTGGCCCAGCGGGCCGAGGCCGCGGCGCTGGCGCAGGACGCCCTGGACATCGCGACCCGGCTGGACATGCCCGGCCCGGTGGCCGCGGCCGGGCGGCTCGCGGCCCGGCTAGCCGCCGATCGCGACGACGCCGATCCGCTGACCGGCCGGGAGCGGGAAGTCGCGGCCCTGCTCACCGAGGCGCTGTCCAACCGGCAGATCGCGGCCCGGCTGGTGCTGTCGGAGCGCACGGTGGAGTCACACGTCCGCAGCATCCTGGCCAAGACCCAGTGCGCGAACCGCACCGAGTTCGTGGCCAGGTGGGCTTCGTCCTGACCGGCCGGCTGATTCTTTCCTGGCCAGCCGGGTAGTGGGGGGGGCCAGGCGGTGCCGGGTCAGGCCGGGCCGTCGCATCCGGCAGCGTCTCCCGGCCAGGAGGAGTCATCCATGAGCACAGCGGGCGTACCAGATGAGTTGCTTAACTACCGGGTTGACAGCGACATCGCCGTGGTCACCGTGAGTGGTGAGGTTGACGTGTCTACCAGCGGCGAGCTCCGGACCGGGCTCCTCCGCGTTCTCACCGACGAGGCCTATCGCGGCCTGGTCGTGAACCTCGCCAACGTGAACTTCATCGATTCAACGGGCGTCGGCGTCCTGGTCGGGGTCTGGCACCGGGTCCGCGGCACCGACGACTGCCTGGCCCTGGCCGCGCCGTCCCGCCAGGCCCGGAACATCCTGGAAACCACGGGCCTGATGAAGGTACTCCCGGTCTATGACACCGAAGCCGAGGCGGTCCAGGCCTGCCGCGAGCCCGCCGCCGAGTAACCGTGCAGAGCCGCCGGATGCGCGGGCTGAACACCCGGCGGACTGTTCTGGGCGGCCGGCAAAATCCGGACCGATGGGGCAGCCGGTACGTTGTGATCATGGTGTCGGGTGAGCCTGGGCAGGCGGGGGAGCGGCGGCGGCAGGTCATCTGGGCCGCGGCCATCGGCGGCGTGGCCGGGCTGCGCTGGCCGGTCACCGGGGCCTGCGGGCGGCCAGCGTGGGCGCGGCGGCCGGCGCGGGATTGCTGGCGGCGTCGGAGGCGGTGGCCCGGGCCCGGCAGCGACCCGGTGAGATCCCCCCGTTGTGGCAGCGGATCGCGACCAGCGCGGCCCTGGTGGCCCCGCTCGGCTGGGCGGCGGGCCGGACCGGCCGGGCCGGGCCGGTGGCGGTGGGGGCGGTGACCGGGGGGCTGGGTGGCCTGCTCGGGATCCGCCCGCAGAAGGTGCTGGCCGGGCCGGTGTTCGGAGCCGCGGTCGGCGGGCTGCTCCGCGCGCGGCAGCGCACGGTCCCGGCCGCGGTCGTGGCCAGCACGACGATGCTGACCTACCGGGTGGTGTCGGCGCTGGTCTTCCGGGACGCCGCGGTGACCCTGCTCGCGGAGCGGGTCCGGGCTGAGGACCTGCCGTTCGTGGTGCCGCGGGCCGCCCGGTCCCGGTACGTGGGCACCGGATACCTGCGCGAGCTGGCCGCGGAACTCGGCGGGCGTTACGTCCCGGCTGCGCCCGATGTGGGCATCGTGTCCTCGGTGCAGGACCTGGCAGGCCCGGATTTCGACCCGGCCGGCCTGGATCCCCAGGTCCGGGAGTTCTACGAGCACACCACCCGGTTCTCGCTCGACATCGTGCCGCAATGGCGGCTCTGGGTCCGCCCCGGTTACCTGCTCTACCGGGCCATGGTGGCCCGCCCGCTGGGGCAGGCGAACGTGCCGATGAACCAGCGGGAGACGCTCCGCGGCATCCGCAGCCGGATTGACGTGATCACCTCAGACGACGATGCGGTCGCGGTCCGCTGCTGGATCCGCTCATTCGCTGACACCGATGAGCCGATCTACGTGGGCATCTACACCACCTACCGGCACGGCGGCCGCGGCTACGTCAGCGTGGGCTTCCCGCTGCCGCAGGCCAGCTTCACCGCGACGCTGCTGCCCCAGGCCCGGCCCGGCGGTGGCCTGGTCCTGACCAGCCGGAGTGATCTGGATCAGCCCGGGCACTATCTGGCGTATATCGACCCGGCCAGCGGCGAGCTCACCGCGGTGGCGGTCCGCGGCTTCGCCGAGCAGCTCGATGTCTATGTACGCGACGGCGACCTGCGGGCGGAGCACGCGTTCTCCGTGTTCGGCATGCCCTTTCTGGTCCTGCACTACCGGATGCACCGCAAGCCGGCCGCTAACCGCCGGGCTAAAGCCGTTGCCGCCCGTGAGGGGTCATCTCTACTCTTCACCGCATGACCGACCTGTTCGACGCCGCAACCATGTACGACGAGGACTATCTGCATTTCTTCGCGGCGCCGCCTGGCCGCAGTGAGTTCGCGGCCCACGGGCCGGTCGTCCCGGGCACGGATTCCTCAGCTGCGGCTGCCTCGGAGCTGACCTGGCGGTTGCTGGATCTGCAACCGGACCTGAGCGTGCTGGATCTGGCCTGCGGGCACGGGGAGCTGGCCAACCGCCTGGCGGCCCGCGGATGCCGGGTCACGGGCCTGGACTCGTCGGAGGTCTTCCTGGACCGGGCCCGCGCTGACGCGGCCGCCGCCGCAGTCAGCGTCAACTACGTAGCGGGGGACATGCGCGAGATACCGTGGACCGGCCGCTTCGACCGCGTCGTCAGCTGGTCCACAGCGTTCGGGTACTTCGACGACACCACCAACCGCAGCGTGCTGGACGGGATCGCCCGTGTCCTGCGACCGGGTGGCCGGCTGGCCATGGACCTGGACAACCTGACGGCGTTTCTCGCCTCGTACTGCCCGTCGCGCGTCGTGGCCGCACGAGACAACGGCGACATGCTGGTTAACCGCTACCACCTGGATGCGCTGACCGGCCGGTTCGAGGCGGAGCGGACGGTCATCCGCGGCGGCCGGACCCGCCGGGTGAACTTCGTCAAACGGCTGTTCGGCTTCCCCGAGCTACGCGACTGGCTGCTCGCCGCGGGATTCACGGGGGTGGCCGGCTACGGGGAGGACGGACGCGCGCTGACCGCCGATCACCAGCGCATGATCATCGTCGCAGACCTGCCATCGGACCTGGCAGCGGACCTGCCATCGGACCTGGCAGCGGATCTGCCGGCGTCCCGGCCGTGAGAACTGGCGGCGTGGTGCAGGCGCCGGCCAGCTGAAGGTCAGGGGCGGCCGGCGTGCGGGACGTCGACCCGCACCGACAGCAACTGTCCCTCCCGCGCCGCGCTGCGGGCGTGCTCGTCGAAGTCCGGTGCGGCACAGATGAACAGGGTTCGGCCGTCTGATCCGCCGAGACCGCAGGCGAACACGCCCATGCCCACGGCGATCTGCGCCGCGATCTCGCCGCCCTCGCGTACCCGGAGAACCCGGCCGTTCAGCCCGTCCGCGATCCACAAGGCGCCTTCGGCGTCGAGCGTGCATCCGTCCGGGGCCACGACGAGGCCCGGCAGCGCGTCGCTCAGCCCCAGCGCGGTGGGCAGCGGGCCGAAGGCCGCCCAGTCCCTGCGGTTGGCCAGGCTGCCATCGGGCTTGATGTCGAAGGCGCTCACCCGGTTGCCGAAGGTCTCGTTGACCAGCAGGACGCCGTCGTCGGTGATCACGCTGCCGTTCGCGAACCACAGGTCCTCGGCCACGCGCGTGACGCTGCCGTCGGGGTCGACGCGCAGCAGCCAGCTCGGCGCGATGTCGGCGCCGCCCATCAGGTCGAAGCCGAAGTTGCCGACGTACGCACGGCCCTGCGCGTCGACGACCATGTCGTTGGGATGCTCGCCGACGTGGCCAGCCAGATCGGCGTGCACGACCAGTTCGCCGTCCGGCTCGCGGCGCAGCAGCTTACGGTTGCGCATGGAGACGATGAGCAGCCGGCCGTCGGGCAGCCAGTCCAGCCCGGACGGCTGGTGCGGGACCTCGGCCTCGACCCGGAGATCCTGCCCGTCCTCGGTCGCGGACACGACCTCGTGCCGGTAGAAGTCCGAGACCCAGATCCGGCCGTCGTGCCAGCGAGGGCACTCCAGGTACGACCGGTCAGTCAGGACAATGCTGATGTCATCGCTCACTGGGCCTGCCCTTTTGCGCGTCGCCGTTGACCTCCACCAAGGTAACCGCTCGCGCGGAATCTGCGGCCGGCGGTCCGGCATTTATTCAGCCCGGCCGCGATGACCGGCTCCGGCCGCGATGACCGGCTGAAGACGCCCGGCTAGAGATGACCAGCGGGGATGGCGGGCGGGTGGTCGGGCCAGGCGATGGCGTAGCCGGGGTCCCGGCCGTCCCGGATGCGTGCGTAACGCAGCAATTCCCGGATGATGCCGGCGTTGCCCATGGCCCATCCGGTGCGCGGGGCCAGGGTAGCCGGGATGGCCCGGTGCTCGTAGTTGCTCCAGCGCGCGCCGTCGGGATCTGCGCTGGCCCGCGCGGCGAGGTCGCTGACCAGGACGTCCGCGAAGGCCAGTCCGTCCGCGTGTTCGGTCTGCCGGTCGCAGGCCAGGGCCAGCACCCCGGCCGTGCCGCAGCGCGCCGGGTCTTAGGCAGGCTTGCCCGCGTCGATCCAGCGCTGGACGATCTGCACGCGGTCCGCGGGCCACGCGCCGTCGCACGGCATCTTCCCCGCGCGCAGGGCACCGACGATGGCGTCGGCATGAGTGGCGACGTCCCCGTAGTCGAAGAGATCGAAGGCCGCCTTCATCGACTCGCGGTCTTTCACCCGGAACAAGGGCCTGATGTCCTGGGCAAAGCTGAGCTGGCCGCCTTCGTCAGCTGCTGTCATGTGACGTCCTCCTCGTCGCTGCCCGGCCGCGCTAGCCTGCGTGCCGCATCGTTCGCGCTCGGACCCGTGCCCGCTGCACGCCCTGTTCAAGCGGCATATGGTCGGGTGATGGCCAACGCCGCCCGCACTGGCGCTCACCGCTGCCCCTGCTGCGGCTAGCCGCCGTGTTCGGTCAGTTCACGCAGCTCGTTTCAGAAGCGTCCGGGTGGGCGTACGGCATCGTCTTCCTCCTGGCCTTCCTCGATGTGCTGGTGCCGGTGGTGCCGAGCGAGGCCTCGGTGATCACGGCGGGCGTGGTGGCCTCGGCCGGCGGCCTCTACCTGCCGCTGATCATCGCCGCCGCGGCCTGCGGCGCATTTCTCGGCGACAACACCGCCTACCTGATTGGCCGGCGTTTCGGTACCCGCGCAACTAAGCGGTTCCTCCGCGGTGGGAAGGCGGAGAAAACCCTCGACTGGGCCGAGCGTCAGCTCACCCGGCGCGGCGGCGAACTGATCGTGGTCTCCCGCTTCATCCCGGGCGGGCGGACCGCCGTCACCCTGGCGGCGGGCACGCTGGCGTTCCCGTGGGGCGCTTCGCCGTGTTCGATGCCCTGGCGGCCCTCATCTGGGCCCTGTACGCGTCCCTGCTGGGGTACTTCGGCGGACGGGCATTCGAGAACGAGGCCTGGAAAGGGCTCCTGCTCGCCTTCGGGCTCGCCTTCGCCGTGACCGGCGGGGTTGAGGCTGTGCGCTGGTATCTGAGGCGGCGGCGGGCTGGCCTGCCTCGACCCGGACGGATGACCCGCTGCGGGCGGCCTCTCGTGCCTGGCTGGCGAGCCAGGACGGGGTTAGGTTCGCTACATGCTGGTTGGCCGCCCGACGAGGCCGCCCGGATCGACAGCCTGCTGGATGAGGTCCGCGGCGGAGCCGGCTGCGCGCTGGTGCTGCTCGGCGAGCCCGGAATCGGCAAGTCCGCGCTGCTTTCGTACGCCGGGCGGCAGGCAGCAGACATGAAGCGGCTGAGCATCCTGGGGGTCGCGGCGGAGGCAGCGCTGCCTTATGCGGGGCTGAATGAGCTGGTCAGGCCAGTTTTGTGGGGTCTGGAGGCGCTGCCGGCGCGCCAGTCGCGGGCGATCAAGCTGGCGCTGGGGGCAGGGGAGGACGGCACGACCGACGCGCTGGCGGTCTATGCGGGCGTGCTGGCGCTGCTGGCGGAGGTGGCCTCCCGCGAGCCGTTGATCATCATCGTCGATGACGCGCACTGGCTGGACACCGAGACGGTGAATGCGCTGGCCTTCGTGGCCCGCCGGATCGAAGACGAGTCGATCGGGGTCCTGGTGGGCGCGCGGTCCAGCGAGCCGTTCGAGATGCCCGGCGTCCCGCAGTTGCGTCTCGGCGGGGTTGACCTGGCCGCGGCGGTGGCGCTGGTCGGCCAGGCCGGCCATGACGTGGCGCCCGAGGTGGTACGAGCACTGTGCGAGCGGGTCGCCGGCAACCCGCTCGCGCTGCTGGAGCTTCCCGGCGTCCTGGACGCCGATCAGCGAGCAGGCCGGCGGCCGCTCGACGATCAGCTCACGGTGACCGCGAGCGTGGAACGGGCGTTCCTGACCCGGATCGAGCGGCTGGACGCGGAAGGCCGCCGGGCGCTGCTGCTCGCGGCGGCGAGCGACAGTGACGACGCGGAGGCGATACGGCGTGCCGCGCCTGAGGCTGCGGCGGGGCTGGAGCAGGCGGAGCGGATCGGGCTGGTGCGCGTTCAGCGAGACCGGATCGCGTTCTGGCATCCGCTGGTGCGCTCGGCGGTCTACACCGCTGCGACCGACGAGGAGCGCCGCGCCGCGCACCGCGCCTTGGCCGCCGGTCTCTTGGCGGCGCATCCCGCCCGGCGGGCCTGGCATCTTGTCGCCGCCGGGGCGGAACCGGACGACGGCGTCTCGGGTGACCTCGCCGAGGCCGGGGCCGCGGCGCGCCGCCGCGGCGCGTGCGCTGGCGCGGCCAGGCTGCTTGAACGGGCCGCCTCCGCCACCCCGGGCCAGGAGCTGCGGGCCAGGCGGCTGCTGCTGGCCGGGGAGGCGGCCTGGGCTGGCCGGGCAGCTGCGCCAGGCGGACGCCCTCCTTGATCGCAGTGCGGCGCTCACCGAAGACGCGGAGCTGGCCGGCGACGTCATGGTGGCGCGCTGGTGGGTCGCGACCTCGGCTACCGGCCCGCAACCGCTGTTCGGGCCGTTGGTCGCCCGGGCCAGCGAGCTCGCCGCAAGCCACCCGCGCCAGGCCGCGATGATGCTGGCGGTGGCCTGGGACTGGGCCTGGTCATCCCTGGACATCGATGGGGCACGTGACCTGGCCGACCGCGCGGAAGAGCTCGCGGCATCCCACGCCGGGCCCAGTGACCGCGAGGTGCTGACCACGCTCGCCTGGCAGCGGCTCGCCGACTGCCAGGTGCCAGCGGCGCTGCAAGCGGCGCGCACCGCGATCGCCGCCTCGGCCGGCCAGGCTGACCTGCAGCTCGCCTACGCCTGCGAGGTGCTGTCGGCTGCGGACCAGCTCGATGAGGCGCAGTCCGCGCTCGCGGGCAGCATCGCCGAGCTGACCCGGGTGGGACACATGCCCGCGTTGTGCTACAGCTTGCGTACCCGCGCGACTATCGAGCTGCGCCAGGGGCACCTGGTGCAGGCGCTGAAGACCGCGGGCGAAGCGCTGGCCCTGGCCCAGGAGGGAAAAGCGTCGTGGCCAGGCTGGACCCTCGCGCAGGTAGCGGCCGTCGAGGCCGTGTTCGGCCTGGAGGAGCGCTGCCGTGAGCACGTCCTTCGCGCCGAGCAGAGCTGCGGGGGCCATGATCGCTGGGCGGTCGCGGAGGCTCAGGCGGCACTTGGCCTGCTTGAGCTGGGCGCCGGTGAGGACGGCGCAGCGCTCAGCGGCCCTGGACGAGGCCGACCGCCTGCTGCGCCCGCTGCGGCATCCTGGCTTTGTCCGGTATGCCGCAGACCGGGTCGAGACGCTCGTGCGACTCGGCGACGCGGCAGCGGCTCAAGCGGCGCTGGCCGAGCTCGAGCAGCGGACAGCCGCGGCGCAGTCGCCCTGGGGACGCCATGCGGTGTCCCGGGCCCGCGTGCTCGTCGCCCCGGCCGACCTGCTGGATGCGGCGTATGAGCAGGTTCCGGCGGCACCGATCCGCTCCGGATTCGAGATGGCCCGCACGCGGCTGGTCTACGGGGAGCGCCTGCGCCGCGCGGGCCGGCGGACGGAGGCGCGGGAACACCTCCGCGGCGCGCTCGGCATTTTCCACGCGATCGGGGCCGAGCCATGGGAACGGCGAGCCCAGACCGAGCTGCGCGCCAGCGGCGCTCGTCTGCGCCGACCCGATACCTCCCCGCGCGACGAGCTGACCCCCCAGGAGCTCCAGGTCGCGCTCGTGGTGGCCGACGGCGCGACCAATCGCGAGGCGGCGGCCAGGTTGTTCCTCAGCCCCAAGACCATCGAGGTGCACCTTTCCCGCGCCTACCGGAAGCTCGGCGTCCGCACCCGCACCGAACTGTCCCGCCGCATCTCGCCGCGCCGCGCGGCGGACTCCCCGCTGGCGCCGGTTCGCACGCTCAGCACCGTCCTGTGCACCGGCCTGTCAACCTCACCGACGAGGCCGCAGGACCGGGCGACCAGCACCAGGCCGGGTCCCCCGCCCCACAACCAGGAAGTCGCCGCAGCGATCAAGAGCAACGGAGGACGGATAGTGAAAGCCGCCGGCCCCGGTGTGCTGGCCATGTTCGACGCGCCCAGCGCGGCCCTGCATTGTGCCTTTGACCTCTGCGCGGCCGCCCGCGACGTGACGTCCAGGCGCGCGCAGCAGTGCACGCGGGCGAGATCTACACCCTCCCCGACGGCGAAACGCGCGGCATCGCGGTGCGCATCGCCGAGCGCATGCTCGCCCACGCGGGCGCTGGCGAGGTGCTGGTCACGCAGACCGTCAAAGACGCTGTCTACGGCTCTTCGCTGGCGTTCACCGCCCGCGGCGACGCCGAGCTGGCCGGAGCCGGGACCTGGACCCTGTTCCTCGCGATCCCGGGGCAGTGACGCGCCCGGGTCCGGCGCGGCTCACCGAGTAGGGATTTCCCTCACGCGCCGACCAGGCTGGCCGCTGGGATCGTCGCAGCCATGACACCGCATCACGCTGGCGCCAGAGCGTGACCGACCCGAAGGAGCTGCTGATATGGCTGACGTGGCCTGCTTTTGCGGATGCCGGTATTCGTTCGAGGGGGTGCTGGAGTGCGTGCCCTGCGTGCGGTGAGTACGCGGCGGTCATGCCTGCGGCCGCGTCCACCAGCACCGGGCGAAGCCAGCAGGAGGGGCCGCCGGTGACCGCCTCCGTGAGCACGCAACGGGCATTCCGCGCAGACTGCCCGGAATGGGAATTCGTCCAGGGCCTCAGGCCGGTATCGGCGCGATCGACATGATCGCAGGCCATGCCAGAATCCGCCCGCCGCTGCCGTCGCAGCGGAGCCGCCTGCTACCGCCGTCTATGCGCTGGGCCGCGATCCGGCGGAAAGCGCCCGGCTGCAGCGCCAGTCCGATGAGCTACGGGCCGACAGTGCCGCGCTGATCGACCAGGCGGTATCGGGCCAGGCCACATGCGATCGATCTGGGCTGCGGCCCGAGCGGCATCATCGAGTTGCTGCCGCAGCGGGTTTCACCGGGCGGGCACGTCGTGGGCCTGGACGCTGACCCGGCGCACGTCGCCATGGCCCGGGATTTACCCGTCAGCGCGGGCTGGGCAACGTCGAGATCGTGGCGGCCGACGCCCGGCACACCGGACTGCCGTCCGGCTCGTTCGACCTGGTGCACGCCCGGACCCTGCTGGTCACCGTTCCTGAGCCGGCGGAGGTCGGCCGAGATGGTCCGGCTGGCCCGCCCTGGTGGATGGGTCGCCGGCCTGGAGCCCGACGCCGAATACTCACTGTGCTATCCCGCTCATCCGGCCTGGGACCGGCTATGCGAGATCTTCCGCGGCTCCTTCACCCGGAACGGCGCTGATCCCCTCGTCGGCCGCCGCCTGACCGAGCTGTACCGCGAGGCAGGCCTGCAGGATATCGGCGTGGAGGCGCGGGCCGGCGTCCATCGGGCCAGGGATTCCCGCCGCACTTCCGGGCTGAGCTGGTGCGCAGCATGCGCCCGATGATCCTTGAGAGGGGCTGACAGCTGAGCGTGAGCTTGATGAGCTGGACCGGGCGGTCCGCGAGCATCTCGATGACCCGCGGACGCTCGTGGTGCCCTGTCTGTACTTCCTGGCCTGGGGCCGCAAGCGGGAAACCGGCGGGCGGTGAGCACCAGGCCGCGCGCTGATCCATGGGCGCGAGCACAACCCCCGCGCACGTCAGGCTGGCGCCACGCGGGCCGGGACCCAGCCCAATAGCCGGCTGATCCCTCTACCGTTCTAATTGTCATCGGGCCTGTGGTGAGAACCCGCCGCATCACCCCGGCCTCGGCGGAATCGCCCTCTTGGCGGCCGATGCAGTCGGCCAGCACGTCCGGCGCGGCGAAGATGCGCGCGTCCATCAAGACCGCAAGGTTCAGCGCGTCGCTGGGCCGGGCATCCACCAAAGCCACGCCGTCCGGCCCTTCAGCCTCCACGGTGGCGGCATACCCGCCCTCGATTATCCGGTCCAGCCGGACCTCCCGCACCCGGCCGCCAAGACTGCGCACCAGGGCTGCGGCGCAACTGGCAGGTCATCGGGCGGCCCCAGCGCAGGCCTTGCAGGCTAGCCGCGAGTTCCAGGGCCTCCGAGAGCCCGATCAAGATCACCACGTGCCGAGCGCCCTGCGCTTCGTCCAGGACGACGAAGTAGGAGATGTCCTCGCTTCGCCCGGGGCTGAACGCGACGACCTTGTTGACGCGCATCTCGACCAGGCCCGTATCGGTAGATGCGATCACGGCAAACTCCCTCCTGGATGCTGCCTTAATAGTAGCTCACCTGGATATCCTAGATATCCGGTTCAAGACGTCCATGATATCCTGGATCTGTCCTGCCGAAGGGGGCGGTCCTATGGCCACAGCGAAAAACACCGATTGAAATCGACCAGGAGGCCCTGGCGGTAGCGGCTGAGGTCCTGGGCACCACGACCAAGAAGGACACCGTGAATGCCGCCTCCGGAGGTAGGGCACGGCTCGTGCCCTTGCGTGCCCTGGCCCGGCTGGGCCAGATGGCGATCGTGGCGACTTCGATGAGTTCGTTGCTGATAAATTCGGCCTACCGGCGATGAGCCCGGCGCTGTACCTGATCGACACCTCAGGCCTGTTCCGCATCCTGCAGAGCGAGCTGAGAAAAGCCTGGTCGGATCACCTGGCGGCCGGGGTGATCGCGATCTGCCCGATCGTCAGGCTGGAATTCCTCTACTCCGCGCGGTCACTGGCTGACCGGCTGGAGAAGCAGCAGTTGCTCCATGACCTGTTCGGCTGGGTGCCCATGCCCGAGAGGGCATACGAGCGCGCGGCAGAAATCCAGCAACTGCTCACCGAAACTGGGACGCACCGGTCCGCGGGCCCGGTTGACCTGCTCATCGCCGCCACGGCGGAGCGCGAGCGACTGATCGTGCTCTGCGATGATCGTGATTACCTGACCATCGCCCGAGCGACCGGCCAGCCGGTCAGGCTCGTCACAGATATCTGAACGACGCTGCCGGTCCTCACCCGTCTGATTCTGGGCGGAACGAGGCCAGCCGCCAGAGGCTGGGCCAGTCAAGGGACGGCTTGGGTGGCGGGACTCCCGGCCGGTCCTTCGGGACCAGCACCCTGAGTACACCGGGCCGGATGGTGCAGTGCACCGGCGCGGGCATCATGATCGTCTCACCGTCGATGCCGACGGGAACCTCGGGAGCGTCGGCGTCAACCACGACTTCCTTGGCCGCGCCAAAGGTCAGGCCCCGGCCGCTGCCGCGGCGCATGAGCCCGATCGCCTGGGCGGCGCTGTCCACTTCGACGGCGATGAAGCCCAGAGTCCCGGTGTCGAGCCGGGCCCGCCGCCCCAGCCCGGCGGCATCGCCGCTCTCGTAGGGGTTGTTGCTCACCAGCAGGGCCTGTGGTCCTTCGATCGACGCCCGGCAGGCCTGGGCGGCCAGCCGGGCGCCCCGGTGACCTTTCAGCAGGTCGGGCATCATTTCCAGGGTCGTGCCCCGCTTATCGTCGCGGTAGGCGGGGCTGCGCACCACTTCGGCGTAGGCGCCGAACGACGCATTGTTCACGAACGTGCGGTCACCGATGATGCCAAGATCGATCCGGAGTTCCTCGCCGTTGCTGAGGGCATCAAGGCAGGTGGACGGGTCTTCCCGGTTCAGGCCCAGATCGAGCGCGAAGTGGTTGCGGGTACCGGCACTGATGACCAGGAAGGGCAGGTCGTGCTCGGCCGCGATCCCCGCCACCAGCGCCTGGGTGCCGTCACCCCCGGCCACGCCGAGCAGGTCGCACCCCTCGGCCACCGCCTTGCGGGCCAGGGCCGCGACATCCACGATTTCCGGGCCATCGAGCAGGACCACCTTCGCGCCCAGCGCCCGTGCCTTCTCGTCCAGCCCGAACTTCGCCACCTTCCCGCCCCCTGACCTGGGGTTCATCACGATGAACGCGCGCTGGGGCCGGGCCGCCGGGTAGGCGGGCATGGCTGAGTCCTCGCCGCCGGTGCCCAGCGACACCCGGGCCGCCACCACCGCGGCCAGCGCGAGCGCGACCGCGAGGACCGCCACCCAGATCAGGTGTCTCCACCCGAAGAGCACCAGGATGGCCACGGGGGCCAGGATCACCAGGGCCAGCGCGAGCCACCGCAGCACACCCCGGTTCGCGAGGAACCAGTACCCGCCCGCCACGACCACGCACACGCCGAGGGCCCCGAGGCCCACCAGCGCCAGACTGCGCAGCCCGGCAAATCCGATCAGCACGGCTGCCGCGGCCAGCATCAGCACCAGCGACAAACGGGCCATCCAGCGCTTGCTCATTGCCACTCCACTTCCCGGCGCCTAGTCACCGGCCAGGCTCGGGTTAGCTGCATGGCCGCGGCTCCTTCCGCGTCACTGCGGGCCTGGGGCCCGCCTATCTGTGCCACGCAAGCACGCCACGGCCCGGCCGGCCAGTCCCGCGAGCACATATCACCCACGAGGCGAGCACATCTCACCCAGGAGACTGGCCGCCGGGGCCGGGAGCACCGGCGTGGTTCGGCCGGTTTGCGCCGGATCGGCGCAGCACGCCTGGCCGGGTCAGCCGCCGCGGTCAATGGAGGAGGAGCGGGAGGGTACGCGGTCCGCGGATCTGGCCCGCGGCCCAGGTCACCGCGCCAGGGTCGGCGAGGCTGAAGTCCGGGATGCGCTCCAGCCAGGTCTCGAGGGCGACCCGGAGTTCCATCCGGGCCAGGTGTGAGCCAACGCAGCGGTGGATGCCGAGGCCGAACGCGGCGTGCCGGTTGACCTCACGGTCGATGATGACCTCGCCCGCCCGGTCGAACTGGGCCGGGTCACGGTTAGCGGCCGGGAACGACAGCAGGATCCAGTCGTCGGCCTTCATGTCGGCGCCGTGCCAGTGCATGTCCTCCTTGACCAGCCGGGCCATGGTGACCGGCGCGTAGGCCCGGAGGAATTCCTCCATCGCGGTCGGCAGCAGCCCGGGCGTGGCCACGAGCCGCGCCCGGTCCCCGGGGGTCTTGGCCAGGTGCCACAACGACGCGCCGATCGCACTCCAGGTCGTGTCGATGCCGGCGATCAGCAGCAGGGCCATCGTGCCGACGACGTGCGCGGGATCGAGCTCGCTGGCCGTACAGTTCCGCGTTGATCAGGTAGCTCGTGAGGTCCTCGCGCGGGTGCTCGAGGTGGTCGGTGACCTGCGCCTCCAGGTAGTCGAACAGCCTGCCGACCCGCTCGATGCGCTCGTCCGGCGGCCGGTTGATGCCCTCGAGCAGGTCCTCGACGAACTCACGGAACTGCGGCCCGTCCTGCGGCGGGAAGCCGAGCATGTCGGCGATGACCCGCACCGGGATGTGCTGTGCGTACTCAGAGGCGGCGTCGACGACGTCCCGGCTGCCGAACTCGTCGATGAGTGAATGGCAGAACGCCCTCGTGGCCGGCTCCTGCCGGGTAACCGCGGTCTTGGTGAACGCGGGGAGCAGTAGCTCTGCGCGCGTCGTGGTGGAACGGCGGGTCGGAGGAGATCGGCGGTGACCCGCCGACCGGCGCCAGCTCGCGGGGCGGCCGGAGGTTGCTCAGGATGATCGACCGCGAGGAGAAGTGCTCGGTGTCGTACGCGATCGCCGCGACGTCGTCGTAGCGGGTGGGCAGCCACGCGCCGCCGAACCGCTCGGTGTGCGCGATCGGGCAGTGCTGCCGCAGGTCGTCCTGGATCGGGTAGGGGTCGGCGGACCACTGGGGCTCGAGATGGGAGAAGTCCGTCGCCCAGTCCGCGACCGGGCCGGTGACGATCTCGCTGCGGATACCGGGCGGCGGCTCGTCGCGCGTTTCCCGGAAGTCCTGGGTGAAGCGGTCGTCGGCGGGCATGTCACGCCTCCTCGAGGACGTCGATCGCGTGCTCGGGACAGTTGGCCGCGGCGAGGTGGGCCTCGCGTTCCTGGCCCGGCGGCACGACGCCGTCGCCGAGGACCTGCCCGTAACCCTCGTCGTCGTCACCGAACAGGCGGGGGGCGAGGTCGTAGCAGCGGCCGTGTCCCTGGCACCGCTCGGAGTCGATCTGCACCCTCATGACGCTGTCCCTGTCTGTGCTGGTCGTCCCTGTGGTGCGAGAGCCGTCACGATGCGGGTCAGCAACGCGGCCCAGGCTGCGTCGTCGACCGCGTGCAGGTCCGGCGTGACGAGCGCGCTGCCCATGGCCAGCAGGAGGCAGAAGTGCGCGAGCGCCTCCGGGGACAGCGCCGGGGTCGAGCTCGTCACTGGCCTGGGCCGCCCGCATCAGCGCGGCGAGCCAGTCGCCACGCTCGCCGACGTAGTCGCGCATGGGCCGGGCGACGTCCTCGTCCCGGCGGGCCGCGACCAGCGCCTCGACGATGAGATATCCGCTTACGTCCCGGCGCCGGGGCAGCCACCGGCCGATGACGAGGAGCAGATCGGTGATCGACCGGTCGGGATCGGCGGCGAACACCTCGGCGAGCAGCCGCAGGCCGTGCGTGCGCAGCGCGCCGGCGAGCAGTTCCGCCTTCGAGGGGAAGTGCGCGTACATGGCCCCGTTGCTCACGCCCGCGGCCGCGGCGATGTCGGCTACCCGCGTCCCGTCGTACCCCCGCTCGGCGAACACGTCGGCGGCCGCGAGCAGCAACCGCTCGCGCGTCTCGGCCGCGGTGACTCCGGCGATCCGGCCCATAGAGGAATTAAAAGAACGTTCATCTGATTCGTCAAGGCCGGGCGTGGACCCGCCGAGGTCCCCGCCCCCTACTGCTCGGCCTGCCCCCTAGGGGCGGGGGTCGTTGCGGGCCATCTGGGCGGCGCGCAGTTCGGCGTGCATCTCCCACGGCGCGCGGGGGAGCACGTGGCCGGTTTCCAGCAGGGACTTGAGGTTGGCGCACACGGCTGGCCAGCCGGCCGAGATCGCCTCCAGGGCGTCCGGCGTCGGCCAGGTTCTCGTGCGTGACGGTGAGCCGGACGATCTCGTGGTAGCGGCTCGATGTCGAAGGTCACCCGGGACGGGCCGTCCGGGCGGGTCCGCGCCCGGGGCGTCGAACGTCAGCGTCGAGCCGGCGCGGCGGCATCGGATTCCAGCACGGTGCCGACCACGTCGGCGATGCCCGAGCCGTCCACGCGCCGGTGCTCCCAGCGGCGACCGGCCGTGCCAGTCGGAGACGTTGCTGTGGCCCCAGTACTGCGGCGGTCAGGTCTGGGATCGGTGAGGGCGTCCCACACCCGCTCGGGTGAGCTCTCGATGTAGGTGACGTACACATAGCTCGGCCGGTCGGCCATCGTGCCCTCCTCTGCCCGTTGCTTGATAGCGCTCAGCGCGCGCAGCCGGGGCCGCTCGAACTTCCCGATCCAGCGTTCCTGGATGGCCCACAGCGGGACCGGGTTGAGGTAGTGCAGCTTCTCCCGGCCCCGGCGGACGCGTGGTGATGAGGTTCGCGGCCTCCAGCACGCCCAGATGCTGGGTCGCCGACTGCCGTGCCATGTCCAGCGGCCCGCACAGTTCCCCGAGGGTCTGGCCGTTGCGCTCGCGCAGCCGGTCCAGCAGGGCCCGCCGCGTCGGATCGGCCAGCGCCCTGAACACGGCGTCACCCTCGACCACCCGGCAATTATGCAGGTATTTACCTGCATATGTCAACCAGGCTCACCCCGCGTCCGTCACCACGCTGCTGCCCGCACGGCGGCCAGCCCTCCGCAGTCCGCCCGGCTGAGACAACACCCGCGATGATGGCATATCCGGACGTCCAGGGGAGGCGGGCCATGCTCGGACTTGAACTCGTCGTGGTCTTGGGCTTGGCGGTGCTGCTGTGCGCGGTCGCCGCCCGCCGCTTCCGGGTCGCCCCGCCGGTGCTCCTGCTCGCCTGTGGCGCGCTGCTGGGGTTCGTTCCGGTACTGCGCCGGGTTCACCTGCCGCCCGAGGTAGTACTGCTCCTGTTTCTTCCCGCGCTGCTGTACTGGGAGAGCCTGACCACGTCGCTCCGCGAGATCCGCAGCAACCTGCGCATCATCGTCATGCTGAGCACGCTGCTCGTCATCGCCACGGCCGGGGCGGTGGCGATGGTCGCGCACTACCTGGGGCTGGGATGGGGCCGGCCTGGGTGCTCGGAGCGGCGGTGGCGCCGACCGACGCGACCGCCGTGGGGGTGCTGGCCCGGGCGTTGCCGCGCCGCACCCTGACCGTGCTGCGCGCCGAGAGCCTGGTTAACGACGGTACTGCCCTGGTCATCTACGCGCTGGCCGTGGGCATCACGGTAGGCGACGAGCACCTGAGCCTGCCGCACGTCGGGTGGCTGTTCGTGCTCGCCTACGGCGGCGGGGCCGTGGCCGGGATGGTGACCGCGTGGCTCGCGGTGCGGGTACGCCGCCATCTGCACGACCCGCTGCAGGAAAACGTGGCCGTCATCCTGACCCCGTTCACCGCGTTCCTGCTCGCCGAGGCGATCCACGCCTCCGGCGTGCTGGCCGTCGTGGTGAGCGGGCTCATCATGAGCCAGGCCGGACCCCGGGTCGGGAAAGCCAGCACGCGACAGCAGACGGAGGCGTTCTGGTCGCTGTCGGTGTACCTGCTCAACGGCAGCCTGTTCGTCCTGGTGGGGCTCGAGTTGCAGGCGGCGGTCCGCGGCCTGGGCAGCGGAGCCCTCACCCGCGGGCTCATCGCGGTCGGCGCGGTCTCGGCGGCGGTCATCGGCGTGCGTTTCGTCTGGCTGTTTACCACCCCGTACCTGATCCGGATCCTGGACCGCCGCCCGCAGCGGCGGCTGCGCCGCGTCGGCCCCCGGGCCCGGGTGGTCAGCGGGGTCACCGGCTTCCGGGGCGCGGTCTCGCTCGCGGCGGCCCTCGCAATACCGCGGACGGTCTCGTCCGGAGCGCCGTTTCCCGACCGGAACGTCATCATCTTCGTGACCGCTGGGGTCATCGTGGTCACGGTGGTGCCGCAGGCGCTGCTGCTGCCGGGCGTAGTGCGCGGGCCCGGCTGCCCCGCGACACGTCTGCCGAGCAGGAGCGCCACCAGGCCGAGATCCGCGCCACCGAAGAGGCGCTGGCCGCGATCCCGCGCCTCGCAGATGATCTCGGCACCGACCCCGAAGTCGCCGGCCGGGTACGCCGCGAGTACGAGAAGCACCTGCGCGTGCTGCGCGCCAGCGACGGCCCGACCGAGGACGAGCGGGCGCTGCGCTACGACCAGCAGTACACCGCGCTGCGCCTCGCCGGGATCGCCCGCAAACGGGCCACGGTGGTCAGGCTGCGCGACGAGCGGCGCATCGACGACACCGTCCTGCGCCAGGTACAGGCCAGGCTGGACATCGAGGACGTACGCCTGTCCGGTCACGAATTGGCCGAATAGCCCCCCCCTGACCTGCGCGGGTGAGCGCGCCTCGGCTTGGTCCGGGAACCCGGCTAGGCTCGTGGCCGTGATGGACCGCGAGCAACTGCGGGGGGCGTTTGAGGATCCGGCACCGTTTACGACGTCGCCGTTGTACCGATCGCTGAGCCAGACCGTCGCGGATCATGATCCGCTGCTTGACCTGGCCTCCCGTGGCCGTCCGGGCCAGTACCCCACGTTCCTGTTCTTCGGCGCGGTGCACCATCTGCTGCTTCGCGGGGCAGACCACCCGCTCGCACGCTTCTATCCCTCGATCGCGGGGGAAGCGGCGCTGCCTCCGGCCCGGCTGGCCCGGTGCTGGTGTCGTTCTGCGGGGAGTTCGAGGCTGAACTGGCTGAGACGATCAGCAGCAGGCTCGTGCAGACCAGCCAGGTCCAGCGGGCCTTCGGGCTCCGCCTGGGCCTGAGCATGATCGCCTGTGACGTCCCCGGACCAGTGCACCTGATCGAGTTGGGCGCGAGCGCCGGGCTCAACCTGCGGTTCCGCAGCTACGGGTACCGGGTCGGCGGCCAGCGGTTCGGGGACCCGGCGGCTGCGGTCCAGCTGGCCGCCGACCGCTGCGGCGCGGGGCTCCTGCCGGATCTGGACGTGCTCCCCCCGGTGGCGGGCGTGCTCGGCGTCGACCTCAACCCGCTCGACGTGCGCGACCCCGACGCCCGTCAGTGGCTCGAAGCGCTGGTGTGGCCAGAGAACCACCGGCAGCGCGCGCTGCTTTCCGCGGCCCTGGCCGACGCCGCCACCGACCCGCGCCTGTCCGGGCCGGGGACGCCATCGACGTGCTGCCCGGCATCGGCCGCGAGCTGCCGCCTGGTGAGCCGCGGGTCGTCTTTCACGCCGCGACCCGGATGCACGTACCCACGGACCGGCTCGGTGCCTTCGACGCCGCGATCGCGCAGCTCAGTGACGGCGGGCCGTTGTGGCATCTGTCGATCGAGGAGTCCCCGGACCCGGATCCCCGTCCCAGCCCGGCGCGTCTCGGCGCCGCCCTGCTGCTCCGCCGGCCCAGCGGCGCGACCGAGACGCTCGCCGTGGTGGACGGCCACCTCCGCTGGATAGAGATGCTGCCCCAGCCGCCACGCAGCTTCCGCCGGGGTCGAGCTTCGTGATCAGACGAATGGTGTTGTATAGCAACACCATTCGTCTGATCACGGACGCTGCGCCCGGTGGCCGTCGCATCCTCAGCACCATCTGCCCCCCTGATGACCAGAAGCCCCGACCCCGTGTCGTGATCATGGGATCGCTGGGGCTGGAGCCCCAGCGATCCCATGATCTTCAGCGGTGGGTGACCCCGGACCGCGCGATCGGCGCCGAGCGTCGGCTCCCTGACCGGCGCGTCGCCGAGCGCCTCGTCGATCGCCGTCAGCGTGTCCGGCGTGAGCTCGATGCCCGACGCCTTGGCGTTGGCGTGGACCTGCTCGGGGCGCGAGGCGCCGATGATCGCCGACGCGAGCTCGGGGCGCCGCAGCACCCAGGCGAGCGCCAGCTCGGCCATCGACAGGCCCGGCTCCTCGGCGATCGGCCGCAGGCGGTCGACGGCCTCGAGCGTCGCGTCGTTCATC
Organism: uncultured Actinomycetes bacterium; assembly: GCA_963742055.1. Classification (GTDB taxonomy): domain Bacteria; phylum Actinomycetota; class Actinomycetes; order Streptosporangiales; family Streptosporangiaceae; genus RYN-230. The sequence continues at coordinate 45,206 of CAVUKT010000004.1, read as the reverse complement.
ACCAGGCCCATCGAGCCGCCCATCTGGCTGCTGCGCCGCGCGCGAGTCGGCCGGCGGCGCCTGCGCCGGGCCGGTACTTGCCGGTCAGCAGGCCCTGGGCGAGCGGCGACCAGACGATCTGCGAGATCCCGTTGGCGCCGCGCAGAGCGGGAAGACCTCGGCCTCGGGCGCCTGCCAGAGCATCGAGTACTGCGGCTGGGAGGAGACGAACAGGTCGGGTCCGGCGATGTCGATCGCCGCCTGGATCTGCTCGGGCGTCCACTCGCTGAAGCCGAGGTAGCGCGCCTTGCCGTAGGCGACGACCTGCTGCAGCGCCTCGATCGTCTCCTCGATCGGGACGTCGGGGTCGAAGCGGTGGGCCTGGTAGAGGTCGACGTAGTCGGTCTGCAGGCGCGCCAGCGAGGCGTCGATCTGCTTGGCGATCTGCGCCGCCGACAGGCCGCGGTCGTCGGGGTCGTCGGACATCTGGCCCCAGACCTTGGTCGCGAGCACGTAGGAGTCGCGCGGGCGGCCGGAGAGGATCTCGCCCCAGGCGGTCTCGGCGGCGCCGCGGCCGTAGACGTTGGCGGTGTCGAAGAAGTTGATGCCGGCCTCGAACGCGGCGTCGGTGCAGGCGCGGGTCTGCTCGAACGCGACGCCGCCGGAGAAGGTCAGCCACGAGCCGAGGGAGATCTCCGAGACCTCGAGGTCCGAGCTGCCGAGCTTGCGGTATTTCATGTGCGCTCCTCCCTGGATTTGGGATGCCCGCCGGCCCGGCCGTCGGCCGGCGCGGTCCCGTTCAGGCGCTCAGCGCCGGCGGGCGGTGGCGGCGAGAGCGGGGTTGGTGTAGCCGGGGTCGCCCGGGTTGAGATCGGTGCCCGGCGGGACGATCTCGTCGATGCGGTCGAGGATGTCGCCGGTCAGCGTGACCTCCGGTGGCGCCGAGCTGGGACTCGAGGTGCTCCATCGTCCGCGGGCCGATGATCGCCGACGTGATCGCCGGGTGGCGCAGGACGAATGCGAGGGCCAGGTGAATCAGTGAGATCCCGGCCTTCGTCGGCCAGCAGCGCGAGCGCCTCGGCGGCGTCGAGCTTGCGCTGGTTCTCGAGCAGCGAGAGGTCGTAAAGGTCAGCGGGAGCTTGATGCCGCGTCGAGGGCGGGCTGCTCCGCGTTCTTGCGATAGCGGCCGGTGAGCCAGCCGCCGGCGAGCGCCTTCCCGACGATCACCTCCGATTCGCCCGCGGAAACACGTCCGCGGTGTCGATGAAGATGATCCCGGCGTCCATCGCCCGGTGGATGATCCGGATGCTCTCGTCGTGGTCCACCTGACCGCTGGGCCAGAGTCATGTGATGTTGGCGACACCGGGGTCAAAATGCAATCCTTTGCAGGACAAACCGGTAATGTCGGTCGCCACAGCAACGTGATGGGGCCGGATACGGGACTCACCGCCCGAGGCTCACCTGGCGAGAGGGCTCAGCTCATGGCTCTAATGTCCCCGAAGGTAATCGCCCAGGTCAACTGCCGATCGGACAGCACGCTCGCGGTCATGTCCTGGGAATGGGTACTGCGCGCCGACGGGCAGGTGCTCTACCGCCTCACCAAGGTTGACGGCCGCCGCGAACGCAATCCGTGGACGCTGGTCACCCAGTTGCCCCCCGCGCAGCTGCAATCGTTCCGCGAGGACAGGGCCCGGGCCGCGGCCATGCTGGACAATCTAGCCCGCCGCCACGGCCACAAGGCTGACTAACCTCCGTCCCCTGCCCCGGGGCCCCCAGGGCGAACAGCGTTGTCGCAGCCACAAGGAGGCATCTGGCCCTGCGGGGGGCTAGGCGAGCCCGGGTTCGGAGTGGACGACCACCCAGATGGCGTGGACGCGCTCGCTGGTCCGGTTCCAGTACTCGTGCGGGTGGACGAGTCGAAGGCGATGGAGTCGCCCGGCCCGAGTTCATAGGGCTCGAAGCCCACATTGGCCTGCAGTTTCCCCGCTGATGATCACGCCGTATTCGTAACCGTCGTGCCGCACCGGGCGCCGTGAGTCGGTGGAGTGCCCGTCGGGTTCATAGATCACTTCCAGGAGTTCGATGCGGTCGTCCGGGAAGCGTCAGCCGCTCCCAGCGGACGCCACTAGCCAGGTCGATGGCCCGGCGGCTGGAAATGCGCTGCACGCTGCCGTAAAAACGGCCAGCACGTCGTGGCGGTCCAGGACGGCGGCTTCTGGCGCAGGCCCCGGCGCTCCCGGCCCGCCGTCACGGTCGGCCCGCCCCGCCTCCGGGGGCACCGGAGCGGGTCCGTCCCCGGTGGCCTGGCTGGCATCGCGTCGAACAGGTAATCCAGCGACGCGTCGAGTTCGGTGGCCAGGGCGTAGAGCATGCCGGCCGATGGGGAACCGATTCCCCGCTGACCTGGGAGATCAGGCTCGCGGAGCAGCCGAGCCGGCGGGCCAGCTCGCGGACGGCGAGGCCCCGCTCCTCCCGCACCTCGCGCAGCCGGGGCCCAAGGGCCGAGGGCGGGATCGAATGGGCGCACGTGGACGGCACACACGGGTTCGTGAACGAGCGGGACGAGCCCGCCCGCTGGCTGGAAGTCCAGTCGCCAGTGCCGCCGGACTCCGACGCGTTCTTCTTCCCCGCTGACTGGCGGGCGCTGCCGCACTGACCTGCCCGCTGGCTTGCCGCGGACGATCTCTGGACGGAGCCGCCCGGACGGAAGAAGGTTTGATGAGTGAGACGGTGCCCGTCTCCGCCCCCGGAACCCGCTGGACCGTGCCCGACCCGCGCGAACTGGCCCTGAGCATCCGGCTCCGGGCCGTCCGGATGGTCGCCCCGCAGGGGTTCGGTTATCTCGGCCAGGCGCTGTCGTCCGCCGAGCAGGTCGCGGCCGTGTTCGCCAGCGCCCGTCCCGGCGTGGACCGGCTGGTCTGCTCGCCGGGGCACTACGTCATCGGCCCGTTCGCGGCCGCGGCCGAACTGGGGCTGCTGGACGAGGAGGCGGTGGCGCGCTACGGGCAGGACGGCTCGCCGGTCGAGGCCATCGGCACCGAGCGCTCGCCCGTCGTGGACTACACCTGCGGTTCGCTCGGCCAGGGACTGTCCGCGGCGCTGGGCTTCGCCCTCGCCGACCGGTTCCGCGGCTCCGACGCGCGGATCTTCACCATGGTCAGCGACGGGGAACTGGAGGAGGGGCAGGTCTGGGAGGCCGCCCTGTTCGCCGCCCACCATCATCTTGACCGGCTGATAGTGCTGCTCGACGCCAACAACTCCCAGGTGGACGGGCCGGTCGACACCATCACCACCCTCGAGCCGATCGCCGCGAAGTGGTCGGCGTTCGGCTGGCACGCGCAGGACCTCGACGGTCACGACCTGGACGCGCTGTGCGCGCCGCGCTCGCCGAGGCCGCCGCGCACGCGGGCCAGCCGAGCGTGCTGGTCTGCCGGACCTCGACCAGGCACGGCCTGGACTGCCTGCCGCCCGACGCGGACGGGCACTTCATCAAGCTGCCCCCGCGCTGGCCGCGGCCGCGGTCGCGGAACTCACCGGCAAGCTGGAGGCCCTCCGTGCGTGAGCCGCCCTACCCCACCGAGCTCAAGCCCTACGGCCGGGCCCTGGTCAACCTGGCCCGGCGGCGGGACGAGGTGCTGTGCCTCAGCGGCGACCTGACCCGGCAGTGCGAGGTCGACCTGTTCCAGTCCGAACTCCCGGAGCGGTTCATCCACGCCGGCATGGCCGAGGCCAACATGATGAGCATGGCCGGCGCGCTCGCGCGCTGCGGTCACATCCCGTTCGTGCACACCTTCGGGGTGTTCGCCACCCGGCGGCCCTTCGACCAGATCGCTAACGCCATCGCGTACCCGGGCCTGCCCGTGCGCATCATCGGATTCATGCCCGGGGTATCGACGCCGGGCGGCCCCAGTCACCAGGCCACCGATGATGTCGCGCTGATGCGGGCCCTGCCCGGCATGACCGTGGTCGATGTCGCCGACGCGGTCGAGGTCCGCCAGGTCGTCGAGGCCGTGGTCGACGTGCCAGGGCCGGTCTACGTCCGGCTCAAGCGCGGCGAGATCCCGGTGATCTTCGACGAGGGCCACGTGCTGCGGCTCGGCCAGGCCGAGGTCGTGGTGCCCGGGCACGACGTGGCCCTGTTCGCCAGCGGCATGATGCTCGCCGCCGCGCTGGCCGCGGCGCGGGCGCTCGGCGGGCACGCGGTGTCCGTCTCGGTCATCAACGTGCCGACGATCAAGCCCCTGGACACGGCCACCGTCCTGGGCGCGGCCGCCGGGGCGCAGATCGTGGTCACCGCGGAGAACCACTCCATCATCGGCGGTCTCGGGTCGGCCGTCGCCGAGACGATCGCCGAGGCCGGGCTGGGCCGCCCGCTGCGCCGGGTCGGGCTGCGCGACACCTTCGCCGAAGGGTCCTCCGACCGCCCCGTACCTGTTCGGCAAGTACGGCCTGTCGACCCAGGCCCTCATTGAGACGATCTGGTCGGCCCTCGGCCGGCCCGGGCCGGCCCCCGAGGCGCCGCCCGCCACCGCCGAGACCGGCGAGTACGCCCCCGTCTGACCCAGCCACTGGAGGAGCAACGGATGAGCACGAAACCCCGCAGCATCGGCTGGCTGGGCACCGGCCGGATGGGCGCGGCCATGGCCGGCCCGCCTGATCGACGCCGGTGAGGACGTCACGGTATGGAACCGGACGCCGTCCAAGACCGGGCCGCTGGTGGCCAGGGGCGCGCGGGCCGTCGAGCAGATCACCGACCTGGGCGGCTGCGACGTCGTGTTCGTCATGGTGTCCACCCCGGGCGACCTGGAGGAGGTGGTCTGCGGGGAGCACGGGCTGCTCAGCGGGGACCGCAGGCCGGGCACGATCGTGGACTGCTCGACCGTGTCCGCGGAAGCCTCGGCCCGGGTGCGGGCGGCCGCGAACGCCGCCGGCGCGGGCTTCCTCGCCGCCCCGGTCAGCGGCAACCCGCACGTGGTCGCCGAGGGCGGGTGCTGCATCGTCGCGTCCGGCCCCGCCGAGGTGTTCCAGCGAGGTCAGGCCGTATCTGGAGGAGATCGCGAAGGTCGCCGTGCACGCCGGGGAGGAGGAGCAGAGCCGGCTGGTGAAGCTGTGCCACAACCTGTATCTCGGGATGATGGTCCAGGCGCTGGCCGAGGTGACCAGCCTGGCCGAGAAGGGCGGGACCGACCGGGCCGCCTTCCTGGAGTTCCTGGGCGGCACCGTGGTCGCCTCCGACTGGGTGCGCAAGCGTACCGGCGACCTGGTCCGGCGGGACTGGACCCCGACGTTCACCACCGAGTTGCTGCGCAAGGACTTCGACCTCGGGCTGGACGCGGCGCGGTCGCTGGAGGTGCCGATGCCGGTGGGCGCCCTGGTGTACCAGCTGATCCAGTCCGCCATCGGCACCGGGCTGCGGCACGAGGACTTCCTCTCGCTCTACGAGCTGCAGGCCGCCGGCGCGGCGCTGGTCCCGCTGACCAGACACTGTCGGAGGAATGACCATGTCCCTGCAGGAATTCGTGCCCACCCCCCGCTTCGAGGAGTACCGGGAGGCGTTCGGGACTTCTACCGGATGGAGCGCCGCGAGGACGGCGTCCTGCTCGTCCGCGCGCACACCCAGGGCGGTCCCATCCAGCTCAGCGTGCAGAACCACCGCTCGCTCGGCCAGATGCTGCGGACGGTCGGCGCGGACCCGGAGAACGAGGTGCTGATCCTCACCGGGTCGGGTCAGGAGTTCATGATGGACTCCGATCCCGAGGGGTTCGCCCTCGAGGAGGCCGACCTGGAGTACTGGGCGTACGAGTACGCCTACAAGGACGGCCGCAACAACGTCAGTGCCCTGGTCAACGACCTGGAGATCCCCACCATCGGCCTGCTCAACGGGTCCGGCTTCCACTCCGAGATCGTGCTGATGTGCGACATCACCCTGGCCGCCGACGACGCCACCCTCTTCGACCTGCACTATGACATCGGCTCGGTGCCCGCCGACGGCATCCACAACGCGTTCCAGGAACTGCTCGGGGTCAAGCGGGCGGCCTACGCGCTGCTCACCGGCGAGGCCATCACCGCGCAGCAGGCCCTGGACTGGGGGATGGTCAATGAGGTCATGCCCCGCGACGACCTGATCGCGCGCGCCTACCAGATCGCCGACCACATCATGACCCAGCCGAGGACCACCCGCCGGCTCACCACCCAGATCGTCCGGCGCCCCTGGAAGCAGCGGATCGTCAGCGACCTCGACGGGGGGTTCGGCATCCAGATGTTCGGCCACCTGGCCAAGAAGCGGGCCGTCCACGGTGAGCAGCACATCAGGTCCACGGTCGACTATGTGCGCGAGGGCCGCAAGAACAACTTCGACTGATCGCCAGGCGCGCGATCCAGCGGATTCCCTGGGGCCCGTCCCTGTGAGAAATGGGGCGTTGCGGATAAAATAACCAGGTGATGGAGTCGTTTCACCCGGCTGTTCGAAGCTGGTTTGCCCGCAGGTTCCCGGACGGGCCGACGGTCCCGCAGGCGCGGCTGGCGGGAGATCGCGGCCGGGAACCACACGCTGATCGCGGCGCCCACCGGGTCCGGGAAGACCCTGGCGGCGTTCCTGGTCTGCATCGACCGGATCTACCGGGCGCACGAGGCCGGTGCGGCTGAGCCCGGGGCTGCTCCCGGGGACGGCCCGCAGGTGATCTACGTGTCCCCGCTGAAGGCCCTGGCCACCGACATCTGGCAGAACCTCGAGACCCCGCTGGCGCAGATCGCGGCGGAGGCCGCGAGGCTCGGGCTGCCCGCCCCGGACATCAGGGTGGCGGTCCGCACCGGTGACACCCCGCCCGCCGAGCGGGCCGCGATGCTCAAGAAGCCGCCTGATTTCCTGATTACGACCCCGGAGTCGCTGTACCTGCTCGTGACCGCGGAACGGACCCGGGCGATGCTGGCCCCGGCCCGCAGCGTCATCGTCGATGAGATCCACGCGGTCGCGGGCAACAAGAGAGGCTCCCACCTGGCGCTGACCCTGGAGCGGCTGGAGCACCTGGCCGCGCAGCCGGTGCAGCGGATCGGCCTGTCGGCCACCCAGCGCCCGATCGAGACCGTCGCCCGGCTGCTGGTCGGCGCGGGCCCCGGCCGGTCGGCACCGGACGGCTCGCCGCGGTGCGCGATCGTGGACTCCGGCCACCGCCGCGAGCTCGACCTCGCCCTGGAACTGCCCGGCGACGAGCTCGGCGCGGTCGCGTCGGCCGAGCAGATGGACGAGATCCTGGACCTGATCGCCGGGCACGTGGCGGACCACCGGACCACCCTGGTCTTCGTGAACACCCGGCGGATGGCCGAGCGGGTCGCCCACCAGCTGGGCGAGGCGCTGGGGGAGGGCCAGGTCGCCGCGCACCACGGCAGCCTGTCCAAAGACCGGCGGCAGCGGGTGGAGTCGCGGCTGCGCAGCGGGGACCTGCGGGCCCTGGTCGCGACCGCGTCCCTGGAGCTGGGCATCGATATCGGGCCGGTCGAGCTGGTCTGCCAGATCGGGTCGCCCCGCAGCTTCGCCACCTTCCTGCAGCGGGTCGGCCGGTCCAACCACACCCGCGGCGGGATCCCGGCCGGGCGGCTGTACCCGACGTCCCGGGACGAGCTGGTGGAATGCGCCGCGCTGCTGCGCGGGGCGCGGGCCGCGGCTCGACGCGCTGCAGGTTCCGGCCTGCCCGCTGGACATCCTGGCCCAGCAGGTGGTGGCCGAGTGCGCGGCTGAGGACTGGGCCGAGGACGACCTGCTGGCCCTGGCCCGCCGCGCCGCCCCGTTCGCGGACCTGTCCGCCGAGGACTTCGCCGACGTCGCCGACCTGGTCTCCGACGGGATCCGGACCGGCCGCGGGCGGCGGGCCGCCTACCTGCACCGGGACCGGGTGGCCGGACGGCTGACCGGCCGCCGGGGTGCCCGCCTCGCGGCGCTCACCTCGGGCGGGGCGATCCCGGAGCTGGGTGACTTCCGGGTGCTGGCCGAGCCGGACGAGACCCTGGTCGGGACGGTGAACGAGGACTGGGCGATCGAGTCCATGGCCGGCGACGTGTTCCTGCTCGGCACGACCTCGTGGCGGATCCGCCGGGTCGAGCCGGGCGTGGTCCGGGTGGTCGACGCCCAGGGTGCGCCGCCGTCCGTCCCGTTCTGGCTCGGCGAGGCCCCCGGCCGCACGATCGAGCTGTCCGAGGAGGTCTGCGCCATCCGGAAGGCGGTGGCGCAGCGGCTGGCCACTGGTCAGCCGAGCCAGGCGGACCGGCCGGCGGCCGGCGCGGCCGCCTGGCTGCGGGCCGAATGCGGGATCGACCAGGACGCCGCGGACACGATCACGGCCTACCTGGCCGCCGGGCTGGCCCAGCTCGGGGTGCTCCCGGACATGGACACCATCGTGCTGGAACGGTTCTTCGACGACAGCGGCGGGATGCAGCTGGTCGGGCACGCGCCGTTCGGCGCCCGGCTCAACCGGGCTCTCGGGCTGGCGCTGCGCAAGCGGTTCTGCGTCACCTTCGACTTCGAGCTGCAGGCCGCGGCCAGCGACGACGCGATCCTGCTGTCCCTCGGGCCGCAGCACAGCTTCCCGCTGGACCAGGTGCCGAGGTTCCTGGCCTCCAGGACCGTGGAAGGCGTGGTCCGGCAGGCGGTGCTCACCTCCCCGATGTTCGCGTCGCGGTGGCGCTGGAACCTGAACCGGTCCCTGGCCGTGCTGCGGATGCGCGGCGGGAAGAAGAACCCGCCCGCCATCCAGCGGATGGAATCCGACGACCTGATGGCCGCGATCTTCCCGACGCTGGCCGCCTGCCAGGAAAACGTGGCGCCCGGGACCGCTGGAGATTCCCGATCATGTCCTGGTCCGCCAGACGCTCGAGGACTGCCTGCGTGAGGCCATGGACATCGACGGCCTGACCCGGCTGGTCGGGGCGATCGAGTCCGGCCGGGTCACCGTCGTCGTGCGGGACACCACCGAGCCCTCCGTGCTCGCGCACGAGATCCTCAACGGGCGGCCGTTCACCTTCCTCGATGACGCGCCGCTGGAAGAACGCCGCAGCCGCGCGGTGCCACTGCGCCGCGGCCTGCCCGTCGAACCCCACGAGCTGGGCCGGCTCGATCCCGCCGCCATCGACCGGGTCGCCGAGCAGGTCCGCCCCGACCCCCGCGGCCCGGACGAGCTGCATGACCTGCTGATGACCCTGACCGCCGTGCGTCCCGCCGACGGAGTGGCGGCCCTGGTTCGGGGAGCTGACCCGGGACCGCCGGGCCGTCAGCCTGCACGGCCCGGCCGGGGAGTTGTGGTGCGCGGTGGAACGCCGCCCCGCCGCCGAGGTCCTGTTCCCCGACGCCGCCGTGGTCCCCGACCATCCGTGCCCGGTCGCGGCCGGCCCGGCCGTCCCGCCGGACCCCGACGAGGCCGCGGCCGACATGCTCCGCGGCCACCTGGACTGCCGCGGCCCGTCCACGGTCACCGAGCTGGCCCAGGCCACCGGCCTGCCGGAATCCGGCATCGCGATCGCGCTGGCCCGGCTGGAAGCAGAAGGCTTCGCCCTCCGCGGCCGGTTCCGCCCCGGCTCCATCACCTCAGACCGGGACGAGGAGTTCTGCGCCCGGCGGCTGCTGGCCCGCATCCACTCCTACACCCGGCAGCGGCAGCGCCGCGAGATCGAGCCGGTCACCGCGCGGGACTTCGTCCGGTTCCTGCTGCGCTGGCAGCACCTCGCCCCCGGCACCAGGGCCGAGGGGCGGCTCGGCGTGGTCAGCGTCATCGAGCAGCTGCAGGGCTACGAGCTGGCCGCGGGCGCGTGGGAGAACGCGGTCCTGGCGGCCCGGGTGGACGGCTACCGGCGTGAGTGGCTGGACGAGGCCTGCCTGTCAGGCGAGGTCACCTGGGGGCGGCTGTCGGTGCGCGAGAGCGAGCCCGACCCGGCCCCCCGGCGCAGCGGGCTGGTCCCCTCCCGGGCCACCCCGATCACCCTGGCCATCCGCGACGACCTGCCCTGGCTGCTGCGCGCGGCCCGCGGCGACCTGGCGCCCGCCGAGCCGGGACCGGGCCGGACCCGCGACGTGCTCGACGCCCTCCGCCAGCACGGGGCGCTGTTCCGCCCCGACCTCGGCGCGATCACCGGCCGCCTGCCCAGCGAGGTGGAGGAGGCGCTGTGGGACGGGGTGGCCCGCGGGCTGGTCACCGCCGACGGCTTCCGGGCGGTCCGGTCCCTGCTCCGCCGCAGCCCGCGGTCCCGGCCGTCCGGGCTGCGCGGACTGCGGCGCGGCCGCAGCGGCGCCGGGGCCGGGTCGGCCGGGCGGTGGTCACTGCTCCCGGGTCCGTCCCCCGACGCGGACCGGGACGAGCTGGCCGAGGCCGTGGCCGAGCAGCTGGCGGTCCGCTGGGGCGTGGTCTTCCACGATCTGGTGGCCCGGGAGAACCTGGCCCTGCCCTGGCGCGAGATCTTGTGGGCGTTCCGGCGGATGGAGGCCCGGGGCACCATCCGCGGCGGCCGGTTCGTCGCCGGGTTCAGCGGCGAGCAGTTCGCGCATCCCGACGCCCTCGACGTCCTGCGCACCATCCGCAAGCAGCGTCCTACCGGCGAGCCCGTCCAGATCTCCGCGGCCGACCCGCTCAACCTGACCAGCATCGTGCTGCCCGGGCCGCGGATCCCGGCCATCCCGGCCAACACCGTCACCTACGTCGACGGCGCGGTCGCCGCAGCCACCACCGTGGACCCCGCCCGCGCCGCGTCCTAAGCTTCCGGGGCGGCCTGGCCGTCGGGGATCCGGGCGTAGCCGCGCACGTCGGGGAACGCCGGCTCGCCAAACGGGGGGAGGCTCATCATGGCCGCCGCGCGCGAATCAGAATGCCATCAATCAGACGGCTTTGGGGCAGCGGTGGCGAGTTCTCCCAGCCCGTAAACCAGCGCATCGCGAGCCTGTGGGCCCATGGAGTTCACAAGGTCGCTCAGCGCCGCGCGCTGCCGGTCTTTTATCCAGCGGGCCAGCCGCCTGCCGGAGCGGGTTAGCGTGCAGCAGGGCCCTGCCCGGCTGCTGGTGGCGTCCCCCACCGTCAGCAGCCCGGCCTCCTGCATGCGGTCGCACACTCCGCTCGTAGCCGACACAGAGCCGGTTAGCTCAGCAGCGAGCCGCCGCAATTCCAGGCTGCCCCCGGCATCGTCGAACACCAGCAGCGCGCGTAGCTGGACTCCCGGCACGGCGCCGCCCAGTTCATCGACGGCCTTGTCACACGCCTTGCGCAAGATAGCAACGGCAGTCTCCACCGGGGCCATATCCAGCCGGTCGCTGCCGCTCACCGTGGTCTCGTTACTCATCAGGCCTGTCATCGGTCTCCCGCATGGCGGCAACGGTGCCGTTACTGCGGGGTCCGGACAGTAACCAGTAAGGAGCTTCCCCCGAGCCAGGATTTCATGCGCTGGTCAGATCTCGTTTCCCCAGTAGGTCCGGGTCACGGTCTCGACCAGGCGCAGCTTGGCGAACTGCTCGGGCTCACCCATCAGGGGGCAGGTCGGCTGACGCGGCGAAGCCGCCATTGGTCGCGATGGCCACGTCGAGATCCCCGCGCGATATTCGGGACCGACGTGTCGAATTCCGATGCCCGCTGGCTGCCCTGCACCATGCGCAGACCCTGGCGCATTGCGGTATGCCGCCCCTATGCCAAATAGCCGGGCGTACAGTCCTGCTGACGCAGTTGTCCCAGCCCAGATCGAGGTGCTATGACCACGGCCCGGCGCACGCTGGCGCCCTTGCGCCCAGCGGCCCGCCTCCTCACCGGATCCACGTACGTGCTGCTCGGCTTCGACGCCCTGCGGGCTCCCGGTGAGCGCGTCGGCCTGGCCGCCCCGCTGCTGGCCGCGATCCGCGCGAAGGTGCCGCTGCCCGCCGACGACGAGGTGGTGGTGCGGGGGAACGCCGCCGTGCAGGTGGTAGCGGGCACGATGCTGGCCCTGGGCCGGGCCCCGCGGCTGTCCGCCCTGGCCCTGGCTGGCTCGCTGATCCCCACCACCCTGGCCGGGCACGCGTACTGGACCATCGAGGATCCGGCCGCCCGCAAGATGCAGCGGATCCAGTTCCACAAGAACCTGGCCATGATCGGCGGCCTGCTGCTGGCCGTGCTCGACGACCCGCAGGCCTAGCCTGGCCGGGCCCCCGCCGCGGAACCGGGTGAACCCGGCGCTGGCTCAGCCGCTGGTCAGGTACGCGACCACGAGGTCGCCGAGCATCTGCCGCTGGGCCGCCCGCCGGGCCTGGTCGGTCAGGTCGCGGCCGAACAGCGCACGGAACGTGTACCGGTTGGCGATCCGGAACACGCAGAACGAGCTGATCAGCATGTGCACGTCCAGCGCGTCGGCCGGCGCGGTGAACTCCCCGCTGGCCCGGCCCGCCGCCAGGATCCGGGAGATCATCTCGATGGTCGGGGCGCGCAGCTCGTGCAGGGTCGGCAGGGTGGCCAGGTGGACCGCCTCATGGACGTTCTCGATGCTCACCAGGCGGATGAAATCCGGATGCGCGTCGTGGTGGTCGAAGGTGAGCTCGGCCAGCCGCCGGATCGCCGCGACCGGTTCGAGCCGTTCCACGTCAATGGCCAGCTCGGCGTCGCGGATCTGTGAGTACGCCTGCTCCAGCACCGCGACGTACAGCTGTTCCTTGCCGCCGAAGTAGTAGTAGATCATCCGCTTGGTGGTGCTGGTCCGCGCGGCGATCTCGTCGACTCGCGCCCCCGTGTAGCCCTGCCGGGCGAATTCGTCGGCCGCGATGCGCAGGATCTCCGCCCGGGTCCGGTCCTTATCCCGCTGGCGCTCGCCGTGACCCGGCTTGGTGCTCGTGACGCTGCCCTTGCTGGTGGCTTGGGTCAAAACGGCTCCTGATCAGCTGGACTGGCCGTTGGTTCTGGCCGCACTCCAGCCTAATTGCGCGTGCCCGGCCATTACGTGACGCCTGGGCCTTCCGTTCACCCGGGCCGCCACCTACTATTAACCCTCTAGTTCGTACATTAGGTGAATCGGAGGCCCGCGCTGCGATGACAGCGCCTTAGCCGCCCCGGCCCCCGCCCGGGGCCCCGCGTCCCGCCTGATCGGCCTGATCGGCAGCGGTATCCGCGGGTCGCTGACTCCGGCCCTGCACGAACGCGAAGCCCGGGCCCAGGGGCTGAGCTGCCTCTACCGCGTCATCGACCTCGACGAACTCGGCCTGACCGCGGCGGACACCCCCGAACTCCTCACCGCCGCGCGCCGCCTCGGGTTCGACGGCCTGAACATCACCCATCCGTCCAAGCAGGTCATCCTGGACCACCTCGACGAACTGTCCCCCGACGCGGCCGCACTGCAGGCGGTCAACACCGTCGTCTTCGAGGACGGGCGGGCCGTGGGCCACAACACCGACTGGTCCGGATTCGCCCAGAGCTTCGCGCGCGGCCTGGCCGGTGTGGACGCCGGCCAGGTCGTGCTGCTCGGGGCGGGTGGCGCGGGCGCCGCGGTCGCGCACGCCGCCCTGACCTTCGGCACCCGCCTGCTGACCATCGTGGACCTGGACGGCGAACGGGCGTCGTCCCTCGCGGCCGACCTCGGCAGCCGGTTCGGCGCCGGGCCCGGAGCGCTGAACCCGGCGCCCTCGCCTCGGTGCTGGCCAGCGCCGATGGCCTGATCCACGCCACCCCGACCGGGATGGCGGCGCACCCCGGCCTGCCCCTGCCCGCCGGTCTGCTCGACCCCCGGCTCTGGGTGGCCGACGTCGTGTACCTCCCTATCGACACCGAACTGGTCCGCACGGCCCGCGGGCTGGGCTGCCGGACCCTCGACGGCGGCGGCATGGCCGTCTTCCAGGCGGTCGAGGCCTTCCGCCTCTTCACCGGCCTCCCGGCCGACGCCGGGCGCATGCTCCGCCACTTCCGTTCCCTTACGGGCCCGGCCCACCCGGCCTCCCCAGCCGGCCCGGCCGATCAGCCGGGCCTGCCTGCGTCTCCCCCCGGCCATCGAGGAGCGAGCCATGACTAACGCGGCGACGTTGAGCGTGTGCGGCGTGTCGAAGCATTTCGCCGGGCTGCAGGCGCTGCGCGATGTGAGCCTGCACGTCAACCGGGGCGAGGTGGTCGGCCTGGTGGGTGACAACGGCGCCGGCAAGTCCACCCTGATGAAGATCATTGCCGGGGTGCAGCAGCCATCCCGTGGCCACCTGGCCATCGACGGCGAGCCGATGACCTTCGCGACCCCGGCGGACGCCGCGGCGGCCGGGATCAGCACCGTCTACCAGGACCTGGCCCTGGCGATGGAGCGTGATGTGGTCGCCAACTTCTTCCTCGGGCGGGAGATCCTGGCCGGCCACTGGCTCGGACAGCGCCTGGGCTGGCTCGACCGGCGGACGATGCGGGAGCGCACCGCGCAGGCGCTGGCCACGCTGCACGCCCGGATCCCGAACATCGACGCCCGGTGCAAGGACCTGTCCGGAGGCCAGCGCCAGGCCCTGGCGATCGCCAGGGCCTCGGCCTGGTGCGACCGCGTCCTGCTGCTCGACGAACCGACCAGCGCGCTGGGCGTCGAGCAGCAGCGCGAGGTGCTCGACCTGATCCGGCGGGTGCGTGACCTCGGCGCGGCCGTAATCCTGGTCAGCCACCAGATGCCCGATGTGCTCGCCGTGTGCGACCGCATCACGGTGCTGCGGCTCGGCTCGGTCGTCGCCGCGATCCCACGGGAAGGACGTCTCCGTGGACGACCTGGTCGCCTACATCACCGGCGCCAAGGCCGAGGCCGGCCGAGACGGACGGTGAGTAGGTCATGGGCGACGTCAAGGCGGTACCCGACCCGCGCGCCGCCGAGCCCGCGGTCCCGCTGGCCAGGCGAAGGCCGCCGACCGCCGGGCCTGGCTGTTGCGGGAAGGCTGGACCGGGCTGGTCCTGGCGGCCCTGATCGTCGCGTTCGCGATCTGGTCGCCCGAGTTCTTCGGCAAGCTGAACTGGCTGAACACCTCGTCCACCGCGACCGAGGTGCTGCTGCTCGCCCTGGGTGAGACGTTTGTCATCATCGCCGGGGGGATCGACCTGTCCGTCGGCGCGGTCCTCGGCCTGTCCGGCATGGCTGGCGGCTGGGTCATGTCGGACCTGCTGGCGGGCGGGACCGCGGTGGCGCTCACCGTGGCCGCGGGCTTCACCGCCGCGCTGGCCGTAGGCCTGGCCTTCGGGCTGCTGAACGGCTGGCTGATCGCCCGGCACAACATCCCGGCCTTCGTCGTCACCCTCGGCACTCTGGGCGTGGCCACCGGCCTGGGCAACCTGGTCTACAACGGCCAGGAGATCTCCGCGATCCCGACCTGGGTCGGGGCCTTCGGCAACACCAACCTGCTGGGCTGGATCCCGGTACCGGTGCTGATCGCCGCCGTGCTCTGCGTGGTCACCGGTCTCGCCCTGGCCAAGACCCGGTACGGGTCCAACACCTATGCCATCGGCGACAGCAGGGAGGCCGCGATCCGGGCCGGACTGCCCTGGCAGCGCCATCTGGTGAAGATCTATGCGGTCTCCGGCCTGCTGGCCGGCATCGACGGCGTTCTGGTCATGAGCCGGCTCGGGGCCGCGTCACCCACCTCGGGCCTCACCGACAACCTCAACGCCATCGCGGCGGTGGTGATCGGCGGCGCCAGCCTGTTCGGCGGCCGCGGAAAAATCCTCGGCTCGATCATCGGAACCCTGATCATCTCGGTCCTGCTGACCGGCCTGATCATCGTCAACGTCCCGCCGTACTGGCAGGAGGTCGCCGTAGGCGTCGTGCTGATCACGGCCGTCTACATCGACCAGTACACCGGCCGCCGGCATCGTTAGCGCCGGCGGCCCCGATCCCACCCAACCCCACCCTCGGCCACGTCAGGACCCGGCCTCCTCAAGACAGGGGATAACGATGTTAGTCACGACACGAATGATCACGCTGCCCGCGGCCGCCCTGCTGGCCATGGCGGCGCTGGCCGGCTGCGGCTCCAGTTCCGGTTCTGGCACCGGCTCCAGTTCCAGCCCTGGCTCCAGCTCCGGCGGCGGGCCGGCCTGGTGGCCTTCATCCCGGGCGCCACCGGCGTCGGCTTCTACGACGCGCTGGAGAGCGGGGCCAAGACCGAGGCGGCCAAGCTGGGGTACAGCTTCCTGTACCAGGGATCGCCGGACTTCACCCCGGCCGCCCAGACGCCGGTCGTGAACGCGGTGTGCGCCAAGCACCCCAAGATCCTGCTGATCGCGCCCACCGACCCGGTCGCGCTCCGCCCCGCCATCCAGACCTGCATGAACGCCGGGGTCAAGGTGGTGACCGTGGACACCGCCCTGGCCAACACCTCGGGTCTGGTCAGCGCGATCAGCTCGGACAACATCCAGGGCGGGGAAGCGGCGGCCAGCGTGATCGCCAAGCGGCTCAAGGGGCACGGCCAGGTCGCCGTGTTCAGCATCGACGGGACCACCACCACCCAGGTCGAGCGGGTCAAGGGCCTCAAGGAGGGGCTGGCCCACTATCCCGGCATCTCCATCGTCTCGTCTCAGTTCACCGGCCAGCCCGAGACCGTCTCCGAGACCGACACCAAGGCCGTCATGACCTCCCACCCGCAGGTCAAGGCGCTGTTCGGTGCGGCAGAGACCAATGCGGAAGGTGCCGCGCAGGCCCTGTCCTCCATCGGGGACACCGGCAAGCTCACCGTGGTGGGCTACGACGCGGACCCGTCCGCGGTGGCCCTGCTCAAGTCCGGCGCCATCAGCGCCCTGGTCATCCAGCAGCCCGCCCGGGAAGGCCAGCTCGGCGTGGAGTATGCCCACGACGCCCTCACCGGCCACACCTCTCTGATCAAGACCTCGGTGCTGCTGCCGAACGTCCTGGTCACCACGGCCCAGTCCGGCAATCCGTCCGACACCAAGTACTACTACCCGGCGGCCTGACGCCCGGCAGCCCGGTCGTCCGGCGCGGCCCGGGGGCTGCGCCGGGCGACCCGGGGGGCCGGGCGCCCGGGTCCGGCATTCCGGGGCCGGCCTGGACGACTGAACCGCACGCGATACAAGGAGCGGATGCCTCATGCGCAAATCGATCGCCACGGTGTCGGTCAGCGGCACGCTGCCCGAGAAACTGGCCGCGATCGCGCAGGCCAGGTTCCGCGGCGTGGAGATCTTCGAGAGCGACCTGGTCAACTCCCCGCTCCCACCCGAGCAGATCCGGTGGCAGGCCGCTGACCTGGGCCTGACGATCGAGCTCTACCAGCCCTTCCGTGACTTCGAGGCGATGCCTCCCGACCGCTTCGCGGCCAACCTCAAGCGGGCCGAGCGCAAGTTCGACGTCATGGAGCGCCTGGGCGCGGACACCATGCTGGTCTGCTCCAACGTCTCCCCGGACGCGATCGATGATGACGCCCTGGCCGCCCAGCACCTGCACGCCCTGGCCGAACGGGCCGCGGCGCGCGGCCTGAAGATCGCCTACGAGGCACTGGCCTGGGGTAGGCATGTCCGCGAGTACCAGCACTCGTGGGAGATCGTCCGGGCGGCCGGCCATCCGTCGCTCGGTGTGTGCCTGGACAGTTTCCATATCCTCTCGCGCGGCTCGGACCCCGCGGGGATCCGCCAGGTGCCGGGGGAGAAGATCTTCTTCCTCCAGCTGGCTGACGCGCCGGTGCTGGCCATGGACGTGCTGCAGTGGTCCCGCCACTATCGCTGCTTCCCGGGCCAGGGCGGCTTCGACCTGCCGGGTTTCGTGGAGCACGTGCTGGCCGCCGGTTATCGGGGGCCCCTCTCGCTGGAGGTATTCAGCGACACCTTCCGCCAGGCCGAGCCGGAGTCCACGGCCCTGGACGCGATGCGCTCCCTGCTGTACCTGGAGGAATCGCTCCGGCTGCGGCTGGAGCACGGCGGGGCCCGCGCCTCCCGGGATCCGGGGCAGCGCCCGCCCGGGCCGGTCGAGCTGTTCGCGCCGCCCCCGGCCCCCGTCCCGTCCTCGGCGGCCCAGCCTGTGGCGGGCCAGCCCGCTCCGCTCCGGTCCGGCCTGGCCTTCGCGGAGATCGCCGCGGCGGCGGCGGACGCGCCAGCCCTGGCCGAGACGCTGCGTGCGCTGGGTTTCACCCGGGCCGGCCGGCACCGGACCAAGAACGCCATCTTGTGGCGGCACGGTGCGGCGCACCTCGTCCTGAACACCGACCCGGCCGGGAGCGCCGGCCCGGACGAGTTCCGCCGCGACCCGCAGCTGACCGCGCTGGGCCTGCGCACCACCGACAGCGCCGCTCTCGCCGACCGGGCCGAGCAGTACCTCGCTCCCGGTCCTGCCGCGGCGGCGCGGCAGCGGTGAGGCCGATCTGCCCTCGATCCGGACCCCCGCCGGGACCACGCTGCTGTTCTGCCAGAACGATGACGAATGGCTCGGCGACTTCACCGCCGCGCCCGGGCCGGACCAGGAGCCCGGGCCGGGCCGGAATCCGGGCGGCGCCCGCGCCGGGCAGGCTGACCGGGATCGATCACGTCGCCCTGGCTGCGCCCTTCGACCGTTTCGACGACTCGGTCCTCTTCCTGCGGGCGGTGCTGGGGCTGGAACCGGGCGAGGACCTGGAGCTCGCCGACCCGCAAGGGCTGGTCCGCAGCCGCGTCCTGACCGCGGCGGATGGGTACGCGGGCGGGGTACGGATCGCGCTGAACATGCCGCCGCTGGGCGGCCGGGCCGGCCCGGCCGCCCAGCACGTGGCGTTCAGCTGCGATGACGTCTTCGCCGTAAGCGCCGCCCTGCGGGCCGCGGGCGCGCCGCTCCTGGTGATTCCGGAGAACTACTACGAGGACCTGCAGGCCCGCCTCGACCTGGACGAGCGGGCCGTCACCCGGCTGCGGGACTCAGGCCTGCTCTACGACCGGGACGCCCGGGGGGAGTTCTTTCACTTCTACACCGCCCCGCTCGGCCCGCGCCTGTTCATCGAGGTCGTCCAGCGCCTCGGGGACTACGCCGGATACGGCGCGGTCAACGCGCCCACCCGGATGGCCGCCCAGCGCGCGTGCGGCCCGGCGACCACTAGCGCCCTCACGCGACCTTCCGGGCCCCCGGGCCGGGGACGGGGGAGACCTCACGCGCGGACTCCAGCACATGCCCCGCCTGGCAGGACAGCTGCAACTGCACCGGCTCCCCGCAGTCGCGGTGGCGGAGCAGGACAGGCGGGCCGTCCGGCCCGGCCGCGTGCTTGTCGCCCCACTCCATCAGCCCGACCAGCACGGGGTACAGGTCCAGGCCCTTCCCGGTGAGGCGGTACTCGTCCCGCCTGCGCTGGCCGCTGTCCTGATACGGCACCTTGCGCAGCAGTCCTTCTTGTACCAGGCGGGCCAGCCGGTCGCTCAGCACCTGCCGGGGGATCCCGGTGCGGCGCTGCATGTCCGCGAACCGGCGGACGCCGTTGAACGCCTCGCGCAGCACGAGGAACGTCGCCCGCTCGCCGATGATCGCCACCGCCTGGCCGATCGCGCAGTTGGCGGTGTCGTAGTCCATGATCCAGGTGCGTTCCATGGGCCCAGGCTAAATCTGGTTGACAGACTCAGCAACTGGCGGCCATGCTGAGTCTGTGAACCGAACCCAGGTACACCAGGCTCCGGCCCGCGTGGCCATCACGATCCGGCCGCCCGACCCCGCAGACCTGGCCGCGCTCACCGGCTTCTTCGCCGGGCTTTCCACCCGGACCCGCGTCCAGAGGTTCTTCGCGCCGATCCGGCCTACCCCGGCCCTGGTCCGCCGGGCGTGCGGCCAGTCCGGGCCGTCCAGTCCGGCAGGCCAGGCAGGCCGCGCCGACGTCCTGGTCGCCACGCACGGCGGCGTCATCATCGGGCACGCCATGGCCGCCGACCGGGCCGCCGCAGGCGAATCCCTGACCGAGATCGGCGTGGTGGTGGCGGACGCCTGGCAGGGCCAGGGTGTGGGCTCGGCCCTGGTGCGCACGCTGCTCCGCCAGGCCCAGGCCCGCGGCGTGACGTCGCTCAGCATGGATGTGCTGCCGGGTAACCGCCAGGTGCTCGGCCATGATCGCTGGTCACTGGGCCGCGGCGCGCACCCGGCGCGACGCGGACTGCCTGACCATCCAGGTCGGACTGCCCTTGGCCCGGCGCGAACGCGTCACCCCGGCCTGCGTGCCGCTGGCCGCCCGGTAGCGTCAGGCCCCCTCACGATCAAGGCGGGCGGCGGCGCGTCGCGCCGGTCGGCGTGGCCAGCCTGCCGCTCGAGCGCCAGATCGCTACGGGTGTGCCCGGCGCGTAGACCCAGCCCCCCTGGCCGTGGCCCGGGTCAGCAGTCAGATGGCTGTAGTCGATGTCGAACTGGTACTCGGCGTGCGGCGGCACCAGATGCCCGCTGGGGTTGGGGGCCTGGACTTTGCCCGGGTCGGTGAAGGACCCATCCACGTAGGAGAACTGGGCCGGGTTGACGAGGAACCCCTTTGCGCCGCCGATGATCACCCAGGCAATGATCACCCCGCCGGTGCTGTCGCCCTGGGTGTCGATCATGGCGATGCGTGAACCCTCCGGCGTGGTGTACCAGGACAGGGCGCTGGGATCGGTGTTGTCCGTGGACTCGAGCTTCGCCTCCGGGGGAGTGGCCCCCTTCACTGCGTCCAGCCGGGCGGCGCTCTCGGCGAGCAGGCAGCCGGCCACGTTGACCCCGTCGATGGTCCCGCCGGAATGGAAGGCCTTGGCGCACACCGGCTGGCGGGCCGCCAGCCACGCGCCGTCGTCCGCGAGGATCGCCGCCCGCTGGGTCTGCGACCCACTCTGGTAGCTGGCCATCTGGACGGCGTCGATAGCCGCGTCGGCGTTCTCGGTCCTGGCCTCGTAGCACTGCTCGATGGCCAGGGTGGTGGACTGGCCGCCGCAGCTGCCGGGGGCCGGCTTGTCTTGGCCGGATGCCCCGGGTCGAACGGCTCCACAATGGGCACGAACGCCGCGGCGACCGCGGACGCGGTGGCGGAAGTGGACGTCGCCGCCGAGGCCGATGACGTGGCCGCCGTGCTTGCTGTGGCGGTTGAAGAGCTCCCGCTGGCGGGCGCGGAACTGCCGCAGCCAGCCAGGGCGCCGATCACGGCCAGGCCCATCGCCGCCCCGGCCAGGCTAGTCCCGTGAGCCACAATTCCCCGGCCCGTGAGGGGGCCTCGTCCACGCTGCTGGCCCATCGGGCCACCCCCGCTTCCCGTCCCATTCCGGAATTACCCGAGGACGGTAGCGCGCCCCCGGCGCGCCCACGCCGACTTTCATGATCCCCGGTCAATAACTGGTGCAAGGGCTCAGAAATTGACCGGGATCATGGCGGACGGCGCGGCGGCCGGCCAGCGTTAGCATGGCGGCGTGGCCTACGCGGGCGCCGGGTTCTGGGATCAGTACTTCCGCGGACTGCGCCAGAGCGGGGACGATCTCGACTGGGAAGGCCTGTGGACCACGCCGTTCCTGGCGCCGCTGCGGCAGGCGGGCATCCGCACCATCCTCGAGCTCGGGTGTGGGACCGGGAACGACGCCGGCCGCCTGGCCCGCGAAGGCTACTCGGTCACGGCGATCGACCTGTCAGCCGAGGCCATCGAGCGGGCCAGCGCCAGGTTCGGCCCGGGCGTCAGGTTCCTCGTCGCCGACATGGCCATGCCGCTGCCCTTCTCGGACAGCAGCTTCGACGCAGTGATGTCCAACGTCGCCTTGCACATGTTCCCCGACCGCGTCACCCGCCCGGTCTTCGCCGAGATCAGGCGCCTGGTACGACCGTGCGGTCTGTTCTTGTTCCACGTCAACGCGGTCGAGGACCGCCCGCTGCGGGCTCGCTGGCGGCCAGTGGCACGCGAGCTTGAACAAGACTTCGTGCTGGAGGAGACCGGCCAGACCATGCACTTCTTCTCCGAGACCTACCTGCGCGAGCTCCTCCAGGGCTGGACGGAGCTGCGGCTCGATCCAGTCGAGATCACCCGCGATGAAACCGGTGAGAAGTTCAAGCACGTCTGGCGGGGCATCGCCCTTCGCTAAGGCAGGGTCAGGCATAACTAGGGGCCCGATCGGGGTGACGGCCAGCAGCACGCATCCCCCGCAGGAACCACCAAGGAAAGCTTTCAGGGACGATGGGTGCGGACAGAGGAGGACCGGATGACACCGATCCCGGCCGGGAGCCAGTACGTGGCGATGGGCAGTTCGTTCGGCGCCGGGCCGGGCCTCACGCCCCGGGCGCCCGGGAGCCCGCGCCGCGCGGGCCGGTCAGCCAGCAACTACGCCCACCTGGTGGCCCGCACGCTGGCCCTGGACCTGCGGGACGTGACCTACTCCGGCGCGACCACGGACGACATCCTGCGGCCCTCCGCCCGCGGGCAGGCCGCCCAGCTCGACGCGATCACCCCGGCCACGCGCCTGGTCACCCTCACCGGGGGCGGCAACGACGTCGGCTATCTGCCCCGGCTCACGCTCGCCAGCCTGCCCGGGCCGCTGGGTGCGCTGCCGCCGGCCAGGGCCCGCGTCGCCGGATTCGGGGATCCCGCCGCGACGGACGAGCGGTTCGCGGGACTCGGGCGCAACCTCCAGGCGATCGCCCGCGGTGTGCGGGACCGGGCCCCAGCCTGCCGGGTGCTCTTCGTCGACTACCTGACGATCCTGCCGCCAGAAGGTGATGATGCCGGGCCGCCGCCGCCCGCCGGGATCGCGGACTGGGGGCGCGCCATCGCGGCCCGGCTCGCGGCCACCACCCGGGCCGCGGCGGAGGCGGCCGGCGTCGAGTACGTGGCGGCCTCGGCGATGTCAGCCGATCATCACGCCTGGTCGGCCGCACCCTGGACACGGCGTTTCCACCTGTCGCTGCGCGGCGGCGCGCCGTACCATCCCAACGCGGACGGGATGGCGGCCGTGGCCGGCCTGGTGCTCACCACCCTGGAGACCGGATGACCCTGGAGATCCGGCGGCTGCACCTGGCCGCCCTGCGCGGGCCCGACGGCGCGGAATGGCCCGTGCACGGCTTCGTCATCATCCACCCCGGCGGGGCCGCCCTGGTCGATACTGGCGTTGGTGGCCCGGATGATCTGCTGAGTGACTGGCGCGTGGTCAACCGCACCGCCGCCGACGCGCTGGCCGGGATCGGGATGAGCCCGGCCGATATCGGCCTGGTGATCAATACGCACCTGCACTTCGATCACTGCGGCCAGAACGCGGTCTTCGCGCACGCCCCGGTGTACGTGCAGCGGGCCGAGCTGGCCCGCGCGCAGCGCGAGGCACCGCAGCTGTGCGACTGGCTGGGCTTCATGGACGCGTCGTTCGAACTGCTGGACGGCGACGCCGAGATCCTGCCGGGGGTGTCGGTCATCAGCACGCCGGGCCATACGGCCGGCCATCAGTCCGTCGTCGTCCGCACCGGCGACGGCTCGGCCGACCTCCTGATCGGCGACGCCGCGTACACCCGCGGCAGTACCGCGAGCGGCCCGGCCCGGGCGGCTCGGGCCTGCCGGACGGCCAGGCCGCCGACCTGGCCGCGTGGCAGGATTCGCTGGCGCGGATGCACGGGCTGGGGGCCGACCGGGTGCATTTCTGCCACCACACCGACGTTCTGCACGACTGACGGCCCGGTGGCCCGGGGCGGTCACCGGCAGCTGCGCAGCGGCGGGTCAGCTGCCGTCCGGGCAGCGGCCCTGCAACGCCGGTAGGTGGTCGCGGTGAGTTCTAGCGGGTGGGGTGCGCCTCGTATTTCCAGATCACATAGGTGCCCTGGCCGAGCGGCGGGACCTCGATGCCGTAGGGAACGACCTCGATGGTGTGGTAGTGCGGGTTGCGGTGCAGCACGGTGGCCAGGCCGTGGTCCAGCGCGGTGGTGTCGGTGAAGTTGAGGGCCACGTAGGAGAAGTAGCCCTGGGCGATGTAGTTGGCGAAGGTCCTGGCGTTGCCCGCTGCGACGATGCCTGCCGTGGCGGTCGGGTTCCCGGTGCTGGCCCCGGAGGGCAGGACGATGTTGCGGGTGCTGGACCAGCGCCGCCACTCTGCCCGGACGGCAGGTAGTACTTGGCGATCGAGGGTCCTCCACCAGCAGCCGCCCGTGGCCGGAGTCGGCCAGCGGGCGGAAGACCGCGATGAAGGCTTTCGCGTTGGGCCAGCTGGTCGCGAACGACCAGGACTGCACCGCGCCCAGGTACACCGGGAAGACCAGCGCGATCACGCAGGTCGCGCTGGTGAACGCCTGCTGCCGCCCGGCCGGTGCGGCGGCGATGAACCGGTCGACGGCGTAGCCCGCGGCGATGGCCGCGAACCAGGCGCCCACGCCCACGTGCTCGTTCAGCAGCGCGGCGGTGTGCAGCCAGGCCTGCTCGGCCGGCCCGAGGATCGCGGCGGCGGCCAGGACCGCGAGCAGCCAGGTCTGGGCCCGTCCCTCCCGCCGCACCGCGCTGAAGACGACGCCCGCCACGGCCAGGATGACCAGCAGGCCCGCCCAGTACCAGGAGCTGGACAGCACGGACAGGGGCGAGCTCGTGTGCGCCACCGGGGTCAGGATGGTTCGCTTGAACCCGCTGAGATAGCTGCTCCCGCCGATCAGCAGCCCCGCGCTCAGGAGCGCGATCACCGTGGTCAGCAGGATGGCCACCCGCCGCAGCGCGATCCGGCCACCCACGGCCGGGAACGCGGCCAGCGCCGCCAGCACGAGCACCAGGACGTCAAACAGGATCGTGGAGTAGGACGTGGCGTTGGCCAGGGCCAGGGCGGCGCCCGCCGCGATCATGCGGCCCGGCGCCTCCCCCCGGTCCCCGACGCGCAGCACGCACCACGCCGCCAGCGCGACGAAGAACAGCGACAGGGCGTCGTACGTGGCGAACGCGCCCAGGTGCAGGGTGGGGCCCAGCACGGCGAACAGCGCCGCGGCGAAGAACGCGGCCCGCCGCCCGTACTGCCGCCGGGCCGCGCTCCACAGCAATGTGGTCGCCGCCGAGCATGAAGACCAGGGACAGGACCCGGGCCCCGGCCAGGCCGCCCACGTGGTCGGCGAGCGCGCCGAGCGGCGGGTAGATCACCGGCGCGCCGGAGAAGTAATAGGGAAACGGCGGGATGGCCGTGCCGTGCAGCCAGTTCGCCCACTGCAGGTGCCCGGCCCACAGGTACAGCCCCTCATCCTGGTAGGCCGTGTCGGCCCGGACCAGCCGGAGTGACAGCAGCGCCTGGACGATCAGCACCGGGAGCAGCGGCCACCCGCTAGGCACGCGCCACCTGGTGGGCCGGTCCTCCCGGTGCGCGACGGTCCGCCCGGCGATGAGCGTGCCCGCCGGGGCCTCTGCCGGCGCCGACGTATGACTATTCATGACGGGTCTCCACGTCCTGTCCCCCGGCGTGCTGAACAATCGCCGGCCAGCCCCCCGGCACACCAATGTCCCGGCCGAACGGCGGTCATGCCTGAACGGCCTGAGTGCACGGCCCAGGTGTCTTGGCGTTTCTCTAGACGTGCGGGGAGCCTGGTTTACCTGGCCTATACGGATAGGACGCGCGAACCCGGCCGTCCGATCACCGCTGCAGGCAAAGAAAGGTGCACGGCGCCGGCGATGGCAAGGCCGGCCGCCGCTGCGGCCTACTCTCCGGTGTCCGCGATCACCCACCGGGAGGCGACCTGGTCGGCGTGCCGCCGGGTCGGCGCGTGCCCGCTGACCGCGGCGAGGAATGTGTCGGCGTCCAGGGCGAACAGAGTGGCGGGGCCCACCGCGGTGACCGTCGCGGTCCGTGGTACCCGCCGGAGCAGCGCGATCTCGCCCAGGCCGGTGCCGCGGCCCCGGACGCCGCGGGGCCGCCCGTCCACGGAAACCGAGACCTGGCCGTCGGCGATGGCGTAGAACCGGTCCCCGTCCCCGCCCTGCCGGATGAGCACCTGGCCCGGGACCGCGTCGATCCGCTCCAGCGCGCCGGCCAGGGTTTCCAGCGCCGGGCCGGGCAGATCCGCGAAGTGCGGCAGCGACCGCAGCAGCGCCACCTCGGTCACGGGCACGGCCCGGCCCTGGTCCACCCGGCGCAGGGTCCGCGGCCCGCAGGCCGCGGTGACCGGCAGCAAGGCCCCGACGGCGATCAGCGCGAGCCGCGCCCCGCCGAACCCCACGAGCAGCGGGGTGAGCAGCGAGCCCGCCGCCAGGCCGGCCATGGACAGCCCTTCGACGATCCCGAACACCCGACCGACCAGCTGCGCGGGCACCACCCGCTGGAGCAGGGTGTTCGCGGACACGGCCAGAACCGCCCGGCCGCCGCCGGCCACCGCGATGAGCGTGACCACCAGGCCCAGAGCGCTGGTGAAGGCGGTGAGGATCAGGCCCGCGCTGAGGGCGAGCAGGGAGGCCACCAGGGCCCGGCCGAGCCGCCGCCCGAGCAGGTGGGCGGTGAGCAGGCCGGCGGCCACCGCGCCCGCCCCGTACGCGATGTTGAGGTAGCCGACCCACACCTGGCCCCGGCCCAGCACCTGGATGGCTAGCACCACGAACAGCACGTCGAGCGAGCCGACCACCACGTACTGGACGGTGAGCAGGCTCACCAGCAGCCGTGGTCGCGACCGCCCGGTGACCTCCCGCGCGCCTTCGAGCAGCGTGGTGAAACGGGACGGCGGTCGGCCCGCGTCCGCCAGCGCGATCCCGGTGACCCGTACCGGCGCGACCGAGCGCCGCGCCGCCCGCCACCAGAACGGCACACACCGCGAAAAGCGTGCCGATCTGCCCGAGCCCCAGGAACAGCGACGCGGCCAGTGCGGACAGGACCACGCCCAGGTTCTCGGCCCAGCCGGCCACCACATTCGCCGCGGTGAGCTGCCCAGCGTCGCGAGCCAGCGCAGGCAGCATGGCGAACAGCGCCGGCCGGGTCGTGGTCATCGCCGTGCTGGCCAGCACGGCCAGGCCGTAGGCCACCAGCGGTGGCCCGCCCGTCCAGAGGCTTACCGCGACACCGGCCATGCCCAGCGCCTGCACCACATAGCCACCCGCCAGCAGCTGGGTCGGCGACCGGCGGTCGGCCAGGGCAGACAGCACCGGCGCGAGGACGATCCCCGGTGCCAGCTGGGCGAACGCGACCAGTCCGGCGGCCGTGGCCCCGCCGTGGCCGAACGCGTAGACCAGCATGCCGATCCACACGGCGTATTCGGCCACCACGAACGCCACGAACGCGGTCATGAGGCGGGCCATGGCCGGATCGCCGACGAGCGCGCGGATGACCCGGAAGAACCGCCCCACCAGTCACCCTCCACCCGGCTGCTCCGACGGTACGGCCGCGCCGCCAGCCCTTCAATCGTGCTAGCACCAGGGCTTTCGTGCTGCCACCAGGGCTACGGCGAGGACGACATCGGCGCGGTGGGGCGACGCTGCGGGCCATCCGCACCCTCGGCCCGGGGATCACTTCGGCGAGCTCGCCGCGCGGGACTGGGGCGGCGGCTCCGGCTACACTCGCCTGGCCACCGTGGTCTGCGCCGAGCCCGGGCAGCTCCTGAGGCTCACCAGCGACGACTTCCGGTGGCTGATGGACACCGAGCCGACAGCGAAGGCGCAGATCGCCCGGGACCTGGCCGACCGGCTCCAGGAGCGGTAGGACGCAAAGAGAGGATCTGGGATGAGTCGCGTAGTGGTCATCGGCGCAACCGGGCACATCGGCACCTACCTGGTGCCGCGGCTGGTGCGGGGCGGTCACGAGGTGATCGCCCTGAGCCGGGGCAAGCGCGACCCCTACCACCCGGCCCCGGAGTGGGATCGGGTCACCCGGGTCGCGGTGGACCGGGACGCCGAAGACGCCGCGGGGACCTTCGGCGGGCGGATCGCGGCGCTGCACCCCGACGTGGTCATCGACCTGGTCTGCTTCACCGCGGCCTCGGCGCGCCAGCTCGTCGAGGCGCTGCGCCCGTCCCGCCCGCTGCTGCTGCACTGCGGGACGATCTGGGTGCACGGCCCCGCGCTGCGGGTGCCGGTCACCGAGGACGAGCCGCGCACCGCGTACGGCGACTACGGCACGGGCAAGGCGGAGATCGAGGCGCTGCTGCACCGCGAGACGCTGGCGGGCGGAGTCCCCGCCGTGGTGCTGCACCCGGGTCACATCAGCGGGCCCGGCTGGCCGGTGATCACCCCGGCCGGCAACCTGGACCCGGGCGTCTGGACGCACCTGGCCACCGGCCAGCCGCTCGCGCTACCCGATCATGGGCTGGGCGTCCTGCATCACGTGCACGCCGACGATGTGGCCCAGGCCTTCGAGCGGGCGCTGACCCGGCCCGCAGCCATCGGGGCCAGCTTCCACGTGGTGTCCGAGCAGGCCATGACGCTGCGGGCCTCGCGGCCGGGGTCGCCCGGTGGTTCGGCCGCGAGCCGGTGCTGGACTTCGTGGACTGGGCCGAGTTCGAGCGCCGGACCGCTCCCGAGCACGCGGAGGCCACCCGCGAGCACACGATGCGCAGCATCACCGCGAGCATCGCCCGGGCCCGCGAGGTGCTCGGCTACGCGCCGCGCTACAGCACGCTCGATGCCCTGCACGAGGCCCTGGCCTGGCTGGTCGCGCACGGCCAGGCGGACGTCGGCGGCTCCCAGTTTCCTGAGAGTTAGCGGGGCCCAGCAGGTCAGCGAGATCTTCCCCGGTAGCCTGGCAGCTTCTGGCCGCCAGAGTCGCTCATTGATGGGGCCCCGCGCTGTCACTCATATCTGCAACGAGAGCGTTTCCCGTGCGCGGCACGCCGCCGGGCCGGCGCTGGCCGGGCGAGGCCACGGCCATCCTCCTGCTCCTCGTGCTGCCCGTCCTCGTCTACGGCGTCCCCGCGCTGCTCGGCCACCCGGTCCTGCCCGGTGACGACCTGACGCAGAACTTCCCGCTGCGCGTGCTCGCCGGGCAGGAGATCCGCAGCGGCCATTTGCCGCTCTACGACCCCTACATCTGGAGCGGCGCCCCGTTGCTGGCCGGCTGGAACGCCGGGGCCGCCTACCCGTTCACGTTCCTGTTCGCCGTCGCGCCGCCAGTAGCGGCGTGGACCCTGAACATGATCCTCACCTGGGCGATCGCCGGGCTCGGGATGTTCGCTTTCCTGCGCGCCCTGCGCCTGGCGTGCGCTGCCGAGCCTGCTCGGTGCGCTGTCGTTCGCCTTCGCGGGAGCCATGTCGGCCCAGGTGGCGCACTTCGGGCTGGTGGCGGGCATGAGCTGGGTGCCCGTCCAGCTGCTGTGCGTCCTCCGGCTTTCCCAGCCGCGCCGGATGCCTTCCCGGCTGGCCTGGACCGGGATCCTGGCCGGGACGTTCGGCCTGACGATCCTCGCGGGCGAGCCGCGGGCCATCGACGACGCCGGGCTGATCGTGCTCCTGTACGCGGCCTGGCAGATCGCCCGCCTCGGGCGCCGCTTCGGCGGCCGGCGGCCCTCTCGGTCGCGGCCGGGCTGGCGCTGGGCGTCTGCCTCGGGGCGGTTCAGTGGCTGCCCGGCCTGGCCGTCGTCGGCTCGTCCCAGCGGGGCGTGAGCTCTGTGGCGCCTGTTCAACTCGGGCTCGCTCCCGCACCGCTGGCTGCTGCTGATGCTGGTGCCAGACCTGCTGGGCGGCTCCGGCTCGTTCGGGCAGCCAGCCTTCCTCGCGAACTACAACCTGGCCGAGGTCACGGGCTACGTCGGGATCCTGCCCCTGGTCGCCGCGGCCGCCCTGCTCGGCCGGGTCCGGCTGCGGCCCAGGCCCCCCGAGTGGCTCGTGTGGCACGTCATGGCGCTGGCCGGGATCGTGCTCGCGCTCGGCGGCAACACCCCGGCCGGGAGCCTGCTCGTCCACCTGCCGCTGTTCAGCAGCCAGCGACTGCAGAGCCGGAACATCCTCATCGCGGACCTGGCGCTGGCCGTGCTCCTCGCGTACTGGGCCGACCAGCCGTTCCGTGCGGGCAATCGCCGGTTCCTGCGGCTCCGCGGGCGCCGCGGGCCCGATCTGGAGACGGTCCTGGCCCTGCTGCCGCCGCTGGCCGTGCTCGCCGTCGTCACTCTCGGCCTGTGCTGGGGCGCAGGCCTGCTGCGCTGGCTGCGGGTCAGCCCGGGCGCCACCAGCCTCGACGGCCTCCTCAAGCCGTGGCTCGTCCCGTACGCTGCTGATCGCCGTGGGGGCCATCGCGTTCGTGGTCGCCGGCCGCCGCCTCCGGCCGGCGGTTCGCTCGCGGTGGCTGGCCAGCTTCGTGCTGGCCGACCTGGTCGTGTTCACGCTTCTCGGCGTGGTCGCGGTCCTGCCCGGCATGGGCAGCAGTGCTTCCGGGACCGGGGCCACCGCCGGGGCGGCGGCCCGGGCCGCCGGCCCGGACCGCGGCCCGGACTCCCGCGGCCCAGACTCCCCGGGCGAGGCCCATCGCGGACCTGGGGTATCCCGGGCGTTTCGCGGTCTACGACCCGGACCAGCTCGACCAGCCGGATCTGTCCCGGCTCGGCGCGCCTGACCTCAACGTCATTACCCGCACGCCGTCGATCCAGGGGTACTCCTCGCTCGTCTCGGGCTTCTACGCCTCGGCCACCGGGTCCCATCGGGCGACCGGCGACGGGCAGGATGTACTCGATCCCCGGGCCGTCCGCACCGGGGTCCTCGACCAGCTCGACACGTCGGTCCTGCTTACGGTGCCCGCCTACCTGACCACCAGGTCCGGGACAGCCGCGGCCGGGAGAGCCGCGGCGTCCCCCGGGTCACCGGGCACCGGCCATCGCGACGTGGCCGCGCGCCACCAGGCCACCTGGTATTTCGCGGAACCCCTCGGTGTGACCCGGCTCGAGGTGCCGGACTCGGACGCCCGGCAGGACGCGGCCGAGGGCACCCGGATCGGGCTGCTCACCTCAGACGGCACCACCCGCTGGTTCGCTGCGGCCGCGGCGGGTCCCGCGCGGCTGGCGATCAGCCTGCCCCGGGCACTGACCAGCGTTGCCGTGGTCGCCCAGGCGGGCGGCCAGCCGGACCGGCTCGGCCCGGCCTCGGTCACCGATACCGACGGGCGGGTGTTCGTGGCCGACGGGCAGCTGCAGGACGCCCTGATCCCGCCGAGGTGGGGATACGCCGGCCGCGACGGCTCGCTCGCGGTGTTCGTGGACCACTTCGCCAGCGGCCCCTTCCGCCTCCAGGCCATCCCCGGCCGGCCGGCCCGGGGCGCGTCGGTGCGGAGAGTCGCCGGGTCCGCGGCCGCCCCCGCCGCGGCCGCCGTCTTCTCCCCGCACGGTGTCCGGGTCATCCGCTCGGTGGCGGCCACGGCCGGGTGGAGCGCCACCTGGCATCCCCGCCGCGGCCGCGCCGCCACCCTGGCCGTGCGCCGGGACGGCCTCGTCCAGGCCGTCGACGTGCCGGCCGGGCCGGGCGTCGTGACCTGGAGCTACCGGCCGCCCGGGTTCCGCCTGGGCTTTGCGCTGTCCCTCGGGGCGACCGCGCTCATCCTGCTCGCCGTGATCATGCGGGCTGTTGGTGTCCCGTTCCCGCCGCCCGCGCGGAACCGGCCGCAGCCGTCCGGGAGCCGCGCCCGGGCGAGACAGCCGTCAGCTGGGCCCGGACCCTCCCGGGCCGCGGCCCATGATCGTGCCGTCCTGTTCCGGGGGCCCGCGGACGGTCGGGGTGGACGCGAATAACCCTCCGATACGAGGGAAATCCAGGGCGCATGAGTGGCTTCAAGAACTTCATCCTGCGCGGAAACCTGGTCAACCTGGCGGTCGCGGTGGTGATCGGCGCGCAGTTCAGCAGCCTGGTGAAACAGTTTGTCCAGTCGTTCATCAGCCCGTTGCTGGCGCTGATCGGCGGGAAGCCGAACTTCAACAGCATGGTCTTCACGTTCCACGGGTCGCGCTTCACCTACGGCGCCTTCCTGACCGAGGTGCTCTCCTTCGCCATCTCCGCGGCGGTGGTGTACTTCGTGGTCGTGGTGCCGGTGAGCCGCGCCTTGAAGCTGTTCGACCGCAACCAGGCCGCGATCGAGCGGAACTGCCCCGAGTGCACCATGAGCATCCCCGTCGCGGCGCGCCGCTGCCCGGAGTGCACCGCGTCCATCGTGCCCGCTACCGAACAGCCCCAGCCGGTCGGGCCTGCCGGCTAGCCGGGCCCAGTGCTAGCCGGGCCGGGCCGTTGCCGCGCTCACGGTCAGGAAGGGCTCACCGGCCGCCCAGCCGACGTTCAGGTCCGGTTCCTAACGTGGTCCAGAACGGAAGCGCCCGGGAGCGGAGCAGGAAGGCTGGGATTCGGTGCGGGAGAGCGTGATCTGGTATCGGGGAGCGGGTTACCAGCTGGGGCGGGGTCCGCTCGGCTACGCGATCTGGCCTGTGGGCGGCCCGCCGGACCGGCCCCTGGAGCAATGGCCGGAGACTCCCGCGGGCTGGTCCGCGGCCTGGTCCCGGTTCAACGCGGTCGAGGCGCCTGGCACCATCGTCCATTTCGGGCCCCCGGCTGACCCTGCCGCCGGCCCGCCGCCCGCTCCCGGCTCCTGGCGGCCGGCGGCCGGCCCCTCCTGGCGGGCAGGCGATTCCACCGGGTCGGCCGGTGCCCGCTGGTCGGGTCTGCGCTCCGCCGGGCCGCTCAGCGCCGCCATCCTGCTGGCGACCGGAGTGGTGTGCGGGCTGGCCAGCCTGTTCCCGAGCTACCTGTCGGGCGGAAGCCTCGCCCACGAGCCGCCCGAGCTGGTGCCGCACGTGATCTACCTGGCGGTGTGGGCGGCCAGCGCGGTGCTCATCGTGTCCGGCGGGATCCGGCAGCGGATGGGCGCCCTCCTCGCGCTGGGCATGAGCATCGTCACCTTCGGCTTCTTCTTTTCCGACCTCGGCACGGTGCTCTCCGGCGGTGCCCACCTGCTGGGCGCTGGGCTGGTGCTGGGGCTCGCGGGCTGGCTGGCCTGCACGGCCGGCTCCGTGCTGGCGTTCCGCCTCCGGTCGCCTGATGGGCCCCGCAAGCTGGAGGCCCGCCAGCGCGGACCGCTGGTGACGCTGGTCATCGCGGTGCTCGCCGCGCTCGGGGCCGCGATCTCGTTCGCCCCGTCGTGGGACAGCTACACGCTGCGCACGGCGGCCGGGCTGGCTAACTCCCTCACCGCGGGAAATGCTTCGCGAACCCGGGCCCGGTCATCGTCGGCGACGTGGCGGTCATGGTCACCCTCGTCGTGGTCGTGGCCCTCGCTGCCTTGTGGCGCCCGGTCCGGCTGGGTGCGGTGCTGCTCGCCGGGGCCGCCATCCCCATGGCCGCCCAGGCGATCTCCGCCCTCGTCCAGGTCAGCGAGCCGGTGTCCGCAGCCGACTTCGGGGTCTCCCCGGCGCAGGCCGCGCGCCTCGGGCTCACCATCAGCGCGGGAGTCACCCCGGCCTTCTGGATCTACTGCGCGTTCGTGGTGGCGCTGCTCATGGTGGGCGGGTGGATGTTCATGCCGCAGCGCCTCCGGAGCCGGGCCGGAAGCCTCCCCGCACCGGTACCCGCCACGGCGGGCGCGGCGGCACCGGCGGGCGCAGCCGCCCCGGCGGGCCCGGCTCCCACGGCGACCGGGAACGGCCCGGCTGCCTGACCACGGCCACCCTGACCACGGCTACCTGACCACGCCACCCTGACCACGCGCACCCTGACCACGGGCGCCTGACCCTGGGCCACGTGCCTACAACGGGCTCTTGGCCAGGTGGGCGTAGACGACGATGTTGTCCAGGTACTGGCGGGTCGCGGTGTCGAACGGGCCGCCGCAGGTGACCAGGCGCAGGCTGGGGAAGCTGACGTTGCCGTAGACCTCAGAGGTCGGGAACGCTGACTTGACGAGCTTCTGCACGCCATCCACGGCGAAGACCGCGGTGGACCCGTTGGCCCGGACGACGTCGATCTGGTTCCCCGGGTGCAGCGTCTTGATGGCGAAGAACACCGACACGCCGGTGAACGAGTCAACGTGGCCCAGGATGACCGAGGAGCCGCGCTGGCCGGGCGTGACGCCGCGGTCGTACCAGCCGGTCAGGTTGTGATTCTCCAGCGGCGGCACCTGGACGGCGCCGTTGGCCGCTACGCCGAGCCGCATGACCGGGGCGGACACGTGCAGGGCCGGGATCTCGATCCGCACCGGGACCGACCGGGCCAGCGGCGCGGCGGTGGGGGCAGTCACCGGCAGTGGGGCGGACGTGCCCACGGCGGCGGGAATCTCCAGGGCGGCGCCCGTGAGGGAGCCGCCGCCGGCCAGGGCATGGATGGCCACCAGCGCCCCACCAGCGGCTACGCCGGCGCCCAGGACGATCAGGGGCGCCCGGCGGCGGCGGTCACGTCCTCCCTCGTAGTAGGTGCGGGTGGACCAGTGGGCCCGGTATCGCCGGGAGCGGCGGGAGAAGACCATGCGGTGACTCACCTCCGGTTTGGTCGGGGCCGGCGAGGCCGGCGGGCGCAGCGTCCTGGCCTGCGCGGGCCGCCCGCGCCGGGTCAGGCGGGAGAGTGCCGCCGGCGGCGGCGCATCCCGGCGAGCATGATCCCCAGGCCCGCCAGCACGACGGCCCCGCCCACGGCGAGCCCGGTGAGGTCACTGGCATGGTGCAGGCTGCCGCCCCCGCCGGTATTGGGTGCCCCGCTCGGGGTGGCCCCGGCCATGAACGGGACGATGGCCGTGCCTGCGGCCTGGGTCACCTGCACCGCGACGGACGACGGCATCGTCGCGGTCATGGTGGTGACCAGGACGCACGTCACCACGACCGAGACGACCCCAGCGGCGCGGATGGTGACGGTGAACCGGGGCGGCGGCAGGATATGGTCCACCCCGGCTGCGTTCAGCATCAGCCGCCGCTCATGCTGAACACGCCGTTGCCGCTGTCCGTCATGGTTCCGGTGAGCGGGACGCTGTCGGTCTGCGCGCCCATGACCGGAAGTGCGCCGCTGAATCCGACCGTGGAGGTGCCTGCCGGGAACGGGCCGCCCAGGGCGGTACCGGGCGACGAGAGCGTCACGGTGTCCGTCGAGCCCACCGTGCTCGGCCCGGTGTCGCGGAGCTTGATCGGGATCCGGGCCCTCCGGTTCACCGAGTGGGCTCCCGAAGTGATGGTGCAGGTATAGGTGGGCGCGGTGAACGCGGTCGGGGTCACCGCGGGCTGGGTGACCGTGATCTGCACGGTGAGCGCCGTCGTGGTGATGAGCGCGCAGTTGAGCATCAGGCCCGCCGCGCCGAGGGGGGTCAGCGTGAGCGTGGGCGGTGCGTGCACCGACGCGGTCCCCGCGCTGGAGGGGGTCGCGGTGCCCGAGACCGTGACCACCGGGATCTGGGCCGCGCTCCCGGCGGCCAGCGTCGCACTCTGGCCGCTCAGCGGCACGCTGGCCGCCGTCATGCCGGTGGACTGTGCCGTACCCATCCCGGTGACCTGCGAGAATGCCGGCACGGTGGTGCCCGCAGGCACCGTGAACGGCGCGGCACGCGTGGTGAGGGTGACGGTGGCGGCGGTGCCGACTGTGTCGGCGGCGGGCGCGCTCAGCACGGCGGCCACGCTGATCGCCGGGAGGCTGGCCGTGCCGCCGGCCAGGTGCACGAGTAGGTGAGGGTGGCGGTAGCCGGGACCGCACCCGCGTCGGCCAGTGTGGCCGGAGTCGAGAGGGTGACGGGACCTGAGAGTGCTGCCGCGGCGGTGCCGGGGCTCCCGGCGAGCAGTCCGGCCACCGCCAGGGTCAAGGCGGCGCCTACCGTTGCGGCGCGGCGTGCGAGATTCCCTTGGTGGAACACGTTCTGGCCCTTCTTGAGGTGGCCCGCTCCAAGAGGTAACCCGCTCCGTGAGGTAATCCGCTCCTGGCGATATCCGCTCCCAAGGGCACGTGCAGTACTCACGGTAGAAGTGCCGTCGTGGCCAGGACGGGTAATGCGCGCATTAAGTTCTTACGAACCCCGAACGTGGCAGGCAGGCCTCGCGACCCTGAGCGGACGGCGAGCCCCGGCGGGCGCTTAGGGTCGTGCTGTGGAGTCAGTGCAGCGCATGAGCGGAGCGGGCGAGGTGGACGCGGGCCGGCTGCTCGAGGCTCTGGGCCGGGCCCTGCCCGGCGACCGGATCGTCGCCGATCCCGACGTCCTCGCGGCCATGTCCCATGACGAGGCCGAATGGGCGCCGGCCGGGCGGGCGACCGCAGGCGTGC
Source organism: uncultured Actinomycetes bacterium (assembly GCA_963742055.1). Taxonomy (GTDB): domain Bacteria; phylum Actinomycetota; class Actinomycetes; order Streptosporangiales; family Streptosporangiaceae; genus RYN-230. The sequence goes on along the minus strand of CAVUKT010000004.1, from coordinate 9,241 downwards.
GGGCCCGCTCGGAGTCCGAGGTCCAGCAGGTCGTGCGGATCTGCGCCGGGCTGGGCGCGGCGGTCGTGCCGCGCGGCGCCGGCACCGGCCTGTCCGGCGGGGCCAACGCGGTCGACGGCTGCGTCGTCCTCGACCTGGCCCGGATGGACCGGGTCGTCGAGATCGACCGGGACAACCTGCTCTGCGTGGTGCAGCCGGGCGTGGTCAACAACGACCTGAAGGCGGCCGTGGCCGAGTACGGCCTGTGGTACCCGCCCGACCCGGCCAGCGCGCCCTGGTCCACGATCGGCGGCAACGTGGCCACCAACGCGGGCGGCTTGTGCTGCCTGAAGTACGGCGTGACCCGCGACTATGTGCTGGGCCTGCGCGCGGTGGTCGGCGGGCCCGTGGTTGAACGTACGGTCGCCTACGGCGATGCGGTGCGGTTCGGCCGCCGCACCACCAAGGGCGTGGCCGGACTCGACATGGTCGGGCTGTTCGTCGGGTCCGAGGGCACGCTCGGCGTGGTTACCGAGGTGACCCTGCGGCTGCGGCCCGCGCTGGCTGGCACGCCGCGGACCATCGTCGGCGCGTTCCCCGACCTGGTCACGGCGGGGGAGGCCGTGTCGCAGATCACCCGGCGCGGGCTGGGCCCCTCGGTGCTCGAGCTCCTTGACCGGGCCTGCCTTACGGCCGTCGAGGACTGGAAGCACCTGGGCCTGGAAGCCAACGCGGCGGCGCTGCTGCTGGCCCGGGTGGACACCCAGGGAGACACCGGCGCGGCCGAGTCGGATGGGCTCGCCGCGGCCATGACCGGCGCGGGCGCGCTGTGGGTCGCCCAGTCCACCGACGACGCCGAGGCCGAGGCGCTGTTCGAGGCCCGCCGCCTGGCCTACCCGGCGTTCGAGCGGCTGGGCCCGGTGCTCACCGAAGACGTCTGCGTCCCGCGGTCCAGGGTCCCCGCCATGCTGGCCCAGATCGAGGCGATCGCGGCCCGGTACCGGGTGCAGATCTCCACCATCGCCCACGCCGGCGACGGGAACCTGCACCCGCTGATCGTCACGCCGGCAGGCGACGACGCCGCGCGGGCCGCGGCCCAGGCCGCGTTCGAGGAGCTTCTCGACGGGGCGATCGCACTGGGCGGCACGGTGACCGGCGAGCACGGCGTCGGGCTGCTGAAACGGGACGGGATGCGCCGCGAGCTTGACCCCGGCTCCCTCGCGCTGCAGCAGGCCGTGCGCCAGGCCCTCGACCCGCGCGGGATATTCAACCCGGGTAAAGGCTGATCACCGGCGAAAGGCCGCCCATTCCGGCCATCGCCGGTCGGCGCCCGGGGGCGCAGCCGGCTTCCAGGGCCGCCGCGCGTCACCGCGCGCCGGCCCTGGCCACGACCGTAAGCTGTGCTCGTGGTCACCTGGCGATCGCTCGCTGTCATGACCGGCATCCTGGCGATGTTCGCCGCGGCCTGCACGGCCGGTGCGCCCCCGCGGGAGGCCGCCCCGGCCGCCGCCCGGACCACAGCGCGGTCCCCGGCCCCGGCCAGAACGGGGCCGGCGACGGGGCAGGCCACAACTCCACCGTCCGCTACCCACCCAGGTCCCGTCACCCTGGCCTTCGCCGGCGATGTCCACTTCACTGGCCGCACCGCGCGGCTGCTGAAGAACCCCGCCAGCGCGTTCGGCCCCATCAGCTCGGTCCTGAAGTCCGCCGACTTCACCGCGCTGAACTTCGAGACCGCGGTGACCAGCCGGGGGACACCGCAGCCGAAGACCTACCACTTCCGCACCACCCCGACGGCGTTCACGGCCCTGCGCGACGCCGGGATCGACCTGATCACCATGGCCAACAATCACGTCCTCGACTACGGCCAGACCGGGCTGGCGGACACGCTCGCCGCGGCGAAGACGGCCCGGTTCCCGTACGTGGGCATCGGGGTCAACGCCGCCGCCGCATGGGCGCCCTACGTGACGACCATCAAGGGCGTGAAGATCGCGATCATCGGGGTGTCCCAGGTCGCCGAGCTCGCGTCCTCCTGGGTGGCGACCCGGTCCCGGCCGGGGGAGGCCAACGCCATCAACCTGCCCCGGACCCTGGCCGCCGTGCGGGCCGCCCGGAAGCTGGCCCCGGTCGTCATCGTGTTCATGCACTGGGGCACCGAGGGCCAGGCGTGCCCCGACCCTAACCAGCTGTCCCTGGCTCCCCGGCTGGCGGCCGCGGGCGCCAGCATCATCATCGGGGCGCACGCCCACATGCTGCAGGGATCCGGCTGGCTCGGGCACACCTTCGTGGCTTACGGCATGGGCAACTTCCTGTGGTGGGAGCACTCCTACAGCACCGCCACCGGCGTGCTGAAGCTGACCCTGCATCCGCACGCCCCGCTGACCGCGCAGTTCATCCCGGCGGTTGTCTCCCGGACCGGCCAGCCGATCGTCGACCGGGGCGCCGCGGCCCGCCGGGCCGCGGCCCATTACGCCAGCTTGCGGGCGTGCGCGGAACTGACCCGGCGTCCGGCCGGCTGACACTGCGGCCGCCGGCTGATCTCCGGCTGGGGCGGTTCCGCCCTGGCCGGTAGGCTGGCGGTCATGGCTGACGGTGGCGACGCGGCCCCGGAGATCCTCGATCTGCCCATCGGGCTCGATGCGACCGGGACGCGGGCCGAGTTCGACAGCCTGGGCGAGGTCGAGGTGCCCGCCGACCACTACTGGGGCGCCCAGACCCAGCGGAGCCTGGACCACTTCAGCGTCGGCCACGACAAGATGCCGGCCGAGGTGTACCACGCCTACGGCTACGTGAAGAAGGCCGCGGCGCTGGTGAACACCCGGTCCGGCCGGCTGCCGGAGTGGATGGGCCAGCTCATCGAGCGGGTCTGTGACGAGATCATCGCGGGCGAGCTGGACCGCGAGTTCCCGCTGCACGTGTTCCAGACCGGCTCGGGCACCCACTCCAACATGAACGTGAACGAGGTCATCGCCAACCGCTGCATCCAGCTGGTCGGCGGCACGCTCGGCTCGCAGCAGCCGGTGCACCCCAACGATCACGTCAACATGGCCCAGTCGAGCAACGACACGTTCCCGACCGCGATGCACATCGCCGCGCTACGCCATGGCCACCGAGCGGACGATCCCCGCGCTGCGCGGGCTGCGGGACGCGATCGCGCTCAACGCGGAGAAATGGTCCGGCATCGTCAAGATCGGCCGGACCCATCTCCAGGACGCCACCCCGCTGACCGTCGGCCAGGAATGGTCCGGGTACGCCGGCGCGCTGGACGACGCGATCGCCGAGGTCGAGCACGTCACGCACGGCCTGCTGCAGCTGGCCATGGGCGGCACCGCGGTCGGCACCGGGCTGAACGCGCCGGAAGGCTTCGGGGAGGAGGTCGCGGCGGAGATCGCCGCGATGACCGGCGCCCGCTACGCGACCGCGGGCAACAAGTTCACCGCGCAGGCCACCCTGGACCGGATGGTGCGGGCGCACGGCGGCCTGAAGGCCGCGGCCGTCACCCTGTACAAGATCGCCAACGACCTGCGCTGGCTGGGTTCCGGCCCGCGGACCGGGCTCGGTGAGCTGATCCTGCCGTCCAACGAGCCCGGCTCGTCGATCATGCCGGGCAAGGTCAACCCGACCCAGGCCGAGGCGATGCTGATGGTCGCCATCCAGGTCATCGCGTCCGACGTGGCCGTGACCATGGGCGGCGCCGAAGGCAACTTCGAGCTGAACGCGTTCCGCCCCATCGTCATCGGCAACTACCTGCACTCGGCGCTGATCATGGCCGACATGTGCGACCACCTGCGCGAGTTCATGATCGAGGGCACCCAGCTCAACGAGGCCACGCTGACCGAGAACATCGAGCGCTCGGTCATGATGGTGACCGCGCTGTCCCCGGTGATCGGCTACGACCAGGCCTCGGTCATCGCGCACTACGCGGTCGACCATGACCTGACCCTCAGGCAGGCGGCGCTGGCCAACGGGGTCAGCGAGGACCTCTTCGACCGGATGGTCGACCCCGTCGCCCTCACCCGCGGCGGCCCCGCGACCGGCCCGGCGCCGCCGGCGGCCACTCCGGGGAAGACGGGAAATCGTAGAAGGAGTATCGTTGCCCGTGGCGGTTCCGGACGCCTCTAGGTCCGCAGGCAGAGCTGCAAGCTCACCGGCTGTGTGGTGTCAGTCCACGGCCAGTCTTTCCTGCCCGGACCGAGCGGACCAGCGGGCATGAGGAAGGGCTGCCATGCCCAGCTCTGCGATCCCCAGTGCCGCGAAGACCGATGCGGCAAAGTCCAGTGCCCCCCAAACCAGCGCGTCAGCGCGTCCGCTGCCCGGGCGCCCGAGTCTGCGTTACCTGAAGCTGGAGGCGAAACGCCGCCTGGCCGCAGGTGAGTTTCCCGCCCTGCACGACGCGCAGCTCGCCATCGCCTGGGAGTACGGCCAGCCGAGCTGGACCGCCCTCAAACAGCGCATCAGCGAGCTGCCCACCGCGGAATGCCAGGTGCTGCCCCAGCTGGGCTGGGTGATCACCCGGTTCCGGCGGGGCCGGCCAGCCGGGCTGGACCGCCCCCGGGCCGGAGGAGATGCAGCAGCACTTCTCGCCGGACGTGCTGGCCGCGCGCCCGGCACCCGAGCTGATCGCGGCGATCGCCAGCGCGGCTCCCGCGCTCCGCGGGGAACTCACGGTCGTGGCCCAGACCCCGCTGACCGCCCAGGTGCGGATCGGCGGCCTGGAGGTCTTCGCCTCCGCCGCGCGCCGGGCCGCCGCACCGGCTGACCGGGCTGCTGGCCGTTCCGCTCGGCCGCCAGATCACCGACCCGCGGGTGGCGGCGCCCCGGCGGCCCGGCGCAGCGGCGACGTCCCGGCCACGGTGCAGCAGATCGCGGACGAAAGCTTCGCGGAGCTGGGCCTGCCCGGCCTGGCCGTGGCGGGCGGCGGCCCCGGGACCGCGCCGTGGGTCGTCACCAAGGGCTGGGCCGACCTGGACGAGGGCACAGAGCTGGCCGCGCGGCACAGCTGGCCGTCTACTGCGGCTCCGCGCTCGTCACCACGACCGCCGTCCTCCGCCTGGTGGCCGACGGCCGGCGTCAGCCCTCGACGCCCCCGCCAACGGCCAGCTCCGCGGGGTGCGGCTCGAGGACGCTACCATCACGGTCCGCGAGCTGCTTACCCACACCGCCGGGGTGGACAGCCCGGCCCCGTCCGAGCTGCTCGCCGATCACGTTCCCGCCTGGTCAGCGTCACCGGCGCGGTCGTCTCCTGCAGCGGCCCGCGGGGCACGGTCCGGCCCAGCAACGGCGGATACGCCGTGCTCAGCCAGCTGGTCGCCGACGTCACGGGCGTGCCGTACGCGGCGGCGGCGACGGAGCTGGTGCTGGAGCCGCTCGGGCTGGCCAGCTCCTCGTTCCCGGCCCGCTCAGCAGACCTCGGCCCGGACGCGGTGACCGGCTACAACGCGAACCCGGACGGGACGTTCACTGCGGTCCGGGAGGTGATCTGCACCATCCCGGCGGTCGGGGGGCTGTGGGCGACGGCCGCCGACACGGTCCGGCTGGGCACGGGGTGGGCCTCGCTGCTGCCCGCGCCGCTGGCCCGCGAGTCGGTCACGCCGCACACCGCGCAGATGTCCTCGGGGTGGCGGATGGGCCTCGGCTGGCTGGTGTCCGGCCGCGGCGACCTCGCCCTGCACGGGGGCGCGGCCCCGCCGGCCAGCACGTTCCTGCGGATGCGCGTCCGTGACGGCCAGGTTCAGGTGGTCCTGACCAACCGGCTTATCCCGCTCGGGCCCGGCTCGCCGACCGGCTGCTCCGCGTCTGGACCCCCGCCGCCCGCTTAGCCGACCCCGCGGCCCGGCCCGGCCGCCAGCCCACCCAGCTGGCGCATTCCTCCCCACAGCCTGCTCGCTCACTCTCGAACCCGTCACTCCCTCCCGGAAGGAACGCGCATGTACCAGCCGTACCCGGGCACCACGCAAATGCCCGACACCCAGCCCCGCACCGTCCCCGGCTCCGTGCGCCAGGCCGTCAAGGCCATGTACGGCGGCGCGGCCGCGAGCCTGATCTACCTGGTCAGCTCCGTGGTGACGCAGGGCTCCACCAAGACTGCCATCGAGAAGCGCTTCCCGAACCTGACCGCCAGCCAGGTCGCCACCGAGCAGCGTGTCCTGCTGATCGCGGGCGTCGTCTCGGGCCTGATCGCCATCGCGGCGTGGCTCCTCGTCGCCCGGGCCTGCCAGGCCGGGAAGAACTGGGCCCGGTCACCGGCACGGTGCTGTTCGGCCTGGCCACCCTGGACACTCTCGGCGGCCTGATCAACCCGGTGGCGGTCCCGGTGAAGATCCTCGCGTTCGTGATCTGGCTGTTCGGCCTCATCGCGGTCGTGCGGCTGTGGCAGGCCGCCTCCACCGCCTACTTCAAGGCCCCCCGGCCATGATCGAGACGCACGGGCTCGTCCGAGCGCGCTCGGGCCGGTGCCGCGGTACCGCGGCGCCCGAGCCGGGGACGGACAGCGGGCCAGGTAGACCCTTCGTTCGCTCTAACGCCCCCGGCCCCAGTCCCTCAGCGCGCGGGAAGGACGTTCCCGGCCTGGTAGGTGGGGATCCCGTCCACCACGGTGGCCAGCACCTGGATGCCGGTGATCCGCGCCGGGATCGGCCTGCAGCGGGTTGGCGTCCAGGACGACGAAGTCGGCGAGCTTGCCCGGCTCGAGCGAGCCGATCTCGTCTTCGCGGTGCATCGCGGTAGCCGCCTCCGTGGTGTACAGGGCGAGCGCCTCCCGGGCGGTGAGCCGCTCGTCCGGCCCGAGTACCTGGCCGCCGCCGGTGCGGCGGGTCACCGCGTCGCGGATGCCGAGCAGCGGGTGCGGCGCTGATCACCGGGGCGTCGGAGGATCCGGCGACGGTCAGGCCCGCCCGCCGCCAGGACCCGAACGCGTAGAGCTGGTCGGCGTGGCCGGGGAACGCGGCGGCGAACCCGTCCCCCAGGGCGGACAGGAAGCCGGGCTGGCTGACGATCACGATGCCGAGTTCCGCGGCCCGGGCGGTCAGCGCCGGGTACATCGCCCCGGCGTGCTCGATCCGGTGCCGCCGCGGGTTCCGTCCCGGGCCTGCGGTCACGCCAGCACGGCCGCGTAGGCGTCCAGGACGGTCTCGATGGCCCGGTCGCCCTGGGCGTGCACGGCGACCTGGAACCCGCGGGCGTCGAAGTCGCGGACCATCGCGGTCAGCTCGTCCCGGCTGAAGAACAGGATGCCCGAGCCGTGCGGCGGGACCGGGTAGCTGCCGTGGATGGCCGCGGTGCGGCTGCTCATCCCGCCGTCGGCCCAGATCTTCACCGCCTCGGTGGCCAGCCGGCCGGAGTGCCGGCCCTGCAGGCCGTCCGCGAGGAGCCAGTCCACCTGGTCGTGCACGACCAGGCCGTAGATCCGCTGGTGCAGCGCGCCGGCCTGGTCCGCCTCGGCGAACGCGGCGAACGTGTCGCGGCGCAGGTCCGCGTCGCAGGCCGCGGTGATGCCGAGCGCCGCGAGGCGCTGCCCGGCCCGCTCCATCAGGCGGGCCCGCTCGGCGGCGCCCATCCGGGTGATGTCGTCCCGCAGGTTCCGCTCGAACAGCGCGAACATCGGGCCCTCGAACACCACGCCGTCGAGGCGGCCCTCGCCGTCACGGCCGAAAGCGCCGCCCGGAGGATCCGGCTGCCGGTCCGCGAACCCGGCCGCCGCAGCGCCGCGCTGTTGAGCACGCAGGCGTGCAGCGACGTGTGGTACAGCACGGCCGGGCGGTCCGGCACGGCCTGGTCCAGGTCGGCGCGGGTGGGATGCCGGCCCTCGCGGAGCCGGTACTCCACGTACCCGCTCCCGGTCACCCACGAGCCCGCCGGGGTGCGGGCGGCGGCCTCGCGCAGCCGGGCCTGGATGGCCGGGATGTCGGGCGCGGACGGCTGGCTGCAGTCGGCGCCCGCCGCGAGATAGCCGATGTCGGCGACGTGGCAGTGCGCGTCGATCAGCCCGGGGATGACGGTGGCCCCGTCCAGCCGGGCCACCTGCGCGCCCGGGCCCGCCGCCGCGCGGATCTCCGCCGGGGTCGCCGACCGCGGCGATCCGGCCGTCCCGGACCAGCATGGCCCGGGCGGTCCCGGCCGCCCGGCGCCATCGTGACCACGACGGCGTCCTCGATGACCAGTTCCACGCGTCGAACCCTACGCGGCGCTCCTGCCGGCCGGGAGGGTGCGGCGGCGGGCAGTTGTGCCGGCGCACCCTGATCGGCCTGCGCCAGTCCCGTCCCGCAGTGGCGTGCTAGCGGGAGGTGGCGAACTCGCCGGCCCGGACGGAGGGGGGTCGTCCTCGCCGACGATGAGGTGGCTGTGGCTGAGCGCCGAGACGCCGCCGACGATCAGGGCCAGGGCCAGCGCCTGAACGGCCAGGTCCAGCACTCCGGTCTGGATGTGCTCGCCGAACAGGAACAGCCCGAGCAGGCTGGCCGACAGCGGGTCGAGGATGGTGAACCCGGGCTGGGACGCGGCCAGCGGGCCGGCCGCCAGCGCGTGCGAGGCCAGCAGCAGGGTCGCCGCCCCCGCCCCGATCAGGACGTACAGCGACCAGTTGGTCACGATGGCCTCGATGCCGTCGCCCAGGTGCGAGCTGAGCTCCTTGATCACCGCGGCGACGAAGCCCCAGGCCACGCCGGTCGCCGCGCCGAGCACCGCGGCCGGCGCGAGGGGGCGGCGCCGGGACGGCGGCCCAGCCCGAACGCGATGGCCAGGGCGGCGAGCACCACGCCGAGCGACGTCAGGCCGGCCAGCCACCACAGGGAGGCGGGCGCGTGCAGCCGGCCCCCGACGGGGACGCCGCCAGCAGGAACAGGCCCAGCCCGGAGCACATGGCGATCGCGGCCAGCCAGTCGCGCCGCTTCACCCCGCGCGAGCCGATCACCGCCATGTAGCCGAACACGAAGATCAGCTCCAGCGCCAGGATGGGCTGGACCAGGGCCAGCGCGCCGAAGTGCAGGGCGCTGATCTGCAGAATGAACCCGACGATCATGCTGGCCAGGCCGAGCAGCCAGATCGGCTGGCGGACCAGCCTGAACAGCAGGTAGACGTCGAACCCCGAGGACCCGGCGTTCTTGCGCCGAGACGCTGGCAGACCGAGGAGGTGGCGGTGCAGAAGCTGGCCGCGAGAGCCAGCAGGATCGCCGCTTCCACGAATTCTCACCCCCTGCTCGGCTCGTTCACGGCTTACCCGGGCTTCCTCCGTTACGTACAACCGGTTGGCCCGCCGAATTGTTCC
>CAVUKT010000003.1:0-25292 GCA_963742055.1 uncultured Actinomycetes bacterium | reverse complement strand
GCCGCGGTCCAGGGAATCCAGCAGGCAGCCCATCCGCGAGGACGTAATCGGCAGCACCCGGACCTGCCAGCCGACGACAGCGCGCCTCCGCCCTATTCCAATACCCGTACAAAATGATCACGTAAAGTCGCTGAGAAAACCTCAGTACGTGACCGTGGACTCCCAGCTCATCCCGCCCAGGATGCCGATGGTCCGCACGCCGGGTCAGGCGTAGTAGCGGTAGATGGCCTGGGCCACGCAGGCCGGCTTGGTGCCCCCGTCCACCTCGACGGTGAAATCGGCGGTCAGCTGCACGGCGCCGCCGTCACCCACGGGCTCGACGGCGGCGATGACCGCGGCCAGCCTGATCTTCGCGCCGACCGGGACCGGCGCCGGGAAGCGGACCTTGTTCACCCCGTAGTTGATGCCCATGCTGATCCCGCTCACCTCGAGCAGTTCGGCGAACAGCGGGATGACCATGGACAAGGTGAGGTAGCCGTGCGCGATGGTGCCGCCGAACGGCCCGGCCGCCGCCCGGGCCGCGTCCACGTGGATCCACTGGTGGTCGCCGGTCGCGTCGGCGAACGTGTTCACCCGTTCCTGGGTCACCTCCGTCCAGCCGGTGCGTCCCAGGTCGGCGCCGGCCAGCGCGGTGATTTCCTCCAGGCCGTTCACGACGGTGCTCATGCGGTGGTTCCTCCATGGGTCTCGCGGAGCTGTTTCTTCAGGATCTTGCCTGTGGCGGTGCGCGGCAAGCCGGTGGCGAAGCGCACCGACTTCGGGATCTTGTACCGGGCCAGGCGGCCATCCAGGAACCGCAGGATGTCCGCTTCCGACGCGCTGTGGCCCGGGCGGAGCACGACCACGGCGCGGCCGACCTCACCCCACCGGCCGTCCGGGGTCCCGATCACCCCGCAGTCGGCCACCGCGGGGTGGCTCGAGCAGGGCGTTCTCCACCTCTGCCGGGTAGATGTTCTCCCCGCCGGAAATGATCACGTCCTTGATCCGGTCCACCACGGACACGTAGCCGTCCTCGTCGGCGGTGCCCACGTCGCCGGAATGCAGCCAGCCATCCGCCAGCACCGCGGCGCTCGCGTCCGGCTGGCCCCAGTACCCCCGCATCACGTTCGGGCCGGCCACGATGATCTCGCCCCGCTCGCCGGGCCCGGCCTGCGCCCCGTCCGGCCCGACCACCCGGACATCGGTGAAGAAGTGCGGCACCCCGGCCGACCCGGCCTTGGCCAGGGCGTGCTCCGCGTCCAGCAGCAGCGCCCCCGGGGAGGTCTCGGTCATCCCGTAGCCCTGGATGAAGGTCAGCCCCCGGCTGGTGTAGCGGCGGATGGTGGCGTCCGGCACCGGGGCCCCGCCGCACAGCAGCATGCGCAGGCTGGAGGTGTCCGCGTCAGCCCAGCCCGGGGCGGCGGCCATCGCGTCGTAGATGGCGGGGACACCGAACATCGAGGTCACCCGGTACCGGGCGATCAGCTCCAGGACCCGGGCCGGGTCGAAGGCCGGCTCGATCAGCACCGAGCCGCCCTTGAGCATGGTGGGCAGGCACAGCATGTTCAGCGCCGCCGTGTGGAACAGCGGCGCCACCGCGAGGGCGACCTCATCCGCCCGGAAGTCGGCGTCCACCACCACGTTGACCGCGTTCCAGGTGATGTTGCCGTGGGTCAGCGTCGCGCCCTTGGCCCGGCCCGTGGTGCCCGAGGTGTACATGATCAGGCAGGGGTCGTCCAGGCTGACCGGGAGGTCCGCCGGCCCGGCCTCTGCCGGCGCAGGCCCGCCGGCCCGGTGCCCGCGGGCCCGCCCAGCAGGCTCTCGTAGTCATGGTCCCCGCCGGCCGGGCGGGCCAGCGCCACCAGGTGGCGGAGCCCCGTGTCACCGGCCAGCCTCGCCGCGGATGCCCGCGACCACCGCCGCCTGCTCCGGGGCGTACACCAGCAGCGCCGCCCCGCAGTCGGCGAGCTGGTAGGCGAGCTCCGGGCCGGCCAGCCGCATGTTGAGCGGGACGAAGATGGCCCCGGCGGACCAGGTCGCGAACATGGTTTCCAGGAAGGCCGGATGATTGGGCCCGAGATACGCGACCCGGGAGCCGGGCCCGGTCCCGAGCCCGCGCAGCGCCCGGGCCAGCCGCCTGACCCGGTCATCCAGCCCGGCGTAGGTCAGCGTGCGGCCCGCGTACAGGATGGCCGGCGCGTCCGGGGTCTTGCGGGCCCGGCGGGCGGTCCACGACCCGACGCCTTCGTTGCGCACGGCCTGCTCCTCTCAGCCGGGAGTCAGGCCGAGCAGCCTGGCGGCGTTGGTTTTGAGGATTTTCTCCCGGACCGGGGGCTTGATCGGCAGTTTCTCGAAGTCGGCCAGCCACCGGTCGGGGGTGAGCAGCGGGTAGTCCGAGCCGAACATCACCTTGTCCTGCAGCAGCGAGTTGGCGTACTGCACCAGCAGCGGCGGGAAGTACTTCGGGGACCAGCCGGACAGGTCGATGTGCACCCGCGGCTTGTGGGTGGCCACCGCCAGCGCCTCGTCCTGCCAGGGGAACGAGGGGTGGGCCAGGATGATCGTCAGTCCCGGGAAGTCGGCCGCCACGTCGTCGATCAGCATCGGGTTGGAGTACTTGAGCCGGATACCGCCGCCGCCCGGGGCGCCCGCCCCGATGCCGGTCTGCCCGGTGTGGAACACGGCGGGCACGCCGAGTTCCTCGATCACCTCGTACAGCGACGTAGGCGGAGCGGTCGTTCGGGAAGAACCCCTGCACGCTGGGGTGGAACTTGAAGCCGCGGACGCCGTGCCCGGTGACCAGGCGGCGGGCCTGCCGGGCGCCGGCCCGGCCGCGGGCCGGGTCGATGGACGCGAACGGGATGATCACGTCCGGGTGCTCGGCGGCCGCCTCCGCCACTTCCTCGTTGGGCACCGGCGGCTGCCCGCTGGCGGCCTCGGCGTCCACGGTGAACACCACGCAGGCCATCCGCCGCTCGCGGTAGTAGGCGGCGATCTCGCCGAGCGTGGGGCGCCGGGTGTCAGCGATCTTGAAGTAGGCGTTGGACGCTTCTTCCAGCTCGCCGGGCAGCGACGCCGCCGCCCCGGCTGGAGACCTCCGCGTGCACGTGCACGTCGATGGCGGTCAGCGCGTCCAGGTCCAGGCCTGCGGTCACGGGGGCCTCCGGGCGCTCGCCGGGCAGTCAGCGGGGCGTGCGGGCCAGCCTGCCCGGCGCCGGCGGTCCCGCGCTCCTATTCTGGCCACCCCGCAGCCGGTGTTCGCGCCCCCGGCGCCGGCTGGCGGCCGGGCCGGCCAGCCCGCGCAGCGCCAGCCGCCGCTCGCACCAGCGCCGCAGCTTCGGGTCCAGGGAGGCGCGCAGCAGCGGCCAGTCCTGCCGGTCAGCAGCCGCGGGTTGACGAAGCGGGCCAGGTCGTTGCGGCGGCCCTGGGTCAGCACGATCCCGTACATGCTGCGCCGGAGCCGGTCGTCGGTCACGTCGAATTCGCGCATCCCCGGCCAGGCCAGGTGGCGGGGCAGCACGATGACACCCCGTTCGGGCCCGTGCAGATCTTCCAGCCGGGCTGGCAGCCGTCCCGCCAGCCCGATCCGCCCCGGCCGCAGTAGATCCGTCAAGGACATGGACCGATTATCACTGAGCTGCCCGGATGTCTCGGCATTGACTCGCGGGAAGCGTGTCGCGCGGCCCGGCCCGGGACCGCCGGTGCCCGCGTGCAGCCTGCTGGCGCGCTGGCCCCGGGCGGCGCGGACTAGACTCGTCGCATGTCCAGCGATACCCCGGCCCCGCGCTGGCGGTTCTTGTTCCGGCCCAAGTGGCTGGGCTGGCATGCACTGATGGTCGTGGTCTGTCCTCGGCATGCTGGCCCTGGGCGACTGGCAGTTCCACCGCGCCGAGTCCGGGAACTCCCTGAGCTGGGCGTACACCTTTGAGTGGCCTATTTTCGCCATCTTCGTGATCGTCTTCTGGGCCAAGACGATCAAGGACGAGTTCCGCCCGCCCGCCCAGGCCGAGGGCCTGGACGACGTGGCGCTGCCCGCGGGCCGGGGCGGCGCGGCCGTGCCTGGCCACGGGGACGCCGGCGGCGGCAGACGCCGCCGAGGATGAGGACGACGAGGAACTGGCCGCCTACAACGCCTACCTGGCCCGGCTCACCGCCGAGGCGAGTAGGCACGGCAAGTGGCACGGGCTCCGCTGAGCGGAGCCTGGACAAGAATTTGAGGAGGCAGGCCGGTGCGCGCAGCCGTGCTCCGCTACCGGGTGATGGCCTACGTGACCGGCGTGGTGCTGATCATCTTGTGCTTTGTCGGCATCCCGCTGCAGATCGCCGGGTACCCCGCAGGTCGCCAACGACGTCGGCGTGCTGCACGGGATTCTCTACATCATCTACCTCGTCTTCGCCTGGCTGCTGGCCCGGCGGCTGCGGCTGACCCTCGGGCCGACGGTGCTGATGCTGCTGGCGGGCACCATCCCGATCCTGACTTTCGTGGTGGAGCGCTGGGTGACCCACCGCTACATCGACCCGGCCCTGGCCGCAGGAGACGGCCGAGCCGGAGCTGGCGAAGCCCCGCAACCCGTGAGCCCAGACCACGCCACCGCCAGCCCCGGCAGGCCCCCGGCAAGCAGAGTGGGCCAGCATTACTTCACCGCGAGCCCGGCGGCCGCGCACCGGCCGGGCCTGGTCCAGGTGGTCCTCGCCCGACCTGCACTTCGAATGCGCCACGGACGCCGGGGTGTTCTCCGCGGCGCGGCTGGACCCGGGCACCCGGGTGCTGCTGGAAACCGTCCCGCCTCCCCCGGCCCGCGGCGACCTGCTCGACCTGGGCACCGGATACGGCCCCATCGCGCTGGCCATGGCGGCCCGGGCACCGGGCGCGACGGTCTGGGCGGTGGACGTCAACGAGCGGGCCCTGGACCTGTGCGCGGGCAACGCGGCCCGCGCCGGGCTGGGCAACGTGCGCTGCGTGACCCCGGCCGCCCCGGAGCTGCCCGGGCAGTTCGCGGCCATCTGGTCCAATCCGCCGATCCGGGTCGGCAAGCAGGCGCTGCACGCGATGCTGGCCCGCTGGCTGGGCCGCCTGGCCCCCGGCGGCCAGGCCCACCTCGTGGTCCAGCGGAACCTGGGCGCGGACTCGCTGCAGCGCTGGCTGCAGGCGCAGGGGTGGCCGGCCGCCCGGATCGCGTCCCGGAACGGCTACCGGGTGCTGGAGGTGAGCTCGCCGTGAGCGAGGTGACCGGGCCGGAGCCGCCGGACGAGGCACCCCGGCCGGGGCCCCGCCCAGGCAGCTGCGCCCCACCGACGTGAAGCGGCTGAACCGGTCCTGGCGCCGGGCCACCGGGGCGCGGGTGGCCCTGCTGCTCGACTCGGTGACCCAGCCGTTCAACGTCGGGATGATCGTGCGCTCGGCGGCCGCGTTCGGCGCCGAGCACATCTGGCTGTGCGGGAACTCGGCCACCCTCGACCATCCGTCCGCGGCCAAGACGGCGCTGGGCACCCAGCGGCTGCTCAGCTGGGAACGCGAGCCGGACCCGGTGGCCGCGGCCAAGGCGGCCGGCGCCGCGGGGCTGCGGGTGGTCGCGATCGAGCAGGCCGCCGGCGCGTACCCGCTGCACGAGGCACCGCTGGCACGGCGACGTCTGCCTGGTCCTGGGCAACGAGGACCACGGCTGCTCCCCCGCGCTGCTGGCGGTGGCCGACGCGGTCGCCTACATCCCGCTGGTGGGCCGGGTCGGGTCGCTGAACGTGTCCGCGGCCGCCGCCATAGCCCTGGCTGAAGCCCGCCGCCGGGAGTGGTCGGCCGGCCGCTACGACGTGGCTGACCAGGCGCAGCGGCGGACGCTGCGGACAGACCTGGCCGCTACCGGCGTTTCAGGGTCGCGTCATGCTCCGTTTACAGCCTGCTCCGCGCAGATAGCGCATACTCGCATACATGCCGACCGCATTCCTTGACCACCCCAGGCCGGTCGCGTTCGCGCACCGTGGTGGCGCGGCGCACGCCCCGGAGAACTCCTGGCGCGCCTTCGAGCACGCCGTCGGGCTCGGCTACGGCTACCTGGAGACGGACGTCCAGGCGACGCTGGACGGGGCGCTCGTCGCGTTCCACGACCGCACCCTGGACCGGGTGACCGGCCGTCCCGGCCGGATCGCCCGGATGAACCACCGGGACCTGGCCGCCGCGCTGATCGACGGCACCGAGCCGATCCCGCTGCTCGAGGACCTGCTGGGCGCCTGGCCCGACGTGCGGTTCAACGTCGACCTGAAGGACGCTCCCGCGATCGAGCCGCTCGCGGCGGTGCTGCGCCGGACCGGGGCCTGGGACCGGGTCTGCGTGACGTCGTTCTCAGCGAGCAGGCTGCGCGCCGCGCGGCGGGTGTTCGACCGGCAGGTGTGCATGGCCGCCTCCCCGATCGGCACCGCCGTGGTCCGGTTCGGCGGCCCGCGCGGGCCGCGTGACCTGACCCGGCCGGGCCCGGCGCGGGCGGGTGGCGGCGGGCCGGGCCAGCCGCAGCGGGCCCGGGCTGGCCCGCCCGGCCGCGGAGCCGGCCAGCACGGCCCGGCGGCCGCGGCCGGGCGGGGCACCCAGCTCGCGCTGGCCGAGCGGCTGGCCCGGACGGGCGTGCGCTGCGCCCAGGTGCCGGCCCAGGTGGCCACGCCCGCCTTCGTCAGCCGGGCGCACGCCCTCGGCCTGCACGTGCACGCCTGGACCATCAACTCACCCGGCCTGATGCGGGAGCTGCTGGATATCGGGGTGGACGGCATCATGACCGACGAGACCGTGGCGCTGCGGGACGTGCTGATCAGCCGCGGCGAGTGGCACCCCAGGCCCGCCCGGTAAGCAGCCCGGCCTGCCGGGCCGACCGGGCGGGTGAGGCAGCCGGGACTCCCGGTGACCATGCCGGCACCGAGGGGTCCGGGGCGCGTCCGGGGGGTTGGAATCGGGCACAGCGGGAATCTTGACCGGGTACTCGGCGTTAATCAAATTCACAAGGCTGAGCGCCTGGGAGGCAGTGACTAATGGCCGAACGCGCACTTCGCGGCACCCGGCTCGGGGCAACGAGCTACGAGAACGACCGTAACACCGATCTGGCACCACGCCAGGAGATAGCTTTCGACTGCCCCAAGGGTCACCACTTTACCGTCCCGTTCGCCGCCGAGGCTGAGGTTCCGGCTACCTGGGAGTGCCGGGTGTGCGGGGTGACCGCGTTCACGGCCACCGGGCGACCTGTCCGCGCCGCGGAAGGCCAAGCCGCCGCGCAGCCACTGGGACATGCTCCGGGAGCGCCGGTCCATCGCCGACCTGGAGGAAGTACTCGCGGAGCGGCTGGCCCTGATCAGGAGCCAGCGCGGCGAGGAAACCCCGCGCAAGCACAACACCAGGCAGCGCAAGAGCGCCTAGTTCGCCCTGAACGGCCCGGGCTTGCCCGGGCCGTTCATGCTGTCCGCGGCAGCTCAGCGCGTCAGCGTGCGCCGGCGCGCTTGCGCGTGCGCGTGCCGCGGGCCCCGCGCAGCGACGCCCAGCGGGACGCCAGCCCCCAGCGCCCGATCAGCCAGAACGCCTCCACCATGATCGACTTGCTCATCTTGCTGGAGCCGTGCACCCGCTCGACGAAGGTGATCGGCACTTCCACCACCCGCAGGCCCGCGTTCAGGGCGCGGAGGGCCAGATCGACCTGAAAGCAGTAGCCCTGCGACTCGATCTCGTCCAGCCCGATCGCCCGCAGCGTGGCCGCCCGGTAGACCCGGTACCCGCCGGTGGCGTCCTTGAGCGGGATGCCGAGCATCAGCCGGGCGTAGATGTTCGCGCCCCGGGACAGCACTTCCCGTGATTTCGGCCAGTTGAGCACCCGGCCCGCCCGGCACCCAGCGGGAGCCGAGCACCAGATCAGCCTGGCGCAGCGCGTCCAGCAGGCACGGGCAGCTGCTCAGGCTGGTGGGAGCCGTCCGCGTCCATCTCCACCACCGCGCCGTAGTCCTGCTCCAGCGCCCAGGAGAACCCGGCCAGGTACGCCGCGCCGAGCCCGCCCTTGCCCGGCCGGTGCAGCACCCGGACGTGGGAGTCCTCGGCCGCGAGCTTGTCGGCCAGCTCGCCGGTGCCGTCCGGGCTGTTGTCGTCGACCACCAGCAGGTCGGCGTCGGGGACCGCGGCCCTGACCCGCCCGGTCATGGCCTCCAGGTTCTCACGCTCGTTGTACGTGGGCATGATGACGGCGACCCGGCCAACTGGAGTCCCGGCTTCGTTGTTGCCAGCCAACCTCTCCTGCCTTCCCCTGACTGCCGCGTGGGGACGCGGCCCTCGGGCCCGTGATCCCATGCAGGCTACCGTCACGCGGCGTCATCGGCGCCCGTGCTCCGGAGGGCATAGCCAAATTTGCACCAATGTTGACGGTGGGCCAGCGGGAACCAGGATCATCCGCCCGCAGCGCGCCCGCGGGGCGGATGACACCGCGCCCGGCCCGGCGGGGCGCTGCCGCGGCGGCGCTCACCCGGGTGCTCACGCAGGGTAGCCGAGGGAAGAGGGCCCGGGCATCCCTTCGGACCGCAGAACGTCCCGCCGGCAACGAGCTCGTTCTCCGTTGTCTACTGGGCGCCCAGGCCCTTCCCGTTTCCAACCCCCCGGCCCAGCGGGCTACCGGGCACGCCCTGGGGCGCTGCGCCTGGCATCAGGGCCGGTCAACCGGCCCGCACGCAGCCTGGCCCGGGCGGCCAGCTCACCCTGACGGCTAGCCAAGTGCTGGACTGTGCGCAGCAACTTACCGCTGCCACGCGCGATGTCAACCGCGTGCGGCCTCCGGCCGGGGGCCCTAGTCCCGCCGCAGCGCTGGCGATAGCATCAAACTGTTTCCCCAGCGCGTGAGGGCGTCATGACACCGTGGTCAGCGGGCGGTCCGACCGGGGGGCGGCGGCGGGAACCGCGACAGCCCCGGCGGCACGCTGCTGGCTGGCCCCGGCCGTGCGGGCGGCGGCCAGCCGGCGAAGCCCGGCTCAACGAGCCCGCCGGCGAAGCCCGGCTCAATGAGCCAGCCGGGCGGGGAGGATGATCCGGCGCTATCTGACCGGAACCGAGCGGGCCTGCCTGGCCTCCCGTGCCCTGCCGCCCCGGGCCAGACCGCAGCCCTGCCGGGCCACACCGGGCCCTGCCCTCCCGCCCCGGGATGACCCGGCCGCCCTGAGCGGTATCCCGGCCTGACCGCCTATAGATCATCCATTCATGGGAGGACCAGCAGATGACGGAGAGTCAGCAGGACCCGGTTTCCGAGTCGCAGATTGCGGTGCACTGGCGCGAGGAAGAGTACATCTACCCCCCGGAGTCGTTCATTGAGCAGGCCAATGCGAACGACCCGGCGATCTTCGACCGCTTCGACGAGAAGAACTTCCCGGACTGCTTCGTCGAGTACGCCGAGCTGCTCAGCTGGGACAAGAAATGGGACACGGTCCTGGATTCGAGCAACCCGCCGTTCTGGAAGTGGTTCACCGGCGGCCGGCTGAACGCCTCCTACAACTGCGTGGACCGGCACCTGGCCGACAAGGCGGACAAGGCCGCGATCATCTGGGTGCCGGAACCGGAGGCGGCCGAGCCCGTCGCCATCACCTACCGGGACCTGTACTACCGGGTCAACGAGTTCGCCGCGCTGCTGCGCGACTTCGCCGGGCTGAAGGCCGGCGACCGGGTCACGCTGCACATGCCGATGGTGGCGGAACTCCCGGTCGTGATGCTCGCCTGCGCCCGGCTGGGCGTGGTGCACTCCGAGGTCTTCGGCGGGTTCAGCGGCAACGCCTGCGGCACCAGGATCGCCGACTCGGGCAGCCGGGTCCTGATCACGATGGACGGCTACTTCCGCAGCGGCACGCTGGTGGACCACAAGGTCAAGGCGGACGAGGCGCTGGCCGAGGCGGCCAAGCAGGGCCAGGAGGTGGACAAGGTCCTGGTCTGGCGGCGGCACGAGGGCCAGTACGCGTCCCAGACGCCGATGGTGACCGGCCGCGACTTCTTCGTGGACGAGATCATCTCCCCGTACCGCGGCCAGATCGTGGAGCCGGTCTCGCTGCCGTCCGAGGCGCCGCTGTTCCTGATGTACACCAGCGGCACCACCGGCCGCCCCAAGGGCGCGCAGCACAGCACCGGCGGGTACCTGTCCTACGTGACCGGGACGTCCAAGTACTACCAGGACATCCACCCCGAGGACACGTACTGGTGCATGGCCGACATCGGCTGGATCACCGGCCACTCCTACATCGTGTACGGGCCGCTGTCGCTGGGCACCACCACCGTGATCTACGAGGGCACGCCCAACTACCCGGACGCGGGCCGGCCGTGGCGGATCGCCGAGCGGCTCGGGGTGAACATCTTCCACACCTCGCCGACCGCGATCCGGATGCTGCGCAAGGTCGGGCCGGACGAGCCAGCCAAGTACAACTACCACTTCAAGCACATGACCACGGTCGGGCGAGCCGATCGAGCCCGAGGTGTGGCGCTGGTACCACAAGTCGGTCGGCAAGGACGAGGCCGTCATCGTGGACACCTGGTGGCAGACCGAGACGGGCGGCTTCCTGGGCAGCTCGCTGCCCGCGCTCAAGCCGATGAAGCCGGGCAGCTGCGGCCCCGCGGTGATCGGCATCTACCCGGCCATCTACGACGAGGACGGCCAGGAGATCCCGGACGGCAGGGCGGGCAACATCGTCATCCGCAACCCGTGGCCCGGCATCATGCAGACCATCTGGGGCCAGCCGGAACGGTTCATCTCGGTGTACTACGAGAAGTACAACAAGGACCCGGACAGCAAGGACTGGCACGACTGGCCGTACTTCGCCGGAGACGGCGCGGTCCGCGCCGCCGGACGGCTACTACCGGATCCTGGGCCGGGTGGACGACGTGATCAACGTGGCCGGGCACCGGCTGGGCACCAAGGAGATCGAGTCGGCCGCGCTCACCGTGCCCGAGGTGGCCGAGGCCGCCGCGGTCCCGGTCATCGACGACATCCGCGGCCGCGCGGTCGAGGTGTACGTGTCGCTCAAGCCGGGATACGAGGCCAACCAGGAGATGGCGGCCAAGGTCACCCGGTCGGTCGAGACGGAGATCGGCAAGATCGCGCGCCCGAAGAACGTGTGGATCGTGTCCGACATGCCGAAGACCCGCTCCGGCAAGATCATGCGCCGGGTGATCGCGGCGGTGTCCAACTTCACCGACACCGGGGACGTGACCACGCTGGCCAACCCGGAGATCGTGGACGACATCCGGCATCAGGTCCAGGCGGCCAAGGTGGCCATGGGCGACGTGCCCCGGGAGCTCACCGAGACCGAGGCGGCCGAGATCCAGTCCTTCGGCAAGGAGGAGTAGGCACTGCCGTTCCGAGCGGAATGCGCCGCCCCGGCTCTGCCGGGCGCGGCGCATTCTCGTTTCCGCCCCCGATCCTCAGGCTGGGGATGGAGCTAATGATCAGCGAAGAGACCCTGCGCCAGATGCCGGCCGAGGACCGGGCCGCGCTGGCCCGCTCCCTGGCCACCGTCAACGCCGAGCTTCCGTCCCTGAGCGCGGCTGAGCACCGGCGCAGGAGGCTGGTGCTGATGCTGACCGTCGCCTCGGCCGTCCTGATCCCCTGGATCGTGCTGCTCGCGCTCACCCTGCCGCGCCACTACGTGGCGGGGCACTGGAGGCTGACCTGGGTCGGCTTCGACATCATCCTGCTCGCCGGGCTGGCCGCCACGGCATGGTTCGCCTGGCGCCGCCGGCAGGCCGTGGTCATCACCGCGTTCGTCACGGCCACCCTGCTGACCTGTGACGCCTGGTTCGACGTCACGACCGCGTCCGGGCAGCGAGACACCCTGGAAGCGATCGCCTCGGCCGTGCTCATCGAACTGCCCCTGGCCGCGCTGCTGTACTGGGTGGCCTACCGCCTGCTGCGGGCGGCGGTGCGCCGGGCCTGCGGCCTGGACGGCCACCCGGGCGAGCCCGTCCGGCTGGCCACGCAGCCGCTGATCGGCGTGCGCAGGCCGGGCGGCTGATCAGCTGGTCAGCGGCACGACCACGGTCCCGGTGGCGGTGACCACGATGACCGGCTCGGCCAGCACCCGGGACGCGGACGGCCCGCGGCCCGGATCCGCCCGGCACACCACCCGGGCCTCGAAGGCCAGCCCGCGGCTGCGGCGGCCGGTGCGCACCACGGTCGCGGTCACCTCGATCACGTCCCCGGCCAGCACCGGCTCCCGGAACTGCACGTCGGAGTAGGAGGCGAACAGTCCCTCGTCCCCGTCCATCCGGATCGCGGCCTCGGTGGCCACGTCCCCGAACAGGGCGAGCACGTACGCGCCGTCCACCAGGTTGCCGCCGTAGTGGGCGTGGCTGGCGGGCACGTAGCGCCGGTGGGTGACGGTCAGGCCGTCGTGCTGGCCGCCCGCGGCCGGCGTCCCGGCGCTCACGCCATCCCCCCGTCCGCGGTCCCGCTGGTGGCCGGCCCGGCGGCCGCCAGCGCGGGCTCGGGCGCCAGCGCGTGCACCAGGTAGCTGGCCACCTCCCGGGGCGTGGTGGCCCGGCCGAAGATCTTGTCCACGCCGAGGTCCCCGGCCATCGCCGGGTCGAACCTCGGGCCGCCCACGACCAGCAGCGGCCCGCCCGCCGGGTAGGCGGCGCGGAACGCGGCGGACAGCTGCCGCGCCCCGGCCAGATGAGCCTCGCGCTGGGTGACTACCTGGCTGACCAGGACCGCGTCCGCCTGCTCGGCCTGGGCCCGGGCGACCAGGTCGGCCACGTCCACCTGCGCGCCCAGGTTCACCACCCGGATCTCCCGGTAGTACTCCAGGCCCTTCTCCCCCGCGTGCCCCTTGACGTTGAGGATCGCGTCGATGCCCACGGTGTGCGCGTCGGTGCCGATGCACGCGCCGAGCACGACCAGCTTGCGGCCCAGCCCGCTGCGCACCCGCAGGTTGATCTCGGCCGGGGAGAGCAGCGGGAACTCCCGGCGGGTGATGGTCACCGCGGACAGGTCCACCAGGTGCCCGGTCCGGCCGTACACGATGAAGAAGGTGAAGTCGGGACCCATCCCCTTGGCGTGCACCACCATGGCCGGGTCCAGGCCCATCTTGCCGGCCAGCTGCAGCGCTGCGCCCTCGGCGACCATGCGCTCTTCTTCGTTCCCGAACGGGACCGGCAGGGTGAACGAGACCTGGACCTGCCCGTCACCCGTGGTGTCCCCGTAGGGGCGGATGACCTGGCCGCTCATGATGCTCCCTCCTGGTCCTGGCCTGCCGCGGGCCCGGCCTCCAGGAACTCAGCGGCCGGGTTCCAGTAGCCGTCGGCCCGCCGGATGACGCCGTCGAGGCCCCGGCCGCCGTCGGCGGGGCGCCGGGTGATGCCGAACGTGCCGTCGGCGATCGCGTTCAGCAGCCCGTCCCGGCTGATCCGCCGGAGCAGCTCCACCGCCTCGCCGAGGACCTGGTGGGCCCGGCGTTCCACGAACCCGCCGGGCGGCGGGCGGAAGTTCTCGCCCAGCCGGGCCGCGGCGCGGGCCACGTAGCGGGCGTTCTCCAGGGCCAGGTCGCGGTCGGACAGGAACGGGGTGTGGATCCCCTCGGTCATCATCCCGATCAGCAGGATGGACTGGTCGGTCATGACCCCGGCCAGGTTGAAGAACGCATCCAGCAGGTAGCCGGCGAACACGTTGCCGGTCATGTGCTTGGTCGGCGGCATGTACTTCAGCGGCGCGTCCGGGAACAGCTCCCGGACCAGCTGGGCGTGCGCGAGCTCGAGCACGAACGAGTCGGGCACCTCGGGGTTGATCTCGAACGCGTGGCCCAGGCCCAGCTGCCCGTCGGCCAGCCCCGCTTCCTTGCCGAAGAACTCGTTCATGAGCTGGCTGACGACCACGGTGTGCGCGGCGTCCACGGCGTCGGCCGTGGTCAGGTAGTTGTCCTCGCCGGTGTTGATGATGATCCCGGCCCGGGCGTGGATCTGCCGGGCGAACCGCTGGTCGATGAACGTCCGCTGCGGGTTGATGTCCCGGAAGATGATCCCGTACATGCAGTCGTTGAGCATCATGTCCAGCCGCTCGAGCCCGGCCAGCGCGGCGATCTCCGGCATGCACAGCCCGGAGGCGTAGTTGGTCAGCCGCACGTACCGGCCCAGCTCGCGGGAGACGTCGTCCAGCGCGGCCCGCATCAGCCGGAAGTTCTCCTGGGTGGCGTAGGTGCCGGCGTAGCCTTCCCGGGTCGCCCCTTCCGGCACGTAGTCCAGCAGGGACTGCCCGGTGGACCGGATGACCGCGACGATGTCCGCGCCCTCCCGGGCCGCGGCCTGCGCCTGGGGGATGTCCTCGTAGATGTCGCCGGTGGCCACGATCAGGTAGATCCACGGCTTGGCCGGGTCCGAGGTGGCCTTGATCATCGCGGCCCGCTCGCCCCGCCTGCGGTCGATCGCGGCGAAGCCCTGGCCGAGCGCGGCCCGCGCCGCGTCCTGCGCGGCCGCGGCGTCGGCGCCGTCGGGCTGCCGGAACTTGACCGTCCCGGCCGCGGCGTCGGTGGCCAGCGCGCGCAGCGTGGGGTACCCGCCGGCCAGCAGCGCGTCCCAGACCGGGAGGGCCACGCCGTGCTCCAGCCCGGTGCTCTCCCGGACGCCGTCCACGAGCCGGTTCACCCACGGCATGCCGCTGTCGTCCGCGCCCTCCAGCCCGGCCAGCCGGAGCACCGCCCGTTCCACCGACACGGTGGTGTGCCGGGTGGCCAGATCCACGATCGGCTGCCCGGCGACCCGGGCCAGCGTGCGCGCCTCCGCCACCATCGCGGGGTCGAGCCGGAGCCTAGATTCCACCCGCAGAACCTCCTCTATCGGGCCCTCCTCACCGGGCCGTCCTCATCCGTGCCCGGTCAGCCTGATTCGGCCAGCCGGGCCTCGAACAGCGCGCGGACCCCGGGCTCGGACCGGAGCAGGCCGAGCGCGAGTTCCGCATGACCAGGCACATACCCGTTACCGATCAGCATCGTCACGTCGGCGGCCACGCCCTCGGCGCCCAGCGCCGCCGCGCTGAACGAGGTGGCCATCGAGAAGAAGATCACCGTGCCGCCCGGCGCGGTGGCCAGCACCGCACCGCCCTCGCAGCCGGGCACGTCCACGCAGACCACGGTGACGGCCGCCGGGCCGCCGGCGACCGGACGGCGTCCGCCAGCGCGACCGGGTCCCGGGCGTCAGCGATCACGACCTGGTCGGCGAGGCCGGCCCCGCGGACCGCGTCCGCCTCGGCCTCGGTGGGCACCACGCCGATGACCGTGCCCGCGCCGGCCCGGCGGGCGGCCGCCGCGGACAGCGAGCCGCTCTTGCCGCCGGCCCCGAGGACGGCCACGACCGGCGCCGCTGCGTCCGGAGCTCAGCCCGGGCCAGCTCCGGCCCGCACCACCCGCTCGGTGAGGGCGGGCGCACCGCAGACGTCCATGACCGCGAGGGCCAGGCCGGCCGGCAGGTCCGCGGGCAGCACCGCGGCGATGGACCGGCCGAACAGGATCGCGTGGCCGGCGCACGGGACCTGCTCGGACTGGCCGTCCCAGCGGGCCAGCCCGTCGGTCACGGCCAGCGGGGTCAGGCTGAGCGAGACCAGGGTGGCGATCCGGTCGCCGGCCGCCAGGCCCAGCGGCGACGCCGGGCCCGCCTCCTCGACCACGCCGGTGAGCATGCCGCCCGACCCGGTCACCGGGTTCTGCATCTTGCCCCGGTCGGCGACGATGCCGAGCACCGCGCCGCGCATGGCCTCGGCCGATCCGCCGGTGGACTCCCGGAGCTGACGGTAGGACGCGGCGTCCAGGTTCAGCCGGTCCACCGCGACGCGGACTTCGTCCGGCCAGATCGCCGGGTCCGGGTCCAGCCGCCAGGCCGCCTGCGGCAGCACCCCGGCGGGCTCCAGCACCCGGTGCAGGCCGAGTGGTGACCCCGGGCGGCGCCCGGTGCGCGGTGGGTCCTGGATCAACGGATGCCCCCTAGCCTACGCTGACAGTAAGTCTTCCTGTGTGAGAGTCCCCCCACACTATCTTCTGCTGTTCTTAGTGCAGATGGAAGGCTATCCTTCAATGAAGCACGACGAGAACGGGAAGGTGATCAGCCTTGGTCAGCCAGCCGTATGCGTACCGCCGTGCCGGGCTTACCGAGCCGGACTGGCGGCGGTTCCCGGGCTGGTCGCAGGTGACCACCGCGGAGTGGGAATCGGTGCAATGGCAGCGTGCCCACTGCGTGAAGAACCTGCGCCAGCTCCGCGACGTGGCCGGGCCCGGCCTGGAGGAGTCCTTCCTCGCCGACCTGGAGCGTGACCAGCAGGAACGGGCGACCATGTCCATGCTGGTCACGCCGCAGATGCTGAACACCATGGTCCCGGCGGGCGCGCCGGACCAGCCTGGCTTCACCGAGGCGTTCTACGCCGACCCGGTGCGCCGGTACATGATCCCGGTGTTCAGCGACCGGCGGACCGACTGGCCGTCCCACCCGTACGCGTCCCGCGACTCGCTGCACGAGGCGGAGATGTGGGCGGTGGAAGGGCTGACCCACCGCTACCCGACCAAGGTGCTGGCCGAGGTGCTGCCCACCTGCCCGCAGTACTGCGGGCACTGCACCCGGATGGACCTGGTCGGCAACCCGACGCCCAGCATCACCAAGCACAAGTTCGGCCTGCCGCCCGCCGACCGGCTCACCGCCATGATCGAGTATCTGCGGGCCACCCCCGGCGTCCGCGACGTGGTGGTATCCGGCGGGGACGTGGCCAACATGCCCTGGCCCCGGCTGGAGAGCTTCGTCAGCGCGCTGCTGGACATCGACAACATCCGGGACATCCGGCTGGCCACCAAGGCGCTGATGGGGCTGCCGCAGCACTGGCTGGCCGACGACGTCCGGGCCGGCATGGAGCGGCTGGCGGCCAAGGCCCGGCGAACGCGGGGTGAGCATCGCCATCCACACCCACGTGAACGCGGCCCAGTCGGTCACCCCGCTGGTGGCCCGGGCCACCCAGGCCATGCTGGACACCGGGATCCGCGACGTGCGCAACCAGGGCGTGCTGCTGCACGGGGTCAACGACACCGCGGAGGCCCTGCTCGACCTGTGCTTCGTGCTGCTCGACGAGGCCCGGATCATGCCCTACTACTTCTACATGTGCGACATGATCCCGGGCAGCGAGCACTGGCGGCTGTCCCTGGCCCAGGCCCAGAACCTGCAGCACCAGATCATGGGCTACCTGCCCGGGTTCGCCACCCCGCGGATGATCTGCGACGTGGCCTACGTCGGCAAGCGCTGGGTGCACCAGGTGTCCCGGTACGACACCGAGCTGGGCATCTCCTACTGGACCAAGAACTACCGGACCTCGGTCGAGGCCGAGGACCCGCTCGCGCTGAGCCGCGAGTACCCCTACTACGACCCGATTCACCTGCTGCCGGAGGCGGGCCAGGAGTGGTGGCGCGCCCGGGTCCGGGACGGCGCGGCCGAGACGGCCGGAGACGGCGCGGGGTAGCGGGCTAGCGGCGCGGTGCCGGCGCTAGGACGCACCGGGCGCGGCCGGGAGCAGCCGGAGCGGCAGCGAGGCGAACCCGCTGAGCGTGTTGTTCAGCCGGCGCCGCGGCTCCCCGGCCAGCTCCAGCCGGCCGACCCGCCGGGCCAGGGCCGCCAGCAGCACCTCGCCCTCCAGCCGGGCCAGGGCCGCGCCGACGCAGGCGTGGATGCCGAAGCCGAACGCGACGTGGCCGTGGGCGCGGCGGCGCAGGTCGAAGCGGTCCGGGTCGTCCCAGCGGCGCGGATCACGGTTCGCGGCCGCGAGGAACAGCAGCACCTTCTCGCCCGCGCCGATCCGCACCCCGCTCACCGTGACCTCGCGGGTGGTGGTGCGGAAGAACGTCTGCACCGGCGAGGCGTACCGCAGCGACTCCTCGAACGCGGCCCCGGCCCGCGCGGGGTCCTCCCGGAGCAGCTGCCACTGGGCCGGGTCCCGGGCCAGGCAGTCCAGGGCGCAGCCGAGCCCGATCACGGTGGTGTCCACGCCCGCCGTGAGCAGCGACCGGACCAGCAGCGCGGCCTCCTCTTCGGAGATCGTGCCGTCGTCCACGCTGGCGTAGATCCGCGCCCCGAGGCCGCCCGGGACCAGCGCGTCCCGGGTGCACCGGGCCGCGATCCAGGCCCCCACCTCGGCGGCCTGGCGCAGCGACGCCCTGGTCAGCTCGTTGCGCGGGCCGAACGCGTTGAACGCCATGTCGCCGTAGGCGAGCAACTGCTCCCCGCCGGGCTCGGCCAGCCCGACCGCCTCGGCGAACACCTGCAGCGGGAAGGCCTCGGCGATGTCCGGCACGCCGTCCACGGTCCCGCGCCGGGCCAGTTCGCCGGCCAGCCGGCTGGCCGCGCGGGAGAAGCTGCCGCGCAGGTCGCGCACGGTCCGCGGGGTAAGGGCCCGGGCGACGGCCGAATGGGCCCGGGAGTGCTCGGGCGGGTCGGCCTCGAGCAGCAGGCTGGGCGGCCGCCACGGGGTTTCGCGGCGGAAATCGCTCAGCCCCACCCCGGCGGACGAGCAGAACGTTTCCCAGTCGCGCAGCGCCTCGTGTACCTCGGCGTAGCGGGCCATGGCCCAGATGCCGTACTGCTCCAGCCAGACCACCGGGCCCGCGTCGCGCAGGCCGCCGTGCCAGCGGAACGGGTCAGCCAGGAAGTCATCGCTGAACGGGTTGACGGCGCAGACCGGGACCCCCGGTGGTGCCGTCTGCTTCATCGTCATCGGACCCTGTTCCGGAACCATAGAGCCCCTCAGCCTGGGTCGTCGGGCCCAGAACGCCATGATGCACTGCGGGCGGCGGCGGGATCAACGTCCCGGCCGGCGCAGGCCAGGCGCCCCGGCCCGGCTGGCCCGTGCGGCGGCCCGGCGTTCCCCGCCCACCGGCACCAGGCCCGCCGCGGCCAGCGGGAACAGCGCGACCACCCCGAACGCCACGGCGTACCCTGCCGCGCCGATCACCGCGGCCAGGACCGGCGGCGTGGCGGCCGCGAACGCGTTCTGGCCGGTGTTCTGGATGCCGAGCGCCCGCCCGGCCCAGGACGATCCGGCGTGCTCGGCCACGGCGGTGAAGGCCAGGCCGTTGGTGCTGACCGAGACGATCACCGCGGCGAACAGCACGGCGACCGCCCACGGCGCCCGGACGGCCGCCCCGGCCGCCAGCGCGGCCAGGATCAGCGCGGTGGCCACCGCGAGCGCCCGCATCGGGCGCATCCGGCTGCCCACCCGGTCCGACCACACGCCCGCGCCGAGCCGGGAGAACGCCCCGCACGCCTGCGCGACGGCCAGGATCCGGCCGGCCGTGACCGGGTCCAGCCCGTGCGCGTCAACCAGGAAGACCAGGGCAAACGTGGCCACCGCGAATTGGGGTACGACGAGCAGCGCGCTGGCCGCGTGGATGCGCCACAAGACGATGGCCGTCCGGTGCGGGCCACCCCGGTAGGGCGAGCCGCCGCGGCGGCCGGCCTGGCGCGGCGGCCGCGCCGGATCACGCACGAGCACCGCGACCAGGACCGCGGCGGCCAGGCAGAACGTGCCCAGGAAAGCAAGCGCGGCCGGCCAGCCGTGCGCGCCGATAGACGGCAGCGCGAGCGCGGCGACGGCCACGCCCAGCGGCTGGGCGCTCTGCCGGATGCCCATGGCCAGGCCGCGCTGGCGGGCGGGGAACCAGCCCAGGATGAGCCGCCCGCTGGCGGCGTACACCGACGCCCCGGCCGCCCCGGCCGCGGCCAGGCAGGCGCCCAGCGCGGCCGTCCCGTGCACGGTCGTCCCCGCCAGCAGGATCATCCCGGCCAGGGCCAGCCCCGCGCCGAGCACCAGCCGCTCCCCCCAGCGGTCCGCGGCGGCGCCCCAGGCCACCAGGGTGAGCAGCAGGCCGGCGGTGGGACAGGCGACCAGGATGCCCGCCTGTTCCAGGGACAGGCCCTCCGCCCGGAACGCGGGGATCAGGTAGGCCAGCCCGTACTGGAACGTGCAGCCCGCGGTCATCGCGAACAACCCGGCCACCAGGACCACCCAGCGCTGGCCACCCGGACCGAGCGTCACCGGCCGGGCGGGCAGCGCCGGCGCGTTCCGGCTCGCTCATATGCCGATCATATAATGTCCAGCATATGAGACAGTAGCGGCCGCCGCTGCGGCCACCTGATCGTCCCGCCCGGCCTGTCCGCCTCCCTCGGCGCCTTAGGCGCCCCTGTCCGTCCTAGTCGTCCTGGGCGGCTAGTCGTCCTGGGCGGCCTGCGCCACGGCCAGCCCGGTCAGCCCGTAGCGCGCGACATGCTCGGGGTCGCCAGGGTCGATGGTCCGCAGGCCCTGCGCGACGAGCCGGTCGTTGATGGCGTCCAGGTGGTCACGGACCAGCTCCCGCTCGGCCTCGGTGATCCGGCCCTTGTGCGGCTCGCCCGCGTGCTCCAGGGTGTCGTAGTTGACGCCGCGCGGCCCGGCCGCCGCGGCCGACTTGGCGCCGCCGCGCCGTCCGGGCGGGCCGCGCGGTCAGCAGCAGCTCGCTCATCGGCCGGTCGGTAGCCAGTTCGTCGAACGCCGCGGCCTCCATGGTCACCCGGCGGGGCTCGTCCTCGCCCGGCAGGTAAAGGTCCACCACGGCCACCCGGAGCGCCGCCTTCTCGATCGCGGCGGCCTCGTCGGCCAGCCCTTCGATCTCCACCGGGCTGTCGCCGAGCTCGGGGTGCTCGTGGATCACGATGCGGGCGAGCGCGTCGTCCCTGGTGATCAGCTCGCCGCTGAGGTCGCTGAACCTGACCGTCTTCTGGCCCACTGGGGTTGCCTCCTGCACATCGGTAGCGCTGCTGATGAGATGTCAGGCTCCAAGCATGCCAGAGAATCAAACGTCAGTTCGAGAGACGCGCCCGGGTTTCGTTATTTATCGAATTAAGCTGCGAGCTCGATTCGGGTGGCAGTCAGGCCGTGTCGGTGGCGCGCGCAGCCCCGCTGGAGCCCGCGGGACTGGAGTCCTCCGGCGAGCCGGAGACTTCCGGCGGACCGGAGTCCTCCGGCGGGCTGGCGCCGGCCGGATCGGGCTCCGCCGTCCCGGCGCTGTCCGCCGCGCTACCGGGCCGCTGGGCCGGCAACTCCGCGGCGGGCCGGCCGTGCCGCTGCGAATAGATGAACCAGACGACGCCGACGACGGTCAGCACGCTGGCCACGTACATGTTCAGCCGCAGGCCGAGGAAATGCTCGGACGGGTCCACCCGCAGCGACTCCTCGAAGATGCGGAACGCCGAGTAGCCCGCGACGTACAGCGCGAACAGGCCCGGCGGCTTGATGTTGCGGTGGTGGCCCAGCCAGACCAGGACGGCCGCCCAGAGCAGGTCGAAGATGAACTCGTACAGGAAGGTCGGGTGGAATGTCTGGAACTGCGTGTAGCCGGGCGGCCGGAACCCGGGCGCGATGTGCAGGGCCCAGGGCAGCGTGGTCGGGCCGCCGAAGAGTTCCTGGTTGAAGTAGTTGCCGACCCGCCCGACGGCCTGGGCCACCAGCAGCGCCGGGGCGACCGCGTTCATGAACAGCCGTCACGCTGGCCCCGGACCGGTGCACCCGCCAGGACCCGACCACCGCGGCCAGGGCGATCCCGCCCCAGATGCCCAGCCCGCCGTCCCAGACCGCCAGCACCCCGTACCAGTGGTGCGGGATGTACTTCGGGGTGGTCAGGTCGAAGTAGATCCGGCCCCCGACGATGCCCGCCGGGACGGCCCACAGGGCCACGTCCCCGACCAGGCCCGGGTCGCCGCCCACCGCCTTCCAGCGGCGCTGCGTGATCAGGATCGCCAGGGTGATCCCGACCACGTACATCAGCCCGTAGAAGTGAATGTAGGCCGGGCCGAGATGAAACCCGTTCACTGGCGGGCTCGGGATGTAAAAACGCAACGCCATGCGCCCGAGCGTACCGTGACGGCACGAGGCCGCCGTCCGGCTGCCGATTACCGGCACCCGCCCGGCGGCACCGCGGGACGCCGCGGCGCCCGGGCCCGCTGGCGCGCTGCTCAGGCCGCTCAGCCCAGGCTGGGCCGCCACCGCCTCCGGGTCCGCGGCGTAGGCCACCATCCAGTGCGGCCGGATCCGGTAGGCCACCACGTCTCCCCAGCTCAGCGGGGAGCTGCCGTAATGCTGCGTGAGGTGGTCCAGGATGGCGGGCCACCGCGGGTCCGCCGGCGCCGGCCGCGGGGTTCAGCTCCTCCACCCGGCCGTGGGTGAACACGCCCAGGTCGTCGCCGCGCAGGTGGGCCGCGCTGATCGCGGGCCGCGCCGCGAAATGCCCCGCCTTGGCCGAGGACCGCTCCGTGCTGAAGACCCAGCAGCCGTGCAGGAAATGACCGTCTGCCCCGCTGACCCGCGGCTCGCCGGCCGCCGTGACGCTGCTGACCGCGAGCGTGCACATGCCCGTGATGACCCGGACCAGCTGGGCGGCGGTCAGGGACCGGCCCGGCCGGACGATGGACCGCAGGTGCCCCGTGGCCCGGGCCAGCGAGTCATCGAGCAGCGCCTGAAGCTCACCGAGTTCCGCCTCGCTCTCCTGCATCCCGCTAGCTTCCCGCAACCGGTTAGCGTGGGGCACGTGGCTACCGGAACCGAGCACGTCAGTCCTGAGGTCTACCAGTACGTCATGTCGCACTCCAGCCCCCCGGACCCGGTCCTGAACGAGCTGCGGGCGGAAACGTCCCGCCGCTTCCCCGAGTGGGCCCACCTGCAGATCGGCCCCGAGCAGGGCACGTTCATGACGCTGCTGAGCCGGCTCATCGCCCCGCGCCGGGTGATCGAGGTCGGCACGTTCACCGGGTACTCCGCGATCTGCCTGGCCCGCGGGCTGGCCCCGGGCGGCACGACTGCTGTGCTGCGACGTCAACGCGGACTGGACCGCGCTGGCCCGGGAGTACTGGCAGAAGGCGGGCCTGGACGCCCAGATCGAGCTCCGGCTCGGCCCGGCCGCCGGCACGCTCCGCTCGCTGCCCGCCGAGGCGTCGGTGGATCTCGCGTTCATCGACGCGGACAAGACCGGCTACGCCGGCTACTGGGACGAGATCGTCCCGCGCATCCGCAGCGGCGGGCTCATCCTGGTGGACAACACCCTGATGCACGGCCGGATCTTCGCCAGCGACCCCGATCCGGACGCCCGGGCGGTCCGCGACTTCAACGAGTACGCGCTGGCCGATGACCGGGTGGAGCTCGCCCTGCTCTCGGTGGGAGACGGCCTGATATTCGCCCGCAAGAAGTAGCGTCAGGCCCGCCGGCCGCGACGGCAAAGCTATGGTCACAGGATCTCTATAGGGCCACAGCTTCATCCGGCGGTGAGCCACAATGGCGGCTCGGCCGGCCTAGCCGGGCAGTGTCGTCAGGAAGATCACATCTGATGGGCGCCTCGAACGACCCGGTGTACCTGCGGGTGCTGGAAGATCTCCGCGACCAGATCCGGGGCGGGACGCTCGCGCCGGGAGCCCGGGTTCCCTCCCGCAACGGGATCATCGCCCGGTACGGCGTCGGGGAGACCGCGGCCAAGCATGCCCTGCAGGTCCTGGCGGCCGAGGGCCTTATCGAGGCCCGGGCCGGGTCAGGGTCCTACGTCCGCAGGCTGCCCGTGGCGGCGCCGCTGGAACATGACCGGCTGCACTTCCCGGGCTCGCCGTTCGGGCTGGATGGCCGGCTCCTGGCCGGGGAATAGCGGCCGTGGCGGGCGACGGCAGCGGCCGGCGGACGACGCGCCGGCCGGGGCGGCCCACGCCGGGCACGCGGCCCGGGTGTCCTGGGAGTACCAGTCCGAGCGGGTGCCCGCCCCCGCCCACGTGGCCCGGCGGCTGCAGCTCCCCGACGGGGACCAGCTGGTGACCCGGACCAGGTACCTGATGAGCGCGGACGGCTCCCCCGTGCAGCTGGCCACCAGCTACGAGCCCGCCGCCACGACCGCGCAGACCCCGGTGCCCTTCCCCGAGCAGGGCACCTTCGCGGGCCGCGGGGTGGCGGAGCGCATGCAGGCGATCGGTATCGGCGTGGATCAGGTCGTCGAGGAGATCTCGGTCCGCCCGGCCCTGTCGGCCGAGGCGGCGGTGCTGGACATCCCGGCCGGCTTCCCGGTGCTGCTGATCGAGAGGTCGCACCGCGCGGGCGAGCGGACCGTGGAAACCGGGGAGATCGTCATCGCGGCCGACCGTTTTCGGCTGCGCTACCGGTTCCCGATCGCGGTGCAGCCCGACCCGGCAGCGCCCGGCCAGCCACCGGCCGCCCCGCAAGCGGCCGCCCGGCCAGCGGCCGCCGCGCACCCGGCCGGCGCCGCCGCGAGGGCCTGGGGCGCGGGGATGGGCGCGTGATCCGCCCGGCCGAGGCGGCTGACATCCCGGCGCTGCACCGGCTCATCCGGGACCTGGCCGAGTACGAGAAGGCGCTGGCCGAGGTCACCGCGACCGAGGAGGATCTGCGCCGCGCCCTGCTGGGCGAGCGGCCCGCCGTGTTCGCGCACGTGGCCGAGCACGGGGGCGAGATCGCCGGCTTCGCGCTGTGGTTCCTGAACTTCTCCACCTGGACCGGCCAGCACGGGATCTACCTGGAGGATCTCTAGTCCGGCCGGACCGGCGGCGGTCCGGTCTGGGCCGGGCGCTGCTCGCCGAACTGGCCCGCATCTGCGTCACGCGCGGCTACGCCCGGCTGGAGTGGTCTGTCCTGGACTGGAACTCCCCCGCCCGCCGGTTCTACGCCTCACTGGGCGCGGTGGAGATGGACGAATGGACCGTGCACCGGCTGGCCGGCCCCGCCTTGCACGGGGTGGCCGGGACGGCCGGCGGCCCGGATAGCTAGCGGCCTGCAGCTAACGGCCTGGACAGCTCGGCCAGGGGCCAGGACAGCTAGCTGCCTGCCGCGGCCTGCTGGTCCGCCTGCTTCAGGTCCGATGCGAGCTGGTCGGCGGCCATGTCGGTGGCCTTGGAGATGAGCTTGTTGGCCGCCTTGATGTTGGCCGCCACCTGCTCAGCCAGGTTGGCCTCGTAGACCACGATCAGCCCGGCGGTGCCCGCATCGAGCGTCTCACCGAGTTCCTTGAGGTCAGAGCGGCTCATGCCGCCGCTGGCGTGCCCGGTGACGGCCCCGATGGCGGCCCCGCCGCCGGCGCCGAGCGCCAGGGCACCCAGGATGCCCACGGGCGGGAACAGCGCGGCCGCCACACCAGCGGCCAGGCCCCAGCCGAGGCCTACCGCCGCGCCGTGCCGGGTGGGCTGCTCGTGCTTCTTGATGATGCTGACCCGGCCGGCATCGTCCTTGCCGATGACCGCGGCGTCGAAGTCGTGCGACGTCTTCACCGTGTAGTACAGGGCCTTCACGGCCTCGTAG
>CAVUKT010000002.1:0-37156 GCA_963742055.1 uncultured Actinomycetes bacterium | reverse complement strand
ACGGCCGAGGAAGGCGACCAGCTGGTCGCCGGGGCAGGCCCGCCCAGGCACCGGGACCGGGTCGGCGAACAATCCCGCCCGGGTGCCGGGAGTGATGAACAGCGGGGCGATCGGGCAGCAAGAGAGCCGCCAGGTCCGGCGGGACCGGCCGGCGGCTGCCGCACGCGACCGAGATGTCCCAGCCATGGACAGTGATCTCGATGGCCCCGGCGGCTACGGCCATCTTCGCGGCCAGTTCGCGGTCACCGATGGTGACCAGGCTGCCCGGCCGGGGTCGCCCGGGCCGGCCGGGGCGCAGGCGGCCAGCAGCGCCGGCCCGGCGGTACAGGCCGCTGACCGGGTCAGGCTCGGGTCCGTCGTCACCTGGCGCCGGGCCGGCGCCGATACATCCGGTGGTGATCGCCTCGTGCACCACCGCCGACCGAGTCACTGACATGGTGCAGCAGCAATCCCAGGTCCCAGCCGGCGCACGGGGTAGGGCAGGACAGACGTTGCGGGGTGGCCAGCCGGGCACTGGCCAGCGCATAGCTGATCGCCCATCCGAGGAGCTCGAGTCCCCTCCTCAGCGGGGCCATGACGGGACCGCCAGCTCGGCCGCGGCCGCGGGCCGGGGCGTGGCGGCGAGACCAGGCGCAGGCGCGGGGCGGGCCGCGCCCCGCCGTACTCCTGCGGCAGGCCGAACGCCCCGAGCAGGCCCGGGCTGAGGAAGATGACGATCCGGGCGATCCCGGTCGCGGTGACCGTCAGCACCAGCGCCGCGTGCGCACGGTACACCCCGTCGTGCTCGCGCTCGTAGGCCGCGAAGGCCGGCTGCCCGTTGGCCATGGTGGGAACCAGCCGGAACTGCCCGGGCGTGCCGAACAGCTTCGTGGCCAGGAAGCGCCGCACGTCCTCCCGGCCGGCGAACCAGGTCAGCATGGGCGGCATCTCCAGCGCCACGTCCTCGCGCAGCAGCGCCGTCAGCGCGGTCACGTCACCGTTCTCGAAGGCCACCGCGAAGCGGTCGAGCAGCGCCCGGCGCTCCGGCTCGGCGGGCTCGGCGACGTCGTCTTCCTCGGGCAGGGCCCGCGCGAGCTGGGCCCGGGCGCGCCGCAGGCCGCTGTTGACCGCGGTGGTCGTGGTGCCCAGCATGGCGGCCACCTCGGCGGCCGGCCAGTCCAGCACGTCCCGCAGGATCAGCACCGCCCGCTGCCGGGCGGACAGGTACTGCAACGCCGCGACCATGGCCAGCCGGATGCCCGCCCGTGACGCGGCGGCCTCGGCCGGGTCGTCATGGGGCGCGGCCAGCAGGGCATCGGGAATGGGCTGCAGCCACGGCACGTCGGGCGCGGAGACCACCGGGGCCGCCGGGTCATCGCCCGGCCCGCCCAGCCCGGAGGGCAGCGGCCGGCGGCCGCGGCGCTCGATCGCGGTCAGGCACGCGTTCGTGGCGATCCGGTACAGCCAGGTGCGGACCGACGACCGTCCCTCGAACCCCTGGTAAGCACGCCACGCCCGCAGATATGTCTCCTGCACCAGGTCCTCGGCCTCATCGGCCGAGCCCAGCATCCGGTAGCAGTGGGCCAGCAGCTCGCGCCGGAACTGGCCGGTGAGGCTGGTGAAGTCCTCGCTGGCGGTCATATAGGTACTGACCCGCGGCGCCCGCGGAAAGTCACCGCCTGCGGCAGCCGTCCGCGCTTTCCGGCCGGGCGCCGTCTACGCCGGGACGGCGGGCCCGGGGGTGGCAGGCATCGGGTAGTAGGTCTCGTACACCGCGCGGGCCTGGCGCTCCGCGTCCTCCCAGGTCCAGGTGCGGGGCAGGTAGCGGTCCGGGCTGAGGGACCGGACGTACGGCGAGGGATCCGGGCCCAGGCTCTCCACCAGGTACATGGCCAGGCCCGCCGAGCCGGACACCCCGTGCGCGTTGCAGCCGGCCGCGAAGGCCAGGCCCCGGACCGCGCTGACCGGGCCGACCAGGAACCGGCCGTCCGGGGTGAACGTCGGCCAGCCGCGGAACGTGGTGCTCACCCCCGCCTCGGACAGCCCCGGGACGAACCGGCCCAGGCTCTCCGCGAAGCCGCCCAGGACGTCCCAGTCGGGGGCCGCGGGCAGCGGCGCGTCCACGGTCACCCCGCGCGGGTCCAGGCTGGTGCCCTGGTTCTCGAACCCGCCGCACAGCACCCGCTCGCCCTCGCCGCGCGCGTAGACCTGCATCTCCGGGATGCGCAGGCACGGCAGGCCCGCGTGCCAGCCCGGGACCGGCTCGGTCACGAAGTACTCGTGCAGCACCGGGACGATCGGCAGCTCCACCCCGGCCAGCGCGGCCAGCGCGACCGACCAGGGCCCGGCCGCGATGATCACCTGCTCGGTGGCGAACTCGCCGTCCCGGGTGGACACCGAGCGGACCTGGCCGCGCCCGGTCCCGATCCCGGTCACGGCCGCGTGCGGGGCGATCGTGACGCCCAGGTCCCGCGCCGCACTGGCGTACGCGGCGACCAGGCTGTTCGGCTGGACGTATCCGCAGGTCGGGGACCACAGGGCGGCCCGGATGCCGTCCGTGCGCTGCAGCGGGGGGAAGATCTCCCGCAGCTGCGCGTCGGACAGGAACTCGACCGGCAGGCCGGTCACCGCGGCGGTCGCGGCGATCTGCTCCAGCTCCGCGACGGACGTGTCCGACAGCGCGATCCGGACGGCCCCCGACTCGCGGTAGTCCATCGAGTAGCCGGTCTCCCGCTCGAAGCCGCGGTACAGCTCGGCGGCCGCCATGGTCAGCCGGGCCCGGTCCACCGTGGGCCGGGCCTGGCCCACCATGCCCGCGGCCTGGCTGCTGGTGGCCTCGCACAGGCCCTGCTTGTCCAGCAGCTGGATGTCCCGGTATCCGGCCCGGGCCAGGAAGTAGGCGGCCGCGGCGCCGACCGCGCCGCCGCCGATGACAGTGATCTGGGCATCTCGGGGGTGTGCCACGATCCCGGTCGCCTCCCGCCGGGCCAGGCCAGCCGCGCCCAGCCTGAGGTTCGTTATTTGGTACAACCAAATGCTAGACCTCGCGGAAGCCGGGCGGAAGGCGGTACCGGGGCCGAGCGGGCGCGCGGCCGACGGCCGGGGAAGTCGGCTGAAGCTGGCGACCCGCCGGCGCGAGTAACCTGTGGTGATACGGGAAGTTGCGCAACCGCCGCAAGGTCAATGAATTCGCCGGAAGGATTCAGCAAATGTGGCGTGGTGCATTCGGCGCTCAGCCTACGCTCAGAGTAGACATGTAAGCAGGGTTAGCTATGCGGGGCCAGCCAGGCAGTATCGAGGGCACGCGGGGCGCCCGGCAGCGCGGCGCTTGCTGACGGCGCGGTGATGCTGCGCCCGTGGTGCTGGCCGAGACTCAGCAGTGGCGGTCACGCCTGGCACAGTGCTGGCAGAGCACGGTGCTGGTGAGCAGAGCAGCGGCCGCGCAAGACCGCCCATGGAGGTGTGGCGCAGGGTGACTCAGGTGTCCAGTCACTCTGCCGACGCGCCCGGGCTGACCCGGCCGGCCGAGCGGCCGGCCGCCCCTGGCCCCCTGGACGGCGGCAACGGGCCGGTCGAGCGGCTGATGAGCACGCTCATCCGCAAGCTCGCCTGGAGCAGGCTGTCCAACCCCAAGGTCGCCGTCACGCTTGTCGGCCGCCGGGCTGCTGCTGGGCATGCTCCTGGGGGCCACCGCCCCGAACGCCGAGACGCTGCCCGTCCTGCTGCCGCTGTCCCGGCTGCTGCCGTCGCTGGCCTCGCAGCACGTGCTGGCCAGCCTCATGCTCTACACCAGCATCAGCCTGGCCTGCCTCGGGCTGGCCGGCATGCTGTGGGCGCACAGCCAGGGCTGGCGCCCCAACCCGCGGGTCCTGCTGCTGATCAGCACGGGCATCGTCGCGATCATGGTCTGCCTGACCCCGGTGGGCTCCTCGGACACCGCGAGCTACGCGGCCTACGGCCGGATGTCGGCCCTGGGCGGCAACCCGTACACCAGCAACCCGCTCGCCTTCCTCGGCGCCCACTCGCCCTACACCATGGTCGTCGGGACCATGTGGAAGGCGCAGCCGTCGGTCTACGGCCCGTTCGCCACCATCATCCAGTCGTTCGCGGCCTCGATCGGCCTCGGGAACGTCGCCACCACCATCTGGGTCCTGATGATCCTCAACGGGATCGTCTTCATCGGCGTGGGCCTGCTGCTCCTGCTGACCTCGGACGACCCGGTGCGGGCCACGCTGTTCTGGACCGCCAACCCGGTCCTCATCCTGGAACTGGTCAGCGGCGGTCACCTCGACACGCTCGTGGCGGCCGCGGCGATCGGCGCCATCCAGGTCGCCCGCCGGTTCACCGGGATCTGGGGCGACGTCGTGGTCGGGGTGCTGATCGGGCTGGCCTGCGGGGTGAAGATCTACGCGGTGCTGATCGGCCTGGGCCTGGCCTTCCCGCTGCTGCGCGACCGCGACTGGAAGCGCATCACCCGGATGACCGTGGTCGCCGTGGCCACGCTCGTGCTCAGCTACAGCTACTACGGCCTCGGCGCGATAAGACCGGTGTTCGGCGGGCTCAAGCTCGTCACCCTGCCCTCGCCCTGGCGGGTGTTCGAGCTGACCGGGCAGGCGCTCGGGGTCCCGCAGAACACCATGGCCACGATCATCAGCTGCCTGTGGCCGTTCGCGCTGTTCATCGTGGCCTGGCTCATCTACCGGCGGATCTCCTCCGACCAGCCGGCCGAGGTGGTCGCGCCGTTCGCGCTGACGTTCGCCTGGATCCTCGTCGCCCCCTGGGTCTTCGCCTGGTACACCGCGGTGGCCTGGGCCGCGCTGACCCAGGTGCCGCGCAACCGGATGACCCGGTGGCTGACGATCGTCACGGTCCTGCTCGCCCTCTGCCTGTCCAGCGGCGGCCACGCGGTCCCGACGACGTGACGGCGCTTCTGTCCCGCACACCGGCCGAGGATCACCGCAGGGCCCGGTGGCGGCGCCTCGTGGGCCGGGCTCGCCCGGCGGCACTGGCTGGCCATCATCCTGCTGGCGGCCGGCCTGGCGCTCCGGGTGCTGGCCCAGGTCAGCTACCGGCCCGCGCTGTTCTATATCG
This sequence comes from uncultured Actinomycetes bacterium, assembly GCA_963742055.1. Taxonomy (GTDB): domain Bacteria; phylum Actinomycetota; class Actinomycetes; order Streptosporangiales; family Streptosporangiaceae; genus RYN-230. The sequence goes on along the minus strand of CAVUKT010000002.1, from coordinate 32,086 downwards.
ACACCGCCCGGTACCTGTACAACGCCGAGGGGATGGACCCGGTCGGCTACAAGGGACCGCTGCGGGCGATCCTGTTCGTGGCCAACTTCGGCGCGGTCGCCGCCGTCCAGCACCTGCTCGGCCTGGCCATGGCGGTGGTCATCTACGTGCTGCTGCTGCGCCGCGGCGTGTCCCGGTGGCTCGCCGCGCTGGCCATCGCGCCGGTCCTGCTGGACGCCTACCAGATCCAGAACGAGCAGGCGATCATGCCGGGCACCTGGTTCGAGGCCCTGATCGTGGCCGGCCTGGCCATCCTGCTCTGGCGGCCCAGGGCCGGGTGGCGGGCGGTCCTGGCGGCCGGCCTGGTGCTGGGCACCTCGGCCACGTTCGCCCAGGTCGGCGAGGCCCTGATCCTGCCCGGGGTGATCTACCTGCTGGCCGCGGGCGGCGGCTGGCGGCGGGCGGTCGGCCAGGCGGCCGCGTTCTGCGCGGCCTTCGCCCTGCCGATCGCGGCCTACTGCACCGTGTCCTACCTGGTGGCCGGGGACTTCTTCCTGTCCCACACCGGCGTCACCTCCTTCTACGGGAGGGCCGCGGCCGCCGTGGACTGCGCCACGATCAGGCTCCCGGCGGCCGAGCGGGCGATGTGCCCCACCCCGGCCCAGCAGGCCAGGGGGCCGGACTGGCTGGAGTACCAGCCGGGCTCCCCGATCCGGCCCTACTACGCCAACCTGCCCCGGGCCGAGACCGACAGCCTGCTCTCCGACTTCAACCACCGGGTGCTGGCCCAGCAGCCGCAGCGGCTGCTCGGCGCGTACACCCGGGACGTGGTGAAGCTGTTCGCGCTGACCCGCGACACCAGCCCGGGGGACACGCCGATCACCCGCTGGCAGTTCCAGACGACGTTCCCGTACTTCTCCTCGCACTCGACCAGGCCGGACGTGCTGGCCGAGATCGCCCAGTACGGCGGGGGCGCCCCGGCGGTCTGGCGGCCCGGGGCCGTGTTCCTGCGCTCCTACCAGCTCGACGGCGGGTTCACGCCCGGCCCGTTGCTGGCCCTGTGCGTGGTCACCGGGCTGGCCGGGTCGCTGGCGGGTGTCCGCAGGCGCTGGCGGTCCGACCCGGCCACCCGGTCACTGGGCCTGGCCTGCCTGCTCTGCTTCACCTCGGCTGCGGCCGTGCTGCTGGTGTCCGACCTGTTCGAGTTCTCCTGGCGCTACCAGCTGCCCGCGCTGGTCACGCTGGTCCCGGCCGGCGCGCTGGGCGTCGCCGTCATCCTCCGGGTGGCCGGAGCGGGTCAGCCTGTCCCTGCCGGTGCTGGTCGCTGACACGCTGCGCGCCTACCTCGACGACCACGCCCACGGGCAACGACAGCAATCATCTCGGAAGAAACGAGCAAACCGGGGCGCCGGACAGCACCGCGGTGCGGGTCGCCCTCTGGCGGGCGATGCACGTCCTGGTCGACCCGCCGCCGCACGTGCTCGAGGACGAGATCAGCCTGCAGCTCGCCGCCCCCGGCGATGGCTGGCGCGACCGCCCGGACATGGACCCGCGCGGCACCAGCGGGTTCCGGGCGGCCATCGTGGCCCGGGCCCGTTTCATCGAGGACCTGGTGGCCGAGCAGGCCGGCCACGGCGTCGCCCAGTACGTCATCCTGGGGGCTGGCCTGGACACCTTCGCCCAGCGCAGGCCGGAGATCGCCGCCGGGCTCAGGGTGTTCGAGGTCGATCAGCCCGGCCCCCAGGCCTGGAAGCGCCAGCGCCTGATCGAGCTCGGCTACGGCGTCCCCGACTGGCTGCGGCTCGTGCCGGTCGACTTCGAGGCCAGCGGGGACTGGTGGGAGCAGGTGTCCGCGGCCGGCTTCGATCCCGGCCAGCCCGCGGTCGTCGTCTCCACGGGCGTGACCATGTACCTCACCAAAGAGGCCACCGCGGCCACCCTGCGCCAGCTCGCCGGGCTCGCCCGCGGTTCGACGCTGGCCATGACGTTCCTGCTGCCGCCCGAGCTTCTCGGCTGACGCCGATCGCTCCGGACTCCAGACGGCCGAGAGAGGCGCGCGCACCTCCGGAACGCCGTTCATCAGCTTCTACACCCCGGCGGAAATGCTGGCCCTGGCCCGCGAAGCCGGCTTCGAAGACGCCCGGCACGTGCCGGGAACCTTGCTCGCCGAGCGCTACTTCGCCGACCGGGCCGACGGCCTTCGCCCGTCAAGCGGGGAGGATCTGCTGGTGGCCACCACCTGATGCGTCATTACCGTCTGGGTCCGGCCCGGGGCCGCCCACCCTGGCGTGGGCGGGCAGCACGGGGGTGCGCTGGTCGTCCGGGTCAGCGCGCGGGCCACCGGAGGCCAGGCCACGGCTGCGGCGCTGGCCGCGGTCGCCGCGGCTTTCGGCGTTCCCCGCACCGCCGTCACCCTGGTCGCCGGCGCCACCAGCCGGACCAAGATCCTGGATGTGGCCGGCGCCGACCGGGGCGTTATGGAGCAATTGCTGGCCTCGTGACGGCGAAGGCCCGCTTCAGCTGGTGCCTTTCAGGGCCGAGTCCCAGAATTCCTGGACGGCCGGGTAGATCAGCTCCTGGTCGCGGGACAGTTCTGCTTTGACGGTCCGGGTCCGCTCGTCGGCGAGGACCTCCACCTGGCCGGCCTCGACGGCGGCGAGAACCTGCTCGGCGACCGACTCCGGGCTGTCCTTGGGCAAGTCGACCAGGGCGGCCATGTCGGTATCGATGAAGCCGGCGTGCACCGCGACGACGAGGGTGCCCTGGTGGTGCAGTTCGAGGCGGATGCCGTTGGTCAGCGACCAGCCCGCGGCCTTCGAGGCGCCGTAGGAGCCGTTGAGCGGGTTGGTGTAGAAGCTGGTCACCGAGAGCATGTTGACGATCGCCCCGCCGCCGTTGGCCGCCAGCACCGGCGCGAAGGCCCGGCACATGCTCAGCGTGCCGAAGTAGTTGGTCTCCATCTCCTGCCGGGCGGCGTCCAGGCTGGGCGCGCCGATGAACGTGCTGTACTTCAGCACTCCCGCGTTGTTCACCAGCAGGCTGACGTCCGCGCACTGCGCGGCGACCTCGGTGACCCGCTGGGCGTCGGTGATGTCGAGGGCGATGGGCGTCACGCCCGGCTCGGTGACCTGGGCCGGGTTCCGGGCGGCCCCGTACACCTTGGCCGCGCCCGCCTTGACCAGCTCCCGTGCGTACACCTGGCCGAGTCCGCGGTTGGCCCCGGTGACCAGGGCCACCGATCCGGCGATCTTCATGGGTGTCCTCCTGGCTGGGACCCGCGACCTGGCCGAGGGTCCGGTGATGATCTAGTGTCCCCGAAGATCGGGTACCTCCGTCAACGCCCCGGGGGCTCCAGTTATGAGTCGCCCGCCCACTCGCATGGCGGACCGGCGGGAGCCGCTTGACCTGCGAGGTAATTGCGGGCCCGGCCGGGGCCGACGATCGTGGTGGCGATATCTGGCCGCCGAGCCGACTCTGGAGAACCATGCCTGCCTACGCCGTTGCCCACATGCGCCAGGTCGCGATGGGCCAGCCGATCGTGGAGTACCTGGAACGAATCGATGCCACGCTGGCCCCGTTCGGTGGCCGGTTCATCGTGCACGGGGGCGATGTCGAGGTCCTGGAAGGCAGCTGGCCGGCGCCCTGATCGTCATCGAGTTCCCTGACCGCGGGCGGCGCGGGCCTGGTACGACTCGCCGGCCTACCGGGAGATCGTGGCCCTGCGCACCGGCAACTCCCAGAGCGACGTCATCGTGGCCGAGGGAGTCGGCGCCGGGCACCGGGCCACGGACGTGCTCACGGCCAGCACGTGAGGGCCAGCCGCCGCAGGCGAAAACCAGGATGTGCCGGCGAGCGTGATCCCCTACCCTCTGGGTGTGGCGCACGATGAACGCGGAGTAACCCCGCAGAGCGAGGACTTCTCCGCCTGGTACAACGAGATCGTCTTCAAGGCCGAGCTGGTGGACCGCGGCCCGGTCCGGGGCACGATGGTGATCCGCCCCTACGGGTACCGGATGTGGGAGCTGCTGCAGGCCGACATCGACCGGCGGATCAAGGAGACCGGTCACGTCAACGCCTACTTCCCGCTGCTGATCCCGGAGAGCTACCTGCAGCGCGAGGCCGAGCACGTCGAGGGTTTCGCGCCGGAGCTGGCGGTCGTCACCCACGCCGGCGGCAAGGAGCTCGAGGAGCCGCTGATCGTCCGGCCGACCTCGGAGACGATCATCGGCGAGATGATGGCCAAGTGGATCAGCTCGCACCGGGACCTGCCGTTGCTGCTCAACCAGTGGGCGAACGTGGTCCGCTGGGAGCTGCGGCCGCGGATGTTCCTGCGCACCACCGAGTTCCTGTGGCAGGAGGGTCACACCGCGCACGCCGATGAGGCGGACGCCATGCGGGAGACCCTGCTCGCGCTCGACCTCTACGAGCAGGTGTCCAGGAACGTGGCCGCCATGCCGGTGATCGCGGGCGAGAAGACGGCAGGCGAGCGGTTCCCCGGCGCCAGGCGGACCTACACGGTCGAGGCGATGATGCGCGACGGGCGGGCGCTGCAGTCCGGCACGTCGCACTACATGGGCACGAACTTCGCCCAGGCCTTCAACATCCAGTACGCCGCGGAGAGCGGCGAGCTGGAGCTGTGCCACACCACCTCGTGGGGCATGAGCGCCCGCATGATCGGCGGAGTGATCATGACGCACGGGGACGACAAGGGCCTCATCCTGCCGCCGCTGCTCGCCCCCCACCAGGTGGTGATCGTCCCGATCGGCCGCGGCGAGCAGGCCGGCCAGGTGCTGGCGCCCGCCCGGGAGCTGGCGGCCCGGCTGCACGGCGCCGGCATCCGCGCGCACGTGGACGACCGGCCGCACCTGTCCCCAGGGTTCAAGTTCAACGACTGGGAGATGCGCGGCGTCCCGATCCGGCTGGAGCTCGGGCCGCGGGACCTGGCGGCGGGCACGCGCCCTGATGGCCACCCGGCTCGGCGCCGAGAAGACGCCGGTCCCGCTGGACTCCGCCCCGGCCCGGCTCAGCTCCGAGCTGACCGCCTTCCAGGACCTGCTGCTGCGGCGGGCGACCGAGTTCCGCGATCAGCGGACCGTCACGGTGGACACCTGGGACGAGTTCGTGGCGGCGGTCGCGACCGGCTGGGCCCGGGTGTTGCACTGCGGCCAGCCCGAGTGCGAGGACGACATCAAGGCCGCCACGTCCGCCACGCCGCGGGTCATCCCGGCCGACGGCGAGCCGGAGCAGGGGACCTGCATCCGGTGCGGCCGGCCGTCCGCCTACGGCAAGCGCCTCATCTTCGGCCGCGCCTACTAGGGCCGGTCTGGAACGGTGCGGTCCGGCCCGGCCGCGGAGCCGGCCGGAACGGCGGATGAGCCCGGCCCGGAAAGTGTCGTAGGCCAGGCATAACGTGGTCGAGACCACGGATCCGCACGTGACGGGAGGCACCATGACCACGCTCGCGAACCGGCCCAACACCGCGCTGCTCGTCATCGACGTGCAGAACGGCGTCGTGGGGGAGGCCTACGACCGGGACAACGTCATCGCGAACATCGCCACCCTGATCGACAAGGCGCGCGCCGCCGGCGTCGATGTCGTCTGGATCCAGCACAACAGCGACGAACTGCCCGCCGGCAGCGAAACCTGGCAGTTCGTGCCCGAGCTGGTGCGGCGCGAATCCGAGCCGCTGGTGCAGAAGGCGTACGGCGACTCCTTCGAGGAGACCGACCTGGAAGCCGGTGCTGGCCGAGCGGGGCATCGGCGCGCTCCTCATCTCAGGCGCGCAGACCGACGCGTGCATCCGCTCGACCCTGCACGGCGCGATCACCCGCGGCTACGACGCGACGCTGGTCGCCGACGCGCACACGACGGAGGACCTGACCCCGTACGGCGCTCCGCCGCCCGACAAGGTCATCGACCACACGAACCTGTACTGGCAGTTCCAGCGGGCTCCCGGCCGGACCGCGGGCACGGTCAGCACCGCCGACGTCAACTTCACGGTGAAATCCCGGGCCTGAGGCATGGCCGGCCCGGAGCCGCCGCCAAGCCCGCGAGGCACCCGGATCCGCCGCGATAATGGGCGGGTGGAAAGTTCGCGGCCGGCGCTAGCGCAGTACTTCGATGACTGGTACGCCGGGATGCCGGAGTCGCCGGCCAAGGATGAGATCCAGCAGCGGCATCTGGGCCTGCCCGCGTATCTGCTGTCCACCAGCCTGCTGACCTGGGCGGGGATCGCCGAGGTCACCGAGGCTCTTTCGCTGTCTCCCGGCGGCACCTTGCTGGACCTGGCCTGCGGCCGCGGTGGCTACGGCCTGGAGATCGCCGCCCGCACCGGGGCCCGGCTGGTGGGGGCGGATTTCTCCGCCGAGGCGGTGCGCCAGGCCCGCCAGCAGGCGGGGCGGCTGGACCGGACGGCCGGCTTCGCCGTCGCTGACCTGGCCGCGACCGGGCTGGGCCCGGGCGCGGCCGACGCGGTGCTGTGCGTGGATGCCATCCAGTTCGCCCCGGAGCCCGAGTGCCGCCTACCGCGAACTGCGCCGCGTCCTGGCTCCCGGCGGGCGCGTGGTCCTGACCTGCTGGGAACCGCTGGATCCCGGCGAAGACCGGGTGCCTGCCCGGCTGCGGCGGGTCAGCCTCGGCAGCGGCCTGGCCGCGGCCGGCTTCAGCGGCGTCGAGGTCAGCTGAGCGCCCCGGCTGGCGCGCCGCCGAGCGGTCGATGTGGACCGAAGCCGCCGCCCTGGACCCCGGTGATGACCCCGCACTGCAGTCCTTCCACGCCGAAGGCGTCCGCTCGCTGGACACCTTCACCCTGCTCCGCCGGGTCATGGCCACCGCCACCGCCTGACCCGCCCCGCGCCGGTGACCGGCTGGCCGCGCCGGGCCGCGCCGCGCCGATCACCGGGCTGTTCTGTCGGCCCAGGCGGTACCGTGCGGGTGGCACGATCCGGGAAGGGATCTTGATGGCGGACGCTGAGGACGTGCGGCGCCTGGCGCTGGCCCTGCCGCACGTGGAGGAGATCGACAGCGACGGCTTCGACTTCCGGGTGGCCGGCAAGGGCTTCGTCTGGTCGTATCCCGAGCGCAGGCCCGGCCAGCCGCGGGTGATCCGGACCGATATCGCGGTGCTGTTCGTCGGCGACGAGGCCGAGAAGCAGGCGCTGCTGCTCGGCGAGCCTGAGGTCTTCTTCACCACGTCCTCCTACGATGGCTGGCCGCTGGTGATGCTGCGGCTCACCGAGGTGGACGCCGGGCGCCTCGCCGAGCTGGTCACCGATGCGTGGCGGATGCGGGCCCCGGACGCGCTGGCCGGTGACCTCGACGAGGCGGGCCGCAGGCCAGCCCTGGACTGTGACCTGGGCCCTGACCCGACTCTGGCTCGACCCGCCGCCTGACCGCTTCCTCGCCCGCGCCGCAGGTGGCCGAACGGGTCGATGCTGGTCCAGCGGCGGAACGGGATGACGTAGAACAGGGCGATGGCCAGGTACCCGGCCACGGCGATGACGGGACGAACAGCCCGAGGACGATGAGCAGGACATAGCCGCCCAGGCCCGGGGTGAGGCGCTGGGTCAGCAGCTCGACCTCCTCGTCCGCCATGTCCGGCCGGACCAGGTGGGCGTGCACCGCATAGCGCCAGAGCACCCACAGCAGCGTCGAGGCCACCAGGAGGCTGACGCCGTAGATCGTGGCCGCGACACGTTCCGGCCGGTCCTCGCCGAGGTAGTCCGCGAACAGCCGGGTGGGGAACGGGAGCGCCACCAGGAGCAGCAGCAGGAGGTTCAGCCGGACGAATGCGGCGTCAGCACGATCGAGGTACTCAGTGATCGCGTTGTGACCGAGCCACAAGGCCCCGATGGTCGAGAAGCTGACCGCATAGGCCAGGTACGACGGCCACTGCTGGGTCACCGCGCCCAGCAGATCTTTGCTCGCGTGGGCGGGGACCGCGATGTCGAGGACCAGCAGCGTGATGGCGATCGCGAACACCCCGTCGCTGAGCGCCTCCAGGCGTCCGGTCTGGAGCCCGCGCCGTGGCGGCTGCGCCGGCGGTTCCCCGGTGGTCATCGCCCGACTGTAGCGTCAGGCCCGGCGGGAAGCCGGGCCTGCCGCCGGAGGCCGTCGCACCGCGGTGGCCCCCGGGCAAAGTGCTGCATGAATCACCAGGGCACATGGTCCGCGGGGGGGACGGCGGGGCCGTGATCTCTTACGCTTAACCCGTGCTTGGTCTCCCAGAAGGTATCCGCGGCTGTCTCTTCGACCTCGACGGTGTGCTCACCCAGACCGCGAAGGTTCACGACGCCGCGTGGAAGCAGATGTTCGACGAGTTCCTGCGCGAGCGGGCTGACCAGTCCGGCCAGCCGTTCACGCCCTTCGACCCGGTCAAGGACTACGACGAGTACGTGGACGGGAAGCCGCGGGCCGACGGCACCCGGTCGTTCCTGGCCTCCCGCGGCATCACGCTGCCCGAGGGCGACCCGGACGATCCCCCCGACGCCCAGACCGTCAACGGCCTGGGCAACCGCAAGAACGTGCTGCTGCTGGAGATGATCCGCACCCAGGGGGTGGAGCCCTACGAGGGCTCGGTCCGCTACGTCCAGGCCGCCCGGGACGCCGGGCTGCGCCGGGCCGTCGTCTCGTCCAGCGCCAACTGCCACGACGTCCTGGTCGCGGCGGGCATCGACGACCTGTTCGAGGCCCGGATCGACGGCGTCGTCGCGCGGCGCGAGCACCTGCGCGGAAAGCCCGCCCCGGACACCTTCCTGGCCGGGGCCAAGGCCCTGGGCCTGGCGCCCGCGGAGGCGGTGGTGTACGAGGACGCCCTGGCCGGCGTGGAGGCGGGCCGGGCGGGCCGTTTCGGCTACGTCGTGGGGGTGGACCGGGTGGGGCAGGCGGAGGCGCTGAAGGCGCACGGCGCGGACATCGTCGTCGAGGATCTCGCTGAGCTCCTGGACCGTTCATGATCCGGCAGTCGACCTTCGCGGTCGAGCCGTGGTCCCTGCGGGAGACCAAGCTGGACCCGGATCTGCTGGCCCAGACGGAGTCAGTGTTCGCGCTGTCGAACGGGCACCTGGGCTGGCGCGGCAACCTGGACGAGGGGGAGCCGCACGGCCTGCCGGGGACCTACCTCAACGGGGTCTTCGCGCTGCGCCCGCTGCCTTACGCCGAGGCGGGCTACGGGTTCCCGGAGTCCGGGCAGACCGTCATCAACGTGACGAACGGCAAGCTGATCCGGCTGTACGTCAACGACGAGCCCTTCGACATCCGCTACGGGCAGCTGCGCTCGCACGAACGCGTGCTCGACTTCCGCAAGGGCGTGCTGACCCGCACCGCCGAATGGGTGTCGCCGGCCGGGCAGTCGGTCCGGATCACCTCGACCCGGCTGGTGTCGCTCACCCAGCGGGCGATCGGGGCGATCAGCTACCAGGTGGAGCCGCTCGACGGCCCGGCGCGGATCTCGGTCCAGTCCGAACTTCTCGCTAACGAGCAGTTGCCGGCGTCCGGCGGTGATCCCCGGGTGTCCGCGGTGCTGGACAACCCCCTGCATTGCGAGTTTCACGCCGACCACGGCAAGCGGTGTCGTGGTGGTGCACACGACGGGCGACGAGCGGGCTGCGGGTCGGCGCGGCGATGGATCATGAGATCGACGGCTCGTCCGACGTCAAGGTGCAGGTGGAGTCCCAGGCCTACACCGATGGCGGAGTGGTCACCGCCACGGCGCTGCTCAAGCCGGGCCAGCGGCTGCACATGGTCAAGTACGTGGCCTACGGCTGGTCGGGCTCGCGGACGCTGCCTGCCGTCCGCGACCAGGTGTGGGCGGCGCTGAGCGCGGCCAAGCAGAGCGGCTGGGACGGCCTGCTCGCCGAGCAGCGTGAGTACCTGGACGATTTCTGGGACCGCGCCGACGTGGAGGTGGACGGGGACACCGAGGTCCAGCAGGCGGTGCGCTTCGCGCTGTTCCACGTGCTGCAGGCGGGCGCCCGGGCGGAGACCCGGGCGATCCCGGCGAAGGGCCTGACCGGGCCCGGGTACGACGGGCACGCCTTCTGGGACACCGAGACGTTCGTGCTGCCGGTGCTGAGCCTGACCAGCCCGGCCGCGGCGGCCAACGCCCTGCGGTGGCGGCACAGCACCCTCCCGCTGGCTATCGAGCGGGCGTCCCAGCTCGGGCTGCAGGGCGCGGCCTTCCCCTGGCGGACCATCGCCGGCGAGGAGTGCTCCGCCTACTGGCCCGCCGGAATGGCCGCCTTCCACGTCAACGCGGACATCGCCAACGCGGTGGTCCGCTACGTCAACCTGACCGGGGACGAGGAGTTCGCCCGGGGACCAGGGATGGACCTGCTGACCCACACCGCGCGGCTGTGGCGTTCCCTCGGCCACCACGACGACCGCGGGCGGTTCCACATTGACGGGGTCACCGGCCCCGACGAGTACAGCGCCCTGGCCGACAACAACATCTACACCAACCTGATGGCCAAGGAGAACCTGGTGGCGGCCGCGGACGCGGCCAAACGCTATCCCGACCGGGCCCGCGAACTCGGGGTCGACCCGGAGGAATCCGCTGGCTGGCGGGACGCGGCCCAGGCGATGTTCATCCCCTACGACGAGGCGCGCGGGGTCCACCCCCAGGCCGAGGGGTTCACCCGCCACCAGGTCTGGGATTTCGCGCACACCTCCCCGGAGCAGTATCCGCTGCTGCTGCACTTCACCTACTTCGACCTGTACCGCAAGCAGGTCGTCAAGCAGGCCGACCTGGTGCTGGCCATGCACCTGTGCGGGGACGCCTTCACCGCCGAGCAGAAAGTCCGCAACTTCGACTACTACGAGCCGCTGACGGTGCGGGACTCCTCGCTGTCCGCGTGCACGCAGGCGGTCATGGCCGCCGAGGTGGGGCATCTGGACCTGGCCTTCGACTACCTCGGCGAGGCCGCCCTGATGGACCTGCGGGACCTGGAGAACAACACCCGCGACGGGGTGCACATCGCGTCACTGGCCGGCGCCTGGGTGGCCCTGGTCTCCGGCTTCGGCGGCCTGCGTCATCAAGACAGCAGGGTCAGCTTCACGCCCCGGCTCCCCGAGGGCATCGCCAGGCTCAAGTTCAACGTCCTCATCCGGGGCCGGCGGCTGCACGTCGAGGTGACCCACTCCCAGGCCCGGTATGAGCTGGACGACGGCGAGCCGCTCACGATCATCCACTACGGCGCAGGAACTGAATCTTCTGCCGGACAAGGCGCAGACCCGCCCCATCCCGGTCGCTGCCGGCCCGGCCCCGGCCCAGCCAGCCGCCGGGCCGCGAACCCGCGCACCGCCTGGGCGGTGAGCAGCCGAAGTAGCGTCGGGCTCGCGGCCGGAAACGACGATCGTGGAGACGGCCGGGCCTGCGTGACCTCGGCCTGCTCTAAGCCTGGTCTGCGCGCCCCTCGGGACACCGCGGATAAGGTCTCCCGCGGACGGCAGCCGGCCGGTCTCCTCCGCGGTCAGGGCCGGGTCGGAGCGGCGCATCGCCATGGCGCGGTCCAGCATCCGCAGCGGACCGCCGCCGGCGAACCGCAGGAAGGCCGTCAGCACACGTCCCGCCAGCGCGGCCATCTCGTGCGCCTCGCCGGCCGCGACCTGGGCCAGGATCAGCGCCGAGACCGCAAGATCCAGGTCAGGCGGGCCTTCCGCGCTGTTGCGCCAGTCGATGACCACGGGCCCGCCGTGACTGAGGATCACGTTGCCCGGGTGGAGGTCTAAATGCAGGACCCGGGCGTCCGGATCGCTGCTCAGCCGCGGTGGCAGCCCGTGCAGCTGGCGATGCAGGCTGAGCAGCAGCGCGGCGGCTATCTCGGGACGGGTCCTGCGGGACAGCAGCGCCTGCAGCATCGTGGGGGCAGCGAAGCGTTCCATCACCAGATCGGTGCCCTGGGCCTCGTAGATCCTCGGCACCGGGAAGCCGAGCGACGCGACGTAGGTCATGACGGGAACCTCGGCGGACACCTCGTTACCGTCGCGGTACCGGCGGAGGACCCGCTGCTCGTCAAGGGCGAACACGTCCGCGCTGCGTCCCGAGCTGATGAGGACCGGAGGTGGCACGCTCCGACGTTAGCGGACCGCCCAGGCGCAGTCCATGAGTGTCCGCGCGATCGCCCGCGGTCAGGGGCTCCCAGGAGCATGGAGCGGACGGCCCGGTGGTAGGGATGGACTGACGAGGGGGGACCTCATGAAATCCAAGATTGTCGAGGACGCGGACGTCGTCACCTACGTGGTGGTGTGCGACCCGGGCGATGAGGCGATGGCCTCGCTGAAGCAGTTCGCGCGCGCCGAGCGCCTGGAAGCGTCGCAGATCACCGGCGTCGGGGGTTTCGAGCGGGCCACCGTCGGCTGGTTCGACCGCAGCGCCAAGCAGTTCCGCCACATCCCGGTGGACGAGCCCTGCGAGGTGCTCTCGCTGATCGGTGACGTGGCCGAGGACCAGGACGGTCCTGGCCTGAACATCCATGTGGTCCTCGGCCTGTCGGACGGGACGACGCGCGGCGGGCACCTCATCGAGGGCCAGGTGTTCCCGACGCTGGAGCTGGTCGTGACCGAGAACCCGGCGGAGCTGCGCAAGGTGATGCACCCCGACCTGGGGGTCGCGCTCATCGATCTCGACCGCTCGCAGGCGTGACCTGGCGCGCCCGGAACCCCGGCAGCGCGGATAGGCAGCGCGGACGGGCAGCGGGGATACTGAGCTCATGGTTGACGACAATGCACGGGACCGGGCCATCTATCACGCGCTGAAGGCCGCCGACGAAGTCGCTGCGGCCCTCCAGACCCATCTCATCGAGGAGCATGGGGCCGATCCCGACCGGACGGCCACGCAGAACTCGTTCACCAACTCCTTCAAGCTGCTGCGGCAGGCCCGCGAACGGCTGGGTGCGGGACTGCGGGCCGTCGGAGCCGACGACATCGCCGGATCGGACGGGATTTCGCTGCGCAACTCCTGACCGCGTGCGCTCCGGAGCCGGGTGTGTGTTAACACTGGCTGATGGCGCACGAGCAGGACGACGAGCAGGCTCCCGGTCCCGCGGCGGCCGAGGAGCCGGCCAGCGGATATCACGACTTGCTCAGCTCGGTGCCCGTGCCGAAGGACACCGGCGGGTCAGAGAGCCTGATCACGGTCCTGGTCGCGTTCGGGGTCAACATCCTCATCGCCGTGGCGAAGTCGGCGGCCGCCGTGCTGACCGGGTCGGCGTCGCTGCTGGCTGAGGCCGCGCATTCCTGGGCCGACACGGGCAACGAGATCTTCCTGCTGATCGCCGACCGGCGGTCCCGCCGCCCGGCGGACCTCGCCCACCCGTTCGGGCACGGCCGGGAGGCCTACGTCTGGTCGCTGTTCGCCGCGATCGGGCTGTTCGTCGCCGGCGCCGCGGTCTCCATCACGCACGGCATCACCGAACTCATCACGCCGGAGGCGGCCGGGCACTTCCTGGTCGGGTACGTGGTCCTGGCCTTCTCGTTCATCCTCGAGGGCGTCTCGTTCCTGCGGTCGATCCGGCAGGCCAGGCCCGAGGCCGAGTCGCTGCAGCGGGACCTCATCGAGCACATCCTGGCCACCTCCGATCCCACCCTGCGGGCGGTGTTCGCCGAAGACGCCGCCGCGCTGGTGGGCCTGCTGATCGCGGCCGCCGGCCTCGGCCTCCACCAGCTGACCGGTTCCCCGGCGCCGGACGCCATCGGATCGATCCTGGTCGGCGTGCTGCTCGGGGTGGTCGCGATCGTCCTGATCAACCGCAACCTGCGCTTCCTGGTCGGCCAGGAAGTCGACCCCCGGCTGCGCGCGGCCACCATCGCAGGCCCTGCTGGACGCGCCGGAGGTCGCCCGGGTGACCTATCTGCGGCTGGAGATCGTCGGGCCCCGGATGGTCTCGGTGATCGGCGACGTCGATCTCACCGGCGATGACACCGAGTCGCACGTGGCCGTCCGGCTGCGGGCGCTGGAGGCGAAGATCAGCGCCTCGCCGGCGGTGGCCGGCGCCGTGCTGAGCCTGTCCGCGCCCGACGAGCCGTCCCTGGTCGTCTAAGCGGCGCGGCGCTGGGCCGCCCCGCACTGGATCGCCCGGGCCGGGCGGCGCTGGCCGCCGCCGCGCGATGATGCGCGGAAGGGCTTCATATTTCCTGAAGGTTTTATTGCCATCTCCTGGGTGTTACGGGATTATCTGCTCGTAGTACTCCTACAGTGGCCGGTTATGTCTGTCAGCGTTTGCCCTGTTTGTCAGATGTCCCGTCGGGGGTCAGCTTGTCGTGGCACACGCTCCGTGACGAGTAGCCATGGGAAGGGGTTCGGAGGGGGCGTCGCCCGGCCGTGGGCTGAGACCAATGCGGAGACAGGCTCCGAAAGGACTGGCCGCTCTGCGGGTAATACCGCGCTCCAGGTCCCGCCTATGGACGAAAGGACAGACGGTGAAGCGATACGTCATGACTGCGATCAGTCTTCTGAGCTTCCTCGTCCTCGCGGCCGCCTCGCTTCCAGCGAGCGCCGCGAGCCACGCTGACACACAAGCCCAGGTCACGAAGGCCACCGCCAAGAGCTATCTCGAAGATCCCCTGTGCCAGAGTTACAACTCGCTGTGCGTGGACACGTCGGGTCACCCCGCGGGCGGATACGTCGGACATGACGAGCCGTCCATCGAGTTCAAGTCCGGCCGGGCCGGGTCGGGCAATGACATGACCTATACGGTCACCTTGCCGAGAGACCCCAAGAAACAGCCGAACGCCACCGGAGTTGGCGGGACGACCTGGAATTTCCAGCTCCGGCCCACGTTCTGGTTCGGGCTCACCCTCTGCGATACTCAGTCCGCGCCCGAGTTCACTCACAAGTGCAAGGCCGACTCCGACGCCAACGACCTGGTGGGCACCAATCCCAAGGCGCGGGACTATATCGGGAAGCACCCCGGTAACGCCTACATGGAACTGCAGTTCTACGGCCCGGGGTATGTGCCCCAGTTCGAGGGCTTCGGCTGCGCGAAGACGCAGTACTGCGCGGCCATGACCATCGACAGCTTGGTGCAGAACCAGAACACCGGCGTCGCGAACACCAGCGCCTGCAACAACTACGTCCTCGGCGGCCCCGAGCCGGTCAACTGGGCGTACATCACCAAGAGCGGGAAGTCCCAGGCCCCGGCGAACCCGTTGTTCACCGGGACGCTGACCAACCCGAACTTCGCTGCGGTGAACCCGGACTACCGCAAGGACCTGCTCATGAGCCCCGGCGATGTCGTCCGGTTCCGCATCCATGACACCTCGGCCGGGCTCCGCGTCGACATGGCCGACCTGACCACCGGCCGCCGCGGCTCGATGACCGCGTCCGTGGCCAACGGCTTCGGCCACATCCTGTACACGCCGAAGTCCAAGACGTGCCAGGAGAAGCCGTACGCGTTCCATCCCGAGTACTCGACGGGCAACCCGCGCGGCAACACCTGGTCGGCGCACACGTACAACGTGGCCATGTCCGACGAGATCGGGCACTTCGAGAACTGCCTGGCCATCGACGCGGAGGGCAACTGCACCAAGGCCGGCGGCCAGGACCCGGGTCTGGACGCCGACGACACCGGCTGCGTGCCAGGGACGGACTCGTTGCTCGTGCACATCGACGGCTGCTTCAGCCCCTGATGAAGATTTTGACGGGCAGTCATACCGCCTGGACTGGCCGGGCACGAACCCGAATGTCGCCCGGGACCGGGCCCTGCACCCCTCACCGGTCCTCTTTACCAGTCCGCTGACCCGCGGGAGGAACTACTCCGACGATCGCCTTCGAGACCGACCTGCCGCGGATCGAGGCTTCGGACTCGCAGCTCAACCCGCCCTTCTGCGACCGGACGACCGGCGCGAACTGCGTGAACCCGCCGCACGGTGCGCAGTTCTACCCGTTCTACTCGACCACAGTGCGGTACGGGTCGTGCACCTGGCAGGAAGGCGGCAAGTACCTGCCCGGTACCACGAACGACTTCGGCGGCAGCTCCACCACCGAATACGGTCCGCTGCTGAAGACCGTCTACCCCACCACCGGATTCACGACCGAGGAGCTATTTAACAACTTCAACAGCGGGAACCTGCCGAACCCCTGCCGGGTCCGCTACTAGAAGCAGCCCGGTCATCCATCAGTAAGCGGCACGGACCGCGGCGGGAGAGGGGTACACCGTCGCGGTCCGTGCCTGCCTGAGGGCAGCCGGCCCGGCAACCTGATTACGGCGTGGGCACGCTGCTCGGATGCGTTCCGGCCACCAGCCTGCCGCGGCCGCCGACCGCCTCGCTCAGCAGCCGCCCGGGCCGCGATGACCAGGCCCACTGGCGGACCGGGCCCACCCCGGTGACGCTGGCACAGCCCGAGTCCCGGATGAGAACCGGCTGGTAGGTGCGGGCCCCCGCGGCGAACTCCAGCCGGAGCGCCCCGCCCAGGGCGGCCGGGCAGCGCAACCCGGCCGGCATCCGGGGCAGCGCGCAGAGCGCGGCGGCCAGGGCCGCAGCCCGTGGCGCGGCCGTGATCGTCATCGCCCGCGGGAGGATCTCGGCGGGCTGGGGGGCGGTGAGCCGCATCACGACCTGATCGACCTTCGCAGTCCCGGCGCAGAGCGGCGCACCTGCCGGCGTGGCCGCTGCCGGCCGCCCGGGACCGCCACTGGCCGCGCTGCCGCAGGCGGCCAGCCCCAGCACGGCGATGGACGCGCCCGCCGCGGCCAGCCGCCGCGTCGTGATCTGCCCGTACATTCCGCCGTCCCCCTCCACATCGATTGGACGGGCCGCAGCCAGCCACGGTTCCATTTCCGTATCGCCGCCTGCTGGCCCGGGCTTCGACGTGGGTTTCAGCCCGTACCCGGGTAGCTCCAAGGAGCGGCTCGGGGCGGAAGGGGCAGGCATGACGGAACTGGTGCTGCTGGGCACGGCGGGTGCGCCCCTGCCCGTCGCTGGCCGCGGAGGGATCTCGTCGGCGCTCGTCGTGGGCGACCGGGTCTTCGTTATCGACTGTGGCCGGGGGTCGCCGTCCGCGTTCGCCGACGCGGGACTGAGCTTCTCCCGCCTGGAGGCGGTGTTCCTCACCCACCTGCACGCCGATCACGTCGGTGACCTGCCCGGCATGCTCCTGTACGGGTGGGGTGTCCGCCAGGGCGACGACGGCCCGCTGCCCCCGATCCGGGTCTACGGGCCGCCGCGGCCCCGCATGCTGCCCGACGATGACGCCGCCTTCCCCGCGAGACGACGATCCACCCGGAACGGCCGGCTCCCGGCACGGCTGACCTGGTCGACAGCCTTCTCGCGGGCTACGCCTACCACCTGAACGTCATGCCGCTGGACGCCCGGATGCCGGACCCGGGAGCCCTCGTCCGGGCCACCGACATCCCGGTCACCGCCCGGGCGGACGGCCGCCCGCCGGCTCCGGTCACCGTCATGGAGGATGACGCGGTCCGGGTCACCGCCATCACCGTGACGCACGGCCATGTGATGCCGGCGCTCGCCTACCGTTTCGACACCGCGGACGGCTCCGTCGTGTTCTCCGGCGACACCACCGCGAACGACGGCCTGATCGCGCTCGCCCAGGGGGCCGACATCCTCGTCCACCAGGTCGCCGACCTGGGCTACCTGGAGCGGCACGGCGTCACCGGGGAGGCGCTCCGGCGGATGGCCGGGCTGCACACCGACGTCTCCGAGGTCGGGAGCGTCGCCGAACGCGCCGGGGTCCGCGAGCTCATCCTCAGCCACTACCTCCCGGCGGACACCGGACGCGATCTCCGAGGCGGAATGGGCCGAGCGCGCCGGGCGGGGCTTCACCGGGACCACCACCGCGGGCCGGGATGGGCTGCGCAGAACCCTCCAACGCATTAGCCCCGTCCATCACCTTAATTTTACCTGAATATCTATTAACGCCCCTGCCGCCGGCTCAGGCCGCCTCGCCCGTGTTTCCCGCCAGGAGACCGGGCAGCGCCGCGGCGGGGCTGTTTATTCTTTCGCCGTTGTTAGCCTGATTCGTAGCAGCGTGCCTCCCGGCCAGCGTGATCACGGTTATTGGCTGTTTCTCGCTCGTTGCCAGACCTGGCCTGGAGCTTGTCGGAGCCTGCCGGGGGCCCCGATTCAGTTCCAGCGTGAGCACTCCTGCCAGCGCTCGCACTCCAGCCGGTTCTTGGACCGTCGCGCGCAGGTCGTCCGACCTGGGAGAGGAGCAGGCCGTGGCTTCCAGCGTGGCTGACGCGATGGTGGCGTTGTTGAAAAGCTCGGGGGTGCGCCGGGTGTACGGGGTTCCCGGTGACTCCCTGAACGGGTTCACCGATGCGATGCGCCGGGATGGCGGTATCACCTGGGAGCACGTGCGGCACGAGGAGGCGGCCGCGTTCGCGGCCGGCGCGGAGGCGGCGCTGACCGGCGAGCTGGCGGTGTGCGCGGGCAGCTGCGGGCCGGGCAACCTGCACCTGATCAACGGCCTGTATGACGCCAACCGGAGCCGGGTGCCGGTGCTGGCGATCGCGGCGCACATCCCGGAGGTCGAGATCGGCCTGCAGTACTTCCAGGAGACGCATCCGCAGGAGCTGTTCCGCGAAGCCAGCGTGTACTGCGAGCTGGTCAGCATCCCCGAGCAGATCCCGCACGTCATGGAGAGCGCGATGCGCGCGGCGCTGGAGCGCGGCGGGGTCGCCGTCGTCGTCATCCCGGGCGGAGTGTTCTTCGCCGACGTCCCGTCCGGCGCCATGACGACCCCGGTGCGCAAGGCGGACTCGGTGATCCGGCCGGCCGACGCTCCGCTCGCGGCCGCGGCGCAGGTGCTGAACGGCGCGAGCCGGGTGACCATCCTGGCCGGGGCCGGATGCGCGGGCGCGCACGACCAGCTCATGGAGTTCGCGGGCGCCCTGCAGGCCCCGATCGTGCACGCCATGCGCGGCAAGGAGTGGGTGGAGTACGACAACCGCTTTGACGTGGGGATGACCGGGCTGATCGGGTTCGGCTCGGGTTACCGGGCCATGGAGCACTGCGACGCGCTGGTCATGCTCGGCACCGACTTCCCGTACCGGCAGTTCCTTCCCGAGGGTGTCCCCGTCATCCAGGTCGACGTGCGGGGGGAGAATATCGGCCGCCGGGTGCCGGTCGCTTTCCCGCTCGTGGGCACGGTCAAGGACACCATCGAGGCGCTGCTGCCGCTGCTGGAGGCCAAATCCGACGCCAAGCACCTGGACCGGATGACCGCCCACTACCGGCGCGCCCGGTCCCGGCTGGACAAGCTCGCCGACGCGCGGCCGGGCAACTCGCCAATACATCCGCAGTTCGTGGCGGCCACGATCAACCGGCTCGCCGCGGCCGACGCGGTCTTCACCGCGGACGTGGGGACGTCGTGCATCTGGATGGCCCGCTACGTGCGGATGAACGGTTCGCGCCGGCTGATCGGCTCGTTCAATCACGGGTCGATGGCCAACGCGCTGCCGCAGGCCATCGGGGCGCAGGCCGCCCAGCCGGGCCGCCAGGTGATCTCGATGTCCGGCGACGGCGGGCTGGCCATGCTGCTCGGCGAGCTCATCACGCTGCGCCAGCAGCACCTTCCGGTGAAGGTCGTGGTGTTCAACAACGGCGCGCTGTCCTTCGTGGAGCTGGAGATGAAGGCGGCCGGGATCGTCACCTACGGCACCGACCTGGACAACCCGGACTTCGCCGGGATCGCCCAGGCCGCCGGGCTGTTCGGGGCGCGGGTGGAGAAGGCCGGCGAACTGGAGGACGCGCTGCGCGCGGCGTTCAGCCATGACGGCCCGGCCCTGGTCGACGTCCGCACCGAGCGCTACGAACTCTCGCTGCCGCCCAAGCTGACCTACGGCGAGGTCAAGGGCTTCACGCTGTACGCGACCAGGACCGTCCTGTCCGGCGAGGGCAAGGAACTGGTCGAGCTGGCCAAGACGAACCTGCGGGAACTGGACATCGAGTAAGGCGGGCGGCGGTTATGGGCAGTCTCGAGGAGATCCTGGCCGGCTACGAGGGCCTCCAGGCCGGCCAGGAAGCGTTCTACAAGGATCTGCATCGCCATCCCGAGTTGTCGCACCAGGAGCACCGCACGGCCGAGCGCGTCGCCGGGAAGCTGCAGGCGTATGGCTGCACGGTCCAGACGGGCATCGGCGGGACGGGAGTCGTGGGCACTCCTGGCCAACGGCGCCGGGCCCACCGTGCTGCTGCGGGCCGAACTGGACGCGCTGCCGGTCAAGGAGGACACCGGCGCGGACTACGCCAGCACCGCGACCGCGAAGGACGCCCAGGGCCATGAGGTCCCGGTCGCCCACGCCTGCGGCCATGACATGCACATGTCCTGCCTGCTCGGCATGGTCAAGCTCATGTCCGATCACCGTGACCAGTGGAGCGGGACCCTGCTGCCGCTGTTCCAGCCGGCCGAGGAGACCGGCGACGGGGCGCAGGGGATGGTCGACGACGGCCTGTGGAAGCGCATTCCCGTGCCCGACGTGGCCCTGACCCAGCATCTGCTGGCCGGCGATGGCCGGGACGGTCCTGACCCGTTCCGGCCCGTTCATGGCCACCGAAGACAGCATCAACGTCACGGTGTACGGGAAGGGCGGCCACGGCGCCAAACCGCAGAACACCATCGACCCGGTGGTGCTGGCGGCCATGGCTGTCGTCCGGCTGCAGACCATCGTGTCCCGCGAGGTCGCGCCCGGCGAGATCGCGGTGGTGACGGTCGGCAGCGTCCAGGCCGGGACCAGGAGCAACCTCATTCCCGATCACGCCCTGCTGGAGCTGAACCTGCGCAGCTACTCCGAGGAGACCCACCAGCGCATGCTCGCGTCGGTCCAGCGGATCGTGCGGGCCGAGAGCCAGGCCTCCGGCTCACCCCAGGACCCGGACTTCGACACCATCGGCAGCTTCCCGCTCACCGTCAACGATCCGGCCACCACGGACCGGGCGGCGTCTGCCTTCGCCGCTCACTTCGGCGACCGCGCCGGTGAAATCGACCGGCAGACCGTCAGCGAGGACTTCAGCAACATTCCCAACGCCGCCGGGGTGCCCTACACCTACTGGGCGCTCGGGTACACCGAGGAGAAGACCTACCGCGCCGCGGAGAAGGCCGGGCGGCTGCAGGATCTGACCTCCAACCACTCACCGAAATTCCTGCCGCCGCTGCAGCCCTGCCTGCGGACCGGCACCGAGGCCCTGACCACGGCCGCGCTAGCCTGGCTGGCGCGGAAATAAGGCACCGAGACGGCGATTGGACCCGGGATGGGCACTGGAAAGCACGGCATGACCCCGCTCGCCGCCGTCGTGGGCGGCCTCCTGGCCGGGGCCGTGGGGACGGTCTGCCTGGACGCGGTGAATTACCTCAAGTACCGGCGCACGGGCGGTAAGGACAGCCCGCTCGCGTGGGAATTCCCGAAGGTCGAGCGCTGGGACCAGGCGCCTGCCCCCGGGCAGGTCGGCAAGCGCCTGATCGAGGGTTTCACGCAGCGCGAACTTCCCGATCGGTGGGCCGGGCCGGTCAGCACCGTCATGCACTGGTCCTACGGGTCGGGATGGGGGGCGCTCTATGGGATCCTGGCCGGCTCCCTGCGCAGGCCGAAGCCCCTCTATGGCCTGCCGTTCGGCGCGGTGATCTGGGTCTCGGATTACGTCCTCCTCCCGGAGGCCGGGCTCTACAAGCCGATCTGGGAGTACGACGCCAAGACGCTGGCCGGTGACCTGAGCGCCCATCTCGGGTACGGCACGGGCACGGGAGTCACCTTCTGGCTGATCACCAGGATCTGGCGCTAGCGGAGCCGCGGCTCAGTCCCGGCTGGCCGACTGCGGCGCCCGGCTCAGGAGGAGACCAGCTTTCCCAGGTTGGCCAGGGACTCCGCGATGTCACGGCGCATTTTAGGGACGAGCAGCCGGATCACCGCGCCGAGCGCGCCCTGGACGTCCACCTTCTTGACCACCCGGACCCGTCCCCCGGCGACCGGATCGACCACATGGTCGAAGACCAGCTTCCCGATGGGCGTCGGGCATTCGGTGACCAGCGGTGGCCGGCGTCCACCAGGGTGATGGTGAAGGCGCCGCCGAGGTTGCCGCGCTGCTTGGCCCAGCCGGATACGCCTGGCTCGAACGGGCCGTCCAGCCGGGCGATCTCCTTGCTGACATCCCATTCTGGCCAGCGGTCCACGTCGGTCCACACCTTCCAGACCGTGGCCGGGTCAGCGTCGAACGTGGCTTCGCTTTCGAATAGGTACATGCCTTGCCCCTCGGGGAGGCGGCGCGGAGACTTAAAAGCTAGCCGGCCGATACGGCCGGCCGCGGGCACTAAGTCTCTTCGTGAGGCATTTGATACCGAAGCCCGGGCAATCCGAGCCCGGCGTACCTGGCCCAGAGCGCGCCAGCGGAGCGAGCCGCACGGCCTGTTCTGGCTGCCGGGCCAGGACGAACCTTCTGCCCCAGCCAGCCGCTCGCCGTGCCCGAGCTCACGCTGGCGTTCACGCCCGGCGGGAAGACCTCCTACGTCGCCTGCCAGGGCGCGGTCATCCGGTCAGCACGCAAACCGGGGCTCACGCCCGGCGAGTGGCCGGGGAACCCGGTTCGATAACCTGGCTGTAACGGCTCGGCAGCGCGGCCTTTTTGATTACCCGGACGTCCACATGGGCAGCGGCTGGGCGATCCATGGCGAGTTCCCACGCCAGCAGAAGGAAGGGCCTGACATGAGCAGCCAAACCCAGCCGCTCACCGGAATCGACCTCGGGGTCGCCGGTGACCTCGCCGCACAGCTCCGGGTGGACTCCATCCGGTCCAGCACGAGCGCCGGATCCGGGCATCCCACCTCCAGCATGTCCGCCGCGGACCTGCTGGCCGTGCTGGTCGGCCGCCACCTGCACTACGACTGGGACAACCCGCGCGCCGACCACAACGACCACCTGATCTTCTCGAAGGGACACGCGTCCCCGCTGCTGTACTCCGTCTACAAGGCGGTGGGGGTGGTGTCCGACGAGGAGCTGATGACCGGGTACCGGCGGTTCGGGTCCCGCCTGGAAGGCCACCCCACCCCGGTGCTGCCCTGGGTCGACGTCGCGACCGGATCGCTCGGCCAGGGCCTGCCTGACGGGGTGGGGGTAGCGCTGGCGGGCCGGTATCTCGACCGGCTCCCGTACCGGGTCTGGGTGCTGTGCGGGGACAGCGAGATGGCTGAGGGCTCCATCTGGGAGGCGCTGGACAAGGCCGGGTACTACCAGCTGTCCAACCTGACCGCGATCGTGGACGTCAACCGGCTGGGGCAGCGCGGCCCCACCGAGCTCCAGTGGGATCTGGCCGACTACAAGAAGCGCGCCGAGGCGTTCGGCGCGCGGGTGCTGACCATCGACGGTCACGACCTCAGCGAGATCGACGAGGCCTTCCGCTCCGTCGCGGAGGACGGCTCCGGCCAGCCCACGGTGGTGCTGGCCCGCACCATCAAGGGGCGCGGGTTCTCCGAGGTCGAGGACCATGAGGGCTGGCACGGCAAGCCCTTCCCGCCCGACATGGCCGCCCGCGCCATCGAGGAACTGGGCGGCGAGCGCAGCCTGCTGGTCCGCGGCCCGCTGCCTGCCGACGCTGCCCCCGGTCCCGCGCCGGCCATGCCCAGCGCGGCGGACCAGGCCCACGGCGCCCCGACGACTCCGGCACCGCAGGCGCCGGCCTACTCAGTGGGCGACAAGGTCGCCACCCGCAAGGCGTACGGCGACGCGCTGGCCGCGCTCGGCACCGACCGGCCCGAGGTGGTGGCGCTGGACGGTGAGGTGAGCAACTCCACCCACGCCGACGAGTTCGCCAAGGCCTATCCCGGGCGCTACTTCGAGATGTTCATCGCCGAGCAGCAGATGGTCGCGGCCGCCGTGGGGCTCAGCGTCCGCCATTACGTCCCGTTCGCCTCGACGTTCGCGGCCTTCTTCACCCGCGCGTACGACTTCATCCGGATGGCCGCCATCTCGCAGGCCAATATCCGGCTGTCCGGATCGCACGCGGGCGTGGAGATCGGCGCGGACGGGCCGTCCCAGATGGCTCTCGAAGACCTGGCCATGATGCGCGCGGTGCACGGGATCAACGGTGCTGTACCCGAGCGACGCCACCAGCACGGCAGCGCTCGTGCGGGAGATGGCGGACCGCCCCGGCATCAGCTACCTGCGGACCACCCGCGGCGCGTATCCCGTCCTGTACGACAGCGCGGAGGCCTTCCCGGTCGGCGGCTCGAAGGTCCTGCGGTCGGGCCCGGACGAC
Source organism: uncultured Actinomycetes bacterium (assembly GCA_963742055.1). Classification (GTDB taxonomy): domain Bacteria; phylum Actinomycetota; class Actinomycetes; order Streptosporangiales; family Streptosporangiaceae; genus RYN-230. The sequence continues at coordinate 7,906 of CAVUKT010000002.1, read as the reverse complement.
GCCGTGACCCTCATCGGTGCCGGGGTCACCCTGCATGCCTGCCTGGCCGCCGCGGATCAGCCTGGCCGGGGACGGCATCCAGGCCCGGGTGATCGACCTGTACTCCGTCGCGCCCATCGACACCGACACGCTCGTGGCCGCCGTGGCCGCCACGAGCGGGCGCCTGGTCGTGGCCGAGGACCACTACCCCGCGGGAGGGCTCGGCAGCGCGGTGAGCGATGCCCTGCTGGCGGCGGGACCACAGCCACTGCACCTGGCTCATCTGTGTGTCCGCGAGCTGCCTGGTTCCGGTAGCCCCGCCGAACTGCTGGCCGCGGCCGGCATCGATGCCGAGCACATCGCGGCCGCCGCCCGCGAGCTGGTGAAGGCTTAACGCGTACGTACCGCGGGCGGAACAGAACCGTGGGCAGAACAGGACTGAGTGACGTGGACCTGGCCCGTCGTGCGTTCGACTGGATCGCGTCGGTGGCGGTCGCGGCCGACGGCGGCCTGGGGTGGCTCGAGGACGGCGTGCTGTCCGACGACCTCTACTCCGGCACGGCGGGGGTGCTGCTCGGCTGCGCCGAAGCCGAGGCGGCCGGCCTCGGCACGGCGCACGTCGCGGCCGGCGCCGCGGCCGGCTGCTGTCCCTGGCCCGGCCGGGCCCGGGCGGGGCCACCATGCCCGACGACGGGGTGTTCTCCGGGTGGGCTGGAGTCGCGGTGGCGCTGCGCGCCTGGTCGGACGCGACCGGGGACCCCGCCGCCGCGGAAGCTGCCGCGCAGGTGACGCAGCAGATCGCCGGGCGCGTCACGCAGGCGCCGCCCGATCCGCTCGGGTACACCGACGTGATCTCCGGCGACGCCGGCCTCCTGCTGGTCCTGATCGCCGACGACTCGGACGTGTCGGTCCAGGCCGCGCAGATCCTGGCCAGCCGGCTGGCGGACGCCGCGGAACCGTTCCCGGAGGGGTTGCACTGGCGGATGACAGCGGGCCGGGAGCGCATCATGCCGGGGTTCTCCCACGGCACCGCCGGGGCCGCTTACGCCCTGGCCGCCGCCGGCCGCGCCCTGCACCGCGGCGACCTGGTGGACGTCGCCATCCGCGGCGCCGAGGCGATCCTCGCCGCCGGGGACCAGCCCGGCGGCTCGGCGGTGCCGCTGCTGATCCCCCCGCGGCCGGACCGCCCGGCCGTCAATTACGGCTGGTGTCACGGCCCGGCGGGCACCGCGCGGCTATTCGTGCTCTTGGACGAGATCGACCCGCAACCGCGGTGGCAGCACGCCATTGACGCCAGCCTGCAGGCGCTGCGCGACAGCCGCCTGCCCGCGCGGCTCTACCCGGGCTACTGGGACAACCTCGCCCGGTGCTGCGGCACCGCGGGAGTCGGGCAGTTCCTGCTCGACCGCTACCAGGCCACCGGCGACCCCGCCCTGCTCGACTGGGCCGGCGTCCTGGCCGCCGACGTCGCCGCCCGGGCCCGGACCACCCCGCAGGGCGTCAGCTGGTCCAATACCGAGCACACCAGGACCCCGCCCGAGCTTGCGCCGGAGCCGGGATTCATGCAGGGCGCGGCCGGGATCGCCGGCTGGCTGTCCCGGCTGCATGCGCTCCGCACCGGCCCCGGCTCCCCGGTGGCCAGGCCTGGCCCCGCATGGCTGTGAGGGGAACCCCCGCTTCGACTGGCATATTCATGCAGAGGACGGCATACTTTTGCGTATGTCGAAGGTCATAACCTCCCTGCCCATCGGTGAGCGTGTCGGCATCGCCTTCTCTGGCGGGCTCGACACGTCGGTCGCGGTCGCGTGGATGCGCGACAAGGGCGCAGTGCCGTGCACGTACACCGCTGACCTCGGGCAGTACGACGAGCCCGACATCGCCTCGGTCCCCGGCCGGGCCAGGTCCTACGGCGCCGAGATCGCCCGGCTGGTCGACTGCCGCGCGGCGCTCGCGGAAGAAGGGCTGGCCGCGCTGACCTGCGGGGCGTTCCACATCCGCTCGGGTGGCCGGTCCTACTTCAACACCACCCCGCTGGGCCGGGCGGTCGCGGGCACGCTGCTGGTCCGGGCGATGCTCGAGGACGACGTCCAGATCTGGGGCGACGGCTCGACCTTCAAGGGCAACGACATCGAGCGCTTCTACCGCTACGGGCTGCTGGCCAACCCGAGCCTGCGGGTCTACAAGCCGTGGCTCGACGCGGCCTTCGTCAGTGAGCTCGGCGGCCGCCACGAGATGAGTGTCTGGCTGACCGACCACGGCCTGCCGTATCGCGACAGCGCCGAGAAGGCCTACTCCACCGACGCGAACCTCTGGGGCGCCACCCACGAGGCCAAGACCCTTGAGCACCTGCGCAACGGGATCGAGACGGTCCAGCCGATCATGGGCGCGCGGTTCTGGGACCCGGCGGTCGAGATCACGCCGGAGGACGTCACGATCGGCTTCGAGCGGGGCCGGCCGGTGACGATCAACGGATCGGAGTTCGCCGCGCCGGCCGACCTGGTCATGGCGGCCAACACGATCGCGGGCCGGCACGGCCTGGGCATGTCCGACCAGATCGAGAACCGGATCATCGAGGCCAAGAGCAGGGGAATCTACGAGGCGCCGGGCATGGCGCTGCTGCACGCCGCCTATGAGCGGCTGGTCAACGCGATCCACAACGAGGACACGATCGCGAACTACCACACTGAGGGGCGCCGCCTCGGGCGGCTGATGTACGAGGGCCGCTGGCTCGACCCGCAGGCGCTGATGCTGCGCGAATCGCTGCAGCGCTGGGTGGGCGCCGCGGTCACCGGCGAGGTCACCCTGCGGCTGCGCCGCGGTGAGGACTACTCCATCCTCGACACCACCGGCCCGGCGTTCAGCTACCACCCCGACAAGCTGTCGATGGAACGCACCGAGGACTCCGCGTTCGGCCCGCTGGACCGGATCGGCCAGCTCACCATGCGCAACCTCGACATCGCCGACTCGCGCGCCAAGCTCGAGCAGTACGTCGGCCTGGGCATGGTCGGCACCGCGCACGCCGAGCTGATCGGGCGCGGCCGGCCACACCGAGCTGGTCGGCGACATGGTCCAGGGCGGAGCCGAGGCCATCGCCTCGCGCGGCGAGGTCGGCGAGGACGAGGAACTCCTCGACCGCGCCGCGATGGAGGTCGGCACGGACTGACCCCGGTGACTGATCGCGGCGGAGGCGGTCAGCTCGGCGACTTCACGGTCTCCTGGGCCCATCCTGTCGCTCCGGGACCTCGCGCAGCGGCGGCCGTGATGACGATTGACCCCGCAGGCGTGTGAATGGTGGCCCGGAAGTGGCCATGGGCGTCCGCGACCGTGCGGGTGACTGAGGTCGTGTTGGAACCTCCCCGGCCGCCCGGCTGAGATCACGACGGTCGCTCCCGGTGCCGTGGTGCCAGTGACCGCGGTGTGCGCAGTAGTAACGGTCGTCCCGGCCCGGGGAGAAGTGATCGAGACATGGAGGGCAGCCGGGAGAGAGTGCCGGACGTAGCGGTCCGCGGTGATGGCCGGCTGGTCAACCAGCGTTCCAGCCTGGAGGTCCTTGACGAGCCGGAGGTACTGGGCCTGAGCCCAGATGAGCGGCCCGGCGGAGCCCGCTGGCTTGCCGTTGGCGAAGCCGATGGACGCGGTCTTGGGCGCCGAGCCGTAGCGGGACGCGGGCACGTCAGGGTCTTCCCAGGCCTGCTCGGGGACGAGTCCCAGCCCGGAGGTCATGTTCTCCATCGTCTGCAGGAGCTGGACCGCGCTGGCGGTCTGCCCGGTCTGGAGGTCCTGCTCGGCACGCTCACCGTCGAGCAGCGGCCAGAGATGCCCGGACCCGGTGGCGGTGGGGAACCAGGGTGCTCCGCTGGGGGAGCAGCTGGTCGGGTCCGGGACGTAGCAGTCACCGTAGCCATCGGTGCTGCCCTTGGCCTTGCACGCCGTAGCGGTGCCAGCCGGGCCCGGAGGCGGTCTGGGTCCCGATGACGGAGTCGACCACCTTCAGCGACGCCTGGACGTCGGGATCGGTGGCCGGGAGCTCGCCCAGGCGGGTCAGCTCCAGGAATCCGGCGTCGATGACGGAGCGCTGGTCCACCTTGGGCAGGCTCCCGTTGCCGAGGGCGTAGCTCTCGGCTGCGTTTGGGTGCCCCTTCGGGGACAGCCGGATGAAGTAGCGGCCGTCGCCGTAGGGCCCGGTGCTGGTCACCGTCCATCTCTTGACGTTGCGCTGGTAGTGGTCGGCCGTGGCCAGGTACAGGGCGGCCCGCGCCGGGTCGCCCGCCGCCTCGGCCAGGTGCCAGGCGGCGACCAGGCCGGCGATCTCAGCCGCGATGGTCGACGGTGAGTAGCCCGGATGCTCCTCCCACCGCTCGACCCCGTACGCAGGTCCGTGATCGACGATGAAGTCGGCCGCGGGCCGGACGTGATCCCGGTAGAACCGCACATCCCCGGCGAAGCCACCCTCCCAGGCCATCAGGACCGGGTAGGCGTCCTCGTCGATTTCGAACAACCCGAAGGTGTCCGGGGCGACCGCCCCGTTGATCAGGGAGTTGCGGGGGAAGCTGCCGTCGGGCTGCTGAGTCCTGTCGAAGAGGAACCGCACCATCGCCCGGGCGCTCCCGGTGTCCCCGTCGGCGAGCAACCCGGTGAATGTCTCGTAGCTGTCGCGGGCGAACACCTCGCGGTAAGTCCACCCGGGATGGGTCGTCGTGGCCGGAACTGACTGGCCCCACGGGTCGGTGGGCGAGGCCACGAACGCGCCTGAGTAGGTCTTGTCCTCATCGGCCTTCAGCACGTTCGCGGACAGCCAGTACATGGCCCGCATCCGGGCGCCGGCGCCGGGTGACAGTCCGGGCAGCGAGGCCGGCGGCGGGCGGAGCGTGCGGTCATACCGGCGCCAGCCGTTTACGTACTCGGCCAGGGTGCGGCCGAACGGGGCCGTGGCGCTGGCGAGCGCCGCTCTGCTCGCCGCCTGCGCGTCGGGGCCGAAGCCAAGAGCGAGCGAGAACGGCCGGCCGGGGGTCGTGTCGATCTCGGCGGTCTGCACGACGTTGCCGTCGGTAGCGGCGCGGTACTCCTTGACCAGCCGGTAGTGGGCGTCGAGCTGCTTAAGCCCGTCACTGGGCGTGCCGACGAAACCGCTGGACTCAGCGGGGAACGGCTTGCTGGCGACCAGCGCTCCGGTGACCCGGGCCGCGAACGGGCCAGTCGGCGCGTGGGTGTCAGAGGAAATCAACGCGGTCGTGGCCGGATCGATCGTGGCGTTGTTAGCGCCCGCGTTGGAAGAGCCCCCTCCTCCGGTGTTGTCGATGGTCGCGTCCCACCGGGCGTAGACCTTGAGCCCGGCCACCGAGGCCCAGTTCCCGTGCAGCGGTAGCAGCCGGGTCCGCATGACGACGCTGTCCCGGGCCGGGTCGGTGATGTAGTCGGTGACCAGCTGGAAACCGTGCCGGGTGTCGGTGCTGGTCACCTGGCAGACCATGCCACTGGGATCAGGGGAGCTCACCGAGTAGGTCATGTCCCGTTGCTGCAGGTCGGAGAAGGTCGAGCCGTCGGTGACGATGTACTGCAGCGTGCCGTTGTCGGTGTTCTCGATCGTCGGGCTGTAGACGTCCGAGAGCACGCCGTCTGCCACCGTGAACCACACCTTCGACGCGGTGCCCTGGGCGGTGCCGAAGCAGTCCTTACGGGAGCTGTCCAGGTACGCCTGGGTACCGGGCCGTCCAGGCGCGCTGCCGGCTGGGTACTGAGGCCGGAGAACTGCCAGCGGCGGAACTGGCCGGCTGGGCCGCGGCGGTCGGTCCAGGCAAGAGCACCGTTGACGCAAGGAGGCCGGCGGCTGAGAGCCCGAGCGCGGTCCAGATCGGAGGCCTCATTGTTCCCCCTTGACGCTCACCGCACTGTGAGCGAAGCGTAGTAAGAGCTTAGGAAGTGCCCGCCACGCGACGCGCCGACACATCCTGCGGGCCGGAATACTGCCGCGCACCGTCCAGCCCTGTACCCACTGTCGCCACAACCCGCCAGGTTCCGGGCTGGCCGCGCCCATGTCACAGACGGCTGGACTGTCTCGTCTGAGATCTCAAAGGCAGGATCCGTAGTCAGGAAGGTGATGGTCATGCGGGTGTTCGTGGCGGGCGGGACCGGGGTCCTGGGGCGGCGGCTGGTGCCCCAGCTCGTGGCCCGGGGCCACCAGGTGACGGCGACCACGACCAGCGCGGCCAAGCTGGACCTGCTGGCCCGGCTGGGCGCGGCGGGCGTGGTGATGGACGGTCTCGACGCGGCGTCGGTCGGTGAAGCGGTGGCGGCCGCCCAGCCGGACACGATCGTGCATGAGATGACCGCCATCAGTCCCGCTCACGCGGGAAAACCCGACATCAAGCACATCGACCGGTGGTTCGCCGGGACCAACCGGCTGCGCACCGAGGGGACAGACCACCTGCTGGCCGCGGCCGAGGCGGCGGCCGTAGCCCATTTCGCCGCGCAGGGCTACGCCAGCTGGAACGGAATCCGCACGGGCGGATGGGTGAAGACCGAGGAGGACCGCTGGACCCGGGGGAGGGGACATCATGCAGGTGGTGGCGGCGGCGATCCGCCATGTCGAGGACGCGGTGCCCGGGCAGGCGGCGTAGTTCTGCATACGGCGGGTTCTACGGGCCGGGCGCCACCGACGACCAGCTCGAGCTGGTGCGCAAGCGGCAGTTCCCGCTGTCGGGCGCGGCGCCGGTTACAGCTCGTGGGTGCATCTCGACGACGCGGCGAGCGGACCTCCTGGCTTCGACGAAGCGAGGGGCTGTTCGACATCGTCAACGACGGCCCGGCCCCGGCCAGCGAATGGCTGCCTTATCTGCCCTGCGCGGGGGCGAAGCCGCCGAAGCGGGTCCCCAGGTGGCTGGCCCGGCTGCTGGCCGGGGAAGCGGCGGTGACGATGATGACTGAGGGGCGCGGCTTCTCCAACGCCAAGGCCAAGCGGGAGCTCGGCTAGCTCGCTATCCTCTGGCGGCAGGGCTTCCGGGAGGGCCTCGTGCCCCCCAGTTCGAGGAGCTGCGGCCGCTGCTGTTCGCGATCGCTTACCGGATCCTGGGCAGCGTGAGCGAGGCCAAGGACGCGGTCCAGGAGACCTGGCTTACCAGGCCTCACCGGCCGAGCCCAGGTCGGCCAAGGCGTTCGTCTCGGCGGTGGTGACCCGGGTCTCGATCGACGTGCTGCGCTCGGCCCGGGTCCGGCGCGAGGCGTACGTGGGGCCGTGGTTCCCCGAGCTGCTGCCGCCGACCCCTACGAGGATCCGCAGCGGTCGGCGGAGCTGGCCGACTCGGTCTCGATGGCGGCGCTGCTCCTGCTGGGCGGCTGACCCGCTCGAGCCGCGGTCTTCGTGCTCCGGGACGTGTTCGGGTTTAGCTTCCCCGAGATCGCCTCGGCCGTGGGGCGGTCGGAGGCGGCTGGCCGCCAGCTCGCGGTGCGGGCCCGCAGGTCATATGGACACCGGGCGGCCCCGGTTCGAGGCCGACCGCAGGGAGCGCGGAGGAACTGGCCGGGGCAGTTCTCCGACGAACTACCGGGACGGGGGACATCGAGGGGCTGCGCGAACTCCTCGCCGCCGACGTGCAGATCGTCGGTGACGGCGGCGGCAAGGCCCCCGCAATGGGCCAGGGCCGTCAGCGGCGCCGCGAAGGGTGGCCCGGGTGCTCGCCGCGATCATCTCGCCCCCCTGGACTACCAGGTCGGCGAGCGTGATGGAGCCGCACGAGGTGAACGGCCAGCCGGGTGCGATCTTCCGCGACCGGGACGGCAAGGTGGTCAACACCATGGCGCTGGACATACTCGGCGGGCGGATCCAGACGATCCGCTGGGTGATCGACCCAGACCAGCGGAGGTGTCGCGGGCCCGGTGGCGGACGCCTGGGCCCTCCTGCGCGAGGCGAGCCAGGCCCGCCGGTCGGCGG
>CAVUKT010000001.1:0-84995 GCA_963742055.1 uncultured Actinomycetes bacterium | reverse complement strand
TCGGGTTAGATTTGCGTTATGGCGAGGTGGACGCTTGGGGCATCTGTAGATGTAGTGGTCATGCTGCACGGTGCCTTCAACGTGCAGCTTGGCTCATTCCTTGCCCGGAATGCTGGCGACGATTTCTTCGAATTCTTCCCAGATCGGCTTGTACGCCGGGAGTGTCTCGAGCGGCTTCGTTTGAGGCATTCATGTGCAAGGCTTCGGAGGAGCATGGCCGCGGCTTCAGACGTCGCCGCATCGACCGACGCGAAATGTGCGGTATCGACGGCGGCCTTGATTGAGCCTTCGATCTCTGGCGGCAAATGCATGCTCATAACACGGCTCCTCCTGTGCTCTTTAGCCTAACATGACCACTCGAACTTGCCAAGCACTGGCACAGGTGTAGCCTACCCACGCAGGCTTCTGCGGGGACGCACCGTGATGACGTCGAACGTGGCAACGACCCGTTGCAGCGAAGCTGGATCGAGCGGATGGCGGCGACATTTCCGCCGAAGGTCTGCAGAACTTCCTCCTTCTGCCGGTTTGCGGCCCGAATGGAAGGTAGGAAGCTGCTTGATGTTTGACGAGAACTGTCGGCTGGACGTTAAACGCGAATATCGAGTTAGCCGACTCGCTCCCCGAAGTTTTTCCTCAACATCTCCAGGCTCTTGGGCACGCCGGTCGGCATCCTCGTTGCCTTCGAATTCGAGCGAGATCCAGCCGCGGTAATGTGCTTGCGCAAGATGCCGGCGATCCGGGCATAGTCAAGGTCGAGCGCATACCAACGGCCGCCGCCGTAATACGTCTTGGCCTGGACCAACGCCAGCGGGACCGAGGCCGAGGCCATCCTCTCCATCTGCTCGTACGAGTTTTCGAGGAAGTTGCCGGTGTCGAGCGTGATCTGCAGCCAGGGCGACTTGATCGACTCGACGATCTTCAGCACGCCCTCCGCCGTGCGCCCGAGCCCCCAGTGATTCTCCAGTCCGAGCACGACGCCGCACTCCTCGGCGCGCGGCAGGAGCTTTTCGAGCGAATCGATCACCCATTTGAACGCTTCGTCGTCGGTATGACCCTCGAGGGTCGGCTCGATCCCCTTCTTGGCCATGAAGTCGTCAAACGACTTGATCGTCCCCCAGCGCCCGGTGTTGATCCGCATCGTCGGGATGCCGAGCCGATAGGCGACATCGATCTGGTAGAGCGTCTTCTGGATGTTCGTCTGCCGCTCCTGCGGGTTGGGCGTGACGAACCCTTGATGCGTGGAAAACCCCATCAAGGCCAACCCCAGCGAGTGCGCCTGGCGCTTGATCTTTTGAAGCGTGGCGTTCGACTCGTCCTCCATCTGAACGTGAAGGATCTCCACGCCGTCGAATCCCAGGGCCGCGGCCTTGTCGATGCACTCCGCGATCGTGATCCGCCGCGCTCCTTCGCGGAACTGCCAGAACGAATAGGTCGAGACGCCGATGGGGTTTGGTCCGCTGACGATTCGGTCGGAGGGCCGTCGGGCTGCTGAGCGGGTGGAGCGGCGCCGGCGAAGCCGCCCGCCATTCCGATCGCCGAGCCGACACCCACCTGCCCGAGAAAACGCCGGCGGTTAAATCGTTCTGGCCGATCGTATTGCGACGTAATTGGAGCCATGCGTAGTCGTCCTCGTGGTTGATGTCCTGGGATGGCGATGCCTCCTGGCGAGCCGAGTGCGATTGCCGTCCCAGGTACACCGGGAATCGCCCGCACGTGGGTCACGCAAGGCTGTTTGGGGCAAATTCGGACGACGGTCACTGGCGGTCATCTGAGAAAAACTTAGAAATCGGGATTGGAAGCGGTTTCTCGCGCATAGATAAGGGATAACCAGGCACACGGAGGGAACCTACGACTCATGGTGAACGGATGCGCAAACGCGGCCTTGCGGCAGGTCGCCCGGGTGTTTCACGAAGGAACACTGACCGGCTTGTCGGACCGGCAAATGCTGGAGCGATTCGTCGATGGCCGGGATGAGACGGCCTTCGAGGTGCTCGTGGTACGGCATGGGCCGATGGTCTTTAACGTCTGCCGCCAGACTTCTGCGCGATCCGCACGACGTCGAGGATGCCTTCCAGGCGGTGTTCCTTGTGCTGGTTCGCAAAGCGAGCGGGATTCGGGTCGAGGGCTCGCTCGGTCCGTGGCTTTACAGGGTCGCCCATCGGGTCGCCGCCCGTGCCCGCGCGAATCGCCGACGGATGGGAGCGAGAGAACTCGCGCAGCCGACGGACCTCGCCGCGTCGACCGCCGATGACCTCGATCGCGTTGAAGCCGCCGGGTGATCCAGGAAGAGTTAGGCCGCCTCCCCGAGCGGCTCCGTGCGCCCCTGGTTCTTTGTTACCTGCAAGGGATGACCCATGAGCTGGCGGCCAGCCAGCTTGGTTGCCCGGTCGGGAACGTCCGCAGCCGGCTGTCGCGGGGACGTGCCCAGCTCTTGAGGCGAATCACGCGTCGCGGCCTGACGTTGTCGGCCGCGGGGTTGGTTTCGGCTCTGGAGTCGGATGCCAGGGCGGCGCGGTCCCGCCCATGTTACGAATCACGTTGATCAAGCTGGCGACACGATGGGTCTCCGAATCAGCCGCCACGGTGGGCGGGCTGGGAGCCTCGGCCTCGGTCGCCGCGTTACTGGAAGGAGTCTTGAACGTCATGAAGATCAAAAAGCTCGCAATCATCGCCACCGGGTTGGTGCTCTGGGGCATTGGGTTTCGTCATCGCCGACGCGCCGCCGCTGTCGGTGGTTCCGAACTCCAGGAACCGTTGCCGGGCAGCCAGGATTCGAGTGCCCGACAGGCTGGACCGAATGGCAGATTCACCAGCTTATTGGGTGCCGAAAGACAAGGGTCCCCAGTGGGTCGCCCAGACCGACAAGTCGATGATCACCCAGACCTATTATGTCGGAGATATCACCGGCGTGATGCAACGTGCCTCAAGCGGCTCGACGCACGCCGATCTTGCCAATTCCACGGGGGTCGTGAACCCGACGTTTTACGTGGGTCCGATGGCGATGCCGATTGCCACTGGGCGACCAGCAAGTCGGTGATCAGGTACCCGCTGAGCACGAAAAACACGTCAACCCCGAGGAATCCCCCGGGAAATGCGGACAACTGCTCATGAAAAGCAATGACCGCGATAACGGCCAGTGCGCGCAGCCCATCCAGCCCGGGCAGTCGGGTCGCGGCCTGATTGGATGTCGTGCCGTTCACGGCAGGTGCCGTCACTGTGCTGATCCCATTGCGCTGATCCCCCCGGCTCACAGCAATGTTCAGAGTCTTCGCCCATTCAACCGCGGGAAGAAACGCCCTGGAAGGTAATGGGCGGGCACAGATTTTCCGGTCTAAGCGACTGGCGGCCCGTGCTGCACTATGGCCCGGCGGCCGCAGTTACCGCTCGTCCGACACCGCGGTGAGCTGGTCGTCGGCGAAGCCGGAGGGTGAGCCGCTCCCCGGGGGCACCTCCGCGGCGGCGCGCACCACGCTGCCGTCGGGACGCTGCACGATGGCGTAGCCGCGGCGCAGGGTGGTCGCGGGGGACAGGGCCAGCAACCGGGCCCGCACGTGGGACACGTCGTCCCCGGCGCGGTCCAGCGACGCGGACAGCCGCCGCCGGGCCCGCTCGGTGAGCCCGGTGACCAGTTCCTGGCGCCGTTCGATCTCCCGGACCGGTGAGGCCAGGGCGGGCCGGGACCGCATGCCGGCCAGCCAGCGCGGTCTCCCGTTCCATCCGCCCGGTGAGGCAGCGGCGGGCCCGGCCGCGCAGCTGGGTGATCAGCGCGACCTGCTCGGCTCACGTCCGGCACCACGCGCCGCGCGGCGTCGGTCGGGCGTGGACGCGCGCACGTCCGCGACCAGGTCCAGCAGGGGCGTGTCCTGCTCATGCCCGATCGCGCTGACCACCGGGGTCTTCGCACCCCGCCACCGCCCGGATGCAGCGTTTCGTCGGAGAACGGCAGCAGGTCCTCGATCGAGCCGCCGCCCCGGGCGATGACGATCACGTCCACCGACGGATCGGCGTCCAGCCGGTGCAGCGCGTCCACGATCTCGCCCACCGCGTACGAACCCTGGACGGCCACCGGCTCGACCCGGAACTGGACGGCGGGCCACCGATGGGCGGAATTGCGCAGCACGTCCTTTTCGGCCGCCGAGTCGCGTCCGCAGATCAGGCCGATCTTGCCGGGCAGGAACGGCAGCGGCCGCTTGCGCTCGGCCGCGAATAGCCCTTCGGCGGCCAGGGCGCGGCGGAGCCGTTCCAGCCGGGCCAGCAGTTCGCCGATGCCGACGGCGCGGATTTCCGTGGCGGAAAGGGAGAAAGAGCCCCGGTTGGTATTGAAGTCGGGCTTCGCCCAGATCAGGACCCGGGCTCCCTCGGCGGGGGGCGGATCGGTGGCGTCCAGCACCGTGCGCGGGCAGATCACCCGGACCGAGACCGCCGCCACCGGGTCACGCAGGGTCAGGAACACCGTGCTGCCGCGCCGGGTCAGCTCGGCGATCTGGCCTTCGACCCAGACCCGGCCGAGACGGCCGATCCACTCGCTGGTCAGCCTGAGGATGGTGCGGACCGGGACCGGTGCCTCGGGTGAGGTGTCGAGCGCCATGATGGCTGGCCCCGGCGCGGGCCTCAGCTGCCCTTCGCCGAGCTTGGTGAGGCGGCGCTCGAACATGGTGATCACGGCCGGGCGGCTCTCGTGGGCCTTCTCGTAGTCGAGCAGCGTCTGGACCTGGCCGGCGTCCAGCACCCGCAGCCGGGCCCGCAGCGAGGCCACCGAGAGCTGGTCGTAGTTGGGGACCGGGCAGGGTCCGGCCGGCGGCCAGCGCCGGCGGGGCTGGCTCGGGGCAGCGGGCTCGGCCGCGCACGGCCAGGTCGGCTCGGCGGGGACCCGGGCTCGGCGGCGGCGGCTCGGCGGCATCGGCGGGCCCGGGCCGGCGGGCTTCGGCTGCGATGGCCGGCTCGGCCGGGGCGGGCTCGGCCGGGAGCGGGCTCGGCGCGGGACCGAGTACGGCTGGGACAACCTCGGTAGGCGTGTACTCGGCGGGCGGCGCCGGCGGCCGGAGCCGGCTCAGCGAACGGCCTGAGCTGACGCTGGGCACGTCCTCGTCGTCCTGCTCTTCGTCCCCGTCGAGCACCCTGACGTTCCCCGTCTTGTCCAGTGACCGCCACCGCGAGGTCTCCGCGTCCGGCCTGGCGGGCCTGGCCGGCTTGGCGGGAGCGCGGCCGGGGCCGGGGCCGGGGCCTGATCCGCTGGCCGGGTGGCCGTCGGCCTGGCCGCTGCCCGAGAGCTGCCCGGCGGCCCGCGCCCGGAGCCGGTCCGCGACCAGCAGGAGCTGGCCGATGGTGGCGAACACCGTCCGCAGCGCCTGCGCAGGGATTTCCTTGAGGCGGTCATTGACCTGCGGCAAAGGCATCTTGATCGTTCTCCTCGGGTATGTCCCGGCGTGAGGGCTCCGGGTGCCCGCGCGACCCCACGGTGCCTGCCTGCCGGGCCTTCCGACCCCGGCGGCGCAGCACGGGTCCGTGACAGGCACAGTCGTACCAGATCGAGCATGACACTGTCACGGCCCGCTGCTGGGGGGATTGGTGCTTCCGCGGCGGTAAGCGGCGGTGACCAGTGAGCTTGGCGGGCCGCCCGGTACGGGGGTGCCGCCCTGGCATGGGGCACGGCGGGCTCAACTACCATAGGGGACATGCCCGTGACTACCCGACGCGTACTGCTCGCCAAGCCCCGGGGTTACTGTGCGGGGGTGGACCGGGCCGTGCAGGCCGTCGAGATGGCCCTCGAACGCTACGGTGCCCCGGTCTACGTGCGTAAGCAGATCGTCCACAACACCCACGTGGTCCGTGAACTCGAGACGCGCGGCGCGATCTTCGTGGAAGAGGCCGAGGGCGTGCCCGAGGGCGCCGTCGTGGTCTTTTCCGCCCACGGGATATCGCCCGAGGTGCGCGAGGAGGCCAAGCGCCGCAACCTGCGGACCATCGACGCCACCTGCCCGCTGGTCACCAAGGTGCACAACGAGGCCAAGCGGTTCGCCGCCCAGGACTACGACATCCTCCTCATCGGCCATGAGAACCATGAGGAAGTGGTGGGCACGACCGGGCGAGGCCCCGGGCCGGATTCACCTGGTGGATGGCCCCGAGGGTGGCGCGGATGTCCAGGTCCGCGACCCGGACAAGGTGGCCTGGCTGTCACAGACCACGCTGTCCGTGGACGAGACCCTGCAGACCGTGGCGGCGCTGCGCGAGCGGTTCCCGAATCTGGCCGACCCGCCCAGTGATGACATCTGCTACGCCACCCAGAACCGCCAGGTCGCGGTGAAGAAGATCGCCACCGACTCGGACGTGGTGATCGTCGTGGGGTCGGCCAACTCGTCGAACTCGGTCCGCCTGGTCGAGGTGGCCCTGGACGCCGGTGCCCCCGCGTCCTACCTGGTCGAGGACGCCACGGCTATCGACCCGGCCTGGCTGGACGAGGCGCAGCACGGTCGGCCTGACCAGTGGGGCCTCGGTTCCCGAGGAACTGGTGAGCGGCGTGCTGGAGTACCTGGCCGAGCGCGGTTTCGGCACCGTGGAGGAAGTCGAGGCGGTCGAGGAGCGGCTGGTCTTCGCGCCGCCCCCGGAGCTGCGGCGCGCCGCTCAGCGGTAACGGCTCAGCGGCTAGCTGGCTCAGCGCCAGCTCAGCGGTAGCGCTCGGCGGCGTAGCCGCGCGGGCCGGGCCGGTAGCCTCCGTGGCTGACCGTGGCTGCCGGGCTCCCTGGCACGTGGCCGGGGCAGATCAGGCCGCAAGCCGTGGCGCAGTTCGGTGACGCACCGGGGCAGGCCGCGGGCCCAGGCGACGATCAGGTACAGGATGACCCCCGCGAACAGCCACGGAGCGACGTTCGCCAGGGTCAGCGCGGTTCCCTCCACCGTCGAGATGATCAGCGGCGCCCTGCGCGGTGAGCGCTTTGACGCAGACGAGCGCGCAGAAGAAGAGCAGCGGCGGGCTCACCGCGACCGCCAGCAGGTCCCGCGGCCTGGTGTACCAGGCCGCGGCCACGCTGCCGATCACGAAGCTGGCGCCGGCCAGGACGCCCCACTGCAAGCCAGCTCGCCACCAGCAGGCTGACCAGGAACAGCAGGAGCATGCCCGCGATCGCGCCGCGCCCGGTCAGCGCGATCCGGCCGCGATCTGCGGTGCTGGCCGGCTCAGTGCTGGCCCGCGTGGCGGTCGGTGGCTCCGTGTCGGCTGCTCAGCGGCCGCGGTGTCCGGGTTGCTGGCTCGGTCGTGCCCGGTGCTGCGGCCAGGTCGCGTTCCGCGCGCCGCAGGCCATTCGTCGTCCCGGGCCGGAGTGGACGACGGATCGGCCGGTCTCCAGCGGTGCCCGGAACCGGACACGTCGATCCGTCCTGGGGACCAGGAACTCGCGGTTTCCCGCGGCGCGGCGGAGCGGTCTGGTCCTGGCCGGTGCCGAGGCCAGGACGCGTCAGGCCGTGGCTGGGACACCCTGTGCTCCCTCCCCGGCGCTGCCGTGCCGATGACGGCGTCGCTGGCCACGGTACCCCGGCGCGGCGCCCGATCAGGGCGATTGACACGCCCGGACGCCGGGTTGGACCGCAGGTCCGCGAGCGCCGGTATGCTGAGGCCACACGCTTGGCCGGGAGCTTTCCCCGTCCGCCAGGCGGCCCGCCGGGCGTCCGGCCGACGGTCAGCAGGCCGGATCGATGCTCGTCCCCAGATCTTCTTGCCCCACTAGATCTTGCTCCACGCGGGGCCGCCCGAAACGGTCCGGCCGCGCCCCGAACACGGCGATCAGGTCTAGCAGACACGACCGGGCGATCGTGGCACTGATGCGGCTAGCACCAGTCAGGGTGATCAGCAATGCGATGGGTCTAGCAGAAGGGAGGCCACCCGGATCGCGGGGCGATGGCCAGCAGGCTCAGCGTGGGCCAGGGCCGGCTTAGCTGGCTGCGCCATTTCGCCCCGGTATCGCCATCGCGGCCCCTGGTGACTCGTCCGCGCGGGGAAGCGCCGGGGGGTGATGGCCCCGGGTGACCGGGGTCCGGGGAGTCCGGTTGCGGGGGGACGCTCAGTTCCGGGACGGCCAGTTCTCCGGCGGCCGGTTCGGTGACGGGCAATTCCTCGGTTCGGGCGCTAGTTCGCGGTGCGACCGGTTCTGCGGGCGGCCAGTTCCGGGAGCGGCCAGTTCGGGGGCGGCCAGTTCGGGGGCGGACAGTGTCCTGGTGGCCTCCTCGATGAGCGCGGGAGTCTCCAGTTCCCCCTCCACCACGCCGAGCTGGCTCAGCCGGCGCGCGCTGACCAGGACCCGGCTCTCCAGCGAGCCAACGGTCTGGTTGTACGTGGTGACCGCGGAGGTAAGTGCGCGGCCGAGGCGGTCCATGTTCCGCCCCAGGCTCGAGATCCGTTCGTAGAGCTCACGGCCCAGGTCGAACGCGGCCCGCGCGTTCTCGGCCAGCGCGTCCTGCTGCCACGCGTACTGGGCGGTCCGCAGCATCGTGACCAGGGTGGTGGGCGTGGCGATGTGCACCTTGCGGGCCATGGCGTGCTCCAGCAGCGCGGGATCGTGCTCCAGCGCGGGGGCCAGGAACGCCTCGCCAGGGATGAACAGCACGACGAACTCCGGCGCGGGGCTGACCGTGGCCCAGTACGACTTCGCGGCGAGCCGGTCCACGTGCTCGCGCAGATGCCGGGCGTGGGCGTCCAGCCGGGCCGCCCGGACCACCTCGTCCGAGGTCTCCGCGGCTTCCAGGTAGGCCGCGAGCGAGACCTTCGAGTCGACCACGATGTTCTTGCCGCCGGCCAGCCGCACCACCATGTCGGGGCGCAACACGCCCTCGGCCGTCTGCACGCTGACCTGCTCGTCGAAGTCGCACCGGGGAGCCATCCCGGACAACTCCACCACCCGGCGCAGCTGCATCTCGCCCCACCGGCCGCGGGCTTCCGGCCGCCGCAGCGCGGTCACGAGCGCCTGGGTCTGGGCGCGCAGATCCTCCGAACTCTGCCGGGTGATCTTCATCTGCTCGGTCAGGGCGGCGTGGGACAGGTGCCGGGCTTCCTCGGTCTGCCGCAGCTGGTCCTCCACCTTGGCCAGCGTGTCCCGCAGCGGCTGGACCAGGTGCTCGACCGCGGCCCGGCGGGTCTCCAGCTCGCCTGCGGCCTTGGCGTTGGCGGCGCTGAGCCGGCCCTCGGCGATCTCCAGGAACATCGTGGCGCTGCGGTCGAGCGCCTGCGCCGACATGGCCTGGAAGCGCTCGGCGAGCTGGCCGTCGATCAGCGCGGCCCGCTCCTGGGCGGCGCGCTCCATGATGGCCGCCCGGTCCTGGGCGGACCGCGCGCGCTCCTCGGCGGCGCGGGCCTGCCCGGTCAGGTCGGCGGTCATGCTGGCCAGCCGGCCGCGGGCGTACAGGTAGCCGAGAGCGGCGCCGACCACGCCCCCCAGCACCAGCAGGGCGAACATCCAGAAGACGTCCATGGTCCGCCATGGTGGCAGCGGCCACTGACAGTTTCCTGTCCGACACGCCCGGCCAGCTCCCGGTATGCGCCAGCGCAGCCGCCCTCGGCGCCTCGGCCGTGCTGCGCGGGGGCGGCAGCCCGGCAGGTCTACCCGGCGATCCGCCTAGACTCGCGCAGGTGAGTCTTTCGATCGGCATCGTCGGCCTGCCCAACGTCGGCAAGTCCACCTTGTTCAACGCGTTGACGAGGGCCAACGCGCTGGCCTCCAACTACCCCTTCGCGACGATCGACCCGAACGTCGGGATCGTCGGCATCCCCGATCCGCGTCTCGCCGTCCTGGCCGCGCTCTACGACTCGGCCCGGATCGTGCCCGCCACCGCCCGGTTCGTGGATATCGCGGGCCTGGTCCGCGGGGCGTCCCAGGGGCAGGGCCTGGGTAACCAGTTCCTCGCGCACATCCGCGAGACCGATGCGATCTGCCAGGTGGTCAGGGTGTTCGCCGACCCGGATGTGAGCCACGTAGACGGCGACGTCTCGCCTGGGCGCGACATCGACACCGTGGCCACCGAGCTGATCCTGGCCGACCTCCAGACCCTGGAAAAGGCAGTACCACGTCTCGTTAAGGAAGCGAAATTCGCCAGGAACCCGGAGCGCCAGCGGGCAGCTGATGCCGCGGCCGCGGCGCAGCAACTGCTCGACGGCGGCACGACGCTGTTCGCGGGAGCGGCCGGGGCCGGGATCGACCTCGCTGACCTGCGCGATCTCCATCTGCTGACCGCCAAGCCCTTCCTGTACGTGTTCAACATGGACGAGGCCGGCCTGGCGGACGAGGACCTGCGGGCCAAGCTGGCCGCGCAGGTCGCCCCGGCCCAGGTGATCTTCCTGGATGTGAAGACCGAGGCGGAGCTGGCCGAACTGCCCGAGGACGAAGTGGCGGAAATGGCCGCTGAACTCGGGATGGGGGAGCCGGGGCTGAACCGCCTCGCGCACGCGGGGTTCAGCGCCCTGGGCCTGATGACCTTCCTGACCGCGGGCCCGAAAGAGGTCCGGGCCTGGGAGATCCCGGTCGGGGCGACCGCCCCGGAAGCGGCCGGCGTCATCCACACCGACTTCCAGCGCGGCTTCATCAAGGCCGAGGTGGTGGCGTTCGATGACCTGGTGGCGGCCGGCTCGCTCACCGCGGCCCGCGCGGTCGGCAAGGTACGCATGGAGGGCAAGGACTACGTGATGCGCGACGGCGACGTCGTCGAGTTCCGCTTCAACGTCTAGCGCCCTGCGGAGTGCCGTCATGGCGGATGCGCTGTTCGAGGAGCCGCGGCTAGCCCGGGTCTATGACCCCCTCGATCCTGACCGCGGCGACCTCGTGGTGTACGTGGCGATCGCCGAGGAGTTCGGGGCCCGTAGCGTCCTCGACATCGGGTGCGGCACAGGCACCTTCGCCTGCCTTCTCGCAGGCCGTGGCGTCGACGTCATTGGCGTGGACCCGGCGCGTGCCTCGCTTGATGTGGCCAGGGCCAAGCCGGGCGCCGAGCGGGTGCGCTGGCTGCGGTGCGACGCGGCCGGCCTGCCTCCGCTCCAGGTCGAGCTCGCGACGATGACGGGGAACGTCGCTCAGGTCTTCCTCACCGACGCGGAGTGGGAGGCAGCCCTGCGGAGTGCACGTGCCGCTCTCCGGCCCGGCGGCCGCCTGGTCTTCGAGACCCGTGACCCGGCCGCGCAGGCGTGGCGGGAATGGAATCGCGCCGGCTCGCTGTCGCGGGCTGACGTTCCCGGGGTTGGCGCAGTCCAGTCGTGGTCCGAGGTGACCGACATCCGCGGTGACCTGGTGTCCTTCCGGTCGATCTTCGTGTTCGAGGCGGACGGCGCGATCCTGACCTCGGAGTCGACGCTGCGCTTCCGGCGGCGAGATGAGGTCGCCGATTCCCTGATGGCGGCCGGCTTCGTCGTGGACGATTTGCGTGACGCACCCGACCGGCCCGGTCGTGAACTGGTCTTCGTCGCACGGCGTCCGGGTTGAGCCGCCATCTCCGCAGGTGATTCGCAGAGCCGCCCGGCCGCTAATCCGGTGTACGGCAGTGGTCTTGTGGGTGAGCAGTGAGATTCGTGCCTTCTGGGGCTCGATAAGCCGGATGATTTGCCGACGCTAAGGCCCGGGAGAGTGGCGTATTAGCGAGCATGAAGTCGCACCGCTGGCCGGCAATCGGACGGGCCACTCCGGCAGGGCGCCCAGACGTCAACACGTGCCAGATGCCCGTGCGACACGGGCGCTGCGGTGCTCGCCCGGGCCTCCAGATACAGCTAAGATGCCTCGTAAGGCATCGGGTGCAACTATTTTGACGTGGGTTGCGGGGCACGCTGACAGCTGTCAACCGAGAGTTCCTAGCAAACCTGCGTATCGACATCGTCGCAGGTCAGAGACCTACGACGGCAATCGTGGTGCTCTCACACCGGTCAATGGGCGGTTTGTTTGCTCGTGCACCGGGCAGTGGGCATCCCGAAAGGGGCTCCCGGGTCGGCGGGTTATGGCGCAGAATAGGGCGATAGACGGCATAGGAAGGCACCGCAACTCATTGCTGCGCGTGCGCAGGAACGGGCGGAGGTGCGATGGTTCGCCGGTCAACCGTTGATCGCAGTCCGCATTCGGCTGAGCACGGACTGGACTACGAAGCGGGGACCGAGTATTCCGGACGCGATCAGACCAAGCGCTCGCGCTCGGGGCGAACCTGGGGCGGGGCGGGCGGCCGCTGGCTCGTCTGGGCCTTCCGCGGGATCGCCTGGGCCGTCCTGCTGCTTATCGGTTACCGCGGCGTGGTCGCGATCTTGTCGAACGAATCTGGCTCGGCCCAGCCGGCCCCGGTTGCCTCTGCCCCGGCGGCCAGCGGGTTCCCGGTGACCCTCGCGGATGCCTACGCCCTGCAGTTCGGGCAGGTGTACCTGAACTACAGTCCGCACGACGCCGGACAGCGCGCGACCCAGCTCGGCGCCTTCCTGCCCAGCGGATCGGACCCGCAACTCGGCTGGAATGGCCAGGGCACCTCGGTCCTGCAGTCCGAGCAGGTGGCCACCACGGACGTGCAAGACGCCCACCACGCCGTGGTGACGCTCCTGGCCAGGGTGAACGGCCAGCTGATGCAGCTGGGGGTGCCGGTCTACGCGTCGTCGGACGGGCTCGTCGTGTCCGGCGCGCCCGCCTGGCTCCCCGCGCCCGGGCGAGCCACCCTGCCCTCGCCCGCGAACACTGGTTCTGACTCCGCCACCCAGGCCGTGCTGACGAACCAGCTTCCGGCGTTCTTCCAGGCGTACGCCAGCGGTAATCAAGTGACGCTGGGCCGTTTCCTGGCCCCCGGTACGACGCTGACCGGGCTTAACGGTGCGGTGGATTATCACTCCATAGCTGCCATCAGCGTCCCGCCTGGCGGCACGACCCGCCATATCATTGCGACCGTCGTCTGGAGCGTTCCGGCCAGGACCGCCGCGGG
The DNA here is from genome assembly GCA_963742055.1 of uncultured Actinomycetes bacterium. GTDB lineage: Bacteria > Actinomycetota > Actinomycetes > Streptosporangiales > Streptosporangiaceae > RYN-230. The sequence goes on along the minus strand of CAVUKT010000001.1, from coordinate 72,077 downwards.
TCAGATCAGCAAGGGCGGGGCGGCGGCCCAGCTCCAGATGAGCTACGCGCTCACCGTCGTGAAGCAAAACGGGACCTGGTACGTCAAGGACATCAGTGCGGCAACTGAGTCACCGGGGCCGCCATGACCGCACTACGAAGGCCGCACGCCCCCGCCCGGCCAGGCGTGATCCCCCATAACCCGGAGTAGATCGATGTCGTTCCAATCGCTGATCATCGCGGCCCCGTCGTCGCTCAGCACCTCGGGGCTCGTGAACTACTTGCAGGGGCTGTTCGGGCCGCTGTTCCTTGGGATCGTCGGGATCGTCGCCCTGTTCTTCTTGTTCACTCGGGAAATCATCCGGTTTGTGCAGTTCCTTGTGCTCGCCGTCGCGATCGCGGTGATCTTCTACACCCCGAGCATCGTGGAGGAGCTCGCTAAGGGCATCACAAGCGCGCTCGGCGTCCACTGATCTCCGCCCAGGCCGGAAGGAGAGCACCCGGTGGACCTGCCCACCTACACCAGCATCTGGCGCATCGAAAAGCGGCTCTACAAGCTGTACGACTTCAGGCTGCCGATGCCGGTGCCGGTTGGCCAGATTGCCGTGTTCGCGGCGATCACGGTCCCGTACGTGATCCTCCTGACCATCCTCGGGCTCCCCTTCAACCACTCGCTGTTCTGGCTGTATGTGCTGCCGCCTGGCGTGATCACGTGGCTCGCCACGCGGCCCGTGCTGGAAAGCAAACGGCTCCCTGAACTGGTCATTTCGCAGGTCCGCTACCTGGGAGAGCCAGGTACCTGGTGCCGGATGGCTCCGCTGGCGGAGAAAGACGACGTCGTGGTGGTCGGCAAGGTCTGGCGCCGGGACGAGGAAGTCCAGCGGTCGCCCGCCGAGGCCCCGGCCCTGGCTCCGGCCGACGCCCCTGCCCCCGCCCGGCGTCCGGCCCGGGTCCGTCCGGCGGCAGCGCGCAAAGCGCGCCGACCGCGGCCGCAGGCTGCTCAGGCCACCCTCGGCCGGCCAGCCGACCCGGGTACCGCGCGCCGCTCCGGCACCGCGGCTGCGCCGGCCAGCAGAAAAGCGGGGCGGACCGCCGCAGTGGGCTGCTGGCGCTCGTGGCCCGGCGGGGTTGACGCCCGCGGTGGCCAGGGAGGCGGCGCCGGCCGTGGCTGCCGAGACGGCACCGGCCGAGATCGCCCACGACGAACGGCAGGCCCCGGTACGGCCAGGCGCCGGCCCGGCCGGGCAGGCGCCTGCGCCCGGCCCGGCCCAGCAGGCCGGTCTGGTCCGGTGGGCAGGCCTGGCCCGGTGGGCCGCCATGCCGAGAGCCCACTTTTACGGCCAGCGTGACCGGCCCCGACGCTGGGGACGAGGAAAGCGTCACCAGGCAGGTTCGTCCCGAGAGCGCGGGCCGGCCATCCGGCGCAGCGTGGCCGGTCAAGGACCCGCACGCCCCCGCCAAGGCCCCGGCGCCCGCGAACGGGGCGTCAGCCGAGGCGCCCTGGGCTACTCCCGTGCCACCGGCTCAGGCGCCCCCGGTCTTCGGGGATGCGGGGGGTCCCGCGAAGTCGGCAGGGCCGATGCGGTGCCAGGGTGCCGGCCACGGCGGATCCTGTCCCGGCTGCGGCGCGATCCTGTCCCGGCGGGGACAGATCCGGTCCCGGCGGCAGCGGATCCGGTCCCGGGGATAGCGGCGTCGCTGGCCGGGCCAGATACCGCTACGCCGACTGGCACAGAGGAGGCTGCGCTGGCTGGGCCGGACGTGGCTGCGGCCGCGCCTCCCGCCGGGCCCGTGGTGGTGCGCCAGCAGGTTGGGACCGGCAGGAGCCAGCGGCTGGTACGTCCGCGGGGCCGGACATCGAGGCCGCGCCAGGGCACCGCGACAGATGTTGCGATGGGGATGGCCGCGGCTGCTCCGCCGCCGGCTGCGCCCGCCTGCGCCCTGTGCCTGCGCCACGCGTCCCCGGGCCGGCCGGATTCTTCATCGGCCTGGACCCGCCCGAGGTGACCGAGGATGGGCCGGTCCAGGACGAGCCGGCCGTGGATCGGCTCACCCAGGACGAGCCCGTCGCGGACGAGTCGGCTGAGCATGAGGTAGCCGGGTCCGGCCTGCCTGAGCTGGCCGAGCATGAGGCTGCTGAGCCTGAGCGTGGCCGAGGATGAGGTGGCTGAGGATGAGGCGGCCCGGTACGAGCCTCTCACGCAGGACGCGGCCGAGGTTCTACCTGCCGAGGATGAGCCGGCCGAGGACGACGGTGAGGACGAGCCTCCCGAGGACGAACAGGCTCCGGATCAGCCATCCGCCCACGAGCCGTGCCGCGCACGAGCCGGCCGGGGACGAGCTGGCCGCCCAGGAGGACGAGCCTCGGATGAGCAGGCTGAGGACGAGTCCCTCGAGGGTGAACCGGCTGAGCATGAGCCGGCCGCCGAGCGAGACGGCCGAGGATGAGCGGGCTGAGGACGAGGCTCCCGAGGACGAGCTGGTCGAGGACGAGTCGGCTGGGCATGAGGCGGCCGAGGTGACCGGCTGTGGCTGAGCCTGAGCTGGCTGAGCCTGAGCTGGCCGAGCATGCGGAGGCCGAGCCGTCGAGCTGGCCGAGGCTGAGCTGGCCGAGCCTGAGCTAGCCGAGCACTGAACTAGCTGAGCCTGAACTAGCTGAGTCTGAGCTGGCCGAGCCTGAGCTGGCCGAGCACGCGGCAGGCTGAGCCTGAGATAGCTGAGCCAGTGGCGCAGGCGCCGGCTCAAGAGGCGCCCACCGGAGGCGCGCCAGAGGAAGACCGGACCAGGCGAAGACGTCGCGGACGAAGAGCGTCGACGGACGAAGCTGGGACCGGCCGGACGAGGACCTGCCGGCCGAGGACGCACCACCCGGGGCCGCCCCGCCCGCGGCGCCGGCCAGTCCCTGGACCCCGCCCATCGTCGTGGTCCGGGGCGGCTCCAGCACCCGGCCGACCATGGTGGAACGGGCGCTGAGCGGCCCGGGCCAGCACCGCGGCGGCAGCAACTGGCGGGAGCACGTGCGGGTCGTCCCGGGCGGTCACGGGCCCGGCCGGCCGGACATGGAGCGGCGTGACCGCGCCCGGGTGTTGCTGCCGATCCATGGCCCCCGGCTGATCGTGGTGCTGGGCTGCACCGTCGGCGCCGGCCAGTCGGTGACCACGCTGATGCTCGCCGACGTGCTGGCCACCCTCCGCGGGGAGCCGGTCGCGGCGCTCGACCTCAACCCGGGGCAGACCTCCCTGAGCCGGCCTGGCCCGCACCTCCCCGGCGGCCACCGCGCGCGGCCTGCTGGGTGGGTCCGCGCCTATCGTGCCGGGCCAGCGGGGCCGGGGGCGCCTGGACCTCATCGCGCACGACTCCGCTCCCGACGGCGGGCCAGCGCTCGCCGATGAGGAGTACGCGCGGGTACTCGAGGTCCTGACGTCCCGCTACCCGCTCACCCTGACCGACCCCGGCGCCTCGGCGGTGGCCCGCGTCCTGTCCACGGCCGACCAGCTCGTGCTGGTCGCGCCGGCCAGCGCCGACGCGGCCCGGGCGGTCGCGATGACGATGGAGTGGCTGGACGGGCACGGCTACGGGGAACTGTGCACCGAGGCGATCACGGTCATCAATGGGGTGAGCAAGCGCAGCATGACCCATGTCGAGCAGGCTGAACTCGTCGTCCGCGGCCGTTGCCGGGCCATCGTGCGAGTGCCCTGGGATGACCACCTGGGTGCGCCGCCCAGCCGAGCAGGGGATCAGCGACGCGGCCGCCGACGCGGAATCGCGCTTCGCGCAGCTCCGGCCGCAGGTCCAGCTCGCCTATACGGCGCTCGCCGGAGTGCTGGTCTCGGCGCTCGCGATCGAGGGCAGCAGGACTGTGCCGCCCGGCGCCTCCGGGCCGCCCGACGGCGCGTCGCAGCGATGGGCCGCCCGGTGAGCGCGATCCGGTACCAGCTAGCGACCCCGGGCCGTCAGGCCCGGGTGAGCGGCTGGTGTGTTGGGTTCTTGCCGGATGGCGCGAACTTCTGGGAGGACAGCCGTGAGCGCCCGGACGGGAGGACGGTCGCGGCTGTCCCTGCGTTACTTCGATGACCGCATCCTGCTCACCGAGACGCACGCCTGGGCGTACTACCGGCTGCCGACCCAGCCGTATGAGTTCACCACGCCTCAGGACCGGGAGGCGCTGGCCACCAACATCACCGTCGCGCTGGCCGCGATCAGGATGCCGGACGCCGAAGTCCACCTGCGCATCGTGCACCGTTCCTACCCGGCCGCGGAGTGGGCCGCTCAGCTGGACGCCACCTCGGACGGGGGGCCGGGCTGGCGGAACTACCTGGATGAGATGTACCGGCACGTCTGGGCGAAGGATTTCTGGGCCAAAGAGGTCTACCTGGGCGTCCGGCTGGGGCAGCGCGGCATGCGCGCGCAGCTGGGTGGCGGGGTGTTCGCCCAGTTCCTCAGCACCTACCGGGCCGGCGAGCAGGCGATGGGCCTGGACGATGAGGCGATCGGCGGCGCTGAGATCAGCCGCTGGACGGACCACGCCGAGCGGCTGGGCCGGGCCCTGGGGGCCAGCGCGCTCGCCGCGCGGCACGCCACGAGCGACGAGATCGCCTGGCTGGTCCGGCACACGCTGATGGGCACCGCGGGTGACCCGCGCCCGTCCGCGGTCCGCCGCCGCCGATGGGGGGCCGGTGAGATCGAGTCCCTCTACGAGGGCCAGGTACACAACGGCCGCACTCTGCTGCACCTGGAGAATCCGGAGGGGGAGTCGTTCGAGGCCTTCTTGTCCTTCTCCCGGTTCCCCGACGTGATGTCGTTCCCGGACGGGGAGCCCTGGCTGCACTTCGCGGACTCGCTGCCGTTCCCGGTGGAGGTCAGCTCCCGGATGCGGCTGATCCCGCCGGCCAAGGCCAGCAAGGACGTCGGCCGGCGGCTGGCGCACGCCCGGGACATGGACGCGCACATCCGGGAGGCCGGGGTGGACGCGCCGATCGCCCTGGCCGAGCAGATCGCCTCGGCCCGGATGCTCGAGCACGGCATCACCAAGGAACGGCTGCCCTTCGTCTACGGCTGGCACCGGCTCGTGGTGTCCGCGCCGACCCGGGAACTGTGCCAGCGCCGGGTGGAGGCGGTCGTCGAGCACTACCGGGACATGGGCATCGACGTGGTCAACTCCACCGGCGACCAGTTCTCCCTGCTCCGCGAGTCGCTGCCCGGGGACCGGGTCCGGCTCAGCTCCTACGTGCAGCGCCAGCCGCTCTACACGATCGCCGGTGGGGTGCCGACCGCCACCGTGGACCTGGGTGACCGGCCTGGCAGCGGGCAGGGCTGGGTCGGCCCGTACATCGGCGAGACACTCGGCCGGGCCCGCTCCGTAGTCCATTTCGATCCGCTGCTGGCCGCGGCGCTGAACCGGCCCACCGCCATCGCCATCACCGGTGAGCCCGGCGGGGGCAAGACCACGCTGGCGTTGCTGCTCATCCTGCAGCTGGCGCTGCGCGGGGTGACGGTCGCGGTGATCGACCCCAAGGGCGACGCGGAACCGCTGGTCCAGCTGCTCGCCGAGCGCGGCCGGAAAGCACGGGTGCTGCCGCTGGGCGCCGCCGCGCCGGGCCTGCTCGACCCGTTCTCGTTCGGTGACGATCTGGCCGAGAAGCGGACCATGGCCACGGAGACGCTCCGCCTGCTGCTGCCGCGGATGAGCGAGGAGCGGGAAAGCGCGATGATCCAGGCGGTGGCCAGCGTGGCCAGCCGGGAGCGGCCGAGCCTGGGGAAGGTCATCCGGCATCTGGAGGAGTCCGCCGACCCGCCGTCCAAGAACCTCGGCGCGGTGCTCCGGTCCATGTCGGAGATGCGCCTGGCCCGGCTCTGCTTCGCGCCCTCGGGCGGGCAGCAGATCGACACGGCCGGCTGGACAACCGTGTTCACGCTGGCTGGCCTGACCCTGCCCGACAGCGCGGCCGGCCGGGAGGACTATTCCTACGAGCAGCGCCTGTCGGTCGCCTTGCTGTACCTCGTTTCCCAGTTCGCCAGGCGGCTGCTCAACGGAATCGACCGCCGGCTCCCCAAGGCGATCTTCCTCGACGAGGCGTGGGCGATCACGGCGACGCCGCAGGGAGCCAAGCTGGTTCCCGAGGTGTCGCGGATGGGGCGCTCCCGGAACACGGCCCTGATCCTGGTCTCACAGAACGCGGGGGACCTGCTGAACGAGCAGGTCACGAACTGTATCTCCGGGGTCTTCGCGTTCCGCTCCTCGGAGCGGGTCGAAGTGGCGAACGTGATGGCGCTGCTAGGGGTGGAGGCGTCAGAAGAACACAAGGCCGTGCTGCGGGGGCTCGGCAACGGGGAATGCATTTTCCGCGATCTCGATGGCCGGGTCGGCCGGATCGGCATCGACCTGATCTCCGATCAAGTGCGGCAGTGGCTGGACACCAACCCCACGCGGGCCCGTCCTGCCGAGGATCCCGTGTCACCGGATGGCGCCCCGGCCCAGGGCGCCGGGCTGCTCGGCGCGGCGCCGCCGGGCGAGCCCGCCAGGTGACCGGCGGTCACTTCATGCCCCGCCCAGCCTCTCCCCCCAGGCTTCAGGAGCCCACGATGGCCACAGTCCGCAGCCGGGCCGCCCAGGTTGCCCGCAGCGCCCTCGCCTTGCCCGGCGTGCTCATCGCCGTGGTCGTCGCGGGCCTGCTCGGGTCGCCCGCGATCGCGCAGGCCGCGGTCGGCGCGGCCGGGACGCCCGCCGCGTCGGCCCAGCACGCCGCGTCGGCCCAGCACGCCGCGTCGGCCCAGCATGCGGCGACGCGCGCAGCACGCCGCGACCGCGCAGCCGGCCACTCGGCGGCCGCGAGCACCGCACGCGACAAGACCGCCCCGTCGGGCATCTGCTCAGCCCCAGGGATCGGCGACATCGGCGGGCTGCTTGGTTTCTGCAACGCGGGGTCCAGCGGTTTAATAGGCGACCTCAACAACATCTGCCAGCCGTCCGTCCCCGCGCCAGAGCCCGCAGCCGGCGGGATCGATTCGCTGATCCGCCCGCCCGTGACCGGCGGAAAGCAGCCTGCCACCCTCTACGACACCTACGGCATGGCGGGGCAGTCCTGGGCGGCCTACGACATGCAGTGCTCGGACATGACCTCGCTGATCGGGAACAGCGTCGCGGGCATGGTGTTCGACGCCTCGAAGGCGCTGGACCGGGTGACCATCACCGTGTACCAGTCCGCGGCCGGCGAGGGCATCCTGTCCTGGCTGACCAACTCGGTGGACCGGCTGATCACCAGCCTGGGCAACGCGATCTACTTCCCGTTCCTGGCCCCGGTGGTCATCATCGGCGCGATCTGGCTGGCTTGGCAGGGACTGATCCGCAAGCGCGCCACCAGGACGATCGAGGGCACCATCTGGATGGTCATCGCGTGCGCGGCGGCCATCTGGCTCATCGGCCGGCCCGCCGACTTCACCGGCCTGGGCAAGACCGTGTCCAACGGGATCACCCAGACGCTGAACGTCGCCTTCTCCGGGCTCCCAGCCCCGGCCGCGAGTAACTGCGTCCCGGTGCAGGGCCATGACCCGCAGGTGAAGACGGCCAGTTATAACTTCACCGGCGGCACCGGCATCGTGGACCAGAACGCCAACGAGCTGTGGACGGTCCTGGTCTGCAAGCCGTGGCTGGACGGTGAGTTCGGCACCACCACGTACACCACCGCCAAGGGCGCCAAGCCCACGGTGGTTAACCAGTACGGCCGCCAGTTGCTGTGGGCGCAGGCCATCGCCACTAACGAGAACCCCACCGCGTCCCTGATTCAGGCCAAGCAAGACGCCTATGCGGGCATCGCGCAATCGATCAAGCAGAACGATCCCGACGTCTACTCCCTATTCCAGGGAAATCAGTACCCGACCCGGCTGGAGATCGCGTTCGCGTCGTTGTTCGCCGCCCTGGTGGCCGGGGTGCTGATACTGCTGATCGCGATCACCCTGATCATCCTGAAACTCGGCTTCCTGCTGCTGCTCGTGGCGGGGCCGTTCTTCCTCATCGTCGGGACGCATCCCGGGTTCGGCCGTGTGGTCGCGCTGCGCTGGGTCGAAATGCTCGTCGGGGTCCTGCTCAAAGAGGCGGCCGTGGCCCTGGTGCTCAGCATCCTGCTGTACTCCTACTCCCTGATCATGGGCACGAGTGACGCGGTGCTGCCCTGGGCGCTGAAAATCCTGATGATCGCCCTGGTCACCGTGGCGGTGTTCATCTACCGCAAGCCGTTCGTGCACCTGTTCTCCGCCGTCGGCTACGGCATGGTCGGCTCGCGCGACCGGGCCGAGGCGGGGCTGGCCCAGGCCGGCAGCCTCGCGCGGCGGAACACGGTGGACGCCGCCACCGTGGGAGTCCCCGGCTTCGCCGCGTACCGGGCGGCCCGGTGGGCCAGGCGGAACCCGGCGCAGGCGGCTGGCGTGGCCGCCGCCGCGGCCGGCGGGGCCGGTGCCGCGGCGGCGGGGGCGTCGGCGGCCTCCGCGGCCACGGTGGGCAGCGAGAACGGCGGGCCCGACCAGGCCGGTGCGCCGGGCGACGTCGCCACCGACGAGACCCAGGGCGGATCGGGCCGCGGCGGGCTGGCCTCGCGCGGCCGGGGCCGGGCCGCCGCGGCGGCCGCGGCCGACGGAAGCCGCGCGCGCGGCACCACCACTGGACCTGCCGGACCGGGACGGCTCCGGCCAGCAGCGCTCACCATCGGGCTGGGCCCGCTCGGGAGCAGCCGACGCCGCCACGGGCCGGGCTCCGGCTGACGCGGGGCCGGCCGCCGGTGCGCCGGGTGCCCGGGCGTTCCGGAGGCGGTGCTTCCGGGATCCGCGGTGCCCCGGGGACCCGGGCGCCCTCGGGTGCCGCCGCCCGGCGACTGCCCCGCCGCCCGCGTCCGCCCCGGCTCGCCCGGGAGCGGCCCGGCAGCGCTGGCCAGGCGTCGCACCGCGCCCGCCCGCGGCGGCCCCCCCGCAGTCCGGGGGCAGCGCCGGGCCGGCCGCGGGCGCGGCACCGCCGACGTTCGGAGCCGCCCCAGCGCGCAGTGGTACCCCATCCCGCAACGGTGCGCCCCCCCGGAGCAGCCCCGCCCGCAGCACGCCGCCCGGCGGCGGCGACCAGGGGAGCAGCACGCCGCGCAGTAACAGCCACGGTGGCTCCGGCTTCTGGGGCAGCCCGTCGCGGGCGCGGCTCAACCAGCGGGAGCCCGTCCCGCGGGCCGTCCCGGAATGCGGCGCCACCGCTGCGGTCCAGGGACAGCGGCTCGGGTGGCGGCTCCGGGAGCGGCTCGGCCAGCCGGCCGGGCGGCGCGGGCCAGTCTGCTCCGCCGCCCGCCGCGCCCAGTCAGTTCGGACGGCCGGGCCAGGCCGGAGGCGGCCAGGCCAGCCCGGGCGCGGAGGCCGGGCCGCCCGGTCCCTTCTGGCTGCGCCCGGTGCGCCGGAAGAAGTAGCGGAGCGTCATGGACCTGAGCCCGGCCCAGCGGGTGCTGGCCTTCGTCGGCATTGTCGTCGTGCTCGGCGGCATGGGGGCATACCTGCTCATTCCGGGCGTGCGCTCGGCGGTGGGACAGGGACACGGGCCTGCCGGGGCGACCCCGAGTACCTCGGCGTCCGGCGCCCGGGGGACGTCTCCGGCTGCCCCCGCGCGCTCCACCGCTCCCGCGGCATCCGCGTCCCCGGTGCCGACCCCGGCCGGGTCAGCACCCGACATCTACCAGTGGCTTCCGTTCAGCCAGACCGACCTGGCCAAGGCGGCCAGCGTCACCGAGGCGTTCGGTGCGGCGTACGACACGTTCTCCTACCGGGAGAGCACGTCCAGTTACCTGGCCAGCCTGCGCGGCCTGACCACCAGCGAGCTCAGCGCCACCCTGGCGCGCGCCTACGGCACGCCGGGGGTGGCCAGCCAGCGCACCCAGCAGAAGCAGGTCTCGTCCGCCCGTACCGCGATCAACTCCATCCGCACCTTCGGGTCCGGCAGCCTGACCTTCGTGGTGACCATTGTCCAGACGATCCACACCAAGCAGGGCAAGAGCCAGAACAACGGGCAGTACGCGATCACCCTGACCGGCAGTGGGCAGAGCTGGCTGGTCAACGACATCGAGCTGGCCTCGGCAGGAAATACGTGAGCTGGCGCTTCGGCTTCAGCGCCGGCCGGCTCGCCGTACTGGTGGCGATCGGGGTGGCCGCGCTGCTGGTGACCGCGGTGGCGGTGATCCCGATGGCCATGGTCGGCGGGGCCAGCATGCTCTTCGCCGCGGGTGTCGGATGCCCTTCCTCCGGCTCCGGGGCCACGACTCAGCCCGCGGTCACCACGGCGGCCCGCAACTCCATCCCGGCTGACTACCTCGCCCTGTTCAAGAAGACCGGGCAGCAGTACGGAGTGCCCTGGGTTCTGCTCGCCGGAATCGGCAAAGTGGAGTCCGACGACGGCCAGTCCAACCTGCCGGGCGTGCACTCCGGGCAGAACGGCTTCGGGGCCGCCGGGCCCATGCAGATCGGCATCGGCGGCGCCTCCACCAACACCTGGGGCGGTGCCCCCGTGCACCCGGCATCCGAGGTGGTCAGCGGCGTGGCCACCGACGCCAACGGCGACGGCGTGGCCAGTGTCTACGAACCGGCGGACGCCATCGCGGGCGCGGCCAAGTACCTGCTCGCGCACGGCGTGCAGAACAACGTCAGCGGCGCCATCTTCGCCTACAACCACCTTCAGTCCTACGTGCAGACGGTGCTCTACTGGGCGGGCGTCTACAGCCGCGGCGGCTACACCGTGAGCAACACCACCACGGTGAGCGCGCCGGAGTGCCTGACCAGCGCGCAGACGTCCGCGGTGCCGAACCAGCTGGTCTCTACCGTGATCGGGTACGCCCGGGAGCAGCTGGGCAAGCCCTACCTGTGGGGCGGCACCGGCCCGGACTGCGTTCGACTGCTCCGGCCTGGTGATGATGGCCTACCGGGCGGCGGGCATCTCCATCCCGCGGACCTCGCAGCAGCAGTGGGCCTGGGGGCCGAAGATCCCGGCCAGCCAGGTCCAGCCCGGCGATCTGGTGTTCTTCGCGGGCTCGGACGGCACGCCGACCGCTCCGGGTCACGTCGGCCTGGTCATCGGGAAGGGCATGATGATCGAGGCCTACGCGACAGGCTTCGCCATCCGGATCTCCGCGTACGGCACCTCCGCCGCCGCGCCCGGCGACGGCACCGTGGTCGGCTTCACCCGCCCGTGGGCCCACCCCGGCATCAAGCTCCCGGCGCCCCAGTAGCCGGCCCAGCAAGCGGCCGGTAACAGGCCTAGCTGTTCACGGGGGAGCCCTTCCGGTTCCCGATCGCCCGGGGCACCGGTACCGGCCGCCAGGCCAGCACGCTGCCGTCCTGCAGGGCGGGCGGGCCGAACACGTTGCTGAGATACCGCCCGAGCCGCGAGTCCCGGCTGGTGACCGCCACGATCGCGGCGGGCCGCCAGTACCTCAGATCGGACCGGAGCTGGGCCGTGGACGGGGCGACGGCCCCCGGCTTGCCCAGCCACAGGTCATTCAGGTAGTCAGCGGTCGGCTTCCGGCCGCTGCCGCACAATTCGGCCTTGCCCGTGCCCGGGGTGGGCGCGATGCAGTAGCCGCCGATCACCGAGCCGGGCACGCCGGTGTCCGCCTGCCAGCGCATCACGGTGGCGGGCTGGAGCGGGACGACCAGCACCCGTGCGTCGCTGGCCAGCCGCAGCCGGGCGAAGGCCTGCTGCCAGCCTGCCGGGGTCGCGATGACCGCCGCCGTCTGCAGGGGAAGCGGGATGATGGGCACCAGGGCCAGGGCGATGAGGGCCACGGCGGCGGCCTTACGCCAGGCGGGGGCGGTGAGCCGGCGCCGGGGCCGGCGTCGGTCCGGCCGCGCAGCCGCGGCATCCGGGGCGGCCGGGGCGTCCGCGCCGGGCCATCCGCGGCCAGGGCATCCGCCGCCGAGCGGCCGGGGCATGTGCGGCCGGGGCATCCGCCGCCGGGGCGGCCGGAGCATCCGCCGCCAGGGCATCCGCCGCCAGGAGCGGCCCCGTCGGAGCGCGCCGTCCCCACGCCAGGTCCAGGGAGAACGCCAGGACCACCGCGGCCGCCCCATCCGCCAGCAGCGAGAACCGGTTCGGCAGGCTCTGGCTCAGCAACGGCAGCCCCTGGAGGTAGTGCCAGGGCATCAGGGTGGCCGGGATGTGCAGGCCCCGCACCACCACGGTGCGGCTGCCGAGGCTGAGCACCTCCAGCACCGCGAAGGCCACCGCCAGCGCCCGGACCCGCAGGTCCCGCCAGAAGCACACCGCGGCCAGCACCAGCACGACGAGCATGGGCCAGCCCAGGTAGGCGAAATACTCGACCATCCGTACCGCGTGCTGGTCCAGGTACGCCACCGTGGCCTGTGAGTGCAGCAGCACCCCGCTGGGGCCGTTCACGAAGTCGCCCGGGCGGTTCCGGAAGTGCCCCGGTTTCCACGGGCTGCCCTGCTCGGCGAGCGGACCATGGAACTGAACCCACAGGGGGTACCCGGCCGTCACGAGCAGGACGCCGGCCGCGGCCGCGAGCCCGGTCACCGCCCCGCGGACCAGGCCCGGCACTGCGCGCGGGCGGCTGGCCGCCAGCACCACGACGATGACCACCCCGGCCACGGCCGTCAGCGCCACCGTCTCCTCGGCGATGAACAATTGGGCGGCCATGAGCAGCCCCAGCCAGGCCCCGGTGCGCACCGGCCGGCCCCGGCCCGTCACCAGCCTCAGCAGCGCGTCGATGATGAGCGGCAGCAGAACCGCGAACTGCAGGTGGTAATGCCCCACCGCCGCGATCCGCAGCGCGGGGGAGAAGCCGAAGACCGCCCCGCCCAGGGCCGCCGCGGCCAGGCTGGCGCCCCACCGGCGCAGCACCCAGAACATGGTGGCCGCCGAGCCCGCGAACCCCAGCGTCAGCAGGACGGTGAGGGTGGCCTGCGGGCCGATGGCCAGCGTCAGCGGGGCGAACACCACGCCGGGCAGCAGGAAGGACGTGTTCCACATCAGGTTGACGCCCTGCGGCGCGTTCAGCGCCGTGGTCACCAGGTCCGGCAGCCGTCCGTGGGCTATCGCGGTGGCTTCATAGCGGAGAAACCAGGCGAACAGGTCGATGTCGTGGGACACGCCGTTGCCGGGGACGACCTGGGCGCGCCCGGCCGGGTCGGCCCACAGGTGCCAGGTCAGCGCCACCGCGCCGAGCAGGTAACAGCCCAGGACCAGCCAGGTAGCCGCGTGGCCGCCGGTCCGGGCCCGGTCCCGCTGGGTGGCCTGGCGCGGCCGGGTGGCCGCCTGCAGCGGGCGGCCCGCCCACCGGACAAGGCTCACCCCGACCTCCCCGCTCGGATACCCGCGCCGGGTGCGCTGGGCCGAACTTTGCTGACCGATCTGTGCTGGGCCGGTCTCTGCCGGGCCGGTCTCTGCGGGCCTGGACCGATGTTGCCGGACCGGCGTGGGCTCCGCCGCGCCGGCTAGGCCGGGACGCCGCGACGCTGGGCCCGCTTGGAGGTCACCCGGATGCGGGTCAGCAGCCACACCGCCGCGACCCCGTCCTTCCAGGTGATTTTCTTGCCTTCCTCGCGGCTGCGGGCCCGGTAGGTGATCGGCACCTCGAACGGGCGGATCTGCCGGGCGAGCAGCTTGCCGGTGATCTCCGCTTCCATGCCGAACCCGTTGGAGGTGATGTCCAGGCTGCGGTACAGCTCCAGGGGCATCAGCTTGTAGCAGGTCTCCAGGTCGGCGATGTAGGCGTTGAACAGGATGTTGGCGACGGTCGTCACGCCCTTGTTGCCCATGACGTACCAGAACGAATAGGCCGAGTGGCTGCCGAACGTCCGGCTGCCGAAGACCACCGTCGCCTCGCCGCGGAGCACCGGCTTGAGCAGTTCCGGGATCTCCTCCGGCTGGTACTCCATGTCGGCGTCGAATGGCTGGACGTAATCGCCGGTCGCGGCCGCGGCCGCGGTGCGCACCGCGGCGCCCTTGCCCTGGTTGACCGTGTGCCGGAGCTTGATCAGGCGATCGTCGTGCAGGCCCTCGAGGATCTCTGACTGTTCCGTCCGTGCTCCCGTCGTCCACGACCACGAACTCGACCGGGCACGGGAACTCCACGTCCAGCAGGCGCTTGATTGCGTTCTGGACCGTCTCAGCCTCGTTGTAGACCGGCATCAGGATCGATAGCTTCACAGCGGCGCCATCCTGTTGTCGTAAATTGGTCAATGGACTATATACCGAATTATCCCGTGACAATCTCGGGGCTAGGCAAAGTACCAGGAAAAGCGCGGTGCGGCCGCCACTAGCGCCGCCAGGCCAGAACCCGGCCCACCGAGAAGCTGGGCGGCCCGAAAATCGTGGTCAGCAGGCGTCCCAGCCGGGAGTCGCGCCGCGTCACCGCGACCACGGCCGCCGGGCTGCCAGCGACGGACCCACCGGCGCATCTGGGCGGCGGTGGGCCCGGTGGCCTGGCTGGAAGGATGCCACAGGGTGTCGATGGACTTGGCGATGTGCTGGAGGCCGCGGCCGCCGTAGCCCATCGCCTTGCCATTGCCGGTTCGGCCCGATGAAGTAGCCGCCGTTCATTCAGCCGGGGTACCCCGTCTCCGCGTACCAGCGCAGCGGCTGCCATATGTGGCCGTACGCCGGGTCAGCAGCCACACCGCCGCGACCCCGTCCTTCCAGGTGATTTTCTTGCCTTCCTCGCGGCTGCGGGCCCGGTAGGTGATCGGCACCTCGAACGGGCGGATCTGCCGGGCCAGCAGCTTGCCGGTGATCTCCGCTTCCATGCCGAACCCGTTGGAGGTGATGTCCAGGCTGCGGTACAGCTCCAGGGGCATCAGCTTGTAGCAGGTCTCCAGGTCGGCGATGTAGGCGTTGAACAAGATGTTGGCGACGGTCGTCACGCCCTTGTTGCCCATGACGTACCAGAACGAATAGGCCGAGTGGCTGCCGAACGTCCGGCTGCCGAAGACCACCGTCGCCTCGCCGCGGAGCACCGGCTTGAGCAGTTCCGGGATCTCCTCCGGCTGGTACTCCATGTCGGCGTCGAATGGCTGGACGTAATCGCCGGTCGCGGCGGCGGCCGCGGTGCGCACCGCGGCGCCCTTGCCCTGGTTGACCGCGTGCCGGAGCTTGATCAGGCGATCGTCGTGCAGGCCCTCGAGGATCTCTGATGTTCCGTCCGTGCTCCCGTCGTCCACGACCACGAACTCGACCGGGCACGGGAACTCCACGTCCAGCAGGCGCTTGATCGCGTTCTGGACCGTCTCAGCCTCGTTGTAGACCGGCATCAGGATCGATAGCTTCACAGCGGCGCCATCCTGTTGTCGTAAATTGGTCAATGGACTATATACCGAATTATCCCGTGACAATCTCGGAGCTAGGCAAAGTACCAGGAAAAGCGCGGTCTGCCGCCACTAGCGCCGCCAGGCCAGGACCCGGCCCACCGAGAAGCTGGGCGGGCCGAAAACCGTGGTCAGCAGGTGCCCCAGCCGGGAGTCGCGCCGCGTCACCGCGACCACGGCCGCCGGGCTCCAGCGACGGACCCACCGGCGCATCTGGGCGGCGGTCGGCCGGTGGCCTGGCGTGGAAGGACTGCCACAGGGCGTCGACGGACTTGGCGATGGCTGGAGGCCGCGGCCGCCGTAGCCCATCGCCTTGCCGTTCCGGTTCGGCCCGATGAAGTAGCCGCCGTTCATCGAGCCGGGGTACCCCGTCTCCGCGTACCAGCGCAGCGCCTGCGACACGTGGCCGTAGGGCACCGGCACCACGAGGACCCGGGCGTTCCGCGGCAGCGCCAGCCGGGTGAAGGCCGCCTGGTACCCGGACGGGAGCGCGGCCACCTGGGTGGTGTGCATGGGCAGCGGGATGAGCGGCAGCACCGCGATCGCCGCGAGCGCCAGCGGGAGGCCCTGGCGCCGCCAGCGGGGCTGCTCCGCCGCGGACAGGGCCAGGTCGAGCGAGACCGCCAGCACCACGGCGGCCAGCCCGTCGGCCAGGATGGACAGCCGGTCCGGCAGCATCTGGCTGACCACCGGCAGGTGGGCCAGCCAGTGCCAGGGCAGCAGCACCGGGGGGACGGTGACGCCGCGGACCACCTGGGTGCCGCCGAGCGACAAGATCTCCAGCACCGCGCAGGCCACCGCGGCGACGCGGACCCGCAGATCGCGCCAGTACCAGACCGCCGCGACGATCAGCACCACGAGCAGCGGGTAGCCCAGGTACGCGACGTACTCGGAGACGTAGGCCGGGATGGCGGGCGATGGCGGCCGCTCCCGACGATGTGTGCAGCAGCATGTTGCCGGCCGGGGTCACGAACGCCGCGGCCCGGTTCCGGTAGTGGTTCGACTTCCACGGGCTGCCGTGCTCGGCCAGCGGCCCGTGGAACTGCACCCACAGGGCGTAGCCGCAGATCACCAGCGCGACGCCGGCCGCCACGGCCAGGCCGGCCGCGCTGCGGCGCACCGACCCGGCTACCGCGTGCGGGACCATCACGGCCACCACCACGAGCACCACGACGGCGGCCAGGGCCGTATCCACCAGCAGTTCTTCCCCGATGAAGAACTGCGCCGCGGCCAGCAGGCCCAGCCAGATCCCGGTCTTGATGGCGTGGCCCCGGCCGGTGACGATGCGCAGCAGGGCGTCGATCAGCAGCGGCGGCAGCACCGCGAACTCGAGGTGGTAGTGGCCGACCGCGGCCGCGATCAGGGCCGGGGAGAACCCGTACACCGCCCCGCCGAGCGCCGCGGGGCCGATCCGGACGCCCCAGCGCCGCAGCACCCAGTACATCGCCGCCGCCGATCCGGCGTAGCCCAGCGTGAGCAGCAGGGTCAGGCTGGTCTGCGCGCCGGCCAGCAGGGTCACCGGGGTCAGCAGCACGCCCGGGAGCAGCAGCGACGTGTTCCACATCAGGTTGATGCCGTGCGGCGCGTTCATCGCGGTGGTGACCAGGGCCGGCAGGCTCCCGTGCGCCACCGACTCCGCCGAATACCGGATGAACCACGCGAACAAGTTGACGTCGGTGACGTCTCCGACCTGCATGCGCGAGGCGGGGTCGGCCCACAGCCGCCAGGTCACCGCGACCGCGCCGAGCAGGTACAAGGCCAGGACCAGCCACGGCGTCCACGGCCTGGTGCGCAGCCCTGGGGCTCGGCGGTCTGTGGCGGTTTCACCGCCGAGGGGACGAGGCCCACCGCCACCTCCAAACACCTGAGGACCTGCGGCCGCCCGATTCATTCACCGCTTTATGGACTTTATGTCGGATCCGTTCCTCCGCGCGCCAGGTTGGCGGGGACATGGCCATGGTCAGGCCGGCCGGCAGGCCAGGGCGTGGCGCCCAGCTCGCCGAGCAGGTCCCGCACCGGGCCGAGCTTCTCGTAGGTGAGCAGCACCGGATCGGACGGTGCGGCCAGCGCCAGGGCGCAGCGGAGCGCGTCTTCCGGCCCGTAGGCCGGCAGGATCCGGATGCCCGGGCGGTGCCGGGCCAGCGCCCCGGAGATCAGCCGGGTCATCTCGCCGGCCTCACGCCCGCGCAGGTCGCGGTCCTCGTAGACGACCACCCGGCTGAACCAGGTGGCCACGGTGGCCGCGCTCTCCTCGATCAGGTCGTCCCGGCGATCGCCGGGCAGGGTGATCGCGGCGATGGGCTGGCCGTCCCAGGCCTCGCGGAGCAGGCGTCCCATGCTGGCCAGCGCGGCCGGGTTGTGCCCGTAGTCCACCACCAGCGGGACCCCGCCGACCTGGTAGACGTTGCCGCGGCCGGGGTTGGCCTCGGCCGGGGTGAAGGTGGCGAAGCCCCGCCGGATGTCCTTGACGCTGACCCCGAGCGCCCGGCACGCGGCGGCCGCGGCCAGTGCGTTGGCGACCAGATGCGCCGCGGCGCCGCCGAACGAGCCCGGCAGCTCGTCGGTGTGCAGCAGCACCGTCTCCTCCCCGCCCCGGGCCTCGATCAGCTGGCCGTCGCGCAGCAGGCAGGCGATCCCGCCGCTCATCCGGTGCGCCATGACCACCGGGCTGCTCTGCGGACAGGCTGAAGAACCGGACCACCGGGTTTCGTTTTCTGACGAGGGGGCGCTGGGCGAGCCCGGCGGACCGGGGGTCGTCGGCGTTGAGCACGAGCGTGCCACCGCGCAGGATCTCCTCGGCCACCAGAGCCTTGACGCCGGTCAGGTCGTCGAGGTCGTCGATCCCGTCACAGCCCAGATGATCGGCGGTGATGTTGGTGACCACCGCGACGTCGGCGCGGTCGTAGCCCAGGCCGCGCCGGACGATGCCGCCGCGGGCCGTCTCCAGGACCGCCGCCTCCACCGTGGAGTCGTCCAGGACCATCTCGGCGGACCGCGGGCCCGAGGCGTCGGCCTCGTGGATCAGCTGCCCGCCGCAGTAGACCCCGTCCGTGGTGGCCATCCCGACCCGCAGCCCGGCCTGGCCGAGGATGTGCGAGATCATCCGCACCGTGGTGGTCTTCCCGTTGGTGCCGGTCACGGACACGATCGGGATGCGCGCCGGTGCGCCCGGCGGGTAGAGCCGGTCCACGATCGCGCCCGCGACGTCGCGCGGGCGGCCCGCGGTGGGCTCGAGGTGCATCCGCAGCCCGGGACAGGCGTTGAGCTCGATCACCGCGCCCGCCTGCTGGCCCGGCGGGAGCGCGATGTCGGCCAGCCGGACGTCGATGCCGCACACGTCGAGGGCGGCCGCGGCCGCGGCCCGGCAGCACATCGCCGCGACCTCAGGATGCACAAGGTCGGTGACGTCGGTGCTGGTGCCGCCGGTGGACAGGTTGGCGTTCCGGCGCAACGTGACGACCTCGCCCGGCCCGGGGACCGACCCGGGATGGCGGCCCTGCGCCGCGAGATGGCTGAGGGCGTGGCTCGTCGAGCACGATCCGGGTCAGCGGCAGCGCGTGCCCTTCGCCCCGGCGCGGGTCGGTATTGGCCTGCCGGACCAGGGCCTCGATGTCCTGGCGGCCGTCTCCGGTCACCGACGGCCGGATGCAGCCGGGCCGCCGCCACCACGTGCCCGTCCACGACCAGGACCCGGTAGTCGAGCGCCAGGGACGTATTCCTCGACGACGACCTCGGCGCCGCTGGTGCTGGCCCGCTGGTACGCCTCGGCGGCCTGGGCCGGGGACGTCACCCCCACCGTGACGTTCGCCCCATGGTTGCCGTTGCGGGGCTTGATCACCAGTGGCGCCCGCAGCGTGTCCAGGGCCTCCGCGGCGCCGGCCGCCGACCGGGCGACCACCCCGGCGGGCACCGGTACTCCCGCGATGGCCAGCAGTTCCTTGGCCAGGACCTTGTCCGAGGCGATGTCCACGCCCACGGCGGAGGTCTGCTCGGTGAGGGCCGCCCAGAGCAGCTGGCGGTGGCAGCCGTAGCCGAGGCGGATCAGGCTCAGGCTCCCGGTCCGCCGGACCGGGATGCCGCGCTGGCGGGCCGCCGCGGCCAGGGCGGCGGTGCTGACCCCCAGCCGGGCCGCGGCCACCTCCCGGGCGATCGGTTCGAGGGCGTCCGCGCAGCGGCGCCGGGCGTTCGGCCAGGATCTCGGTGACCACCCGGATGGCCAGCGTGAGCAGGTCCCGTGGCACGGCGGAGGAGGCCGGCTCGTCCCGGGGGCATTCCATGATCACGTCGTAGCGGCCCTCGGCGCCGGCCCAGACCGTCCGCCCGAAAGCCACCTCGCGGCCGGCCAGGGCGGACAGCTCGAGCGCCACATGCTCGGTCACGTGACCGAAGTAGGTCCCGCGGGCCAGCGCGCCGAGGAAGCCGCCGGGACGCCCCGCGGCGCAGTGGTGCCCGGCCAGCCCGGGCAGCGCGCTGGTCAGCCGGCGCGGCGAAGCCGGGGCAGTCCGACGTCTCCTGCCCGGTCAGCCCGTCCAGTTCCAGCCGGGCCACCACGACCGGGCGGGACGTGTAGATGTTCGGGCCAGACAGGCGATGGCTGTCGATGAGGCGCACGGGTGCTCCCTCGGTCGGTCCTCGGCGGGGGCCTCGTGGCAGGCTGGCCCGGAGGCCAGCCCCGGTTCCAGCAGTCGGGGCGCGGCTTGGGGCTCAGTAGCGGGTGTGCGCGGGCCCGATGCCCGGGGCCCGCGCGGCGATGTCGAAGACGCATCCGGCCGGCATCAGGTGCAGCCGGACGTCGAACAAGGTGATCGGGTCGCAGTCGCCGGCCGCGTGCACGACCGTGGACCGTTCGCCGTCGGCGACCGTGGCGACCCCGGTGCCGAGCACCTCGAAGGTGTCGCCATCGACCAGGATCGCGGTGTTCTCGTCGATGCCCACGCCGAGGTGATCCGGGTCGAGCGCGACCGCGCTCAGCAGCCGCGGAGCCGGCCACGCTCCGCGAAATGCATGTCGATGAGCAGCCTGGGCGCCAGCCCGAGCCCCGGCCCGGTCCGCACGGTGGCCGCCGAGACCTCCGGGCCCTCGCCGCCGAGGATCATCGTCCGGCCCATGGCGGTCGCGCCGGCGCTCGTGCCCGCGACGACCAGGCCGCGGCCGAGCTGCTCGCGGAGGATGTCGTTGGCCCGCGAGCCGACCAGGGCCAGGATCCGGGACTGATCGCCGCCGCTGAAGAAGACCCCGGTGGAATCGCGCAACGCAGTGGCGGCGGCGTCGGAGTCGGCGTCCGCCCGGCCGCGCAGCCTGAGCTCCCGGGTCTGCTCGACGCCGAGCTTGCGGAAGACCTGCTCGTACTCGGCGTGTACCTCGTCGGGCCTGCCGGTCGCGGTGGTGACCAGGGTGATCCGGGCCTGGCCGCCCCCGCTCAGTTCGACGAACCGTTCCAGGACGCCGGTGCCGCAGCACCGGTCCTCCCCGCCGCCGATGATCAGCAGGCGGCCCGCTGGCACACCATTGTCCGCGTGCTCATCCACGGTTGCGTTGTTACCCAGCGTTACACCTTCTGAACCAAACGTTCACATAACGCGCCGCTAGCCGGGGCCGGTACACCGAGACCCGGTCGGCCCGGTAACCGAAACGAAGCCGGTCTGGGCCAGGTAGCGCAGAA
The DNA here is from genome assembly GCA_963742055.1 of uncultured Actinomycetes bacterium. Lineage (GTDB taxonomy): Bacteria > Actinomycetota > Actinomycetes > Streptosporangiales > Streptosporangiaceae > RYN-230. Next base: position 51,104 of record CAVUKT010000001.1, on the reverse strand, counting down.
CCCCCGGGTCGCGTGCCGGACCAGGACCCAGCCCACATCGGTCCGCCGGGCATCCGCCCGGCATCCGCCCAGTCTCGCATCCGGTGCCATAATGGCCGGTAACGAGAGGGAACAATTCAGGTCATTTTTGCGCGCGGATTAATGAAAGGCCGCACGGGCCTATCCGGGAAAAGTCTTTAGAATTCCCTATAACGGCAATACAAGCCAGGGTGCCGGGAAAGACGGGATGCCGGGCCTGCGGGCGGGAAGCTGGCGGGTCAGGCCTCGCCCCGGCTGCGCCGGGGCATCCGCCGCGGCATCGGCGGCTTGGCCAGTTCCTCGGGCAGGCGCAGCAGCGGGTTGGTCGCACTGGCGATCACCTGGCTGGCGGTCTCCATGATCCGCTGCCCGCGGGCCCGGGATGCGGACCTCAGCAGCTCGAAGGCCTGCCGGGGCCGGATCCGGTGCCGCTCCGCGAGCACGCCGATGGCCTGCTCCACGCGGACCCGCACGGTCAGCGCGCGCTCCAGTTGCGCGACCGTCTCCTTGAGCTGCTCAGCCTCGCGCAATTGCTCGGCCTCGCGGATCTGGGCGGCGTCGGCCGGCCCGAAAGGAGTCTCTTCCGCCCGGTGCGCAGCCGGCCCGGCCTGATACTGGGCGGGGGGCTGCTCATCCCGCCGAGCTGGCCGGTGTTATGGCTGGCCGCGTCCCGGGGCGCCGGGGGCGCGGGGGCGGCGGAGTCCAGCTCAGCCTGCTCCTCTGCGGACAGTTCCGCGGCGAGCAGGTCGGCCAGGACCATGGCGCTGGTCAGGTCCGGTACTTCCTCATCGCCGACGCGCCAGCCCGTCGGGGTCCGCCGCGCGACTGCCTCCATGGGCACGGTGGGGCCGTCGTGGGCCGGGCCGCCAGCCCGGCCATCACCGGGGGATCCAGCCGCGTCGAAGCGATCAGTCATGCCCAGGCCATCCCCGGCCCCGGGCCGGCTTACACCGCGCTGGCCTGCACCTTCCAGGTCCGGGGTGTCCGGGGATGGTGCCGCAGCCCCGTCTGAGGGCAGCACAGAACGGCCGGCGCGCGCACGCGCGTCAGCGCTTGATCGGTTGTGCCTGCCACTCATAAGTTCGCGGCGAGCCCGCGCAGCCTTTCCTTGACCTGGGCCGCCGATGGGTTCGTCATCGCCGTCCCGTCGGAGAATACAACGGTGGGCACGGTCATGTTGCCACCGTTGACGCTTATCACGAAGCTGGCCGCCGCCTCATCGCGCTCGATGTCGACTTCGGCTACCTCGATCCCGTCCCGGGCGAGTTGGCTCTTCAGCCGTCGGCAGAACGCGCACCACTGGGTCGTGTACATCGTCACGGTGGTGTCCATCGTCACCGGCTCAGACACGCAGCCGCTCCCATCGTCTTAGTGAGGTCCCGCATTCTCAACACGCCGGAGGCGTGCCAGCTTCCCGATTCCGCCACTGGCCTGCGGGATCTGGCCAAATGCCCTGGTCAGCCACGTAAAGAGAAGTACTGGCGGCCGGCGGCCGGGCCCGGTGTCGGCGGGATACGGGAGGATGGCGCGCACAGGAGGCAGGACGTGCGCAGTCGTGGATGAGCCAGTATCGGCCAGCCAGGCGAACCATATCCCGGTCCGGCCGGGGCCGCAGATCCAGAGGCCGTGCTGGCCGCGCTGGACCCGGAGCAGCGGCAGGTGGCCCTGGCCACCACCGGGCCGGTGTGCGTGCTGGCCGGGGCGGGGACCGGCAAGACGCGCGCGGTCGCGCACCGGATCGCCTATGCGGCGCTGACTGGCGTGGTAGACCCGGCCCACGTGCTCGCGGTGACGTTCACCACGCGGGCCGCGGGGGAGTTGCGGGCCCGGCTGGTCCAGCTGGCCGGGACCGGCGGCGGCCTGGAGCGGGTCCAGGCGCGCACCTTCCACTCGGCCGCGCTGCGCCAGCTGGTCCACTTCTGGCCCGCCACCGTGGGCGGCCGGCCTCCGGCCGTGCTCGCCTCCAAGGTGGGCCTGCTCGCCGAGGCGGCCCGCGGCCTGCGGGTGAGCGCCGGGGCCGCGGAACTGCGGGACGTCGCGTCAGAGATCGAGTGGGCCAAGGCGTCCCAGGTGCGGCCGGACGACTACCCCGGGGCGTCGGCGAAAGCGGCCCGCACCCCGCCGCTGGCCGCCGACGTGATGGCCGGGCTCTACGGCCGCTACGAGGATCTGCGCCGCGATCGTCACCTGGTGGACTTCGAGTCCGTGCTGGAGCTCACCGCGGCCATCCTCGCCGAGCACGGGCAGGCGGCCGCCGAGGTCAGGGACCGGTACCGCTATTTCGTGATCGATGAGTACCAGGACGTCAACCCGCTGCAGAAGCTGCTCCTGGACAGCTGGGCCGGGGATCGTGACGACGTGTGCGTGGTCGGGGACCCGCGGCAGACCATCTACTCGTTCGCCGGGGCCACCTCCGGCTTCCTGACCGGGTTCACCGCCGAGTTCCCCGATGCGACCGTGGTCGACCTCGTCCGCAACTACCGGTCCACGCCGCAGATCATCGCGCTGGCGAACCAGCTGACCGGCGCGGCCGGGCCGCGGTCGCTGGCCGAGCAGCTGCGGGCCGGGGCCGGGCTGGGCGGATCCGGGCGGGCGCGCCAGCCCGGGACCGGCCGCTCGGCGGCGCTGGTCGCCCAGCGGCCCGCGGGCCCGGCCGCGGAGTTCACCGAGTACCCGGACGAGGAGGCGGAGGCGTCGGCGGTGGCCGCGCGGGTGGACGCGCTGCGGGCCGCGGGGGTGACGCCCGGCCAGGTGGCGGTGCTGGTCCGGACCAACGCCCAGACGCTGGCGCTGGAGCGGGCCCTGGCCGAGCGGGGCGTGCCCTGCCAGGTCCGGGGGGCGGAGCGGTTCTTCGACCGGCCTGAGGTGCGCCAGGCGACCGGGCTGCTCCGTGCGGCGGCGAAATCGGTGTCGTCCGAGGCCAGCAGCGAGCCGCCGGCTGAGGTCCGGCACATCCTGGCCGGGCTGGGACTCACCCGCGACGCCCCGGCCGGGCGCGGTGCCGCCCGGGAGCGCTGGGAGTCGCTCGAGGCCCTCGCCCAGCTCGCCGCGGACTACTTCGCCGCCCATCCGGATGCCGCCCTGGGCGCGTTCGTCGGTGAGCTGGCCCGCCGCAGCGCCATCGAGCACGCCCCGGCCATCCAGGGCGTGACCCTGGCCTCGCTGCACGCGGCCAAGGGGCTGGAATGGGACGTGGTCTTCCTGCCCGGCCTGACCGAGGGGACGATGCCCATCGTGTACGCGCAGACCGATGAGGCGGTCGAGGAGGAGCGCAGGCTGCTGTACGTGGGCGTGACCCGGGCCCGGGAACGGATCTTCCTGTCCTGGTCGCTGGCCCGGTCCCCGGGGGGCCGCCGGACCCGCAAGCCGTCCCGGTTCCTGGCCCGGCTGCGGCGCTAGCTCCCCGGTCGCGATACCGTGCCCGCGTGAGCAAGGCCCTGGACAGCTTGATCGACCTGCTCGATCTGGAGCAGATCGAGGTGAACATCTTCCGCGGCCGCAGTCCCAGCGACTGGCGGCAGCGGGTTTTCGGCGGCCAGGTCGCCGGCCAGGCGCTGGTCGCGGCCGGGCGGACGGTGCCCGCGGACCGTCCGGTGCATTCGCTGCACGCCTACTTCATCCGGCCCGGCGATCCGGCCGTCCCGATCGTCTACACGGTGGAGCGGGTCCGGGACGGCCGGTCCTTCACCACCCGCCGGGTCGCCGCCATCCAGCACGGCAAGACGATCTTCACGCTCTCCGCCTCGTTCCATCACCCCGAGCCGGGCGTGGAGCACGCCGAGGCCATGCCCGCGGTGCCGGCCGCCGAGTCCATCGCCCGGCCCGATCACGAGTACTTCACGGGCAATCCCATCGACCTGCGCTTCGTCGGGCCGGCCGGTGACGACCCGGCGGGCGTGCGGGTCGCGGGCACCGAGCACAACCTGGTCTGGCTGCGGGCCGAACGGCGAGCTGCCGGATGACCCGCTGCTGCACGTGTGCCTGATGACCTACGCCTCCGACCTGACCCTGCTCGATTCGGTGCTGCGCCGGCACGGCCTGTCCTGGGCCGACGGCCAGACGAGCGGGGCCAGCCTGGATCACGCGATGTGGTTTCACCGGCCGTTCCGCGCTGACCGCTGGCTCCTGTATGACCAGGAATCTCCGACCGCGGCCGGCGCCCGGGGACTGGCCCGCGGCCAGGTCTTCACCGAAGCGGGCGAGCTGGTGGTGTCCGTCGTGCAGGAGGGCCTGGTCCGCACCGCGAGCTGAGCCGGCCTGCGGGGCCGGCCCGGCGGTCAGGCGGCCAGCCAGGCACAGCGAGCCGCCCCGGCAGCCCGGGTACAGAAGTCAGCCAGAAAAAGAAGTTGCCCTCCCCGACCAGGGTCCTTAGGCTTCTTCCTGTGTTCTTCAGTGAGCTTACGACGCCTTGACGGAAGGGGGTGGGCCAAGTGAATAGCAACGAGACCTTCGTTCCGGTCGCACGTCTGTGCGCCGGAATTTCTGCTGCGCCGCTGGGTGCCCGCCCGTCCCTTGGCGTCCCGGCCACCTCCCGCACCGCAGATATCCGTGAGATGGCGCCTTCGCGCGCTGCCGCGGGTGTTCGCATGCCGTGGCTCAGCCAGGGGCCGGCGCCGGTCAAGCCGCGCTTCGGCTTCGCCGCGCGCAAGCAGAACAACCCCGCTCAGACGTACGCCCACGCTATCGGCGCTGTCGCCACCGGTGACAGCCGAACGGGTTCGCAACCAGCCTGGGATCCGGTCTAAAAAGACCGGCCTGGATCCCCAAAAGGCCGCGGACCCGCACCGGGTCCGCGGTCTTTGTCATGTCGGGCCCGCCGTTTTGTCAGACCCACGAGAGACGGTATGACCAGGACGAGAGGGGTTGGACGATGTACGGGCCCGGTACCGCCGCCGTTGCTGCGGGCACGGCGGGGTTCGAGGCAGTCTCCGCACCAGAATCCGTGCGACCAGGATCAGGGCTGACTGAGGTCACTCGCGCTGTGGTGCCAGCGGCACGCAGCACGCAGCTGCCCTGCACGGAGGACCCGGAGCTGTTCTTCGCCGAGTCTCCCGCAGGACGTGGAGTCGGCGAAGGCGCTCTGTGTCGATTGCGCCGCCAGGCTGGCGTGCCTGGCCGGGGCTATGGAGCGCCGGGAGCCCTGGGGCGTGTGGGGCGGTGAGCTGTTCTTGCGCGGCCAGGTCGTGCCGCGCAAGAGGCCGCGTGGTCGCCCGCGCAAGACCGAAGTGGCGGCCTGAGTCAAGTCGTCGATCTGTCAGTCAAGGAAGACGGGCGGTTGAGTCATGCATCCGATCAACTATCCAGTAGAAAGGCACCGTGAACTGCTGGCCCAGGGCCGCCGGGACGCACAGGCCGCGCAAGTCCGCGCGCTGCGCCGGGCGTCGCGCCGGGTGGACCGGGCGGCACGGCGCCTGGATCGCGCCAAGGCCTCGGCGAGGCAGTTGCGCAGCGAGTTAGGGCTGAGGCCCTGAGAACAGCACCATCCCGCGGGGGCGTGGGGGCGGCCGGAACCGGCCGCCCCCACGTGCGTGCCAGCGGCGCCGCCAGTCCCGCGAGCGCCCAGCCGCTGTCTGGCGCATCCGCACACGCTGGGCCGCTGTCCGGGCGAGACTTCCGCTGGCTGGGCGTCCACGGCGCGACCGGGGCTACTGCCGTCGAGGTCGCGTGCCGCCGGGCGGCGGTCGCGGGACGGGCGGCTAGGCCTGCGGCGGGGTGAGCACTTCCTCGGTGCCCGGCGGGGTGTCGTCGCCTTCCCGGGCGTAGCCCGGCATCCACCGCACCATCTCGGCCCGGAAATTCCCCTCGGACTTCCAGCTGGCAGAGCACGCCGATGCCCTCGGTGGACACCCGGTGGATGAGCACGTAGGACGGCGGCAGGTTAAGCCGCCGTCCGAGGTTCGAGGAGCGCGGGTCGGCCACCCGCTGGGCTTCGCCGCGAAGCCACTCGCGGCTGAACTTGAACGTGTCCACCCGGGACGGCTCGGCGAGCGGGGCCAGGAAGGCGTACAGGGCATCGAGGTCGACCTGGATGCCCTCGCGGACGAACCCCTGCTCACGGAGTTCGTCTTCGGCCTCGCGGATGTCGCCGTCGCCGTGCATGATGCGCAGCAGCTTCCCGATGAACGGCGGCAGGCCGTCGGGCAGCCGGTCCACGGCCCCGAAGTCCAGCACGCCGAGACGGCCGTCGGCGAGCATCCGGAAGTTGCCCGGATGCGGGTCGGCGTGCAGCAGCCCGGCCCGGGCCGGGCCGGAGAACAGGAACCGGGTGAACAGGATCCCGGCCCGGTTCCGGTCCTCCTGGGATCCCGACTCGATGATCTGGGACAGCGGCGTGCCGTCCATCCACTCGCTGATGAGCACGTGGTCGGTGGCCTGGACCACGTCGGGCACGTAGATGTCCGGGTCGCCGGCGTAGGCCTTGGCGAAAGCCTGCTGCGACGTCGCTTCCAGCTGGTAGTCGATCTCCTCGGCGACCCGGGCCCGCAACTCGTCCAGCAGCGGCTTGACCTCGAGCCCGGGCATGATGATCCCGAACAGCCGGGCGACCCGGCTGAGCTGGTTGAAGTCGCTGAGCAGGGCCCGCCCGGCCCCCGGATACTGGATCTTGACGGCCACCTGGCGGCCGTCCCGCCAGACCGCGCGGTGTACCTGGCCGATGGACGCCGCCGCCCTGGGCGTGTCGTCGAACTCCGCGAACTCGTCCCGCCAGGACTCGCCCAGATCCCCGGCGAGAACCTGATGCACCGTCCGCGCGGGTAGCGGCGGCGCGGATTCCTGCAGCTTGGTCAGGGTGGCCCGGTACGGCCCGGCGATCTCCGGCGGCAGCGCGGCCTCGAAGATGGACAGCGCCTGGCCGAGCTTCATCGCGCCGCCCTTGAGTTCCCCCAGGACCCGGAAGATCTGCTCGGCGGTGCGCTGCTGGATCTCCGCGGCGACGATCTCGGCGGGCCGGCCGCCGAGCCGCTTCCCCAGGCCGAGCGCGGTCCGGCCGGCCAGGCCGGCGGGGAGGGTGGCCAGCTTCGCGGTCCGGGTAACAGCACGCCGAGGGAGATCATTCACTCTCCCATTCTCGGTCAGGATGCCGGGCGCCGGCTACAGCGGCAGTGCGGATGTGGCGCCCAGCTACGCCGGCGCCACTGCCAGTCAGGCAGGACGAGCTCCAGTGTGCCGTTGATCACCACCGCGCCCGGGGTGGCCTGGTCGAGGTAGGCCAGCGCCTGCGCGGTGGCCTGGGCCGCGACCGCCGCCGCCAGCACGGCCGCGCACGCGGCGGGCTGCGAGGCCCGGCCGGACGCCTGCGCGAGGATGAGCGGCCAGGCCGGATCCCGGTCGCTGCGGGCCAGATCCACGCAGCTCAGGCACGCCGTCCGGCCCGGGATGACCAGCGGGCCGACCACGCCGATCGCTTCGGAGGCGGCCGCGGTCAGGTGCGCGACCGCGCCGGCCACCAGGGCGCCCGGCAACTCGGGCGGGTAGCCGTCGGTGAGCACAGCCAGGTCCGGACGCCGCCGCGTGCCGGCCCGGACCGCCGGGCCCGGGGCGGGGCGTCACCGCCCGGGTGGCCGAGCCGGACCCGGCCCGCGGGTGGCCAGGACGCGAGCCCGGGCCCGGCCCCGGAACGGCCCAGGCCCCGGAGGCCCCGGCGCCCGGCCAGGCTCCCCTCCTGGCCGCCCGGCCGCCGCGCCGGTGCAGCTGACCCGGCCGACGCCGGATGCGGTCAGCAGGCTGGCCAGGCTGGCGGCCACCGGGCCGGCCCCGTGCACCCGCACGCTCGCGGCCTGCCTGCGGGCCAGCACCAGGGCGCCGCCGTCGGCGTAGCCGTGGGCCAGGGACACCGTGGCCAGTTCCCCGGCGAGCCGGGCCCGCGGGCCGTCGGGCAGGGCCCGCAACGTGGCGGCGGGAAAGTCATGCAGCGCCCCCGCCGCGGCTAACAGCCCGATGACCCGCTCGGCCGCCGGGCGGCCGATCCCCTGGTCCTGGGCGGCGGCCAGCACCTGGCCGAGATCCCGGCTCCCGTCCAGCAGGTTGATCAGGGCCTCCGTGCCGCGCATCCCGCGCAGCGCCACCGCCCGCCTCGGGTCGATGCCTATCTGCAGGGTGTCCGGGTCGCGCCAGACCATCAGCAGCCCTGCTTTGATCGCCGGCCTCATGGCCGTGAGCCTGCCACGGGCGGCCGACATTTCCCGGCCGCCCGCGAGCGGCCGCGGCCGAGGCGCCTCGCCGACGCGTCCGAGCCGTCGGCCCGGCCGGACGCGGCCTGTGGACAGGCCTGTGGATTCCCTGGGGACATCGACGGAGCGCCGCTGTGGATATAGCGGGGGATGACGGTGCATTCCCGGTCCGCCAGCCGGTCAGGTCGCCCGCCAGCAGGCCAGACTCCGGGCCCTGCCTGTGGATAACAGGACTTGCGGGTCGATAGCAGCTCGGCGATCGCCGGACCCGGCGGTCGGCCGCTGACCCGGCTGGCGGGGGATCGCCCGGGTCCGGGTCATCCGGCTTCTCGCCGGAGCCGGACGGACCGGTGTCCGACTCTCCCTCGACCTCGTCGATCTCCTTGTCCAGCGCGGACATCTCCTCCGTCCAGCGCCGACATGTCCAGCGCGGGCCGCCCGGCCACGAACCCTTCCGGGTCGTCGAAGTCCTCGGCCGTGGGCATCAGGTCCGGGTGCGCCCACAGCGCGTCCCGCCCCTGCGACCCGCGGACGTCGGTGAGCCGCCGCCAGATCTCGGCCGCCTCGCGCAGCCGCCGCGGCCGCAGTTCCAGGCCGACCAGGGTGGCGAAGGTGCGTTCCGCGGGACCGCCGGTGGCCCGGCGCCGCCGGATGGCCTCGGCCAGCGCGCCGGCCTGCGGCAGCCGCTCGGCCGCGGCGTCCTCCACCACGGTGGCCACCCAGCCCTCGACCAGCGCGAGCAGGGTCTCCAGCCGGGCCAGCGCCGCCTTCTGCTGCGGCGTGTCCTCCGGCTGGAACATGCTGGCGTCAGACAGTGCCTCGCGCAGCGCGTCCGGGTTGGACGGGTCGATCTGCGGCATGGCGTCACGCAGCGCCGAGGCGTCCACGGTGATCCCGCGCGCGTAGTCCTCGACCGCGGCCAGCAGCCGCGAGCGCAGCCACGGGACGTGCGCGAACAGCCGGTGGTGGGCGGCCTCGCGCAGCGCGAGGAAGATCCGGATCTCCTCCGCGCTGACCGACAGGCCCTGGCCGAAGTCGGCCACCCCGGCGGGCAGCAGCGCGGCCACGCCCTCCGGGCCCAGCGGCAGCCCCACGTCGGTGGAGCTGACCACCTCGCGGGCCAGCCCGCCGACCGCGGCCCCGGTCTGGCCGCCGACCATCATCCCGCCGATCCGGCGCATCATCGGCGCCCAGGCCGCCGGCCAGCCCGGCCATGCCGCCCAGCCCGCCGGTGACCGCCTGCAGCGCGGAGCTCAGCTCGGCGGGCAGCTCGCCGCCCAGCTCCTCCGGGTTGCCGCTGATCATGCCGCCCAGGGCGTCCACGGCCTTCTCGGCGATCGGGTCACACAGCGTGGACCACACGGGCAGCGTGGCCTCGACCCACTCCGACCGGCTCCAGGCCTGCGCGGTGCGGACCCCGCTGGGGAACGAGGTGGCCTCGTTCAGCCACAGGTCCGCCAGCTGGATGGCCTCGACGACCTTCTTGCGGTCGGCGTCCAGCACGCTCGGGTCGCCCTCGGCCGCGACCGTCTGCCGGGCCACGTTCTTGGCCAGGTCCCAGTTGACCGGGCCGCCCTGCCACGCCATCAGGTCGGCGAACTGCCGCAGGGCGTCCGCGAACTGCTGCGGGTCACCGAGCGGTCCGAGCGGGTTACCGCCCGGATTGTCGCCGGAGCCGCCCCCGGATCCACCGGAGCCGACCCCGGCCACCAGAACTCCCGGAACCGCCGGGCAGACCAAAGCCGAAGGGAGGATCAGCCATCTCCGCGACCTCTCAGGCAGGATGGAAGGGTCACAACCGCCACGTTATCTCGGGAGCGGCACACGTTGAGCACTGCACGGGCCCAGGTTCGCCGCGAGCGCACTGATCAGGAGCCGCGCCCCGTCGTGGCCATCACCGGCGCGGCGCGCGGGCTGGGCCATGCCCTGGCCCTGCGCCTGGCGGCCTCGCCGGCGGTGCGCCGGGTCATCGCGATCGATGATCACCGTGGGGACGTGGTCGGCGTGACGTGGCGGCTGGCCGACGTGCGCGACCCGGCCCTGGCCGGCCGGCTGAGCGGGGTTGACGTCCTGGTGCACACCGACATCGACCTGGCGGCCGACACCGATCACCGGGCCCGGCGGGCGTTCAACGTGCGCGCCGCGCAGACCGTGCTCACCTCGGCGGCGGCCGGGCGGGTCGGCCGGGTGATCCTGGTGACCAGCGCCATGGTGTACGGGGCCGCCCCGGACAACCCGGTGCCGCTGCCGGAGGACCGCGCCGCTGGGCGTGGATCACGACGGCAGCGTGGCCGGTGACCTGCTCGAGATCGAGCACCTGGCCCAGCGCTCACCCCGGTCCCACCCGGGCATGGCCATCACCGTGGTCCGCCCGGCCGCGCTGGTCGGCGAGGGCGTGGACACCCTCGTCACCCGGCATTTCGAGTCTCCCCGGCTGCTCACGGTGAAGGGCTGCGCGCCGCGCTGGCAGTTCTGCCATATCGAGGACCTGGTCTCCGCGCTCGAGCTGGCGGTGGCCGGGACCAGTCGACGGGGCGTTCGCGGTGGGCTGCGACGGCTGGCTGGAAGAGGACGAAGTCGAGGAGCTCAGCGGGCTGCGCCGGGTCGAGCTGCCCGCCGGGCTGACGTTCGGCACGGCGCAGCGGCTGCACCGGCTCGGCATCACCCCGGCCCCGGTCGCCGACCTGCGCTACATGGTCTACCCGTGGGTGGTGGAGTGCGAGGCGCTCCGCGCGGCGGGCTGGCGGCCCGCCTACGACAACGCGGCGGCCCTCAGCGAGCTGCTGAAGCAGCGGGCCGGGCATCACGCCGTGGCCGGGCGCCGGCTGCCCCGCAAGGAAGCGACGATCACCGCGGCCGGGGCGACCGTGGCCGTCATCGGAACGGCGGCCATCGTGCGCGAGGTGGCGCGCCGCCGCAAGCGCGGCACCTGACGCGCAGGCGGCTGCGGGCCCGCCGCAGCACCGCTTTTCTCCGCAACGAAAACCTGAACGCGGCTGGTCCAGCCGCCCAGGTTCAGGCGCTACCTTGGCTCCGTGACTGTGATCCGGCTCGCCGAGGTGCGGGACACCCCGCTGTCCGTGGACGAGGTGCACAACGCCGTGGCCGACCCCTCGGCGGGCGGCATCGCCCTGTTCAGCGGCACGGTGCGCAACCACGATCACGGCCGTGACGTGCAGCAGCTGGGCTACAGCGCGCACCCGTCGGCCGCGGCCGAGCTGCGCCGGGTGTGCGAGAAGATCACCGCGGACTTCGACGTCACCGCGATCGCCGCCGTGCACCGGGTCGGCGAGCTGGCCGTGGGGGACCTGGCCGTGGTCGTCGCCGTCTCGTGCCCGCACCGGGCCGAGGCCTTCACCGCCTGCCGCGCGCTGATCGACGAGCTCAAGCAGACCGTGCCGGTCTGGAAGCACCAGGTCTTCGGCGACGGCGAGAGCGAATGGGTGAACAGTGCGTAGTCTTCCCCCCATGTCGCGGCGCACTGTGACCCTGCTCGTGGCCGGGATCGGCGTGGTCGCCGCGGCTCTCATCGCGGCCCTGGTGCCGGTGCCGTACGTGATCCTGTCTCCCGGGCCGACGCTGAACACCCTGGGCACGACCTCGGGCCGCCCCCTGATCACGATCGAGCGGGCACCGGACGTACCCGACCTCCGGGCACCTCAACCTGGTCACGGTGTCCTTCCTCGGCGGCCCCGGCGACGGGTTCAACGTGTTCACCGCGATCCGCGCCTGGCTCACCCCGCACACCGCGGTCGTCCCCGAGTCGGAGCTGTTCCCGCCCAATCAGTCCGAGCAGCAGGTCGTCCAGCAGGACACGGCGGAGATGGCCAACTCGCAGCAGACCGCCCAGGCCGCCGCCCTGTGCACGCTGGGGATCCAGTTCACCACCCTGGACACCGTCACCCAGACCGAGAAGGGCCTCCCGGCCGCCGGCGTGCTGCACGCCGGGCGACACCATCACCGCGGTGGACGGCACCCCGGTCAGCTGCAACCACGACACCGGCACCCTGATCCGCACGCACCCCCCGGGGTCGGTGGTGACCCTGACCATCCTGCGCAAGGGCAAGATCGGGCACGTCCGGCTGAAGACCGCGAACGTCCAGGGCCACGCCGTGATCGGGGTGCTCGTCTCGGAGAGCTACACCTTCCCGTTCAAGATCAATTTCAAGGTCGGCGACATCGGCGGTCCCAGCGCCGGGATGATGTTCGCGCTGGGCATCGTGGACAAGCTGACCCCCCGCAACCTGACCGGCGGGCGGTTCATCGCGGGCACCGGGGAGATCTCGGCCAACGGCGCGGTGTCCGCGATCGGCGGCATCCAGCAGAAGATGGCGGGCGCCCGCGCGGCCGGGGCGACGATCTTCCTGACCCCCGCGGCCAACTGCTCGGACACCACCGGGGCGGTGCCGGCCGGGCTGCGCCTGGTCAAGGTGGCCACGCTGCGCCAGGCCATCAACGACCTGACCGCGATCAAGGCGGGCCGCAGTGTGCCCGGCTGCTGAAGCTCCCTGATTGCTCAGTGCTACCTGACCGTTACCTGAGCGCCGGGTGACCACTGCATGATCACCACGCCGGCGCGGGTGCCGCTTAGCCGGCCTGATCGGGGTACATTGGCGCCGCACGGCCCAGTACTGGGCTGACGGCGTGTGAGGGGGAGTGCGGTGTCCTTCCGGTCCGGATCGGCCCGGCCGCCTGCCGGCCGTCCGCCTGCCGCCCTGCTGCGCTGGCCCCGGCTGGTCCTCCCGGTCATCGTGGCCGTGATCGCCTTCCTGGTGCTGATCGCGATCGTGGCCGGGGTCTGGACGGACTTCCTGTGGTACCGGTCCATCCACTACTCGTCCGTGTTCGCCACCACCTACGGCACGCGCTGGGCCATGTTCTTCGTGGCCGGGCTGTTCATGGCCGTGGTCACCGGGGCGAACGCCGCGCTGGCCTACCGGCTGCGGCCCATCTACCGCCCGGTGCCCGCCCCGGGCCAGGGCGGGGACGCCTACCGGATGGCCATCGACCCGCACCGGCGGCTCCTGCTCGGGGTGGTGCTCGGCGTGATGGGCGTGATCTCCGGCATCACCGCCGCGGGCTCCTGGCGAACCTGGATGCTGTTCGCCAACCAGGTTCCGTTTGGGAAAACAGATCCCCAGTTCCACATCGATCTCTCATTTTTCGTCTTCACCTACCCGTTCATCCGGATGGTGCTGAGCTACCTGTTCGCGGCGGTGCTGATCTCGCTGGTGCTGGCCACGCTGGTGCACTATCTCTACGGCGGGCTGCGGATGCAGGGCCGCCACCCCCGGGTGACGATGGCGGCGCAGGCCCACCTGTTCGTGCTGTTCGGCGTGTTCGTGCTGCTCAAGGCCGTGGCGTACTGGGTTGACCGGTACGGCATCGACTTCTCCCAGCGCGGCGCGGTCACCACCGGCGCCTCCTACACCGACGTCAACGCGGTGCTGCCGGCCAAGACCGTGCTCGCGGTGATCGCCGTCCTGTGCGCCCTGCTGTTCTTCGCGGGGGCCGCCCGGCGCAGCGCGATGCTGCCCGCGGTCGGGTTCGGGCTGCTGGTGCTGTCCGCGATCCTCATCGGCGGCCTCTACCCGGCGATCATCCAGCAGTTCGTGGTCAAGCCGAACGAACTGGCCAAGGAGACCCCGTACATCCACCGGGAGATCCAGACCACCCGGCAGGCCTACGGGGTGACCGCGTCCACGGTCCGGGTCACGCCCGTACTCGGCGACCACCGAACGTGTCGCAGTCCACGCTGGACGCCGAGGTGAGCACGCTCCAGGGGATGCGGCTGCTGGATCCCGACGTGGTGTCGCCGACCTTCCAGCAGCTGCAGCAGGTCAAGAGCTACTACCAGTTCCCGTCCAACCTGGCGATGGACCGCTACCCGCTGCCCGGCGGCGGGCTCGCTGCCGCAGGACACGGTGGTGGCGGTGCGCGGCATGGGCGGGCCGCCGCCCGGCCAGGGCAACTGGATCAACACCCACCTGGTGTACACGCACGGCTTCGGGGTGGTCGCCGCCACGGCCAACACGGTGCAGGGCAACGGCAACCCGTCGTTCGTGGAGAGCGACATCCCGCCGCACGGGGCCCTGCGCCTCAGCCAGCCCCGGGTGTACTTCGGCGAGGGGCAGAACGCGTACGCGATCGTCGGCGGCCCGCCGGGCGGCCGCAAGCAGGAACTGGACTACCCGTCCGCCGCGGCCGGCGGCCAGCAGAACAACACCTACCAGGGCGGCGGCGGCGTGGACGTGGGCTCGCCGCTGAACCGGCTGCTGTACACGATCAAGTTCCGCGAGCTGAACATCCTGCTGTCCGGGGCCATCAACAGCCACTCGAAGATCCTCTACGACCGGCAGCCGCTGGCCCGGGTGGCCAAGGTGGCGCCGTTCCTCACCCTGGACGGCAACCCCTACCCGGTCGTCGCCAACGGGCAGATCCTCTGGGTGGTGGACGGCTACACCACCACCGACCTGTACCCGTACTCGCAGCGGGTGAGCATGGGGCAGGCCACGTCGACCAGCGACGCCCCGGGCGGCACGGTGGCCGGCCAGCCCACCGGCGACATCAACTACATCCGCAACTCGGTCAAGGCGGTGGTGAACGCCTACACCGGCAGCGTGACGCTGTACGAGTGGGACGCCAGCGACCCGATCCTGCGGACCTGGATGAAGGCGTTTCCCGGGGTCATCAAGCCCAAGCAGGACATCCCCGCGGCCCTGATGCCGCACCTGCGCTACCCGCCGGACCTGTTCGAGGTGCAGCGCCAGATCCTGACCCAGTTCCACGTCCTGTCCGCCCAGTCCTTCTACGGCGGGCAGAACTTCTGGGCGGTGCCGGACGAGCCGAGCCAGTCGAACGGCGCGCAGTCGGCCAGCCAGCCGCCGTACTACCAGACCATGCAGATGCCCGGCGCGGTGGCCCAGTTCTCGATGACCTCGCCGCTGGTCCAGCGGGGCCGGCAGAACCTGGCCGCGTACATGGCGGTGGACAGCAACCCGCAGTCGCCCGACTACGGCACGATCCGGGTCCTCCAGCTGCCGCAGGACACCGCCATCCTCGGCCCGCAGCAGGTGCAGGGCACGTTCGAGTCGGACCCGACGATCTCCTCGCAGCTGTCGCTGTACCGGCAGAACGGCTCCAAGGTCATCGAGGGCAACCTGATCACGCTCCCGGTCGGCGGGGCCCTCGTCTACGAGGAGCCGATCTACATCCAGGCGGCCGGCACCACGGGCGGCAGCAGTTCCGGTTCGTACCCGGTGCTCAAGCGGGTCGCGGTCTCGTTCGACGGGAACGTCGGGTTCGGGCCGACCCTGGCGGACGCGCTCAGCCAGGTCATCCCGGGCCTGTCGCCGAGCTCGGGCGGGTCGTCCTCCAGTTCCGGCTCCGGGTCCGGCTCCGGGCAGGGGTCGGCCAGCGCGACCGTGCGCGGCTACCTGGCCCAGGCCGAGTCGGACTACGCCCAGGCCCAGGCCGCCCTCAAGCAGGGTGATCTCGCCGGCTACGCCAAGGACATCGGCGCCATGAAGAAGGCGCTGGACCAGGCGCAGCAGGCGGCCAGGCCAAGCCCGCCATCGGCGAAGGCCACTCCCCCAAGGCCAAGCCCGCCGTCGGCGAAGGCCACTCCGTCGCCGTCCGCATCCCGGTAACCGGGCCTTCTGGTGCGGCAGGGAGGGCCGTAAGATGGTCTAGACCATATCGGCTGCGACGCTGCCGCCGGCTGGGTCGCGGCCCGCGCCGGACATGAGCGCCGATGCTCACCGGCAGGCCGGCGGAGGGCGTACGCTCGGTCGTGACGGGACATTCATCAATGCGGAATTGGCCAGCTATCTGGCTTCTCGGTAGTGGCAGCAGGCCCCCGCACGCGGGGGGAAGGAGAAAGACTGCTCGTGGCACCTCGGGTGCTGGTTGACGCGACCGCCGTGCCGGCGGACCGCGGCGCGCTGGGCCGGTACGTGGATGGCCTGGTCGCCGCGCTGGGCGCAACCGGAGCGGACCTCGCGGTGGCGTGCCAGCGCAATGACGAAGAGCGGTACGGCAGGCTCGTGCCCGAGGCGACCGTCGTGGCTGGCCCGACCGCGATCGCGCACCGGGCCGCCCGGCTCGCCTGGGAGCAGACCGGCCTCCCGCTCGTCGCCCAGCAGGTGAACGCCGACGTCCTGCACGCCCCGCACTACACCATGCCGCTGCGGCCCGGCGTGCCCGTGGTCTCGACCATCCACGACCTGACGTACTTCACCGAGCCGGACGCGCACAACCCGGTCACGGCGACCTTCTTCAAGTCCGCGATCCGCACCGCCGCCCGGCGGGCCACCCGGCTGCTCGTGCCGTCCAAGGCCACCCGGGACGAACTGGTCCGGGTGCTCGGCGCCGACCCGACCCGGATCGACGTGGCCTACCACGGCGTGGACCACGCCCTGTTCCACCGGCCTGCCCCGGAGCGGATGCGCCAGGTGTCCGACCGGCTCGGCCTGCACGGCAAGCCGTACGTGGCCTACCTCGGCGGCCTGGAGCCGCGCAAGAACGTCCCCGCGCTGATCAGCGGCTGGGCCGGGGCCGTGGCCGACCTGGCCGACCCGCCCGCGCTCGTGCTCGGCGGGGGCAGTGGCTGGAGCGAGGAAGTGGACGAGGCCGTCGCCGCGGTCCCGGCCCACCTGCGCCTGGTCCGCCCGGGATACCTCCGCTTCACCGACCTGCCCGGTTTCCTGGGCGGCGCGCTCGTGGTGGCCTTCCCGAGCCGGGGCGAGGGTTTCGGGCTGCCGGTGCTGGAGGCCATGGCCTGCGGCGCGCCGGTGCTCACCACGCACCGGACGTCACTCCCGGAGGTCGGCGGGGACGCGGTCGCCTACACCGAGCCGGACGCCGAGGACATCCAGGCGGCCCTGCGCGGCCTGCTCGATGACCCGGCCCGGCTGGAATCCCTCGGCGAGGCCGGGCACGCCCGGTCCCAGGAGTTCACCTGGGAGGCCTCGGCCGAGGCCCACATGGCGTCCTACCAGCGTGCGGCGGCGCAGGGCGCAGAGTAACCTCGCTGCACATGTCAGCCCAGCCAGAAATGCCCTCAGCGCCTTCTCCGGCAGGCCGTGAGCCGCTGGAGGCGATCCTGCTCGTCGGCGGCCAGGGGACCCGGCTGCGCCCGCTCACCATCGGCACGCCCAAGCCGCTGCTGCCGACCGCGGGGGTGCCGTTCCTGGCCCACCAGTTCGCCAAGGCGGCGGCGGCCGGGATCACCCACGTGGTGCTGGCCACCGCCTACCGGGCCAGCATGTTCACCGAGTGCTTCGGGGACGGCGCCGCGTTCGGGCTGGAGATCTCCTACGTGCACGAGGCGGAGCCGCTCGGCACCGGCGGGGCGATCCGGAACGCCGCGTCCGGCCTGCGCAGCGGCCCGGACAGCCCGGTCGTCGTGCTGAACGGCGACGTCCTGTCCGGCCACGACATCTCCGCGCAGATCGACCTGCACCGCAAGGCCGACGCCGCGGTGACGCTGCACCTGGTCGAGGTGCCCGACCCGGCCCGGTTCGGCTGCGTGCCCATCGACGATGACGGCCGGGTGACCGCGTTCCTGGAGAAGACCCCCAACCCGGTCACCAACCGGATCAACGCCGGCTGCTACGTGTTCCGCCGGTCGGTCATCGACGAGATCCCGCCCGGCCAGGTGATCTCCGTGGAGCGGTCCACCTTCCCCGACCTGATCAGCGCGGGGGCCCTGGTGATGGGCTATCCCGATTCGTCCTACTGGCTCGACGTGGGCACCCCGGAGGCGTTCGTGCAGGGCTCCTGCGACCTGGTGCGCGGGCGGCTGGTCTCGGCCGCGGTCCCGGGCCCGCCGGGCGAGATGCTGGCGCTGGACGGGGCCGCGGTCGATCCGGCGGCCCAGGTGCGCGGCGGCACGGCGGTGGGCGCGGGCGCACGGGTCGGCGCGGACGCCTACGTCACCGGCAGCGTGCTGTTCGATGCGGCCAGCGTCGGCGCGGGCGCCCGGGTGAGCGGCAGCGTGATCGGCCGCGGGACGGTGGTCGGCGAAGGCGTGGTCCTGGACGGCGTGGTGCTCGGGGACGAGGTGCACATCGCCCCGGGCAACGAGCTGCGCTCCGGGTTGCGGGTCTGGCCCGGCCAGACTCTGGGCCTGACCTGCGTCCGCTTCTCCACCGACGCGTGAGCCCGTGCCCGGCGTCCCGGAACTCGCGGCGCCGGCCGTAGCCGGCGCGGGGACGCCACCGGCCGTAGCCGGCGGCGGGAGCGGGCAGTCAGCCGCAGCGGGCGGCGCAGCGGGCCGCCGGCCGCAGCCGGGGCCGCGGACGGGCCGCCGGCCGTCGCCAGCGACTCCGGCAGCACGCTGGAGTGGCGGGCGCCGTTCGTGCTGGACCTGCCGCGGACCCTGGGCGTGCACGCCCGCGGCCGCGGGGATCCCGCCTACCAGGTCACCCCGGACGGGTACATCTGGCGCACCGCACTGACCCCGGAGGGACCTGGCACGCTGCGCGTGGCTCCGGCGCGCCCCGCGCAGGCCGGGTCCGCGGCGGAGCCGGCGCCGGTCACCGTGGTCCGCGCCGCCGCCTGGGGCCCGGGCGCCGCGTGGCTGCTCCGCGAGCTCCCGGGGATGCTCGGCGCCGACGACGACCGGGCCGGGTTCGCTCCCGCCCACCCCCTGCTGCGCGAGCTGTCCGCCCGGCACCCGGGCGTCCGGGTCGGCCGCTCCGGCCGGGTACTCGAGGCCCTGGTCCCCGCCGTGCTGGAGCAGAAGGTGGTCGGCGCGGAGGCCCGGCGGGCCTGGCGCTACCTGCTGCTGAAGTTCGGCGATCCGGCCCCGGGGCCCGCCCCCGCCGGGATGCGGGTGAGCCCGCCGCCGCGGACCTGGCGCCGCATCCCGTCCTGGGAGTGGCACCGGGCCGGCGTTGAAGGGGTGCGGGCCCGCACCATCATCGGCGCGGCCGAGGTGGCCGGCCGGCTCGAGGAGATCGTGACCATGCCGCCCGCCGACGCGGACCGGCGGCTGCGGTCGCTGCCCGGGATCGGCGTCTGGACCTCCGCCGAGGTGCGGCAGCGCGCCTGCGGGGACGCGGACGCGGTGTCCGTGGGCGACTACCACCTGCCCTCGCGCGTGGGCTGGGCGCTGGCCGGGCGGCGGGTGGACGACGCCGGCATGCTCGAACTGCTCGCGCCGTACGCCGGCCACCGGCACCGGGCCGCCCGGCTGGTGGAGCTGGGCGGGCTCGGCCCGCCACGGCGCGGCCCCCGGATGTCCATCCGCGACTACCGCTCGTTCTGACCCCAGCCTGCCCCTCAGCCCGCCCAGGCCCGCCCGAGCCCCCGGCCCGCCCCTCAGCCCGAGCCTCTGCGCCCGGCCGCCGCTCAGCCCGAGCTCCGGCCGCCCTCCCAGCCGCACCATCTGCCCCGTGCGTCACGCCAGCCCCTCCAGTCACGTCACGGCTGTTCGTGATCAACCGATTGGTGTTGCCAGAGCGACACCAATCGGTTGATCACGAACCGCGGCCGGGCTGCAGGGGGCGCCGGGCTGGCGGCGGGCCGGGCGGAGCAGGGCGGCCCGGCCGGGGAGCGGCCGGGCTGGGGGCGACCGGGCGAGGCGGGCGCGGGACGACAGGCGGGCGGGCTGGGACACGGTCCCTGGCCGCGGCTGGGACACGCTCGCCGGCCGCAGCTGGGCGCCGGGCGGGGATGGCCGGGCCGGAGTGCGGCGGCGGGCACCACCTAGGGTGGGGAGATGAGCGCTGACACGCCCGCCCCCGTCGCCCCGCCCCCCAGCTCAGCCGGAACCGCAACCGCCCGCCAGCCAGCGCGCATGCCGTGCCGGTGCGCAGCCTGCACTGCGCGGCCAGCGCGGCTAGCGCCTGCCGACGCGCGCGCCGCCTACGGCTAGCGCGATGCGCCGGGCGCTGGCCCGGGCCCGGGACGGCAAGACCCTGGATCCCGCCGAGGCGGCCGTGCTGCTGCACGCCCGCGGGGACCAGCTGACCGAACTGCTCAGCTACGCGGCCCGGACCCGGGACAGCGGGCTGGCCGCGGCGGGCCGGCCCGGCGTCATCACCTACTCGCGCAAGGTGTTCATCCCGCTGACCCGGCTGTGCCGCGACCGGTGCGGTTACTGCACGTTCGTCACCGTGCCGGGGCGGCTGGACAGCCCGTACCTGTCCCCGGACGAGGTGCTGCGGATCGCCGCGGACGGCGCCGCCCTCGGCTGCAAGGAAGCCCTGTTCACCCTGGGCGACCAGCCGGAGGCGCGCTGGCCGCAGGCCCGGGAGTGGCTGGACGCGCACGGCTACGACGACACGCTGTCCTACGTCCGGGCCATGGCCATCCGGGTCCTGGAGGAGACCGGGCTGCTCCCGCACCTGAACCCGGGCGTGCTCAGCTGGCAGGACTTCCAGCGGCTCAAGCCGGTCGCCCCCTCCATGGGCATGATGCTGGAGACCACCGCGGCGCGGCTGTTCACCGAGCGGGGCGGGCCGCACTTCGGCAGCCCGGACAAGGACCCCGCGGTCCGGCTGCGGGTGCTGGAGGACGCCGGCCGCAGCAGCGTGCCGTTCACCACCGGCATCCTGATCGGCATCGGCGAGACCCTGGCCGAGCGGGCCGACTCGATCTTCGCGATCCGCGGCGTGGCCCGCGAGTACGGCGGCATCCAGGAAGTGATCGTGCAGAACTTCCGGGCCAAGCCGGACACGAAGATGCGCGGCGTGCCGGACGCCGAACTCGACGACCTGGCCGCCACGATCGCGGTCACCCGGCTGGTCCTCGGGCCGGCGATGCGGATCCAGGCCCCGCCGAACCTGATCGGCGAGGAGTACGGGCTGATCCTGGCGGCCGGGATCGACGACTGGGGCGGCGTGTCGCCGCTCACCCCGGACCACGTCAACCCGGAGCGCCCCTGGCCGCAGATCGACGAGCTGGCCCAGCGGACCGCCGCGGCCGGCCTGACGCTGCGCGAGCGCCTCACGATCTACCCGGGCTACCTGCGCGAGCCGTGGCTCGACCCGAGGCTCGCCGCCCACGTGGCCGCGCTGGCCGACCCGGCCACCGGGCTGGCCCGCGAGGACGCCCGGCCCGCGGGCCTGCCCTGGCAGGAGCCGGACGGCGGCTGGGGCGAGGCGGCCGGCCGGACCGACCTGCACGTCACCATCGACACCACCGGCCGGACGGCCGACCGGCGGGAGGACTTCTCGGAGGTCTACGGGGACTGGGCCGAGGTCGCCACGCGGATCGCCCCCGAAGCCCGCCGGGACGCCGCGGCGC
Organism: uncultured Actinomycetes bacterium; assembly: GCA_963742055.1. Taxonomy (GTDB): domain Bacteria; phylum Actinomycetota; class Actinomycetes; order Streptosporangiales; family Streptosporangiaceae; genus RYN-230. Next base: position 29,661 of record CAVUKT010000001.1, on the reverse strand, counting down.
CCCGGCGCGGCTGCGGCCCGAGGTGGCCGCGGCGCTGCGCAGCGCGGAACGCGACCCGGCCGGGATCACCGACGCCGAGGCCCTCGCGCTGCTGGACGCCGACGGCCCGGAACTGGCCGCCCTGGCCGCGCTGGCCGACGGGCTGCGCCGGGACACGGCCGGCGACGACGTCACCTACGTCGTCACCCGGAACATCAACTTCACCAACGTCTGCTACACCGGCTGCCGGTTCTGCGCGTTCGCCCAGCGCCGCACCGACGCCGACGCCTACACGCTGTCCCTGGCCCAGATCGGCGACCGGGCCGAGGAGGCGTGGGAGGCCGGGGCCACCGAGGTCTGCATGCAGGGCGGCATCCACCCGGACCTGCCCGGCACGGCCTACTTCGACATCGCCGCCGAGGTCAAGCGGCGGGTCCCGGACCTGCACGTGCACGCGTTCTCGCCGATGGAGGTGGTCAACGGCGCGTCCCGGACCGGGCTGAGCATCCGCGACTGGCTGGTCCGGGCCCGGGAAGCCGGGGTCGGGTCGCTGCCCGGCACCGCCGCGGAGATCCTCGACGACGACGTCCGGTGGGTGCTCACCAAGGGCAAGCTGCCCGCGTCGGCCTGGATCGAGGTCATCACCACCGCGCACGAGCTGGGCTTCCCGACCACCGCGACGATGATGTACGGGCACGTGGACACGCCGGCGCACTGGGTCGGGCACCTGCGGGTCATCCGCGGCATCCAGGAGCGCACCGGCGGCTTCACCGAGTTCGTGCTGCTCCCGTTCGTGCACGCGAGCGCGCCCATCTACCTGGCCGGGCTGGCCCGGCCAGGCCCCACCCGGCGGGAGAACCGGGCCGTGCACGCGGTGTCCCGGATCATGCTGCACGGCGCGATCAGCTCGATCCAGTGCTCCTGGGTCAAGCTGGGCGACGACCTCTGCCGGGACGTGCTCCAGGGCGGCGTGAACGACCTGGGCGGCACGCTCATGGAAGAGACGATCAGCCGGATGGCCGGGCTCGCAGAACGGGTCCTTCAAGACGATCAGCCAGTTCGCCGAGCTGGTGGCGCCGCTGGAGCGGCCGCTGCGCCAGCGCACCACGACCTACGGGCAGCCCGCGCCGGATCGCCTGGCGGCCGCGGCGGCCAGCGACGGGGTGTGCGGGGCGGTACGGGGCGGCACCCGGACGGCGCTGCCGCTGGCCATGCCCTGACCGCCCGGCGGCGATCCAGCGGCGCTGATCCGCCGGACGGTGCCTCCGCACCCTGGCGCCTCCTACCCTGGCCCGGGCGGCGGCCCGGGCGGCCTGCCGTAAGCGGGAATGATCGTCGGCCGGCCGGGGCAGACCGCAAGCGGAGGGGATGAGGGATGGCAGATCGCACGGCCGGGCCGCCGGCGCCGGCCAGCCGCCGCGCGGAGCTCACCGGGTGGGGCCGGATCGCGCCGTCGGCCGCTCAGCTGGCCGAGCCCGCCGATCCGGGCGCAGGTCGCGGAGCTGCTGGCCGGCGCCCCCGGTCGCGGGGTGATCGCCCGCGGCCTGGGCCGCAGTTACAACAACGCGGCGCAGTGCGGCGGCGGGCTGGTCATCGGCACCACCGCGATGCGCCGGATCACCAGCTTCGACACCAGCACCGGGCTGGTCACCTGCGACGCCGGGGTCAGCCTGGAGCAGCTCATGGTGGCGGGCCTGCCGTCCGGCTGGTTCGTGCCGGTCTCGCCCGGGACCCGGCAGGTCACCGTGGGCGGGGCGATCGCCGCGGACGTGCACGGCAAGAATCACCACGCCGCGGGCAGCTTCGCCCAGCACGTGCCCTGGTTCGACCTGCTGCTGCCGGACGGCCGCCAGTGCCGGGTGACGCCCGGCGGTGATCCCCGCCTGTTCTGGGCCACGGCCGGCGGGATGGGCCTGACCGGCATCATCCTGGCCGCGGCCGTCCAGCTGACGCCGGTGCAGACCTCCCGGGTCCGGGTGGACACCGTCCGCACCGCCGACATCGACGAGACCATGGCGTACCTGTCGGCCACCGACGACCGCTACGGCTACACCGTGGCCTGGACGGACTGCCTGGCCCGCGGGACCAGCCTGGGCCGGTCCGTGATCACCAGCGGCGATTTCGCGGCGCCCGGGGATCTGGGCCCGAAGGACCGGCGGGACCCGCTGGCGTTCCGGCCCGGCGCCCGGGTCGGCGCCCCGCGGGGCTTCCCGTCCGGGCTGCTGAACCCGGTGACGGTCGGGCTGGCCAACGAGGCCTGGTTCCGCAAGGCCCCGCGGCGGCGGGAGGGCGAGATCCAGACCATCGGCGCGTTCTTCCACCCGCTGGACGGGATCAGGAACTGGAACCGCGTGTACGGCCCGGCGGGCTTCCGCCAGTACCAGTTCGTGGTGCCGTTCGGCCAGGAGGCGGTGGTGCGCCGGGCGCTGGAGCGGATCAGCGGCGCGCGCGCCCCCTCGTTCGTGACCGTGCTCAAGCGGTTCGGCCCGGCCGACCCGGGGTTCCTGTCCTTCCCGCTGCCGGGCTGGACGCTGGCGCTGGACTTCCCGGCGGGCACGCCGGGCCTGGCCGGGCTGCTGGACCAGCTCGACGACGAGGTACTGGACGCCGGCGGCCGGGTCTACCTGGCCAAGGACTCCCGGGTGCGGCCCGCGGGTTTTCGCCGGGATGTACCCGCGGCTGGAGGAGTTCCGCAAGCTCCGGGCCGAGCTGGACCCCGGCGGCGTGCTCGCCTCCGACCTGTCCCGCCGCCTGGAGATCTAACCGGGTCCCGCCGGCGCGGCGTCCCGGCCGGCGGCAGGCGTCACCGGGTCAGCATGAAGTCGGCCGGGTCACGCGGGGGGCGGTCCGGGGCCGGGGCCGCCGGGTGGCCCACGCCGACCGCGCCCATCGGCTCCCAGCCGTCCGGCAGGCCGAGGGCGGCCGCCGCGACCGGCCGGCAGAACATGGTGCTGGACACCCAGCACGAGCCCAGGCCCTCCACGGCCAGCGCGACCAGGAGGTTCTGCACGGCCGCCCCCACCGCCACCACGAACATCTCCCGCTCGGCGGCCCTGCGCCGCGCGTCCGGGTAGACGTGGGCCGCGTCGGCGACCAGGCACGGCACGATGATCAGCGGCGCGCGGCGCAGTGGCTCGCCGCGCCGGACCCGCCGGGCGATCTGCTCCTCGGTGAACCCGTCCGCGCGCAGGTCCGAGATCCACGCGGCCAGCATGTCGTCGAGCAGCGCGGTCCGGGCCTGGGCTGAGGACAGCACCGCGAACCGGCACGGCGTGGAGTGATGCGGCGCCGGCGCGGTGAGGGCGGCCGCGATCGCGCGGCGCACCGCCTCGGCGTCCACCGGGTCGGCGGTGAACTCCCGGACCGTCCGCCGCGCGGTCAGCACCTCGGACGCGCCGTAGCGGAACATGTCCTCCGCGGCGGGCCGGATCAGCGCCTGGGCGCCGGGGCCGTCGGCCTCGCTGACCAGGTCCGGCCAGGCCCCGGACCAGGGCCACGGGGATGCCGGCCAGCTTGCCCTTGACCAGGTCCGCGGCGGACGCCAGTTCGTCCGCGACGGCCGTGACCGTCACCTCCAGCGTCCGGCCGAAGGTGTCCGCCTGGCCGCGGTAGTCGCGCAGCGGGGCCAGCCCGGCGACGCCGATGGCCGCGTCCGCCTGGCCCATCCGCCAGGGCCGCCCCATGGTGTCGGTGATCACCACCGCGACGGTGACGCCCCGCCGGTCGCGCAGCCCGCGGCGGATCCGGCGGGCCGAGTCGTCCGGGTCCGCGGGCAGCAGCGCCACCGTGCCCGGGGCGGTGTTGGAGTCGTCCACCCCGGCCGCGGCGAGCACCAGGCCGTGCTGGGTCTCCACGATGCGGGCCGGGCCGCGCCGCGCCACCACCCGGACCGTCTCGGCGTCGATCGCCTTGTCCCGGTCGGCCCGGATGACGCGGCCCTCCGCCTTGCTGACGATCTTGGAGGTGATCACCACGATGTCGCCGTCGGCCAGGTCCGGCGCGGCGTCCGCGATCAGGCTGGCCAGATCGTCGCCCGCGCCGATCTCGGGGAGGCCGGGGACGCCGGTTACCGAGACGGCGGGCCCGGTGCCGGGACCGCCCAGCCCGGTGACGGTCATCCGCGCAGCTCCTGGGCCAGGTCGAGGGCGGCCCGGGCGATGGTGGCGGTGGCGGCGAGGCTGGTCATGTACAGCGGCAGCGCGCGGACCGTGATCCCGGCCAGTTCCGGCGCGTCCACGGCGGCCTTGTCCTGCTCGTCCACCAGCCACCCGTTCAGCAGCCCGGGACCGTAGTGGGCCGCCACGGCCTGGGCGGTGGCGGGCACCCCGATGGCGGCCAGGCAGGCGTCGGCCATGCCGCGCACCGGCGCCCCGCCGATGATCGGGGAGACCCCGACGACGGTCTTGGCCCGGACCGCCTCGGCGATCGCGGGCACGGCCAGGATGGCGCCGATGCTGACCACCGGGTTGGAGGGCGGGAACAGGATCACGTCGGCCGCGGCGATCGCCTCCAGCACGCCCGGGGCGGGCCGGGCCTGGGCCGCCCCCTCGACGATGATGTCGGTCGCGGGCACGGAGGCGTGCAGCCGCACCCACCACTCCTGGAAGTGCACGGTGCGCCGGACCCGGGCTGCCCGGCTGCGCTGGCCTGCCCGGCTGAGCGGCCTGCTCAGGTCCGTCGGCCAGGACCACGTGGGTCTCGGTCCGGTCGTCCGTCATCGGGATCAGCGTCACCCCGGGCTGCCAGCGCTGGCACAGCGCGGCCGTGGCCGCCGACAGCGGCTGCCCCGCCGCCAGCATGCTGGTCCGGACGATGTGCGTGGCGAAGTCCTTGTCGCCCAGGTTGAACCAGTCCGGCCCGGACCAGCCGGAGCCGGTGCCGTAGGCCTTGAGCTCGGCCAGGACGGTGAACGTGTCGGAGTCCCGGCCCCAGCCCTGCTCCTCGCTGATCCCGCCGCCGAGGGTGTACATCACGGTGTCCAGGTCGGGCGAGACGTGCAGGCCGAACAGGGTGATGTCGTCCCCGGTATTGCCGATGACGGTGATGTCGGCGTCCGGGGCCTCGGCCTTCAGCCCGCGCAGGAAGCGCGCGGCCCCGACTCCGCCTGCCAGCACGGTGATGCGCATGGCGGCCAGTCTTGCAACCCTGGCTCAGCAGCTTCCCGCGAACCCCCCGGGAAGCCCGTTTCCAGGGGCCGGAACGGCCCCGTGGCGATGCTGGGGCCTCAGGTTTCTGACCGGACTTTCCCGTCATCAGGGTCAAGAACACTGCCTCTACCACGTATCCAGCTTGACTCAACGCAAGACACGCGGGTGTAATTTCAAGCGTGTAGTTTCCGTGTTCCGGGGGAGAGGACACGGGCATCGAAGGGGTAGGAGGTGCACGGTGGCTGACGTCATCGTCCCGCTGGCGTCCGTCGGGTTCGGAATCGGTGTCGATGACGCCGCCGAACCTGGCTGGCAAGATCGCGCCTTGTGCGCACAGACGGATCCGGAGGCTTTCTTCCCTGAGAAGGGCGGCTCCACCCGGGAGGCCAAGAAGGTCTGCCGGGGCTGTGAGGTCCGCGTGGAATGCCTGGAGTACGCGCTCGAGCATGATGAGCGCTTCGGCATCTGGGGCGGGCTGTCCGAGCGCGAGCGGCGCCGGATGAAGCGCGAGGCGGTCTGACCGTCCCGGTCTGACCGTCCCGGTCTGGCCGCCTAGTCCGGGCAGTCCGGACTGCCGGGTCTAGCCGCGTCTGGTCCGTTCGCTGGCGCCGGGGCCACTGTTGGTCACCGCCGGTTAACTGCCTGGACAGCCGTGCAGCTTGGGCCGCACGACGGCCAGGCGGCCACGGCTGCCCGGGTGGCAGTGGTCTGCACTGAAGCGTCCAGAGTGCCTGCCCGGCCGGTATCGGGTCGCGTATTGTTCACGCGTACCCGCCCCGGCTGGGCCCTCGAGTGGACAGCTGGTGGCGCCCCAGCAGGTGCCCATTCTGACCAGCAAGCGGACTCGTGTCGACAACTAACACGCAGGGCCAGCACGTCGTCACCGCGGTGATCGTCGCTCACGATGGCGCCGCGTGGCTGCCGCATATCGCGGAGGCGCTGCTCGGCCAGACCCGGCCGGTGCAGCGGGTTGTCGCCGTGGATACCGGCAGCCGGGACCGCAGCGGCGCCGTGCTCGCCGAGCTGCTGGGCCGCTCGGTGGTGTTCGGGATGGACCGCAAGACCGGATACGGCGCGGCCATCGCGCACGCGCTGCGGCACCGGGCGGCCAACACCAACGTCCCCGGGCCGGCCGGGCTGGCCCCGGGCGAGCGGACCGAGTGGGTCTGGCTGCTGCATGACGACTGCGAGCCCGCCCCGGACGCCCTGGAGCAGTTGCTGCGCGGCGCGGCTGAGGCGCGCTCGTGCGGCGGTGCTCGGGCCCGAAGGTGATGGACTGGGCGGACCGCCGGGTGCTGCTCGAGGCCGGGATCACCATCGACGGGGCCGGGCCGCCGGATCACCGGCATCGAACCCCGCGAGGTGGACCAGGGCCAGCACGACGGGGACCGCGACGTCATGGCGGTGAGCTCCGCCGGGATGCTGGTCCGCCGGGACGTCTGGGATCAGGTCGGCGGTTTCGACCCGGCCATGCCGCTGCTGCGCGACGACGTCGACTTCTGCTGGCGGGTGCACGCCGCCGGGCACCGGGTGCGGGTCGTCACCGACGCCGTCGTCTACCACCTCGAGGCCACGGCCCGGAACCGGCGCACGCCGTCCGCTGCCCCGCGGCCGCGCCGGATGGACCGGCACAACGCGCTGCTCACGCTGCTGGCCAACCTGCCCCTGGGGCCCGCGCTGTCCGCGCTGGCCGGCAACCTGGTGCTGTCCGCCCTGCGCACCGTGTTCTTCCTGCTCGCCAAGCGCCCCCGGGCCGCCCTCGACGAGTTCGCCGGGGTCGGGTCGGTCCTCGGGCACCCGCTGCAGCTGGCCGCGGCCCGGCGGCGCCGGGCCCGCGGGCAGGCGGGCCGCCTACGGCCGCCTGCGCGCCGACCTGCCTCCCGGGCCACTCCGTGCGGCGCCTGGCGGAGTTCGCCGCGAGCGTGTTCTACACGTCGACCCAGATCGACACGGCGGGCAGCCATCACGCCACGGACGACCCGTCCGACGACGACTTCATGCTCGTGGACAACGGGCTCGCGCAGCGGATCCTGACCCACCCGGGCGTCCTGCTGGTGGCCGGGCTCACCATCATCGCGCTGATCGCGGAACGCTCGCTGCTGGGCGCGGGCACGCTGACCGGCGGGGCGCTGACCCCAGCCTGGGGTGGCGTGGCCGCGCTCTGGCATGAGTACCTGCAGGGGTTCCACCCGGCCGGGATCGGCTCGGCCAGCTCCACCCCGCCCTATGTGGCGGTCATCGCCGCGCTCGCCACGGTGCTCGGCGGCAAGCCCTGGCTGGCCATCGACGTCATCATGATCGGCTGCTATCCCGCTCGCCGGGCTGACGGCCTTCCTGGCGACCCGCCGGGTGACCAAGTCAGTCCTGGCCCGGGTCTGGGCCGCCGCGGCCTACGCGCTGCTGCCGGTCGGCATGGGCGCGGTGGCGGCCGGCCGCTTCGGCTCGGCCGTGGTCTTCGTCCTCATCCCGGTCATCGCCGTGCTGGCCGCCCGGATCTTCACCGAGGCCCCGCGCCGGGCCCGCCGCGCCGCCTGGGCGACCGGCCTGGTCGTCGCGATAGCCGCCGCCTTCGTACCGCTGATCTGGGTCGTCGCTGTCCTGGCCGCCCTGCTCGCGGCCGTGGTCTTCCGCCGGTCGGGCCGGGGCATGCTGCTCAACCTGGGCATCACCGCGGTCGTGCCCCCGGTGCTGCTGCTGCCGTGGACGCTGGACGTCGCCACCCGGCCGTCCCTGCTGTTCCTCGAGGCCGGGAACAAGGTGCCCGGGCTGGCCACGGCGGCCCTGCCCGCCCGGTCACTGCTGCTGCTCTCCCCGGGCGGCCCGGGCCTGCCACCGTTCTGGGTGACCGGCGGCCTGGCCCTGGCCGCGCTGGGTGCCCTGCTGCTCACGGCCCGGCGGTCCCTGGTCATGGCGGGCTGGTCGGTGGCCCTGCTCGGCCTGCTGGTCTCGGTCGCCGTGAGCCGGATGCTGCTGACCACGGACGACGCCAGCAAGCGCGTGGTGGCCTGGCCCGGGATCTCGCTCGCGATCGCGGCGGCCGGCCTGGTGCTCGCGGCGGTCGTGGCGGCCGACGCCCTGCCCGCCCAGCTCGGCGAGGGACGGTGGCGCCGCCCGGCCGGGCTCGGCGTCCTGCTCCTGATCGTGGCGGCGTGCAGCGCGCCGCTGCTGGCCGCGGGTTCCTGGGTGGCCACCGGGGTCCGGGGCCCGGTCGGCGGGGCGGCCGCGCCGGTGCTCCCCCCGTTCGTCAGCGTGTCCTCCAACACCGGGCAGCGGCTGCGCACCCTCGTCCTGCGCGCCGAGCACGGGACCGTCACCTACGAGGTGCTCCGCGGCGCCGACCCGCTGCTGGGGGCCACGGACCTGGCCCAGCCCCCGGCCGCCCAGCGCACCCTGGACGCCGTCGTGTCCACCCTGGCCGCGCCGGGCGGCGGGGACGCCCAGGACCAGGGCCAGGCCCTGGCGGCGATGGGCATCGGCTACGTGCTGCTGCCCGCGCCGGCCGAGCGCCACGCTGGCCAGCACCCTGAACGACGTCGCCGACCTGCGCCCGGTGAGCAAGACGTCCGACCTTCCAGCTGTGGCGGGTGGCGCGGACCGCGGCCCGTGTCCGGGTCCTCGAGCCGGGCGGCCAGCTGGTCTCGGTGCCTTCCGGGCCGGTGAGCGTCTCGGCGCGGCCGCGCCGCGCAGCGGCGGCACCCTGGAGCTGGCTGAGCCGGCCGGCGGCTGGACCGCCACCCTCAACGGCACGGCGCTGCAGTCTGTCCCCTCGCCGGCGGGCAGCTGGGCCCAGGCCTTCCGGCTCCCGGCCGGCGGCGGCACGCTCGACATCTCCCACAGCCAGCTGGGCCGGACCCTGATCGTGGTGCTGGAGGCGCTGGCCCTGCTGGTGGTGATCGCCCTCGGGCTGCCGGGCGCCCGGGTCCCCGGCGAGAGCACCGCCGGCGCCGCAGCGGAACGCACCGCGGGCGGCCGCCGGGAGCGCGGCCGCGAGAAGCCGGAGGAGCTCGCCGAGCCCGGGCTGGAGTCCGGCCTGGAGCCAGTGAGCGTGCCGGGCGAGGCCGAGGAACCGTCCCGGGGCAGCCGGCTGTCCCGCCGGGCGGCGGCCGCGGGCCGGGCCGGTGCGGGCCGGGTCGGCGCAGGCTCGCCGGGCCGGCGGGACGCGCGCGGCACCGGACGGCGCGTCGGCAGACCGGACCCCGGGCAGGCCTGGGCGCCGGGCCGCGGCCTCCGGACCGGGCCATCGGGACCGGGCGCCTCCCGGCCGGGCGCGTCCCGGCCCGGAGCCGCGGGACTGGGCGCGGGACCCGGCGCACCGCTCAGCGGGCCGGGCGCAGGCCGGCGCGGGACGCTCGGCTCCTCCCGCTCCCAACGGCACGAAAACGAAGACCTCGACGCTTTCCCCGGAGCTGACCTTGCGATGGACGCCGGGGCGGCGGCCGCGACGGGTTTCGGGGCGGCGGCCGGTTTCGGGTCTGACGCCGCCGGGCCGCCGGGGGACCTGCTCCCGGCGGACCTGCACCGGCCCCGGCCCTGAGCGGTCGCGCACCGGCCGGCGGGGGTTTCTGGGACCAGGACGACGGCGCGACGATGCTGGGGGACCGGGGGAGCGCGCCCTGGGAACAAGTCGGTGCGCCGTCCGCCACGGCTGGCGCCCCGGCGGCGTTGCCGGGTGCGGGACCCGCTGGCGGCCAGGACGATGACCCGGCTGCCGACCGGGGTGGCCGCAAACGATGGCTGCGGGGCCGGAAGGCCAAGGAACGCAGCGCCCCCGAGCCGGAGACGGCCGTGTCGCCGGCGACCGGGACAGGCGCTGATGGGCGCGGCCGCGCCGGGCGTGACGGCCGCCAGCGAGGTGACGCCAGCCCTGAGTACCCGCCGGGCCAGTACGCCGCAACCGGGCACCGCGGTGGGGCGGGCGCCGGCCCGCGCCGTCGCGGGCCCGGGGACACCAGCGGCCCGTACCCGAGCCCCTCATACGGCAGTGGTGAATACCCCAGCGGCGAGAACCGCGGTGCCGGTTACGGCGGGCCCGACTACGAGGGCGCCGGTTATGGCGAGACCAGCGCTGCCGGTGCCGGTTATGACGGTGCCGCCTATGACGGTGCCGGTTATGGCAGGGCGACTCCGGGCCTGGCCGTGCTGGTCAGCGCAGTGGTGGCTACAGCAGTGGTGGCTACAGCAGCGCTGGCTACGGCACAGGTGGCTACGCGCAGTGGCAGCTGGCAGCCGGGCTGGCGACAGCACCGGCTGGTGACAGCAGCGGTGGGTACAGCCGTGCTGGCTACGGTGACAGCGGCCCGGCCCACCGGAGTGGGGCCTACGGCAGTGGCCAGTATCCGCAGGCCGGCCAGGGCGGCGGACGGCGGGTGAGCCGCGGCCGGCTGCCTGGCGATGACGACGTGCTGCCGCCGCGGCGAGGGACGGCCTCCGGCGGTTATCCGGCTGAGCCGGGCATCCGCGCCGGCCGGTTCCGGCCGGCGCGGGGCGGGCTATCCCGACGCCGCGCCGTCGGACGCGGCCTATCCGGGCGCGCCGGACTACCCGGAGTCCGCCGGTTACTCCGCCGGATCCTCCCGGTCCGGCGGGTACCCCGAGGACTCGTCCCGGTCCGACGCTGGCGAGTCCGGCTCGGGCTGGGCGAACCCGGACGGGTCTGGTTCGGCCTGGTCGGGCCTGGGCTGGTTCTCAGCCCGGACGGGTCTGGTTCGGCCTGGTCCAGCCCGGGTGGTTCTGATCCGGGTGAGTCCGGCTCAGCCTGGTCCAGTGCCGGCCGCTCCCGCTCCGCCTGGCCAGACCCCGCCACAGGCAGCGAGGGCTTTCCCAGCCCTGCGGAGCCACACGCGGCCCACGAGGGCGCCGGGTACGTGCCCGCCGAGTTCCCGGCCGCTGAGTACCCCGCCCCCGAGTACCCCCTCCCGAGTACCCCGCTCCGGAGTACCCCGGGCCCCGGAGTACCGCGGGCAGCGACTATCCCGGTCCCCGGTACCCGGGCCACGACGAGCCCGGCACCGGGGAGTACTCCGGCACGGAGTACCCCGGCCCCGACTATCCCGCTCCCGAGGACTATTCCGGCAGCCGCGCGCACGTGACCTGGGGCCGTGATCCCGCAGACGAGCCAGGGGAGGGTGACTGGTGAGGAACCTGCGCGGCAGCCGGGTTCTGTTCGCGGCCGTGGTGGTCGTCGTGCTGGGTGGCCTCTACGCGCTGGCTGGCCTGCGGCACCCCATCTCGCTCAGCGCCGGGTCGGCGCCCGCGGCCCCGCGCTCGGTCCCGGTGACCTCGGTAACCCGGGTCTGCCCCGCGCCAGGGGCCCAGTTCAGCCGGGGCGGCGGCATCGCGGTGATGGCGTCCCCGGGCAGCCAGAGCCCGGCCAGCCAGGGCACGGGCAGTTCCGGCCCGGCGTCCTCCGGGTCCGGGGCGGCGGTCGTGACCCGGCTGGCGGGCCAGGGCCGCAGCACGGCCGGCCCGGCGGTGCTCAGCATCACCAAGGCCGGGACGCCGCGGCTCGCCACCGTGAACCTTGACCGCACCACCCGGGCCCAGGCTGGTCCCAAGGGAAAGCCCAGCACGACCACGGTCGTGTCCACGGCCGTCCGGGGCGGTGTCGTGGTCCAGGCCAGCGGAGCGCTGGCCCAGGGCCTGGACGTGGAGCAGACCGCCGGGACGGACCTGCCCACCGCGGCCTGCAGCAGCCCTGGCACCGACTTCTGGTTCGCCGGCCCGGGACAGCGCACCGCCGGGCGCATCCAGGTGTACCTGATGAACGCGAGCAGCCAGGCGGCCGACGCGGACGTGGACATCTTCACCGACGCCGGGCCGCTGCAGGACACCACCGATAACGGGATCACCGTGCCGCCGCACGGGATGATCGTCCAGTCGCTGGCCCCGGTGCTGCGCAACTCCCGGTCGCTCGCCCTGCACGTGCGGACCAGCGTGGGGCAGGTGGCCGCCGCGGTCCAGGAGAGCACCGGGACGGGCGAGGGGGCGTGGCTGCCAGCCGCCCAGGCCCCGTCCACCCACCTGGTGATCCCGGGCCTGCCCGCCGCGGCCGGCAGCCGCAACCTCTACCTGTCGGTGCCCGGCGTGAAGGACGCGAACGTCTCGGTCTCCGCGGTCACGTCCCGCGGCACCTACGAGCCCACCGGAGCGGGCGGCATCGATATCCCCGGCGGGTCCGCCGCGGAGATCTCGCTGCCGTCGCTGGCCGGGATCCCGGCCGCGATCAAGCTGACCGCCAGCGCCCCGGTCGCCGCGACCATCATGATCCCCGGAGGCACCAACGGATCGCCGGGCTCCTTCACCGCGGCCGCGCCCGCGATCGAGGAGCAGGGCGTGATCGCGGACAACGTGACCGGCGCCGGGCCGGGCGTCCGCGCTGATCCTGTCCGCGCCGCACGCCACGGCGCGGGTGAGCGTGGCCCAGATCTCCTCAGCGGGCTCGGCGCGCCATACCCAGACAGTGCAGATCAGTTCCGGGAAGAGCGTCGTGGTGGCGCTCAAGGCGGTGCCTGGGGCACCGCGTGGCGCGCCGTTCGCGGTGGTGATCTCGCCGCTCGCGGGCTCTGGCCCGGTCTACGCGGGCCGCGTGATCTCGGCCAGCGGGACGGGCGGCGCGCTGCAGTCGCTGCTCCCGGTGGCCAGTTCGCTGGTCACGATCCCGCTCCCCCCGGTCCGCAACGAGGCCATCTCCGCCGCGCCGTGAGCCGCCGCGGGCCAGGGCTACGAACCCCGTGCCGTGCCATGGACCCCGTGCGTACTGAAGCTCCGTGCGCATGAAGCGCCGTGCGGTGAACCACCGGAAGCCAGGTCAGTCCACGTCCCCGAAGCCCGGGTCCACGTCCTCCGGGTCGACGCCGAGCAGCCGGGCGAACTCCTCCACCACCACCTCGAAGACGAGTTCGCCCAGTTCGTCCTCGCTGTCGGCGCGCGCCGCGAGCGGCCGCCGGTACACCACGATCCGCGGCGGCCGGGCCCCGCCCCGCCGGCCGTGCCCGGCGAGCCGGGATCCAGCCGGGCCAGGGACACGCTCTCCGGCCCGAGGCCGGGCGGGTCCGGCGGCGGGATCTCCTCGACCGCGAACTCCACCCCGGACAGCTGGGCCTCCCAGCGGGGCTCCAGCCGGGCGACCGCCTCCAGGATGAGCTCGTCGAACCGCTGCGACCGGCTCCGGTGCAGCGGCACCCCGGGCGGGGCCAGCACGCCGCGCAGCCCGCGCCCATGCCGGTCGCGCCGCCTGATCCGGGCGCGGTTTTCCGGGGGCTTGTCCCCGTCCCCGTCACCGGTGTGCACAGTTGCCGAGGGTATCCCGGGTGCTCGCGCGGCGCCCGGCGGCCGCGCCGCGCGGGCGCGGCGGGCCCGTCCGGCGCCCGCCGATCGGGTCGCTGAGCGAGACACGATCGTGCAGTGTGCCCCGGGTGGTGGCGTTACCGCCCGCGGATGGGTACGGTCAGCCGTTGTGAGCGATGCACGCGACCCCTCTCCCCTCCGGTCGCGCTGGCACGCCACGAACCGGCGCGGCCCGGCCGGCGGCCCGTCATGGTGAGCGCCCGCCGTTGCTCCCGGCCCGCCTGCAAGCACCCTGCCGTGTACACGCTGACGTACGTGTACCGCGACTCCACGGCGGTACTCGGCCCGCTGGCCGCGTACGTCGAGCCGCACTGCTACGACCTGTGCTCGGCGCACGCCGACCGGCTGACCGCGCCGCGCGGCTGGGAAGTGGTCCGGCTCCCGGTCGAACCCGTCCCGCCGGAGGCCGATGACCTGGAGGCGCTGGCCAACGCGGTGCGTGAGGCCGCCCTGCCGCCGGCCGGTGAGCCGGTCGGCCAGGGCATCGAAGTGGGCAGGCGGGGCCACCTGCGGGTGCTGCGCTCCTCACCCGACGCGCGGGACCGGCTGAGGTAACCCGGCCGCCCTCCTGGCCCGGGCCGGGCCGGTAGGCTCGGTCTCCATGTTCCGGAGGCCAGCCGGCCGCTGGCCATCAGGGCGGGCGGGGTTCCCGCGGAATATTTGGGCAGAGGTATCCCAGCACCTCATAAAACAGGCGCCGGTGCGGCGCTGGCTGCGGCAGTGTGGCCCAGTGCGGTGGCCCAGTGCGCGTGGCCGTGCAGCGCCAGTGCTAGGCCGGACCCGCGCTGGGCGGCCAGCCGGAAATGACGCAAACGGACCCGGGCGCGTGACCGCCGGGTTAGATACGGGAGGCAGAGCCTCAGTGGGCTCCTACGAGAAGATCTTCAAGGCCTATGACGTCCGCGGGATCGTCCCCGACGAACTCGATGAGGACGTCGCCGAATCGGTAGGGGCCGCGTTCGCCCGGCTCACCGGCGCCGCCCAGCGTGGTCACCGTGCACGACATGCGGACCTCATCGCGCCCGCTGGCCGAGGCGTTCGGCCGGGGCGCCGCGTCCCAGGGAGCCGACGTCATCGAGGGCGGCCTCGGCTCGACCGACATGCTGTACTACGCGAGCGGCAGCCTGGGCATCCCCGGCGCGATGATCACGGCCAGCCACAACCCGGCCAAGTACAACGGGATCAAGCTGTGCCGGGAAGGGGCCCGGCCGGTCGGCGCGGACACCGGGCTGATCCAGCTGCGGGACGCGGCGGCTCAGGGCCTGCCGCCGTACCACGGCACCCCCGGCGTCATCGTGCAGCGGGACCTGCTTTCCGGGTACGCCAGCCACCTCAAGAAGCTGGTCGATCTGTCCGCCATCCGGCCGCTGAAGGTGGCCGTGGACGCGGGCAACGGGATGGCCGGGCACACCGTGCCGAAGGTCTTCGAGGGGCTGCCGATCACCGTGGTGCCGCTCTACTTCGAGCTGGACGGGACCTTCCCGAACCACGAGGCCAACCCGATCGATCCGCAGAACCTGCGCGACCTGCAGCGCGCGGTGATCGATTCGGAGGCCGACATCGGCCTGGCCTTCGACGGGGACGCCGACCGCTGCTTCGTGGTGGACGAGCGCGGGCATATCGTCTCGCCCTCGGTGCTCACCGCGCTGATCGCCGTCCGGGAGCTGGCCCGCGAGCCCGGCGCCTCCGTCATCCACAACCTGATCACCTCCCGCGCAGTGCCCGAGATCATCACCGAGCACGGCGGTATCCCCGATACGAACTCGCGTCGGGCACTCGTTCATCAAGGCGCGGATGGCCGAGACGGGGGCCGTGTTCGGCGGCGAGCACTCCGGCCACTTCTACTTCCGTGACTTCTGGTACGCCGACTCCGGGATGCTCGCGGCCCTGCACGTGCTGGCCGCGCTCGGCGAGCAGGATGCCCCCCTGTCCGACGTCCTGGCTGGTTACGGCCGGTACGTGGCCACCGGCGAGATCAACAGCGAGGTAGCCGACCAGGCCGGGGCGACCGCGCGGGTCCGCGCGGAGTTCGCCAGCCGGCCCGGCGTCACCTCCGACGAGCTCGACGGGCTGACCATCACCGGCGACGGCTGGTGGTTCAACCTGCGCCCGTCCAACACCGAGCCGTTGCTCCGGCTGAATCTGGAGGCATCGGACGAGGACACTATGCTCAGGCTGCGCGACGAGGTGCTCGGCATCGTGCGCGGTTAGCCCGGATCTCCGGGCTTTCCCACAGACCCACGCACTTGTGGAGAACTAGTGAAGATCGACGACTGGCTGCTCGACATTCTCGCCTGCCCGAAGTGCCACGCACCGCTGCGCGTGGATGAGGAAGCCAGCGAGCTCGTGTGCACCGGCGCGGACTGCGGCCTGGCCTACCCCGTGCGCGACGATATCCCGGTGCTCCTGGTCGACGAGGCGCGGCAGCCGGGAACGCAACCGTGACCCTGGGCCCCCAGGACCGCCTGGACGACCTGGCCCTGCTGGAGGCTGCAGATCCGGGTGGCGTGCTCCGGCAGGTGGCGTCGGCGGCCGCGCAGGTGCGCACCTCGGCCCGGGCCACGGCCGAGACCGACCTGGGCCCGGTGATCTCGGCCGGCCGCCCGAGATCGATCGTGGTCACCGGGATGGGCGGCTCCGGGGTGGCCGGGGACGTGCTCTCCGCGGTCTGCGGCCCCGGTGCCGCCTTGCCGGTCGTCGCGCAGCACGACTACCGGCTGCCGGGCTGGGTCGGTGCGGCCGACCTGGTCGTCGCGGTGTCCTGCTCGGGCCAGACCGAGGAGACCCTGTCGGCCGCGGAGGAAGCGGTGCGCCGGGGCTGCCCGCTGCTCGCCGTGGGCGGGGCGGGCTCCCCGCTGGCCCAGATCGCCGAGCAGGCCCGGGCCCCGTTCATCCCGGTCGAGCCCGCGGGCATGCCGCGCTTTACGCTGTGGGGCCTGGCCGTGCCGCTGATGATCATCGCGGACCGGCTGGGCGTGGCGGACATCCCGGCGGCGGGGCTCGAGGCCGCCGCCGCGGACCTGGAGCGGGTCTCCCACCTCTGCCGCCCGGACAGCGAGTCGTTCGTCAACCCGGCCAAGACCCTGGCCCTGGAGCTGGCCGGGACGCTGCCCATGATCTGGGGCAGCTCGCCGCTGACCGGCGTGGCGGCCACCCGGTTCGCCTGCCAGCTGAACGAGAACGCCAAGTACCCGGCGGTCACCGGGGTGCTGCCCGAGGCCAACCACAACCAGGTGGTGGCGTTCGACGGCCCCTTCGCCCCGTGGCCCGCCGGGGGCCAGGTGGTGCTGGACGAGGAGAAGGATCCGCGCCCCCCGGTGCCGCTGCGGCTCGTCATCCTCCGGGACCGCCAGGAGCACCCGCAGGTGGCCCGCAGGCGCGAGGTGTCGGCCGAGCTGGCGGCGCAGCGCGGGATCGAGGTGAGCGAGCTCGCCGCGGACGGCGACACGCCGCTGCAGCGGCTGGCCAGCCTGATCCAGCTGATCGACTACGCCACCGTGTACCTGGGCATCGCGATCGGTGTCGACCCCGGCCCGATCGCCGTGATCAGCGAGCTGAAGGAACGGATCGCCTAGTTGCCTGACGCGCCGTTGCCTGACCCGGATTTGCCTGACCTGGATGTGCCGGCGCGCAGGCGGAAGAGCCCTCCTCCGAAGGACTGCGCGCGGTGCTGGCCGCGCTGGGCGCGAACCTCGGCATCGCGGTCACCAAGCTCGTGGCGTTCGCCATCACCGGGTCGGCGTCCATGCTCGCCGAGTCGGTGCACTCCCTGGCGGACAGCGGGAACCAGGCGCTGCTGCTGCTCGGCCGCAACCGGGCCCGGCAGGAACAGACCGAGGAGCACCCGTTCGGGTTCGGCCGGGAACGCTACTTCTACGCGTTCATCGTGGCCGTGGTGCTGTTCACGGTGGGCGCGGTGTTCTCGCTGTACGAGGGCGTCCACAAGATCATCAGCCCGGAGCCGATCCATTCGCCGGTGGTGGCCTTCGTGGTCCTGATCATCGCGATGGGCCTGGAGAGCTTCTCGCTGCGCACCGCGGTGCACGAGACGAACCTGGTCCGCGGCCGGAACGGGTGGCGGGCGTTCATCCGCCGGGCCAAGGCCCCCGAGCTGCCCGCCATCCTGCTGGAGGACCTGGCCGCGCTGATCGGGCTGGTCTTCGCGCTGGCCGGGGTGGCGCTGACCGTCATCACCGGCGACCCGGTCTGGGACGGGGCGGGCTCGCTGGCCATCGGCATCCTGCTCGGCTGCGTGGCCGCGGTGCTGGCGGTCGAGATGAAGAGCCTGCTGATCGGGGAGTCGGCCGGCGCCGAGGTGGAGCGGGCCATCGTCACGGCCCTGGAGGCGGGCCCGGAGGTGCAGCGGGTCATCCACCTGCGGACCCTGCACATGGGCCCGGAGAGCCTGCTCGTCGCGGCCAAGATCGCGATCAGCGGCGCGGACAGCGCGGCGCTGGTGGCCGCGGGGATCGACGCGGCCGAACGGCGGGTCCGCAGCGCGGTGCCGATCGCCGAGATGATCTACCTGGAGCCCGATATCTACCAGCCGGGCAAGGCGGATGTCACCGACCCGGCCATCCGCGCGGTGCGCCGCCCCCGCCGCCCAGGCGACTAGCCCGAATCCCGGGACCCCTAGCGCCGCAGGTCATGCGATCGCCAGCACCACGGGCCACATCATGTAGTGGCCAGTTGACTCATGGCCAGTCGGTTGACTCTTCACGCGCGACGTGGCGGTATGGGCGGGTGTTTTGTCCGGTTACAGGCGCACGGCGGGCGTGAAGAGTGGGACAGGAGGGGCCTGAGTGTGACTGGAGGGGATGGAGCCGGGAGGGAGGCCACTGCTCGCGGGCTGGCGGGCGGGGGGATGGCTGGGGCGGGCGTGGGTTAGGGGCGGGGGGAGGGCGTGGGTGGTCCGGGGGGACGGCGGGCTGGAGGATGCGCTGGAGCGCGGGGAACGGCAGGCGGCCCCGCCGGGCCAGGCGGCGCTGGGCGGACGGGCGCGTGTCCCATGCTGAGGAGGCGGAGGGCGCGCTCCTTCTCGAAATCCAGGGCGCTGCCGGGCGGGGGCGGGATCCGCCCGATCCGGCGGCCCAGCTCCGCGACCTGGGCCCGGACCCCGGGCTCGGCCAGCACCCGCAGGCCGAAGGCCAGCGCGGCCGGGCTGATGTCCAGCCGCCGCTCCAGGTCCAGGGCCAGCGCCACCGCGGCCACGTCCTGATCACGGAACTGGCGGTGCCCCGGGCCGCGCCGCGCTCCGCGTCCCGCCGCGCGCCCCGCTGCGCGCGCCCTCCCGGCCCGCCTCTGCTCCGGCCCGCCACCTCGGCCCGACCCCGCCCACGCCGCCCAGGGCGGGCAGGAGGCCCAGGGTCTCCCGGTAGCGGAGCATCCGGGGGGACGTGCCGAGCCGCTGGGCGGCCTCCGTGATCCGCATAGGCTGAATCTAACATCTTTTTGTCAAGAAACCCGCCTGAAGGCTGCGCCTGGGTCCGGCCGTGCCGTACGGTCGGGGGAGCCGACCATCCGTGATCCTGCTGAGGAGTGTCATGCCCACCGAATCCGTCCCGTTCAAGGTGGCCGATCTGTCGCTCGCCGACTTCGGGCGCAAGGAGATCCGGCTCGCCGAGCACGAAATGCCGGGACTGATGGCGGTCCGGGAGGAGTACGCGGACGCGCAGCCGCTGCGCGGGGCGCGGGTCACCGGATCGCTGCACATGACCATCCAGACGGCTGTCCTGATCGAGACCCTCGCCGCCCTCGGCGCCCAGGTCCGCTGGGCCAGCTGCAACATCTTCTCCACCCAGGACCACGCCGCCGCGGCGATCGCGGTCGGGCCGGAGGGCACCCCGGAGGACCCCCAGGGCATCCCGGTGTTCGCCTGGAAGGGCGAGACGCTGGAGGAGTACTGGTGGTGCACGAACCAGGCGCTGACCTGGGCGGGCCACGACGGCCCGAACATGATCCTCGATGACGGCGGCGACGCCACCATGCTGGTGCACAAGGGCGCCGAGTACGAGGGCGCCGGGGCCGTCCCGTCCGCGGCCGAGGACGACGCCGAGGAGTGGAAGGTCGTGCTCGACCTGCTCCGCCAGTCCCTGGAGACCAGCAAGGACCGGTGGACGCTGATGGCCGAGGGCATCCGCGGGGTGACCGAGGAGACCACCACCGGCGTGCACCGGCTGTACGAGATGGCCAGCTCCGGCACCCTCGCGTTCCCGGCCATCAACGTCAACGACTCGGTGACCAAGTCGAAGTTCGACAACATCTACGGCTGCCGCCACTCGCTGATCGACGGGATCAAGCGGGCCACCGACGTGCTCATCGGCGGCAAGGTCACGGTGGTCTGCGGCTACGGCGACGTGGGCAAGGGCTGCGCGCAGTCGCTGCGCGGCCAGGGCGCCCGGGTCATCGTCACCGAGGTGGACCCGATCTGCGCCCTGCAGGCGGCCATGGACGGCTTCCAGGTGGCCAAGCTGGACGACGTGGTCACCACCGCGGACATCTTCGTCACCGCCACCGGCAACCGGGACGTCATCACCGCCGACCAGATGCGGATGATGAAGCACCAGGCCATCGTGGGGAACATCGGCCACTTCGACAACGAGATCGACATGGCCGGGCTGGCCCGGATCCCCGGCATCCGGCGGATGATCATCAAGCCGCAGGTGGACGAGTGGCAGTTCAACGACGGCCACGCGATCATCGTCCTGTCCGAGGGCCGGCTGCTCAACCTGGGCAACGCCACCGGCCACCCGAGCTTCGTGATGTCCAACTCCTTCACCAACCAGGTCATCGCCCAGATCGAGCTGTTCACCAAGGCGGATGAGTACCCGGTGGGCGTGCACACGCTGCCCAAGTACCTGGACGAGAAGGTGGCCCGGCTGCACCTGGACGCGCTGGGGGTCCGGCTCACCGAGCTGACCAAGGAGCAGGCCGGCTACATCGGCGTCCCGGTGGAGGGCCCGTACAAGCCGGACCACTACCGCTACTAAAGACACGTCACCAACCCCATGAGCGAGCGGCCGCCCGGCGCCCCGTCCGACATCGCGGACGCCGGGCTGGCCGGCGCGGGTCTGGCCCGGATCGGCTGGGCCCAGCGTTCCATGCCGGTGCTGACCGGCATCGGCAAGGTTTTCGTTAGGGAACAACCGCTGGCCGGCCATACGGTAGCGGCTTGCCTGCACGTCACCGCGGAGACGGCGGTGCTGGTGCAGACGCTGCGCGCGGGGGGCGCGCAGGTCTACCTGGCCGCCTCGAACCCGCTGTCCACCCAGGACGACATCGCGGCCGCGCTGGACGCCTGCGGCGCGGCGGTGGTGTTCGCCCGGGCCGGGGCCGACCGGGCGGCCTACGAAGAGCACATCCACCGGGCCCTGGACGCCGGCCCGGACCTGGTCGTCGACGACGGCGGCGACCTGATGGAGGCGCTGCACGGGGAGCGGCCCGACCTGCTCGGCAAGGTGCTGGGCGGGTGCGAGTCCACCACGGCCGGGGTCATCCGGCTGCGCCGGATGGCCAGCGAGGGCACGCTCGCCTTCCCCGCGGTCGCCGCGGACGCCACCGGCACCCGGCTCATGCTGGACAGCACGTACGGCACCGGCCAGTCCACCATCGACGGGATCATCCGGGCCACCAACATCATGCTGGCGGGCCGGACCGTGGTGGTGGCCGGGTACGGCTGGTGCGGCCGGGGCATCGCCCAGCGGGCCCGGGGGCTCGGCGCGCAGGTCATCGTGACCGAGGTCGATCCGGTCCGGGCGCTCGACGCGATGATGCAGGGCTACCGGGTGCTGCCGATGGCGGACGCGGCGCCGATCGGCGAGGTGTTCATCACCGCGACGGGCTCGCGGGAGGTGATCACCGCCGCGCACCTGGCCGTGATGCGGGACGGCGCGATCCTGGCCAACGCCGGCCATTTCGACGTGGAGATCGACGTGCGGGCGCTGGCCGGGCTGGCGGTCAGCGTGGAGCGGGATGTGCGGCCGCACACCGACGAGTACGTGCTCGCCGACGGGCGGCGGCTGCTGCTGCTGGCCGAGGGGCGGATCGTCAACCTGGTCGCCGCGGAGGGCAACCCGCCCATGGTCATGGACGTGTCGTTCGCCGGGCAGGCGCTGGTGCTGGCCTGGCTGGCCCGCGAGCACGGTTCGCTGCTGCCGGGTGTGCACCGGGTCCCGGCCGCCATCGACGACGAGATCGCCCGCCTGGCCCTCGGCGCGACGGGCGCCGCCATCGACGAGCTGAGCCCGGCCCAGCAGGAGTACCTGGACTCCTGGCAGCAGCCCTAGCTGCCCGGCGGCTCTTCCCGTGAACGGCTCGCGGCAAGCGGTCAAATCGGACCCTGGCGCACGTCACACGGGAAAGTCGGCTCGTGACCCGGCCGTGGTCAGCGAGGGGGGAGGAAGCCGCCCGGGCGAGGCGGCGCGGGGTCGGGGCCGGGACTGGGTCGGGCGCTGGGTGGGAGTCGGCGGACTGGCGGGGCGCCTCGGCGGGCGTGGCGGGAGCGTCGCCGGCGGTCCCGGTGGGCTGGCCCCGGGCGCAGTCTCGGCGGCGCGGCCCCGGCGGGCGTGCCGGCCCCGGCGGGTGAGCCGGGGCCGGCCTGGGCGGTCATCCGGGCGTGCGCCCGGTTCCGGCGCTCGGCGAGCACCGCGGACAGGTAGTCGGGCGGGGTGGTGCCGGCCGGCGGGGGCGGGGTCACCTGGGCGGCCACCGCGGCGGCGATCCGGCGGCCGAACTCCTCCCGGGTCGCCGGGGTGAAGTCGAAATACCGGCTCAGGTACTGGCGCGCGGTCTCCGCGGTGGCGTCGGTCAGCCCGGACAGCTCGGCCGTGGCCGCCCAGGCGGCCAGCGCCGGGGGCAGCGCCGACATCGGGGCGGTCGTGCCGCGCCGGCCGGGCAGCCGCTCGGTGATGACGAACGTGCCGGCGAAGATGTCGCCGAGGCGCTTGCCGCCGGACGACAGCAGCGAGGTGACCAGCGCGAGGAAGCCGATGGTCAGCCAGATCTCCAGGACCCCGGCCAGGGCCCGCATCAGCGCCTGGCGGAATCGCTCCGGGCCGCCGTCGTCGCTGACCACGCGCAGCCCGAGGGCCAGCTTGCCCAGCGACCGGCCGCGGCTCAGGGTCTCGAAGAGGGTCGGGTAGCCCACGATGATCGCCACGGAGACGGTCAGCGAGATCGCCGCGACCGCCGCCGCGTCGAGGCCGCCGCCGGCCCCGGCGGCCAGCGCCACGCCGCCCAGCCCGAACAGCAGCACCAGCTGGATCGCGATGTCGATGAGCAGGGCCAGGGTGCGGCTCGGGAAGCGGGCCAGGGGCACGTCGATGACGACGGCTTCGCCGGTGATCACCTCGGCCACGCGGTTCCCCAGTCTGTCAGTAGGCTGCCTGGAGTGGACGTCGACGCATTTGTAGCCGCACACCAGGCCGATTGGGCCAGGCTAGACGAACTCGTCCGGCGGCGTCGGCGGCTGACCGGCGACGAGGTCGACGAGCTGGTCACGCTGTACCAGCGGACCACCACGCACCTGTCCGTGCTGCGCGCATCCGGGCACGATCCGGCGCTCGCCGCCCGGCTGTCCAGCCGGGTCGCCCAGGCCCGGACCACGGTGACCGGCTCGCACGTGCCCGCCTGGTCGGCGGTGGGCCGGTTCGCCGTGGTGTCGTTCCCGGCCATGGCCTACCGGCTCCGGTGGTGGTGGGCGGGGACCGCGGGCGGGTCCATCCTGGTCGGGGTCCTGCTGGGCTGGTGGGTGGCCCGGTCCCCGGGGGTGCAGGCCGCGCTGCTGCCCGGCGCCAGCGTCCGCCAGCTGGTGAATCACCAGTTCCGGGGCTACTACTCGCAGTACGCGGCCAGTTCGTTCGCCGCGAAGGTGTGGACCAACAACGTGTGGGTCGCCGCCGAGGCGCTGATCTTCGGCGTGCTGCTCGGGCTGCCCACGCTGCTGGTGCTGTTCGAGAACGCGGCCAACGCCGGGGTCGAAGGCGGCCTGATGGTCGCGCACGGCCGGGGCGGGCTGTTCTTCACCCTGATCCTGCCGCACGGGATGCTCGAGCTCACGGCGGTGTTCCTGGCCGCGGCGGCCGGGCTGCGCCTGGGCTGGAGCATCATCGACCCTGGGCCCCGGCCCCGCGGGCGGGCGCTGGCCGAGGAGGGCCGGTCCTCGCTCACGATCGCGCTCGGGCTGATCGTGGTGCTGCTGGTCTCCGGGGTTATCGAGGCGTTCGTGACTCCCTCGCCGCTGCCGGCCTGGGCCCGGATCGGCATCGGCGCGGTGGCCGAGGTGGCGTTCGTGGGGTACGTCCTCGTGTTCGGGCGGCGCGCCGCGGCGGCCGGGGCCAGCCCCGACATGGAGCTCGCGCCCGACACGGTCCCCGTGGCGGGCTAGCCGCCGTGACCGGCGGCAGCGGCGCCGGCTGGCGCGCGTGGCTGGCAGCGTGGCGGCGGCAGCGCTGGCCGGCGGGCGCCGCAACGAGCCTTTGACTTATGCAGGTAGATACCTGCATAATCGCCGGGTGGGCGATGACGACGCGGTGTTCAGGGCCCTGGCCGATCCGACGCGGAGGGCCCTGCTGGACAGGCTGCGCGAGCGAAACGGCCAGACCCTCGGAGAGTTGTGCGGGCCGCTGGAGATGGCGCGGCAGTCAGCGACCCAGCATCTGGGCATTCTCGAGGCCGCGAACCTCATCACCACGATTCGCCGCGGCCGGGAGAAGTTGCACTATCTCAACCCCGTCCCGCTCTGGAACATCCAGGAACGCTGGATCGAGAAATTTGAAGCGACCACGCCTGCGGGCGCTGAGCGCCATCAAGCAACGAGCAGAGGAGGGCACCATGGCCGGACGACCCGAATACGTGTACGTCACCTACATCGAAAGCTCACCGGAGCGGGTGTGGGACGCATTGACCGACCCGGACCTGACCGCCAGCTACTGGGGGCATAGCAACGTCTCCGACTGGCGGGCCGGCTCAGGCTGGGAACACCGGCGCGTCAACGGATCAGGCATCGCTGATGTGATCGGCACGGTGGTGGAGTCTGTGCCACCTCACCGGCTCACCCTGACGTTCGACGCCCCCGGAGCCACCCTGCCAACGGCCCCTCCACGGTGACCTTTGACATTGAGCCCTTTCACGAGATCGTCCGGCTCACCGTCACTCATGCGAACCTCGCCGACGACGATGCCGTGAAGGCGATCTCGGCCGGATGGCCGGCCGTGTTCGCCAATCTCAAGTCCCTGCTCGAGACCGGGCACGTGCTGCCCCGTGCCCCGTGGGAGATGCACGCGGAACTGCGAGCCGCCCAGATGGCCCGCAACGACCCCCGCCCCGCAAGCTCCTGAGTCAGCCGAGCGCTACGCTGAGCCCCGGCATTACGGTCGTCACGCGCTGGCCATATTAGGAGGCTTACATGCCTGAATCCCTGACCATCGCCCATGTGACCCTGACCGTCAGCGATCTCGACCGCAGTATCCCGTGGTACGAGCGACTCTTCGACACGAAGCTGGTCCTGGGCGAAGATCCCGGTCCATTCCGGCGTGCTGTCATGCTCGTCGGGGGTCATACCCTCGTCGGACTTCACCAGTTTCCCGACCCGGCCGACACGCTTCCCTTCAATGAGCGCCGAGTTGGCCTGGACCACCTGGCCTTCGCCTGCAGCAGCCGGAGTGAACTTGAAGCATGGAAGGCCCGGCTGGACGAACTCGGCATCGTCAATGGCGGTGTCGTCGATGCCGGTTACGGTTCTGCTCTGTCCTTCCGTGATCCGGACAACATCGCGCTGGAATTCTTCGCGCTGCCCTCATAGGCATCGGAGCCCCGGGAGTGCCGCCCCGTTCACGCAGGTCGCAGTCGAGGTCACGGTGACGTCGCGGTACGCCTCGACATCCTTCCGCCGTGTGAATGGTCCGGGGGGCGGGTCCGGGCGGAATCGGTCCCGGAACGCAGGTGCCCGCGTGCTCTCCCCGCCCGGTACCCACCGCGAATTCCAGCGTGGACCGTCCCCGGCCAGTGCAGCGAGCAGCGCGGGGCGGATCGAGAAATGACGGCGCAAAGGCCGCCGCGCACGTTGCGTCGTTGACCTTCGGCCAGGTCCGGCCCCCAAGTGATCGAAACCATGGCGGGGGTGCCCGCGAACCCTCACCCGCAGGCCACGCATTTTTCGCTCCTGGCCCTCCGCCAGTGGCGGACCGTAGGCCGATGCGCGTAGACCTCGAGACGGGGGAGGCAGCTCCGTAGCCTGCGTGCGCAGAACCCGGGGGCGTGGGAGCACCCAGACTGCCTACGCTGAGCCGCTTTCGAGCCGCCCGAAGTCCACCGTCACAGCAACGTGGGCCCCGGACAGACCGAGAACGATCTGGCTCCGGAAGAGCTAGCGACGATCTGCGTCAGGGCACTGACGAGGCGGTCCAGCCACGTCCTGAGTCTTTCGAGGATGTCATCGGCGGGCGCGTCCGCGCCTATGAGAGCCTGCCCCCGCACTTGCGCGGAGAGCTGGCTGATGCGACTGACGGTCACCATGACGTGGGTGAAGGCTTCGCGAGCGGACGGGTCGTCGCTGACCGGCATGCCGTCGAGGGCGTTGAGGCGCCCCTCAATCACCTGCACCTGCTGGTCGGTATCCATAGCCCCATGCTCTCAGCGTGGGCCCGCAATCGGGGTACGCCGCTGAGCTGGCGGCTGCTCGCCTGGCAGCCAGGCCAGACCCTGGAAAGCGTCAAGCATGACCCCAGGCTCAAACCGGGTGACGATCAGTTGGACCCAGGTACAGCGAGTCCGGGCCCGCATCAGCCACCGGCTCGGTCAGGCTCTACCAGGCGACGCCATCCACAATCTGTCCGACGTCTCGACCAGCGCCGTGGTGTTCCTGGGCTTCCGGCTCTCGCGGAAAGGGCCGACCGAACGGTATCCCCACGGCCTGGATCGGGCCGAGGACCTGGCCGGGATCGGGATCGCGGTAGTCATCTGGGCGAGCGCGGCGTTCGCCGGGTACCAGAGCATCCGCAAGTTCATCGATCACGGCGCCACCAGCCACGTTGCCCTGGGCATCGTCGGCGCCGCGCTGGGTATCGTCGGGAACCAGGTCGTCGCCCGGTACAAGCTCATCGTCGGCGGGCGCGAAAGCCTTAGCGGACGGCCCCAGGAGTTATCCACGCACACACCCGGGCTCGCTGGACAGGACGAGCTTTGCGGGTCGAAATCGAGGGCTGGGTCGATCCTGATCTTCCGGCACGCAAGGCCGATGCGCTGGGCCGCCAGGTCGCCGACTCCCTGGCCGGGCGGCTTTCCCGAGGCGGGTAGCTTCACGTGGACAACCCGGGCCGCACCAGCCTGATCCGCAACAGGCCCGGCCTTCACGGGCCCGTCCTCGCCGGATGCACACACCCACTGACGGCCTGTACCACGGGCTGGAGTCATGCCTGGGCCTGGTCCAGCCGAAAGTGCAGGGCCTCACCGGACCAGGGTGGTGGAGGCTGAGCCCCGCCTGCTATCGATAACCACGATGTCGATCGAGTGACGAGCGCCGGACTCTCAGATCGTGATCAATCGGACGGCAGGGTCAAGCAGACGGAGATCGCCGGGATCGGAGGTGACAACCCGCTGCCCTGCGCGGCGCGCACAGATGACCACATGGGCATCGGCGATATCGGCTGTCCCGCTCGCCGCGAGCAGCAGGCCAACATTTGTAGCCGTCCACCCGGCCGAGGTCGAACCACGTCTGTTGAGGTTGCCGAACCAGGCACGCAGCCGGACCTGCCGATCCGGCCGCGAGGGCGGCCTGGGCCAGCGCCGTCGCCGGAACGGTGACCCGGGCGCCGGTTTCATGTGCGCGGGCCAGGGAGAATCACCACGCGGCGGTCGTTTCGGTCCAGGGCGATGAGGCCGCCTGCGTCGAGGGTGACGCCCGGCATCAGGCCGCCGACCTGCCCCCACGCTGTGTGACACCGAGCACTTCGTCAGCCCAGGCCCGCTCGCTCTCGGAGAGCGCACCACAGGTTTCCTGCAGCGCCTTGGCGAGCAATGCCCCCAACCAAGGCCACGTCATCCAAGGAGACGCCGACAGCGTGCTGCACGAACCCGGAAACGCTGGCCGCGATTCCCGCATCCACGAGGGCGCGGAATACGTTCGAGCTGCGCCTCGTCGAGGGTGATTGTCACCTTCTTCGATGCCATACCACATACCATACCATCGTGGTGGCCGTCGGGATCTAGCGTACGGACGAAAGCAGTCGGCTCCGAGGCCGCGAAACCATGCAAGCGCTTACGCGCTGCCCGTCAGCAAGTCATAATCACCCACCGGGGCTTCGGCCCCCTGCGGCCGGGCCCCCGCCCGGGCACCGCGCGGCACCGCCTGCTGATCCACGGCCAGGCTGCACCACCAGCAACCCGGGTGCCCTGGCCTGCCTGCTGACCAGTCTCTGCTGGCGCAGCGCCGCGGTCCACGCCGCTTGCTCGGTTCCCGACAGGTGCGTGCGGACCAGCCAGATCCGGCTGCAGGCATGCTGCCGGGCCCGCGCCAGGGCCAGGGTACAGCGCTGCGTTGACGCCCGCGAGGTCCCGGCCGCGCGCGACGATAATGCGTGGCTGCCCCGGGAAATACGCCTCGTATCCCTGCAAAACGGCGGGGTCGGCCCGGCAGGCGGCGCCGGCCGGCCAGTAGTAGGCAAAGCCCCAGTTGCTGCTCAGGTTGACCAGGATCACGTCGCCGGGCGTGGCGTGCGTGGCCACGTAGCGAGCCTGATCGCGCACGTCCTCGTGCGGGATCGAGTGGCTTCGCACATACGGGTGAGCGGCGACGGTGAAGGCCACCGCGGCGGCGGCCGCCAATATGGCGGCTACCCCGCCCTTGAGCCAGGGCCGCAGGAGTGAGCCCAGCCCGGCCACGCCGATCGCGGCGACCACGACCGCGATCGCGAACAGGAAGGTCGAGGTGCGCTCGTCGAGGAACGGGTATTTCTTCAGGGCGGAGAGGGCGAGCATCTCCGGCCAGAGCGCGGTGATCGCGATCGCCGTGGCGGGCCGCCCAGCCGGAAGATGGCGACCAGCCCGGCTATGAACAGCGGGAGTCCCAGCCACACCGGCCCAAGGCCGAAAAAGGCATGAACGGCGCTGAAACGCGAGATCACGAATGTAGTGCTGGCCCGCAGGCCATGGTGCCGGCAGGTAGTAGCCCGCCCAGTAGGCGGTGAGTCCGGGCACGACCGCGCGGGCATCGAAACCCTCGTAGACGCCGAGCATGAGCATGGCCGTGGCGGGGCCCGACGACCGCTTCGGCCAGGCGGCGCCAGGCGCGGCGGGCCAGCTGGACGGCACACACGGCTCCGAACGCCGCGACGCCGACGAATGCGACGGTATGGCTCAGCAGCATGCCGCCCCAGACAGAGACCGACAGGGCAGCCAGCCGCCAGCGCGACCATTCGCGTTCGAGCTGCGAGGTCAGCGCGAGCGTCAGCAATGCCATGCAGGCATCCGCGGTGTATTGCTTCAGGTCATCGCGCACGAGCATGGCCGGGACGAGGAGCACCCCAATCCCGGCCAGCGGGCGGTGACCGGGGCGGCCGGCCACCGCCAGCCGATCCGGCGCGCGAACCAGTAGGCGATCATCACGCTGGCCCCGGCGAAGCCGAGCGGTAGCAGCCCGCCGGTCTGCGTCCGGCCGACGGTGACCACGCGCATAGTGCCGACCAGCCGATCGGCGTGCTGGAGGTCGTCGCGGGCAGTTGCGACAGCGGGAACCGGGTGGTGACCGCGACCCAGGCTTCGTCGGTCCAGAACGGGTGCCTGAGCAGGTACCCCACGTCGTGGACCACCAAGACGAGCAGCCCGAGCAGCAGTCAGCCACGGTTCCGCGATGGGCCAGCGCCGGGTCACCGTTCGTGGCCGGGCAAGCGCCGTGGCTGGGCCGGGTGACCCTGGAGTTGCTCCCGGGGCGGACCCGGGCGCGTCGTGGCCCGCACGCAACTGGTTGCGGCCGTGATCGGAGCCTGGCGAGGCCGGCAATTTCACGGTCGGCAGCTTACGGGAGAGCGGGAGAAACCGCCCCACGCCCCATTACCAGCCCGGCTGCGGCAGGCCCGCTGCCCGCCATAAGCCGCCGTCGCGCTGGTGCTGCGCCGCAGCCAGTTCGGCCGCACGACGAGTAATCCCGTGCGCCACGGTTGTGCGTTGATGGAGTGTGGGAACACAACGACCAGAC